>DAOORA010000012.1:0-90319 GCA_035389045.1 Bacteroidales bacterium | reverse complement strand
ACTGTCAGGTCAATCATGCCATCATAAATGGAATAAATTGGCGGGTTGATATCCGCGCATGTGGGATTGATAACAGAAACACTCAGGTTAATGGCTGTGGGTTGTGTAATGGTAAACGAAGCATTGCCTTTACAGCCGTTAGCATCGCTTACCATTACATTATAACTGCCTGCCGTCAGGCCGCTACGATCTTCTGTGGTCACGCCGCCTCCCCAGTCGTAGGTGTAAGGAGCCGTTCCGCCGCTGACCGTGATATTGATAGCGCCGCTGGTGCCGCCATAACAGCTGACATCGGTGGTGGTGCCTGTTACTGTTAAGCCTGTAGCGGGCTGGGTAAGAACAGCGGTGTCAAGGGCTGTGCAGCTTTTTGCATCCGTAACGGTAACGTAATAGGTACCCGCGGGGATATTGCTGAGATCTTCTGTAGTAGCTGCATTTGACCACATGAAACTAAAGGGTGGTGTGCCTCCTGAAACAGAGAGGTTAATACTACCATTTCCGCCATTACAAGGAGGGCTTGTAACCGTGGTATTTGTTGTGAGAGGTGCAGGTTGTGCGATTACTGCACTAAGTGCGCCCGCGCATGATGGCGACGTATTGGAAATGCTTACCGAATACGTTCCGGCGGAAAGTCCGCTTATGCTTGTTCCGGTTCCGCTGACCGGCCCGCCTGTCGGGTTGGTGCGCGACCATGTCCAGTTGTAAGGCGAAGCCCAGGCTGCACAAGTTATGTTGATTGAACCATCGGATCCGCCATTGCAGGAAACTGGTGTGACGGTTTTTGTAGACTGAAGGTTACAAGGCGCCAATATAGCCTGGTGCGTGTCGAAGGTTTGTCGTCCGCAGGCATCGGTGATGGTTACGGAGATGTTGCAGGGTTGTGGTGATGCTACTGTCGGAGCAATAAAAGTAGTCGGGTTGCTGGTACTGGTATTCCAGGCGCCGCCACAGGACGACGACCATTGGATACTTTGCAGGGTGTATGATCCTCCCGGCGTATTGAAGTACAAATTGTACCCCATGTTATATGAATTGCCGCTGTATATGGTGTCGGGCAAGCCTGACAATTCGGGCAGTACAGCTTTTTCCCACATCACCTGCAGGCAATAATTGAAGAATGCCCGTTGTGCAGCTACATTGGCCGTGCCTGTTCCGCTGATGTTGTGAGATGCTTCGAGCATGACCTTGCCGTTGCCTTCTATGCCATATCCTGGTCCGTAGGCCAGCGTTGCGGCACGGTATTGTATATCATTCGAAAGGTTATAGCGTTCCGGATGGTCGGGATCATAAACACCCACATGGGTGTTGGTATTCCAGCCTGCGGCACCGCCTACAGGAATGTATATCTGTTCGGAGCCGTTCTGCTGCGCGGCATCTATGGTTCCCATGAACTGCATGACTGATTCTCCGGGATAATCATATGCATATGGCGGTGTACCGTCATCATGGTCGCCCCAGAGAAGTATTGAATTGCCGGGATCGCTCCAGGGACCTGCTCCGGCAGCGGGTCCGGTTTTTCCGACCATCAGGTTAGTCTGTTGGGTGTTGTCAATAGGATCGCCGTCGGTGGTGATGTTGTCGAACATGTTCATCAGAGCGCTGCCGGCATGGCATCCAAGCCATATACCTCCTTTGCAGCCCGAGGCGATACCGTCACCGGAAACAGCCATCCATTCGTAGAGATGCCTGTGGGTTGACCAGATGGGATCGGCATGGGGCATTACAAAAATGTCGTCACAACAGTTCAGTTGAGAGGGTAATTTCCAGTAAGTGGATGATGATCCGCCATAAGCTGTTGAAGGTATACCGGCATAGTTGAAGAAATTCACCGCTATCGAACCGTTTTGCTTGTCCAGCGTCCATTTGGGCAGATTCCAGAACGTACAATAAAGCGGCACGGTAACCGGGGATGTTGTTGTGATGCCCACAACGCCATACGACTGCCATGTCGAAATGATGGAATTCACGGCGGCTGTGCGGTAGGGCGCCTGAATAATAAAAGGCCCGCCTTTATATCCTACACCGTTGTATGTAAAATCAATTCCATCTTTTGTTTTGCTCTGATTGATCACCCAGTCTACGGGACATTTGCTCTGCAACAATGCATAAATAAGCCCGTAGGGTTTCAGGCCGTTTGCCACCGTCTGCGGGACAATACCCATGTTGATGATAAAAGAACCTGCCGGTATCACGGTCGGTTGCGATGTCTGAGCCGAAACGTAACGGCTGCCGGTAAAAGCAAAAAACAGTAATGAAATTAGTACTGTTTTGAGCATTTGTGACTGAATAACATTCATTTGGAATATTTTTTTCATAGTTAATTTGTTTATCACATTAAAACTGATGGGGTAAATAAAAGCGTAACCCATGCGTGCTGATTGTGCGCTGAGTTGCGTGTTTAAAATGAAATGGTTTAAAAAAATGTGCGGAGGGTAGCGTAATGCCATATATAATTATTTGTTCAAAAATAAATTGAGATGATTTAATACGAATTTTTTTGTTGTTTGTTACAGTATATTTTTTATTTTTTGTTGAATATAAATTTTATTATATTTCAGCTAAAACTTAAATAATAATTGCTAAAAATAATAAAAACATTTTAATTAACAAACAGATGTTTATATTTTTTAATAAAAAGCATTGTTAAAACGAACAAAAGTACAGTAAAATTTGTACATCAAGAAGAAGTTTTTGCTTAAAAAAGTATTTTAATGCTTATTTAAAATAATAAAAAGTTGATTTATAATATATTAAGAATATAAGTTTTATTATAAATGCTAAAAAATAAATTTTAGGATTAAAATATTATAATATTAACATATTTTTTTGGCAATTTAAATCTTTGTAACGATTCACCCTATAGAAAATATCATAAGAAAATTCTGTACGGTTTGCTATAGGCTTGTTATTCAGAGTGTTTTATTTTGTTTCACGAATTAGAATAGATGAGCCTGTCTCAAAAATCCTTTGTGCGCCTTAAAGCCAGCCTTTATGATGCTTCGTGGTAAATATAAGTAATTGAACCACAAAGGAACACAAAGTACACACGAAGGTTCACAAAGGTTAAGTACTCCTGAATTTTGACTTTTGAGACAGCCTCATCTTTTTGTTTTCAGGCGCTTTAATGGGGTGAGCAGATACAAATTTTTTATCAGGCACATACATACTTATCCTGATTGATTCATTTAGATACATATAGAACTTTATGCAAATCTTTGCTTTGCTCAGTGTTTAATATTCTTAACACAAAGTTGCATGAAGTGCGCCACAAAGTCCGCTGCTGAGTGCACTAAGACAAACTTTTTGTTAATAAAACTTATGATGCAACCAGGATATATATTCTTTTTTATTTGAATCATTTTAGTATTAATCTTATGAAAAACTTTTGTTTTCCTGAGGTTGTATTTAGCGGTATTGTTTTAACGCTCCGGGGTTTTGGCTGGGTATTGTTAATTGCAAGCTGTAATTAACAAAAATATAACAGATTTAATGTGTTGATAATCAGTACATGAAAAAAAAAGACAAATTTTAATACTAAAATATGTTAATAAATTTGCATATTTAGTTATAAAAATGTAATTTTATGTATGTTTGTGTTGATAAACATTAATAATATTAAGATATAATAATAAAAAATAACGATAAATAAATTTATATTTTATATTGTTGAATGAATCATAATTGGAAACGTTTACATGAATCGTTGAAAGGAAACAGTGTCAAATTGATGTATTATTATTTTAAATCATACGTTGTGGTTAGCCAATCAATTTGCCGGACCCTGTCTGCCAAATGGCGGATGCAAATTGATTTTCAAAATGCTTTTTACAAATCGGGCAGAAGATGAAGATCTGTACTATTATAAAAATAAACTGCTTATTCAAAGTATCGCATTAGTCAGAACAAACAATTATTTATTACCATAAAAACATTATGTTATGAAAAAATTTACACAAAGCGGGTTACTTATCTCGTGGAGAAAAGAACCTTTTATGAAGGCACTCAGGTACCTGTTCATGGTATTACTGTTGCCCTTGCTTGCAGCAAACGATTCACTGGCACAGGTCAATGACAGTGTCCCTCCTGTTGCGTTATGCAAAGACATTACTGTAAGTTTAAGCCCGGGCGGCGGCTGTGGCGGTGAGCATGTGCTGCTGTTATGGGATGTGATGAATTCCAATACCATGAGTCTTAAAAATGCGATGGAAGCTGCCGGCTTCGTGGTTACTATGCCTGCTGTTCCGGAATATCAGTGGGATGGAACTAATCCTCCTCTTGATGGATTTGCAGCGGTGGTTCACCTGGATGGGATGACAGCATCCAATCCTTTGCCATTAGCTGCACAAAACGCCCTGGTTGATTTTGTGCTTAATCAGGGGAAAGCGTTTATACATGACGAATGGGATGCTCATGAAATTGATTATTTGCTTACGCAGACTGCGATGTCGCCCATCGTCATCTTAAAGAGGATCAGCGGTGTAACAGCCATGATGACCTATACCAGCGTACCGGCTTATGCTTCACATCCTGTGCTTACAGGTGTTTCCAGTCCTTTTACCTTTCTGGCGGGTGCCAACGTTGGCCCGGTACGGGAATACCAGTTGTATCCTGCTGAGGCCATCATGACGGACCAGAATGGTTCTGCTGCCGTTGCGGTGCGTGACCTCGGTGCCGGACGGATCGTGGGTTTCAGCCATGCCGGTAATTACCTGGGGAGTTCATGCCTTTCCAATGTCAATGTGCAGCGTCTTTATGTCAATGCTTTGTCGTGGGCTACCCACAGGGGAAACAGTTGTGTTACCATCAATGCTTCGCAGGTCGATAACGGAAGTACGGACAATGATGGAATTTCGGGGATGACTGTAAGCCCGAATTATTTTACCTGTGCAAACACGGGCGCCAATACGGTTACGCTGACCGTGACGGATAACAGCGGAAATTCAAGTACCTGCCAGTCCATAGTGACAGTAAATGATATGACAATACCGGTGGCAAAGTGCAGGAATATAACAGTAAATCTCAACGATGCAGGGTTAATTGATGTTTTCCCCTACCAGGTTGACAATGGCAGCAGTGATGAATGCGGAGTTTCAGGCCTGGGATTGAGCCGTAATACGTTTAACTGTACAGATATATTGACTAATCCGAATCCCGTGGTATTGACGGTAACGGATAACAGCGGCAATACCAAAACCTGTGTTGCCAATATTACGGTAAGGGATTTTGTTCCGGCCGTTGCGCTCTGTCACGATGTTACGGTTACTCTTGATGAAAACGGAAACGGAACGCTTACGGCACAGCAGGTGGACAACGGCAGCAGCGACGCCTGCGGTATAGCCGGTATGGCGCTGAACAGGACGGTGTTCACCTGTGCCGAACTATTGACCAATCCCAATTCTGTGACACTTACCGTAACAGACATAAATAATAATGTATCAACCTGCTATGCCGGGGTGACCGTGACAGAGATTATTCCACCTGTTGCTCTTTGCCGGGATGTGACGGTAATCCTTGATGCTGATGGTAACGGGGCGCTGACGGCGCAGCAGGTGGACAACGGCAGCAGCGATGGCTGCGGCATAGCCGATATGACCCTGAGCAAGACACAATTCAGTTGTGCTGATATACTGACCAATCCGAACAGTGTGTTGCTGACGGTTACGGATATGGCAGGCAACACGGCAACGTGCCATACTTTTGTCACGGTAGCTGATACCATGTCACCGGTAGCCTTGTGCCATAATGTGACGGTGATACTTGATGCCGGCGGGAATGGCACACTGACTGCTCAGCAGGCGGATAACGGAAGTTATGACGTTTGTGGTATCGCCGGTATGGCGCTGAGCAAAACTGCCTTCAGCTGTGACGATGTGCCATTCAACCCGAACCCTGTGGACTTAGTGGTAACCGATATAGCCGGCAATACTTCCATCTGCTCCCTTCTGGTTACTGTGACTGATGAAACGGCTCCGGAAGCACTATGTAAGAATGTTACGGTGAACCTGGATGCCAGCGGTAACGTCATACTGGCTCCGCAGCAGCTTGACAACGGCAGCAGTGATGCCTGTGGCATAGCCGGTATGGTTATTGACAAAACATTTTTTACCTGCGATGATCTACTGACCAATCCCAACCTGGTAACACTTACCGTGACGGATATCAACGGCAATAGCTCGTTCTGCAGTGGGGCAGTGACTGTAGAGGACGTCACGGCGCCTGTTGTTCACTGCCGGAATATAACGGTACAATTGGATGCTGCAGGCACAGCAGCCATACTTCCTTCTGATGTGGACAGCAACTCACGAGATGCCTGCGGGATTGCTGAAATGACCGTAGCGCCCGATGTGTTTGATTGCGGTGATGCGGGCGTTAATACCGTGATACTGACCGTAACGGATGTCAGCGGTAATACCTCGTTCTGCAATGCAGCAGTAACAGTTGAGGATGTCATGCCGCCTGTTGTTCACTGCCGGAATATAACGGTACAACTGGACATTACAGGCACTGCGACGATAATTCCCTCTGATGTGGACAGCAGCTCATGGGATGCCTGTGGTATTGCTGAAATGACCGTAGTACCTGACTTTTTTGATTGCAATGATGTAGGTGTCAATACTGTGACACTGACCGTGACGGATGTTAATGGCAACAGTTCTTACTGCATGGCCGCCGTGACAGTGGAAGATCCTGTGATTCCTGTATTTACAAGTCCTGAAGACATTACGGTATATGCGGATGCCGGCTGTAACTATGATATCTCCGTTTTGAACACCGGTGATGTAACTGATGAATGGGATAATTGCCAGCCGTTGCAGGCGATATATTCTGATTCCATTACTGAGGGCGCCTGTGAAGGAAGCCATATCATCATAAGGACATGGTCGGTGATGGATATACATGGTAACCAGTCGGACGGCCAGGTTCAGATCATAACAGTACTGGATACTATCGCCCCGACATTCACTGCGCCTCCTGATATTACGATGACGAATGATGATTTTAATAATTACGGACCTATAGTTAGCCTCACGGGTGATGTCACCGATGAATGGGACAACTGTTCTGCCGGGTTGCAGGCCACATTTTCTGATGTAATGGCGCCCGGTTCCAATGTCTTATCGCGTACATGGCATCTGGAGGACAATTGCGGCAATGCGGCTCCGGATCAGGTGCAGACCATCACGGTGACCGACAGCTGGAATTTTGTAATATTAGCGAAAGACCTGGTGACCATGAAGAAATCCAATGTATACAGCGGCGGAGTGGGGGTGAAGAAAGCCGGCGGAAAGCTTGAACTCAGGGATTATTCAGATATCACGGCACCGGGAACCTTCGGAGTGGCAGATAATATCACTAAGGACGGCACCAGCGCTATCACAGATGCTACTTATGATCCTGCCACGGAGCCCTGGCCTGTGTTTGAAGCCATGCCCTATACGGGAACGCTTTCGATACATGTGCCCAACAACACTACCGTGTATCTCAACGACACACTTTACAAGGAAATTGTGACCGGGACAAATGCTACAGTAGTATTTACACAGCCCGTGGTGAACATCGACCGTAAGTTTGACATCGGAGATGGTTCAACGATTAAGTTTGACCGGTGCGGGGTGTTCCGCCTGGATGAAAAAATGGTACTGCGTAAAAATGTGAATATCAATCCCGGCAATACTTCGGTGAAGTTTTACATTAACCAGGCCGTTACGGTGGGCGAAGGCGCTCATGTCAACGGATACTTCTTCCTTGGAAGGAAAAATTCTGCAGATACTGCTATTCATAACCTGACCATTGCTGATTCCAAGCCCACTAAGCCCGCGGTTTTCAAGGGGATTTTCATGGCGAAAAGCGTAAGTTCGGGTAAGCACACCAACTGGTATCTGAGCAGCGACTTCCATGTCTGCCCGCCTGTTGAAGACCCGGGCATCTTTAAGTGTATGAAGGACATGATCATCTGTTATGAGGATTCTGCGTTTAATTTGTTGACCATGATGCGTATCAACCGGGAAATGATGGACATCACCACAGATCAGCCGGCAATTTTCCCGGTGGGAACGACAACGGTGACGTGGACCATACGTTATTCAAACGGATATGTCGCTAACTGTATTCAACATATCACACGCAGTGGAAAGATCGCTGTTGATATTACTTCTGCAGGGCTTTACTGTTCGGGAGCTGTTGAACTTACTGCTAATGTTGCAGGAACACCTGCAACAGATTATTTGTGGTCGACCGGTGAAACTACTCCGGTGGTGCAGGCCTGGTCCAGCGGGGAATATATCGTGAACGTGGTGAACAGCATGGGATGTTATGCGGAAGACACCCTTGTTGTTGCTGCAGAACCTGCTGACCTGATTTCCTCGTACGTGATGCTTGCCCGGGAACGTATTGAGTTAAAAGGAAGTGTGGTTCATTCCGGTGGTATTGGGGTGATGAAAAGTAGTGACGGCCAGGCAGAACTCAAAGAAAGCTCCGTGGTAACCGCTCCGGGTGTTTTTGCGAAAGCTGTATTGATACCTGTTGATGGTTCGAGTATTCTTTCCGCGGCATATTATGCTCCTGCAACTGTGACACTGCCTGTATTTGAAAGTGATGCTTTTTCCGGCACGGTCAATGTCAATGTACCCGACAATGCTGTTGTGATTCTTGGCGATTCGTTATATAAGGATGTCAAAATCGGTAAAAATGCGGACGTGACGTTCAGCAGCGGTATAATCAACATTGGAGGATTGCTTGCCATTGGCGATGGATCGTCTGTGCATTTTACCCCATGCACCAAGATGCGCATCCGCGGAGCAGGATATGCAGCGGGAGTAAATGGCGGACAGCTGGTAAATATAAATCCTGAGGATGTTCCACTGACTGTTTATGTGCAGAACAACGTCAACTTCAAAAAAGGCACCGTGGCAAAGGGTAAATTCTATCTTGGCAAGACAACTGGTGTTGATTTCAAAATTTCGACTGAGGATTCGCGTACGGTACGCTCTAATGATTTTACAGGCATCTTCATTGCCAAAGAAATACTATCGGCACAGAATACCTACTGGAACCAAAGTGCGAACTGTGGTGCATGTGCAAACCAAAAGCAGCTGGCGATGAATATAGGATCGGGTGCGGAAATGACACTACGGTCTTACCCGAATCCTTTCAACAGTAGCACAAGCATCATGTTCACCCTGCCTGAAGACAGCAGAGTGACACTGGGAGTGTATGATCTTTCCGGAAAACTGATCAGCACCCTGTTTGACGGTGATGCCGGCAAAGACCGGGAATACATAATGGATTTTGACGGGAGTATGCTTTCATCAGGTGTTTACATTTACAGAATGATCACTAACCATGGTGTTTACACCGGTAAGCTGATACTGGAAAGATAAGCTTGTTAAGAATCTTATAAAAAGCCATTCTGAGTCAGGGTGGCTTTTTTTCAGGACTATACACTACCAGGTTTGTACAACAGCCTATACGGAAATTAAAGGCTATGCCTTTAGCAGGCGCAGCCTGCAATAATAAGCCGCCGGAGGCACAGCCTCCGGCGAATGTTCATTATTTTATTTATTATGATGTTTTTGCGGACAGGGATAAAAGAAAAAAGGTTAAACTCTTTGTTTTTACCTCTGATAGCATTTTTCAGACTAGCAACGGAATAAAGATTTTTTCATATATTTAAGGCAATTATTGACGGTAATCTGACAATTGTGACTTATTAACAATCGTAGATCCGAACAAATAATATTTGTAAATTTGTGAAAATAAAAAATAAATGGAAATATTAACAGACATATATCTGGGAGACAGCAAAGACATATTAAAAATGCTCCCTGAAAATTCTGTTGACTTAATCGTAACGTCACCTCCTTATGCGGATCAACGAAAAAGTACTTATGGAGGAATTCAACCAGATAAATATGTTGAGTGGTTTTTACCCATTTCAAAACAATTATTACGAGTTTTAAAGACGACAGGAACATTTGTTTTAAACATAAAGGAAAAGGTCGTTGATGGTGAACGTAGCACCTATGTAATGGAATTAATTTTGGCAATGCGTAAACAAGGTTGGTTTTGGACAGAGGAATTTATCTGGCATAAAAAAAATTCCTACCCTGGGAAATGGCCAAATCGTTTTCGTGACTCATGGGAGAGACTTCTTCAATTCAACAAAGATAAGAGATTCAATATGTACCAGGAAGAAGTAATGGTTCCAATGGGTGATTGGGCAAAAAATAGACTAAAAAACCTTTCTGAAACTGACAAAACAAGGGATAACTCAAAAGTCGGTAGTGGATTTGGGAAAAATATATCAAACTGGTTGGAAAGAGAAAAAGCATATCCAACTAATGTGTTACATCTTGCCACAGAATGTAATAATAAAAATCATAGTGCAGCATTTCCAGAAGAACTTCCGGAATGGTTTATAAAACTTTTTACAAAAGAAAATGACACTGTTTTGGATCCCTTTATGGGCTCAGGAACAACATTAGTTGTAGCCAATAGAATGAACCGAAATTCTATTGGAATTGACATAGTTCCAGAATATTATGAAATGGTAAAAAAGCAACTGCAACCAGTAGAACTTTATTTATTTGATTCAAAGGAAAAATATGAGAAAAATAAACCTGAAAGACGTATCACAGTACGTTGAGAAAAATATCGGCATTTTTCACGAGAAAAGAATACAAAGCCTTGATGGTCTTAAGCTTTCACAAGTACTTAAAAGGAAAAACCCATATTTGTTTAAAGCAAAATATGTTTTGACAGCTGAAAGAATAATACGAGGAATTGTTGATGCTCACATATCTTCAAGCGAAGAAGGTATTTTTGGAGATTGGCTTGAAGGACTTGCTATTTATATAAATGGGAAAGTTTATGGTGGAAAAAAATCCGGGATTTTGGGTATTGACCTTGAGTTTGATATAAACGAAATACGGTATATCGTGAATATTAAATCTGGACCTAATTGGGGAAATAGTTCTCAAATTGCTAAAATGGTTTCAGATTTTAAGACAGCAAAAAAGACTTTAAGAACAAGTAATTCAAATCTCAATATTGTTGCTGTTAACGGCTGTTGTTATGGTAGAGACAATCAACCCGATAAAGGTGATTATTATAAGTATTGCGGTCAAAAGTTTTGGGAATTTATTTCAGGAAATGACAATCTTTATACTGACATAATTGAACCTCTTGGTCATAAGGCAAGAGAAAAAAATGACACTTTTATGAAATCCTATTCTCAAATGATCAACAAGTTCACAAAAGAATTTGCGAATGATTTTTGTAAAGAAAATGGAGACATTGATTGGGACAAACTGGTCCGGTTTAACTCATCAATAATTGAAGAAAAGATTAGAAGATGAACTCCAGGCAGGGTGTTTATGCTTTGCAGGCCAGAAAAAAATATATCTGAAATGAGGTTCTTTGTTTGAAATGTAATGGAAATCTCTTTCTGAAGTAGTTGCGAACTGATACTAACGGGGGAAGGTCTGATCCTGATGTTTTTTGTCATGACACATTTCTGACAGGGTTGTACAACCGCCCTTACGATATTTTGGACTATGCCTTAGGCAGGCGCAGTCTGCAATAATAAGCCGCCGGAGGCACAGCCTCCGGCAAACGTTCGGAACGTTCGTTCAGGTTTGTACAACCGCCCTTGCGAAATTTTGGACTATGCCTTAGGCAGGCGCAGCCTGCAATAATAAGCTGCCGGAGGCACAGCCTCCGGCAAACATTCGGAACGTTCGTTCAGGTTTGTACAACCGCCCTTGCGAAATTTCGGACTATGCCTTAGGCAGGCGCAGCCTGCAATAATAAGCTGCCGGAGGCTCAGCCGCCTGCAAACGTTCATTATTATAGGGTGCAAGGCTTATACTGATTGCCAATAGTTTAAAAATTAGAAAAGCGTTTATAATTTAATATTTCGCTTTTGTTTCTGTTGTAAACATGATATTATTCTCTTACTTTTTTGCTTGTCCCCACGCCTTTGGCGGGGCAGGCAAAAAAGTAAGCAAACCTGCCTGCGTGACGAACACTGCGGCAGGCAGGAAAGGACCTCCTGGCGAATGCTTCAGCCCGCCCTCAGAAAACATTGAAAATCTAAGCAAAGTAGTCCCGACGCAGCATAGCTGGTCGGGAAACCCCGCCTGTGGCGGGGCCTTTGCAGATTTTCAAATGTTTTCTGATTCACGCCACCGCCGGCTCGCACGCCAGGAATTGCCCGCGCGCCAAATATCGGCTAACCTATCCCGAAAAAAACCGAATTGTTTCGCATAAAAAAATACATTATTAAATAATTGATTACCAGTATTTAAAATGGAATTATATAGATTTGAAAAATAATATAGTCCAAACTTCATTTCAATTGTTTGTACTATTTATTTTTTCTATCGGCCTGTCTGCCGGCCAGGCAGGCATAACCAAAGTATGAAATTGTAGTACGTCTTTGCTTCGGCAAGCTCAGCAACCATGGACTAACTAAAATTTCACTTGGGTATTATTTCTGTCCTGCTGATTTCATGTATACTGCGCTATTTCCGGGGTAAAGCAGAAACATGGCGGCGATGAATTTCCGTTCATCGGGCTGGCGGGTGGCTTCGCCGTTCAGGAGGTCAATTTTCAGGGCTTCACTCAGCCGGACACAGAGATTTTCTTTCTGCAGTTCGAAATCTATTTCATCCATTTTTCTTGAATCATTGATCACCGTTTCGGCTTCATCCAGCAGTTTTGTCTTATCTTTTTTCCTGATACCGGGTAGTTTGGATTCCAGGATGTCGCCCAGGGGGATGAAGAAAAGGCTTTTATAATTCTGCCAGTCATTGTCGTTCACCTCCCTGATCTTCCGAAAATAGGCTATCCATTCATTGGTTACAAATGATTGTCCGTAAATCCCGGGGTTTGCGACATCTTCCTGTGGTATCAGGCAACAGCGGAAACTGCCGAACACATATTTTTGTTCGCTGGTGAGTATTTTGTATACCTGGTCACGAAGGTTCCACAACAACAGCGTACCTTCCTCGCCAAACAATCCTTTAACGTGTGCCAGATCAATTTCTTTGCGGTCTTCGGCGCTGATGGGCGGTGTGTTTTTGCCGGAAATGCTTCCTTTCGGGAAAAGTTCCGGAGCGGCATGACATTTCAAACATCCTTCTGCCTGATAACCCGGCATATGTGCAGCCAGCAGGCTGCGTTTTATTATATCCGAATGCAGTTCCCGGGCGCGATATACGGTATTTTTCAGGCTATCGCTTATAGGTTTGTCTTCCAGCAAAACTCCTGATAGGATTTTATAGGTATTGCAGATTCCTTTCAGGTCGTGGCTGTAATATTCAATACCGTCAGGAAAATCAAGGTTAAGCTGATCAACCTGCAAGGCAAGCGGTATTAATTCCTGAACCTGTTCCTGGCTGAGGGCAAGGCCATGGATAAGGTTTATGGAAGATGTACGCATGACCAGATGGTTCAGGCTGTTGAGCTGCTCTTCCCAGTTACCGGTATTGTCAGAGGTATTTATTTTGTTTAAATTCAAGGTGGAGAAAGAGATGCATAAAATAAGTACCGGGATAAAATATATTACCATGATATATTTTTTATTTTTTACTTCCATACGCCATTGATTTGTTCTCCGCAAAATCCGCATTTTCCTTGTTTGATAGCGTTGGAAATTATGGTGTATCCCCTGCGTTCAATAATTTTTTTCCTGCATTTCGGGCAATAGGTGTCATCGTATTCTGTCCCCGGGACATTGCCGATATATACATGCCGGATTCCTGCAGCCAGGGCAATGTCGTGTGCTTTGTTGAGTACTTCAATGGGTGTTGCAGGCAGCTGGGTGAGTTTATACATAGGAAAAAACCTGCTGAAATGCAGGGGGTAATTTGAAAACCCCGCATCATAAAGCCAGTCACACATTTCTTTTATCATGTCGAGGTCGTCGGTCCAGCCCGGTACGATCAGGTTGGTGATTTCGAGCCAGACGCCTTCTTCCTTAAAGATATTAAGTGAATTTTTTACCGTCGCCAGTCTGCCTCCGTTGAGTTTACGGTATGTTTCCTCTTTAAAACTTTTGAGGTTGATATTAGCTGCATCAAGGTATTTGCAGAGTTTTCTCAACGGGGCTTCGTTGATGGAGCCGTTCGAGATGAACAGGTTTTTCAGGCCTTTTTCGCGGGCAAGTTTTGCCGTATCATATACATATTCATAAAATACCACAGGTTCAGTATAGGTATAGGCGATGCTTTCACAATTATTTTTTAATGCGTATGCCACGACGTTTTCCGGAAAAAGGTCGTAATTTTTTGTATCAAAAGGTGAAACCTGTGAAATTTCCCAGTTCTGGCAGTTCAGGCAGGTGTAGTTACATCCGGCGGTAGCCAGCGAAAATGCGGAGCTTTCCGGCAAAAAATGGTACAGGGGTTTTTTCTCGACCGGGTCGGTATTTATAGAGCAGGGGTTCCCATAGTTGATGGCGTACAGGTCGTTCTTATAATTGACGCGGGTTCTGCAAAATCCTTTTTCGCTGGGTTTTATCAGGCAGGCATTGGGGCATAGTCCGCATACAACACCATTTTCAGTTTTGGTGTAGTAATGTGCAAGGGCTTTCCATTTCCAGATATCATCAGGTTTTTCCATGGTTAATAATTTTTTATTTTCAGCAAAAACATCAAATCCTGACAGCCCCAGCGCGGCTATTCCGGCATATTGTGCACAGTACCGGATAAAATCACGCCGGCTTATTTTTTTGTTTTTGCTCATAGGCCTGTAAAGATAAAAAAAAACTGCAAATGACAAAAGTACAACGCAGGGAAATTGGTTTATAGTATGGTATGGTTTTATATTTGTTGTGTTTGTATTTTTCCTTTATGCTATGTCATCAGGTTATATTTCCGTTGTGTGGAATACCTGTGCCGGAATATAATAACGCAGTTGATTGTTTTTAATGCCTTTCGGATATTATATGTATCATATACAGAAGGAAACTTTCCTAAGCAGAAGTCATTTACCTGACCGGGTTTATCATATGCCTTTCAGTGTGTTTCCACTACGTCCAGTTCAACTTTCAGGTTTTCAATAATGAATTCCTGTCTTTCCGGAGTGTTTTTTCCCATATAAAACGACAAGAGGTCTTTTACGGGTGAATCTTTGGTGAGCATCACCGGTTCGAGGCGGATGTTGGGGCCGATAAAATGTTTGAATTCGTCAGGCGATATCTCACCCAGGCCTTTAAATCTGGTTATTTCCGGGTTGGTTCCCAGTTCGGCGATAGCCTTAATTCTTTCAGCATCGCTATAACAGTAAATGGTTTTTTTCTTATTTCTTACCCTGAACAGCGGGGTTTGCAGGATATACAAGTGTCCTGAACGTATGACTTCCGGGTAAAACTGAAGGAAGAAGGTGAGCAGCAACAGCCGTATATGCATGCCGTCTACATCGGCATCGGTGGCTATGACAATATTGTTGTAGCGGAGGTTTTCCGTATCTTCTTCGATGTTCAGGGCTGACTGCAGCAGGTTGAACTCTTCGTTTTCGTAGCAGACTTTTTTTGTCATGCCATAGCAGTTCAAAGGTTTTCCTCTCAGGCTGAACACAGCCTGTGTATTCACATCCCGTGATTTGGTGATGGAGCCGCTTGCAGAGTCTCCTTCGGTGATGAACAGGGTGCTCTCGTATCGTCGTTCCTCATTGGTATTATAATGAATACGGCAATCCCTGAGTTTTTTGTTGTGGAGGCTTACTTTTTTGATACTGTCTTTGGCCAGTTTCTTGATGTTTGCCAGTTCTTTTCTTTCTTTTTCGGACTGCAGAATCTTACGGAGCAAGGCTTCGGACGTTTCCGGGTGCATGTGCAGGTAATCATCCAGATGTTTTTTTATGATGTCCTGTACGTAGTTTCTCACTGTAGGCCCGTTGGGTTCAATATATTGAGAACCAAGTTTTGTTTTGGTCTGCGATTCAAACACCGGTTCCTGGACTTTGATACTTATGGCGGCCACAATAGATTCTCGGATGTCGCTGGGTTCGAAATCTTTTTTGTAAAATTCGCGTATGGTTTTCACGACAGCTTCACGGAATGACTGCTGGTGTGTGCCTCCCTGGGTGGTATGCTGTCCGTTGACAAAAGAATAATATTCTTCGTTATATTTTGTTGCGCTATGAGTGATGGCACATTCAAAACCGTTTTCTTTGATGTGGATGATTGGGTATAGTGTGGGCCCGTCGATGTAATTATTCAGCAGATCGAGCAGTCCGTTTTTTGAGACAAAGCGCTGTCCGTTGAAAATAATAGCGAGCCCATTATTGAGGAAAGCGTAATTCCAAAGCATCTTTTCGATGTATTCGGAAATGAAATGAAAGTTTCCGAAAATTTTTTCGTCGGGAGTAAATTTGATGATGGTACCGTTGTATTGTTGGGTGTCGGTTATCGGGTGGTCTTTTATCAGAATGCCTTCCTGGAATTCCACGGTTTTGATTTTTTGTTCGCGTATGGATTGTGCCGCAAAATAAGAGGAAAGGGCATTAACTGCTTTGGAGCCAACACCATTCAGCCCTACTGTTTTGACAAAAACCTTAGAGTCGTATTTGGCACCTGTATTTATTTTGGAAACGCAGTCGGCCAGTTTGTTGAGGGGGATTCCCCGGCCATAATCGCGTACGGTTACCGTCTGGTCTTTGATGGTTATTTCCACAGACCTGCCGTTGCCCATGATGAACTCGTCGATGGCATTATCGAGTGTTTCTTTAAGAAGCACATATATCCCGTCATCGGGTGAGGTGCCGTCGCCCAGTTTGCCAATGTACATCCCGGGGCGCTGCCTGATATGCTCGTTCCACTCGAGGGTGCGTATGGCCCCATCGTTATAATCACCGGTGTTCATCATTGAAAATTTTTGCAAATTTACGAAGACTTTATCTGGCTATGAAGGGCTCCGGGGTTTATTTATCAACAACCGGAAGTGTACATTTTCACATATCGGTATTAATGAATCAGGTTTTATAGGTGATTTCAAAAAAAACTATATTTGTACAAAATCATGTTCATGTTATTTGAAGATACCTACCTGACCATTACTGAGCCTTCTGAAAGTGTTTTCCGCGACCGTTCCAGCAGATTTATAGGGTTGGCCGTTCCTGTAGGTAATGAAGCTGAAATGAAGCAGGAGCTTGAGCAGATCAGAAAGAAGTATTTTGACGCTACACATCATTGTTATGCGTTTCGGCTGAGCTTTGACAAGAGCGTGTACCGTTTCAGCGACGACGGAGAGCCATCGGGTACTGCCGGGAGGCCTATCTTCGGGCAAATACAAGCCAAGGATCTTACGAACATTCTGGTCGTTGTTGTCCGGTACTATGGCGGCACCAAACTCGGCGTCAGCGGGCTGATCAACGCGTACAAAACAGCTGCGAAAGAGGCTCTTGAACACAACCGCATCGTTGAAAGAACAGTTAATGATGTTTATGAGGTGCTGTTCACCTACGAACAGATGAACGATGTGATGAGAGTGCTGAAAGACGACGATATTAAACAGCTTTCACAGAATTTTGACCTGAAATGCAGGATAGAATTTTCTATCAGGAAACTTCATGCGGGAAAGGTATATGAAAAGCTTACGCATATACGTGGGGTTACCGTATCTTTTCTGCGGACTGCGTGATGAATTGCTGCAACTGAAGCATAACGAAATAAACATAAGAATTATTATTCCGCTGGAGTTGGGCTTACGCGTGGGAAATATGATACGGAGTGCGAAGTTACAAACTTCGCACAACGGTATTTGTGCAACAGACACTACAAACTTCGCACAACATGATGTAAAACATGATTGATAAAAAGTGCGGTGCGAAGTTACAAGTTTCGCCCAACGGTCAAAAAATAATATTCAAATATTTATTATTTTAACTCCAGCGGTATTTGCCTTCTTTATTCACATCAATCTTATCATTATCTACAAGCCATCTCAGTACCTTGATCAGGTGGTCTTCATTGGGGGGATCTGTAACTTCCGACAGGATTTCTTCCGTTGTCATGGGCTTTTCGGTCAGCAAGGGTCTGATGATTTCGACTATGGAGTCGAACTCAAATTCAGTAAGGCCCAGCTCATTTCTTTTCAGGCAAATATCACAGGTGCCGCAACGTTTGCTGTTTTTTTCGCCGAAATATTCCAACAGATACTGACAACGGCATTTGGTTTTTGATGCGACATATTCGGTCATTGCTTCGAGCCTTATCAGGGCCTTGTGTCTGATTTCCCCATAGTTGTCATCGCTGAGTATCAGGCCGCGGTCGTCGAGGCGTTCGCAAGTGAAGGTCAGTTTGGGCAGGCTGCTGCGTGCCTCATAAAACAGGACATCCTGCCTGACCAGTTCATCAAGGGTTTTGACAACGGTTTCCGTTCCGGTATTCATTTTCCGTGCAATCTCGTTTTCTTCAATTTTTACGAAATCATTGAAAAGCCCGCTGTATAAGCGTAGCAATAACTTAATAAAAGGATCATATCTCGGATTGGCCAGCTGGAATCTGTACAAAGCCTTGTTATCCGGAATAAAATGGACTTTTGATGCATCATTGAACGAGTCGGAGAGGTACACATAGCCTTCTTTTTCAAGAAATTTTATGGAGTTGTAAGCGATGACAGGCTGGAGGTTGTACTGATCACAGAATTCGTTGATGTTAAATACGTAAGTAGTATCGGCGCCAGAGCCGACAGCAAGCTGATAATAATTGCCCAGGCAGGTGTATACTTTGCGTATTATTTTTTTATCAGGGAATGAGTTTTCAAAGTTTTTATAAGCATCAAGAATGTCTGCATTTTCATAGAGCAGCACGGCGAAGGCTTTTTTCTCATCCCTGCCTGCGCGGCCGGCTTCCTGAAAATAAGCTTCGATACAGTCGGGAAGGTCAAGGTGAACCACAAAACGCACATCGGGTTTGTCGATGCCCATGCCAAAGGCATTGGTGCACACCATCACGCGTTTTTCATTTTTTTGCCAGGCTGTCTGTCTTTTATCTCTCAGGTCGGGCTCCAGTCCGGCGTGGTAAAAATCGGCGCTGACCTGATTTTTATTTAGGAAATCCGAAATAATCTTTGTTTTCTTACGGTTTCGTACATATACAATGCCGGAACCTTTGTTTTTGTCTGCAATTTTCAGGAGCAGATGCAGTTTGTTTTCATCTTTTTTTACAAAATACGAGAGGTTTTTGCGTTCAAAGCTGACCTGAAACAGATTGTTTTTCCGGAATTTCAGGTTATTCTGTATGTCATCCACCACTTCGCGGGTAGCTGTGGCAGTAAGCGCCAGAATTGGAACATCGGGGATATATTCACGGATTTCGGCTATCTGCAGGTATGGTGGCCTGAAATCATAACCCCATTGTGAGATACAGTGCGCCTCGTCAACGGCGAGCAGGTTTACCTTCATGCGTTTCAACTTGGCTCGGAACAGGCTGGTGATCAAGCGTTCGGGCGAAAGGTAGAGCAGTTTCACCTCTTTGTCGAACACGGCATTGTCAAAAGCAATGTCTATCTCGTACTGACTCATGCCCGAATAAATGGCGATGGCTTTGATACCCCGTCTTTTAAGGTTTTCCACCTGGTCTTTCATCAGGGCGATGAGCGGCGATACAACAATGCAGAGCCCTTCGCTCACCATAGCCGGCACCTGGTAACACAGCGATTTACCTCCGCCGGTGGGCATCAATGCCAGCGTGTCATTACCGGCTAGTACCGAGTTGATGATGTCTTCCTGCATCGGACGGAAAGAAGAATATCCCCAGTATTTGGTCAGAATCTGCTGTATGGTCATCCCGGCATTTTTCTGCTAAGTTACATAAAAAAAAGTAAGTATTTTGCCTTATAATTTGTTTTGCATATTTTATAAAATGTATATGAATTAAATCATTTTGTAAATTATAATTGTTAAGGATACTATTTGTGGATTATATTTGTAAAAAATCATTATTTTGCATCATCATTTAAACATAAAAATCGTTCTTCACCGGTTGTTCTGAAAAAAATATGCTATGGGTAAGAAAGAGAAGCCAAATAAAAAAATTCGCCAGCCTGTTAAGGTTCAGCAGGCGCCCTCCATGCAGAAAAAAACGGAATCAGGAATAACGATCCGTAATTTCCGCAGGAAGGAATTATTGTTTGCTTTGATTGCCATTGTTACGACTCTGATCGTTTATATCCCGTCGCTGTCGAACGATTTTATCGTCAACTGGGATGACGGTGGATATATTTTAGAACATGAACTGGTGCATAAGATTTCGTGGGAGAATTTTAAAACGATTTTTAACCCGACGACCTTTTACAAAGGTAATTATCACCCGCTTACCACTTTTTCGTGGGCATTAGAATATGCTCTTGCAGGTGAAAAGGCGCTGCTGTATCATATGGACAACCTGCTGTTGCATCTGCTTAATGTTCTGCTTGTTTTTATTTTCATAAGACAGCTTTCAAAGAGGGCAGAAATAGCTGCTTTTGTTGCCCTGTTATTTGGCGTACATCCCATGCATATAGAGTCGGTGGCGTGGATCACTGAACGTAAAGATGTATTGTATACCTTCTTTTTCATGTTGTCGCTTATTCAATATTTTTATTACATCACAAGGGATAAGCCAAAGCGGCGGTACTACATTCTTGCATTTATATTTTTCTTTTTGTCCATGCTTTCCAAATCTGCTGCCGTTTGTTTGCCGGTAGTGATGTTTGTGGTGGATTATTACTTTAAACGGAAGTTTAGTTTCAGGCTTATCCTTGAGAAAACCCCGTTTTTTGTTCTTGCACTTATTTTTGGCATTATTGCTGTGTTTTCGCAGAGTGAGAAAGGTGCGATACAGGATCTGACACCCATGTTTACGGTTTTTGAGCGACTGCTGATCGTGTGTCATTCGCTGATGACCTACCTCTGGAAACTTTTTGTGCCAATCCGTCTGGCCGCAATGTATCCATACCCGGCCAGGGTTGACGGATTGTTTCCTGCTGTTTATTTTGCAGCTCCCTTCGTAGTTTTGATGTTTATAGCACTGCTCATCTATTCAAAGAAATTCGGAAGGCATTATATTTTCGGTGCTTTGTTTTTCTTTGTAACCATTGCCCTTGTCATACAGATTGTCCCGGTAGGCGGCGCCTCTATGGCAGAACGTTATGCGTATGTCCCATATATCGGGTTGTTTTTTATGCTGGGAAAATTATACGACACTGTGATACAAAGCCGGTCGGCAAAACTGAAAAATGTTAAACCTCTTCTGCACATTATAGTCGCTGCCTTTATAATCTTTTTCTCTCTGCTCACCTGGCAGCGTATCGGCAAGTGGAAGAACGGGGAAGTGCTCATGCGTGATCTCTCCCGTGTGTATCCTTATCTGCCGTTTGCCTATAATAACCTTGGATACTTTTATTATCACTGGGAAAAAAACAACGATAAAGCTTTACGTGAATTCAATACGGCCATACAGATGGATTCTACCTATTATCAGGCGTGGGCGAACCGTGGGATTATTTATAATAATATAGGAAAGCATCAGGAAGCGATTGCGGATTTTGATGTTTGTCTGCAGTTGCACCCGGATGATAATGATGGACTGATCGGCAAGGCTAATTCGCTGAGTGCCCTGCTGCGTTTTGAAGATGCTTTGCCTTATTATGACCGTTATCTGCATGTTAAGCCCCGTGATGCCAATGCTGTATTGAAGCGCGGTACGGCTTATGTGCAGCTGGGCCGGTATGATGAGGCCTTTCGGGATTTTGAGCAAAGCCGGAAACTAAAGCCGGATAATTATGAACTATGCTATTGGTATGGCATTGCTTATTATAAAACAGAAAATTATCAGAAATCGCTTGAAAACCTTGATAAATCCATTGAACTCAACCCGAAAAAATCTGAATTATACTCCTGGAGGGGGCTGGCCCGATATAAGCTGAAACAGCTCGATGCTGCGATAGCGGATTATAATACTGCTATTCAGATGAATCCTGATGATGCGGCTGCTTATGTGAACCGGTCGGTGGCCAATTTTGACAACGGCAACTACCTTCAGGCATGGGAAGATATCAATACCGCCGGACGTATGCGCTATCCGCTGGACAGGCAATATTTCTTGAAACTTGAAACGATGGTGATGAAACTGCCGAAATAGCCTGTTCCGGATCATCGGTGAAAAAGGATCGTTGAATGATATTATTCTGCTTTATACACCATTGAGTTGATATTCATTCCGGCGCCTACCGATGCAAAGACGATAATGTCACCCTTATGTATCTGGTGTGGGGACAACCTGCCTTTCAGAATCAGGTCGAACAAGGTGGGTAATGTGGCTACGGAAGAATTTCCCAGCCACGAAATGGACATAGGCATGATATTATCGGGCAGGTTTTTAATGTTAAAGAGTCCAAAAAGCCTTTTGAGTATTGCCTCATCCATTTTGCCGTTGGCCTGATGGATAAGGATTTTTTTAATTTTATCAAGCTGGATGCTGCATTTTTCGAGACATTCTTTTATAGACTGTGGTACGGTTTCAAGTGCATATTGATAGAGTTTCCTTCCGTTCATCTTCAGAAACAGATTGGTTTTATCCTGGTAGTTTGTATTGTTTGATTTACCCATATACAGCATTTGGGAGTACAGTAACGTATCCGAACGGGCATTATGGGCAAGGATACCTGTTGGTTCATCACTCATTCTGGCTTCTACAACGACTGCACCGGCGCCATCGGCATAGATCAGGCTGTCCCTGTCGTGGGGATCGCAGACCCTTGAAAGCGTTTCTGCACCGATCACCAGAATCTTTTGTGCATCTCCGGAACGGATATAGTAATCCGCCTGTATCATAGCCTGAAGCCAGCCAGGACAGCCAAAAGGAAGATCGTAGGATACGGTATGCGGGTTTGCAATGGCTAATGTATGTTTTACCCGTGCAGCCAGGCAGGGTACAATATCCGTCCGGTTTTTTCCTTTCGCAATATCTCCGAAATTATGTGCAACAATGATGTAATCCAACTCCTCTTTATTAATACCTGCTGCCGCGAGGGCATCTGCAGCTGCATAAAAGGCTGTATCAGAGGTCACCAGATCGTCGGTTACATAACGCCTTTCGCTGATGGTGGTGATCTCCTGAAACTTGTCAACGATCTCCTGACTTGTACTTTTTAGTTTTTCACCTTCGGCATCATAGAATTCATGGGTCAGAAAGTCTTCATTTCGGATTATCCTTGTTGGGATATAACTTCCTGTCCCTGTTATCACACTGTATATCGCGCTTTTCATGATAGGGTTTTTAATAGTTTTAATCGTTTTTACATAAGCACTACAGTACAACTGTTTGTGGTGCATTTTCAAAAAAATATTAAAAATAGCGACCATCAAAGGTATTAAAGTTATTTATATTTTTTTCAATTTTGCAAATATTTTATTTTTTGAATATTTGGTTGTAATTCAGAAACAGTTTTGAATTGATGATTTTTTTTCAACCTCATGAACCAAGAGAAGTTAATAATTTAAATCGTATTAAATCCAGATTTAAAAAGATTTTTTATAATTCGATGTATTCTTTAAATAATAATTGCAGCATTGCCTGACCCTGTCTGAGTTTTTTTTCCGGTTTGCTTCCGGGTATTTTGATACGTGTTTCTGCAACAGCTCTCAGGTTATGGTCATAGATGATATCTACGCTATCGGTGATCAGTCCGAAGCCATCGTCGAAGGTATAAAAGGCGAAATCGGGAGCATATTTGTTCATGAGATTCTTGCCCCATATAAATTCTGGACTGCCGATGTTGAGCTGAGCAAGCAGGGTAGGGGCAATATCGACGTGCGACGTGGTTTTGCTGAATGTTTTGCCACGGTATTCCGGTTTAAGTACTTCTCCATAAAGCAGCAATGGGATATGATGCCGTTCCGGCGTATTATAGGCTCTTTCCATCGGGTGCTTGTGTGCATGGTCGGCCGTGATGATAAAAAGCGTGTTGTCATACCATGTGTTTTTTTTTGCCTGCTGTATGTATTGATACAGGCATTTGTCGGTATAATGTGCTGTATTATGGAACAGGGCATTTTCGGTTTTTCCGGGGAAAACCTTGTCTACATCCGCAATAAAATATTCGTGATTGGTCAGGCTTAACAAAACCGAAAAGAAAGGCTGCTTCATATCTTTCAGGTCGTTCAGATGGAAGTTAAAAACATCTTCGTCGTAAGCCCCCCAGTCGGTGCGGCGCGTATGAGGAATATCGCTTTCGCCGGCAAGTTTATCGATTCCGGCCATATTCAGGTAGGTTTCGGTATTGGCATAAGCGAGATCGCCTCCATAATAAAATGAGGTATAGTAACCGTTTTTCCCCATTGATGTTATCAGATTCGGCAGTTTGTCGAATTTTTCGAAATTCTTTATGATGGAAGTGCGCGGTTGTGCCGGAAAGCTGCTGAACAGGGCAATAATTCCCTGGTCGGTACGGAAACCGGTAGCATAAGCTCCGGTAAATAAAAATCCATCCCCGGCCAGCGAATCAAAACAGGGGGCAATGCCTTTTTCTCCTCCCAGGCAGGCAACGGCATCGGCGCTAAAGCTTTCAAGAATAATAAAAACAATATTAGGCCTGTTGGTTTTCAAAAGGAACTCCGTGCTGTCATTTTTTACGGCATACAGCTCATTTAATGTTTTTTTTGCACGGGGAGTTTCAAAAAATGTGTATGGATTTTTTTTTATCATCGGCTGTGTGAGCATGGCGGAGAAGTTCCAGAAGTCGTTCAGCGCGGCGAAGTTCAATACGGGATACTTTGAATAAAAACATGAACTTTTATTGAGGGGATATTTCTGCAGGCCGCCGCGGGCTCCGATAAACAGTAAGCCTGCAAAAACAATAAAAAGCACCAGACTGCGCAGCATCCCCGGACTTTTTACGGTCACAGGTCTGAATACAAAGCGATATGCCAGAAATATCAACGCCAGGATAAAGATAAGTACAGCAAAATAAATCAGGTTGTAAATATCGAATAGTATTCCTGCTATCTCTTTCGGATAGATGATGAATGAGAGGGCTTTAGAGTTTATTTTGGTTCCCCAGTTGGCATACAGGCCAAGACCTGCCAGGCTAATGACCAGATAAAAAATTATCAGGAAATGATTTACAAATTTTGCTGCACGGAAATATTTTTCGCTGTGCCGGGTGCTAACACCAATACTAAGGATTATAAGCGGTGGTAACAGCAGGTAGCATGCAGAGGCAATATCCATCCGCAGTGCTTTCCAATATGAAAGCATGGTATGGCCGAAGGGGATGCCTGACAAAGCCTGGTAGTTGAAAATCAGAAACAAACAATGGTGTGCAAAAAAAAGTAATAACCAGAAAACAAAAAGTTTCACCAGATAAATAAGAAGTACTTTTGCCCCGTTGCAGCCCGGTGTTTCCATAATGCGGATCTTGCTTGCAAATTTAACATATATTTTATTGATTTCAGGCAGGCGAAATTCATTATTTATAACAAACAAAATAAATTGAAGTGATATTCTTTATCTTTGGACGATGAATCGGATCAGCGCAAAAATCAGCTATTCTTGGCCCGCCCTGCTGTTATTTCTGTTTTTGTTACGGCTTGCTTACGGCTTGTGTTCTGAGTTTTGGTTTCCTGATGAACTTCAGGTATACCTGATCGGTCTGAAGTATTATGCCACGGGAAATTTTCCGTATTTCGGCCCTGATGTAGTTTATACTGAAACACAGATCCCTGGAGGATTGCAGGGCTTGCTGGTGGGTTTGCCCTTTCACATCCTGAACATTCCTGAAGCTCCTTTTATTTTGCTAAATATTTTATCCTTTTCGGTACTTTGCTTATTGGCTGTATACCTGCGTAAAAAATTCCCGGAGATTCCTGTATGGTTTACCTGGGTATGGCTGCTGACCTGCCCGTGGACCATGAATTTTTCCACTCATGTGCTCAATCCGTCGTATGTTCTTTTCGGAGCTGTGTTATTTTTCATCGGCTTTTTTGAAGTTGTTCCAGGATTGGGCATAGGCTTTATCAAGATCCGGCTTGCTTTTTTGATGATGGGTTTTGCATTATTCTGGATTTTCCAGCTGCATATGTCGTGGGTACTGCTTATTCCGTTTATTTTGGCTGCATTTTGGTTTTCTTTCAAAAAAAACAAAATGGTGCTGTTGACCTTTATTATTGGCTGCCTTATATCGGCTTCCACTCTAATACCAACACTTGTTGTTTATGGATTTCACTTTGGCGATGGTAGTGCCAGTGAGAATATTGTATTTAATTTTTCCAATGCCAAAGAAATTATTGCACTGTTGTTTCGTTATATTTCTTTTGCCGCTAATGAAATCCCTCGTTTTATCGATACCGATGGAGAGTCAAAGATTCGTTTTTTTATGGATTACTGGCCCGCTGCGCCCTTTATTATATTTGTTATACTGATTGGATTTTTGCAAACGGGATACCTTATTATTGCTTTTTTCAGAAGAAACCCGAAAAGTGATTTTATATGGGTCAGATGGTTAGCTTTTTCTGCCATGATTTATACGTATTTAAGTTTTTTATTCAGCGTGAAAGGCCCCTCATCGCATACCTTTTATGTGCTTTTTCCGTTGGTGATGATATATTCCTTTTACTGCTGGGAACCTCTGTTCCGCAAAAGATGGTTTACCGTGATCATGGCTGTAATGTTATTGTCTGGAATTATCACAAATATCACTCTTGCTGTTCATAACTATCATTTAAAGTCCATGTACAAAAATCGCGAATTGCCCCTTAAGGCCATACAGGAAAAAGATTATCATGTGCTGGGCGAACGGCGCAGTTTTGATAAAAACCCTTAAAGTATTCCGGAATCTTTAATGAGTTTCCACGGGTCGGTGTAACGGGTATCACAGATGACCTTATATCCTTTTCCTTTGAAAGCAGGGTGTTTTTTGCTCAATGCGGCGACAACGCATCCATCAAAGCGTTGGTATTGCTGCGATTTGTCGTAAAACACCAGGAATTTACCGATGATGCAAAACCTGCCGCCCCCGGCACAAACCGTATCAACGCCTTTTGCAGCCCAGTTTTTACGGGCTGCTTCGAAAATTTCAGAATGAAGGTCCGGCAGGCCATCGGCAAAGAATATTTCCAGCGGCTCATGGGTATGGGCTTCGGCAACGACCACAAATTTTTGTTCACGAACTGTATGGTTCATGAGTTATTTTTCCAATATTTCCATAAAATAGCGGAAACCCACGTCGGTTGCCGGCTTTTCGAAAGTATCTGCGGCATCTATCCTGACATCCCATCCGGTATTTTTATAACTCCCGCCCCTTGTCCTGCCTTTTTCATTGATCATTTCAGCTACATTGCCGCAAACATTGTATAAGCCGAAATCATTGGGAAAATACGAATGGACAGGCGCTGTAATTTCAGTTGCGTCAAATAATTCAAAAGAGTTGCCGCCAGAGGGTTTTTTCACGATTTCGTATGTCTTCAGGTCTTTTCTGTATGTAATTCTTTCATCACCGTAATGTTTGAAGTTGCACATATATTTGCAGTCTTTCATGAGGTACGATCCCCATGGATACGGAGACGATGATTTGTTGCATCGGGCTGCAAAGGTCCATTCCCTGGCTGAGGGTAGCCGGAACGCCACTTTTTTGAATTTTCGTTTCGGAAACTCATTATATTTCTCAGTGAGCCATTCGCAGAACAGCACAGCAGCCTCATATGAAACATTAACAACGGGATAATCCTTATAGGCCGGATGACTATAATAGTAATCAACATACGGTTCATTGTAGGCAAGTTTATCGCGCCAGTTTAAGGAATCCACCATGGTGATCTTTAGCAGATCTGTTCTGCCGTTTGCCCTGAGATCTTGTTCAAACAACCGATATAAGCGATTGGATACCTCGTACTTCCCTGCGTAAATACTGTCAGTGATTTTTGCCAGCGAGTGTTCAATTACCTTTATATCCAAAACGTCTTTTTTTTCTTTGTCTGGTTTTAATGCCGCTCCTGTCGCATACAAAACGAACACGATAATACCATATAATTTTAACATCGCCATTTTATCGTCAATAAATAAATATTTTGTAATGCAAATATACTATCAAATGTTTCACGGAGGACATTGTTTGTGGAATATAAAGACTACCTTTGCAAATTCTTTTAAAAAAACGGTTAATTCACTATGTAAGATGCATGAAATCAGAAATATAGCTATAATAGCACATGTTGATCACGGAAAAACAACGCTTGTCGACCGTATTTTATACCAGGTTAAATTGTTTCGTGAGAATCAGGAAAAGAAAGAGTTGATACTTGATTCTAACGATCTGGAGCGGGAAAGGGGGATTACGATATTGTCCAAAAATGTTTCCGTCCGGTATAAAGGTGTAAAAATAAATATCATTGATACTCCCGGACACTCTGATTTCGGTGGCGAGGTTGAGCGGGTTCTGAATATGGCTGATGGAGTGTTGTTGCTGGTGGATGCTTTTGAAGGCCCGATGCCGCAAACCCGTTTTGTGCTTCAGAAAGCCCTTGATCTCGGGTTAAAGCCGGTTGTTGTAATAAATAAGGTGGACAAACCCAACTGTTCACCCGAAGAAGTGCAGGAAAAAGTTTTCGACCTGATGTTCAACTTAGATGCCAGTGAAGATCAGTTGAATTTCCCAACGGTATATGGATCTTCCAAGCAGGGCTGGATGTCGGCTGATTGGAAAAAGCCTGCGGATGATGTCAGCTATCTGCTTGATGTTATCATCAGACATATTCCGTCACCCAAACAGTTGCCCGGCACACTGCAGATGCAGATCACCTCACTGGATTATTCCTCCTACGTAGGACGTATTGCCGTGGGTCGTATCTCACGTGGAGGCATCAAAGCCGGGATGCAGCTTTCTTTGGTGAAAAATGACGGAACAACCACCAGGACTTATATTAAAGAACTGTATTTATTTGAGGGCTTAGGCAAAGAAAAAGTAAAATATGAGGTTGGAGCAGGGGAAATATGTGCGGTGCTTGGCCCCGAAAATTTTGAAATCGGGGATACCATTGCCGACCTTGAAAATCCTGAAGGACTGGCCCCGATCAGTGTTGACGAACCGACTATGAGCATGTTGTTCACCGTGAACAACTCGCCGTTTTTCGGCAAAGATGGCGTATATGTTACATCGCGACATTTGCGCGACCGGCTTTTCCGCGAAACAGAACGCAATCTCGCACTACGCGTGGAAGATACCGACTCGCCTGACAAACTTGTTGTTTTTGGCCGTGGGATATTGCATCTTTCAATACTGGTGGAGACCATGCGGCGCGAAGGTTATGAGTTTCAGCTGGGCCAGCCCCAGGTGATTATTAAAGAGATAAAGGGTGTCAAACATGAACCTGTCGAAATGCTCACCATCCATGTTCCTGAAGCATTTTCAGGCAAGGTGATTGAAATTGTGACCAGGCGCAAAGGAGAGATTGCCAATATCGAAACCCGTAACGACCGGATTGAGTTGAGATTCGATATCCCCTCACGTGGTATCATCGGGCTTACCAATGCCATACTCACTGCCACCGAAGGGGAAGCGGTGATTGCCCATACTTTCAAAGCTTTCGAACCATGGAAAGGGGAGATTGCCAGCCGCCGGAATGGCTCACTAATATCGGGGGAGACTGGTGTTGCTATTACGTATGCGTTGGATAAACTTCAGGACCGAGGGCGTTTTTTTGTTGAACCCAACGACCCTATTTACGAAGGGCAGATAGTTGGTGAGAATACCCGCTACGATGATATTGTCGTAAACCTTACAAAAACAAAAAAGCTTACCAATATACGGGCTTCGGGATCGGATGATAAAGCCGTGATCATACCTGCTGTTAAGTTTTCGCTTGAAGAAGCGATGGAGTATATTAAGGATGATGAATATGTAGAGGTAACGCCTAAGTCCATACGGTTACGAAAAATAGTCCTTGATGAAACCATGCGCAAACGTAGCAGGAAAGCGGTGCAGGATGAATAATGCTCCTTATTTTTAACAAAGTTTATGAAATAATTGTTTCCACATAACGTTCTGATATGTGTATTTTTAGTAATTTTGCACTGTTAAACTTAAATTAATGTCCGATAAAAATCAAATTTTAACATTTCCTGTTTTATTTTCCGATACAGTAAGTAAGTTCCCCGATCATAATGCACTGGCTTTTGTGGGTGAATCTCCGCTTACATACAGGCAAATGCATAAAAGGATCAATGCGCTGATAGCCATGATGGAGCAATTAAACATCAGGCCGGGTGACAAGGTTGCCATACTCAGCACCAACATGCCTAACTGGGGTGTGGCTTATTTTGCCATTACCTTTATGGGTGCTGTTGTCGTGCCTTTGCTTCCTGATTTTCACAGCGGTGAGATCGAAAAATTTCTGTTACATTCGGAAACCAGACTGTTGTTTGTTTCAGAAAACCTCAGGTACAAAATAAAAGGTATTGAAAATAATATTACAAAGGATATAATTATTTTGGATAACCTGGAAAATCTGAACCCTGCACGTCAAGATGTTACTTTTGACCCTTCGGCAATGCCTTTCAACATTTACACTGTGGAAGAAAACATGCTGGCGGCCATTATTTATACCTCGGGGACAACCGGCAAACCCAAGGGAGTTATGCTATCGCATAAAAACATTTGTTTTGATGCCATAAAATCAAGCATCATACAGCCGGTGAATGAAAATGACCGTTTTTTGTCGGTGCTGCCGTTATCGCATACCTATGAAAACACCCTCGGGCTGATTTTGCCCATGATCTATGGCGCCTGCACTTACTATCTCAGGAAACCTCCAACACCTCCTGTGCTGATGCCCGCGCTGAAACAGGTTAAACCCACCATACTGCTCACTGTTCCTTTGATAATTGAAAAAGTGTATCGTAATGCTGTGCTGCCTAAATTTACCAAGGGTAAATTAATGTGTAGGCTTTACCATTTATCGTTTTTTCGAAAAATATTGCACCGGCTGGCAGGCAAAAAACTCATGGAAACCTTTGGCGGACAGGTGAAATTCTTCGGCATCGGCGGCGCTAAACTGGATAAGGTGGTGGAGCGTTTTCTTATTGAAGCCCGTTTTCCTTACGCTATTGGCTATGGATTGACAGAAACTGCGCCTTTGCTGGCCGGCGCCGGTCCTTTCAGTACCAAATGGCAGTCAACGGGTCCCGCTATGGATGGTGTGGAACTTAAAATCATGAACCCTGACCCGGTAACCGGCGAGGGCGAAATCGTGGCCAGAGGGCCTAATGTTATGTTGGGTTATTATAAAGAACCTGAACTGACGCGGACAGTGCTGGATGAAAACGGCTGGTTCCGCACCGGCGACCTGGGGATTTTTAATAAAGATAACTATCTGTTTATCAAAGGCCGTCTAAAGAATATGATCATAATGAATAGCGGAGAAAATATTTATCCTGAAGAGATAGAAACCGTGATCAATAATTTCAATTATGTTGGCGATTCTTTGGTGGTTGAGGATAAAGGAAAGCTGGTTGCCCTGGTATATTTTAACAAGGAAGAAATTGAAACGAAATATCAGCATCTGAAAGCAGAACTTTCTGAATATGTGGATAAGAAAATCGAAGAATTGAAAGTTGAGCTTAAAGAATACGTAAATAAACGTGTAAACCGTTTTAGCCGGGTTCAGATAATCATTTCACAGCCTGATCCTTTTCAGAAGACTGCCACGCAGAAGATCAAGCGATTTATGTACTTGAAAAAATAAATGCCTGTCGAATATAATACAGGTGCTTCATCGATCATTTTACGAAAAACTACTTCATTAAGGGCATCTCTAATATCACTAATCGGGCGCGTCTAAAAACAAATTGGTTCGAGGAAAACGAAGTTCTGAAAACCGCAGTGTACTGAGTGTACAGGCCTGTGCTGAACCTTACGAACGCAAGGATTTGAAGAACGAAGACGAACAATGAAATTTGAAGTTTATAAAGGTGCCCCTAAGTTAGACAATGTCTGAATAATCCGCATTGCATTATCATTTACGGGAGCTGTATCTTTATGACCTTCCCGTTTTTATAGGGCTTTCTGATTGATAGTGTTGGGTTTAACTATGATAGTCAGAGTTTTATCTTCTTCTCCAGGTCGTCAACATACAGTTTAAACTGTTTATCGGTTTCGATAAGGTTATTGACAGTACGGCAGGCATGGAGCACGGTGGCATGATCTTTTTTACCACAGTGCATACCTATGGATGCCAGCGATGCTTTGGTGAGTTTTTTTGCGAAAAACATCGAGAGTTGCCGTGCCTGGACAATTTCGCGTTTGCGTGTCTTGGAGTTGAGCATTTCGATGTTTATCCCGAAATAATCACAAACGATTTTCTGGATATAGTCGATGGATATTTCGCGTGAATTATTACGGATGAATTTATCAATGATCTGTTTTGCGAGGTCGAGTGTGATAGCTTTTTTGTTCAGCGATGATTGTGCCAGGAGGGATACCAGGGCGCCTTCCAGTTCACGGACATTGGTGGTGATGCTGTAGGCAAGGTATTCCACCACTTCGTTAGGCATTTCGATACCGTTGTTGTATAATTTTTTTTGAATGATGGCAATACGTGTTTCCAGGTCTGGAACCTGCAGGTCGGCGGCCAATCCCCATTTAAAACGGGAGAGCAGTCGTGGTTCAATGCCTTTGAGATCTATGGGGGCTTTGTCTGAAGTGATCACGATTTGGCTTCCCTGCTGATGCAGATGGTTAAAGATGTGGAAAAAAACATTTTGTGTTGCTTCTTTGGCTGCCAGAAACTCGATGTCATCCATGATCAGCACGTCTATCATCTGATAGAAGTGCATAAAATCGTTCTGATTGCCGGTTCTTACAGCATCAATATATTGTGTGATGAATTGTTCGCATTGAACGTACAGCACGATTTTGTCGGGAAAGTTTTGTTTTATCTGAAGGCCTATGGCATGGCAAAGGTGCGTTTTTCCTAAACCCGAATTGCAGTACAGCAGCAACGGATTGAAAGCGGTTTTTCCGGGATTGTTGGCTACGGCGTATCCGGCAGAACGTGCCAGGCGGTTGCAGTCGCCTTCAATAAAATTTTCAAAAGAATAGTTTTCGTTCAATTGAGAGGGTATCTGAATTTTTTTCAGACCCGGTATAATAAATGGGTTGGGAATGTCTTTTGATTTACCGTTGTTGATGTCAATAGGCATTGAAACCACAGGGTTTTTGATAGACTTCCTGTTGACGCCGGGCGTTTTAACTGTCACAGGCGATGAATTACCATAACTGTTTTCCATCACAATGCTATATTCTAATTGTCCGTCAGAACCAAGTTCTTTTGTGATGGTCTTTTTCAATAAATCAATATAATGTTCCTCGAGCCACTCAAAGAAAAACTGGCTGGGCACCTGTATAGTAAGTACTGATTCATTGAGTTTTATGGGTAATATCGGCTCAAACCAGGTTTTGAAACTCTGATATGGAATATTATCACGGATAATTTCCAAACAGTTGTTCCAAACATCAACATGGTTTTTTTTCATCCTTATCTCCTTCAATTTCTACAAATTTTTACAATAAAATTTTTACAATAATTTTTCCAATCTGTTCTTTTATAAAGAACTAACATAAAATGTGAGGTTCTAAAAAAATTCCTGAACAACTCTACAAATATTAAAAAAAAAACAATAGAAAAAAAGTTTTTTTTCGTTTTTTTTTTTAAAATTTACAATGAACTTAGTTTAACTGTTTTAACTCCTTTAAGACTTGAAAAATACACGTCAATTCTTCCTAATTTAACGCCTCCTGTCCCTACCTGTCCGATCACCACATTTTTATTGTCCGAATTTCTAAAGACGTAGGGTTTGTCAATAAAAGTATGGGAATGGCCGCCAATGATGATGTCTATATTTTTGGATTGTTTTGCGATAACCACATCACTTACCTGGTTGTCTTCGTATGAAAAACCAAGATGTGAGAGGCAGATAATGAGGTCGCATTTTTTTTCCTTTTTAAGCATATACGCCATTTCGGCGGCTTTTTCTGCGGGATTGATATATTTTGTTTTCCCGTAATTAATAGCGCTCACAAGCCCTTGCAGGCCAATGCCGAGGCCAAAAACACCAACGCGTACCCCTGCAACATTATATATTTTATATGGGTGTATTTTGTCTTTTAAAACGGTTTCGGAAAAATCATAATTGGATGAGATAATATCGAAGGTGGCATTGGGCAGTTGTTTCAACAAACCATCGAGGCCTGCGTCAAAATCATGATTACCGATGGTCATTGCGGTATATCCCATCATGCTCATGAGTTTGAATTCAAGTTCACCGCCGAAAAAATTGAAGTAAGGCGTACCCTGAAAGACATCACCGGCATCAAAAAGCATCACGTTGGGTTCCTGCTGTCGTATTTTTTTTATTAGCGCAGCCCTGCGTGCATAACCGCCGAGTGTAGGGAATTTGGTGTCATTTTCCGGATAGGATTCAATACGGCTGTGGCTGTCATTGGTAAAAAGTATGGTGATCTTCACCGTTTTCCCGGCATGCAGACTTGCAGGAGCAAGGCAGCAAATCATGAGAAACGTCAATACTAAACTGTGAAGCGGCCTTTTACTTTTCATAATATATCCGTTTGTCGAGTTGTGTGGTGATGGTTTTCTTTTTTGATGTTTCAGTTTTCAGATATTCAATGATTGCATCCCTGATTTTTATTTCCAAAGGAATGTACGACACCGGGGCAGAAAAAAAGGTCATGTCATCGCCTCCGAGGGCAAGATAATCGGAAGTGATGATGGTATAATTCTTATTGTTATTCAAAGATTGTTTACCAACGCTAACAAAAGCAGCTGTATCGGCGTTGATGCTCATAACCGCTCCAGACAAAGGTACGCCACCTTTTTTTGCGATGAAGTCGAACATTTTTTTGGTATTTTTTCCGTCAATGGTTACGGCAACCATCTCGTTTTCGAACGGCATAAGTTCGAAAACATTCCGTACTGTGATACTGCCCATCGGAAGGTCGCTGCGCAGTCCGCCGGAATTTAATATACAGACCGATGCGGTGTCTTTATTAAGTTTCTTCAGGTATACATTTCCCATTTTTAAAACCAGGTCAGAAACAAAATTATTGAGTAATCCTTCAGGCAAACTTTTTTTCATAGCCATATCCGAATAGGCCAGCACTTCATCCATTTGCGCATCGAGTTGTTTCTTATACGGCTCAATGAATTTCAGAATGGCGCTGTCGGATTCAGGAACATTAACTGTGTCAACTTTGATGACGGTACCTTGTGTTTTATCTTCCTGTAAATAAAAACGGGTGGCACAGGAGGTGAGAAAAATTCCCGAACCCACCATGACTAAAACGATGAGTATCCTTTTTGTCATTGTTTTGTTTTTACAGGTGTGTTATTTTTTTTATTTTGTATGAAATCCTTGTTTGATAATACTTTCAAGCGGGTCGGTATCACGCAAAAAGGGCTACAAATAACCAGATTTTTTTTTAATTATCAAAAGTTTTTTTTTGATTTTTTTGATAATTTTTATAGAAAAACCAGAACGTGATGATACTAAGGATTATCAAAAAAACAGAAATGATTTCTGCCTGTGTGACCTGCATTCCAAAAAGTGAAAATTTGTTGTTGACACGAATTTTTTCCATAAAAAAACGTTGTAATCCTATCATGAAAAGCATTATGGCAAACAACGCACCGTGCAGACGGATTTTTTTTCGGACAGTCCACAGTATAAAAAAGAAGAAAGTACATAATATCGTGTCGTAAAAGGCGGTTGGAAATACTGGATTTTCGAGTATAGTGCAATATTTTCCCGCGCAGTGATCAATTGCAATACCTTCATTAATGACATTATGCGGAAATCTGAACGACCACATCCAATCGGGCAGGAAACCCAGCCATTCAGGTTTGGGATCAAGGTTCTCTATGCCCCAGCAACCATCGCCCGAAAGCATACATCCTATCCGGCCAATGCCGTATGCAAGTATGATAGCCGGTGCAGTGGCGTCGAGAAAAACAGGGACAGGCATCTTATTTTTTCTGATATACCATATCACGGTGAGACTCCCGACAATAAGCCCACCGTAAAATGTAAGTCCCATGAATGAGAAGAACTGTCCGGCAGGGTCAGCGAGAAAATCGCGGAAGTTTTCAAAATGATGGAAAATCTTTGCACCAAGTAATCCTGAGATGGCTGAGATGATCAGAATATTTGCAGAAAGCTGGTAAGGATGGATTTCAATGTTTTCCCATACCGGCTTGTCGAGTTTTTTCTTATTTTTCTGGTAATATTTCTGAATGACCATAACGGCTGCCAGAACTATTCCGCCAATGATATTGCCCTTCAGCGAAAAGATATAATCCTGTGAATTGTCAGCAAATTCTTTGTAATCAATGATGATGCCTATGAATTTGTATCCGATAATGAACCCGATCAAGGCCATGAGGATCAGTTCAAAAGCTCCGGCTTTCGCACCTTTGAGTTCTTTCTGTATGATGACGTCCAGCAATCCTTCTTTTTCTTTTCTTTTCAGTTCGGCTTTAATGACATAAATCCCGCTTATAAAGGCTAAAGCTACCATGGTTCCATAGCTCTGGACCGGAATGTTGATATGAGTTCCAAAAAAATAATTGATGAGGTCGCTTAATTGAGGAAACATAATGTCTTGTGATTTTAATTGGGTTTACGGTTTCAGATTAAATAATGTGCTAAATGAGTTTGGCGGTGCAGAAACCATCGGTATCCATGCCGGTTATGATGATTTTCTGAATCGAATTGGCCAGCTCACGACCGGCAGGGATTTTTACACGGATATAGTTATCAGTATATCCCAAAAGACTGCTGTATGTAATTTCTGATTCAAAAAGGGCTTCACATTCTCTGCCTACATGCTGCGAATAAAAGAATTGTTTTTTTTGTTCCGACAGCTCATGCAGTTCGAGACTCCGTTGTTTTCTGATTTTTACCGGTACCTGCTGCTCCATTTTTATGGCACGCGTATTTTTTCGTTCCGAAAAAGTAAAAACGTGCATGTACGAGATGTCCGTTTTTTCAATAAACCGGATGGTGTTCCGGTGATCGGTTTCTGTTTCTCCCGGATAGCCCGTTATCAGATCTGTGGCTATACAGGCATGAGGCATAAGACTTTTGATCTTTCTGGCCTTTTCGGCAAACAGGGCAGTGTCGTATTTGCGTCCCATCATTTTTAGTACAGCGTCGGAGCCTGATTGTAGCGGAATATGGAAATGTGGCATGAAACAGGGATGAGCAGCAAAAAGGTCTATGATGAGATCGGACGCAAGGTCGGGCTCAATGGAGGAAAGGCGTATTCGACTGACGTTTGTATTATCTTTGATTTGCAGGAGCAGTCCATACAGCGATTCGTCATTGTTTTTTCCAAAATCTCCGATATTAATACCGGAAAGAACCAGTTCGCTGCAACCCTTTTTCGTTGCTTCTGTGATGGAGGCCAGGGTCTGTGCTATGGTGGCGCTTCTGCTGCGTCCACGTGCAAGAGGTATAGTGCAATACCCGCAGAAATAATCGCAGCCGTCTTGTATCTTGAAAAATGTCCTTGTCCGTCCTTCGGTCGACCAGGAAGGAACAAATCTTACGGGCTTATCAGTGTTTTCGGCTGGCGCTGTATACAGAAGGTCGGGCAACTCAAATTTGTTGTTGTTTCCGAGCAGCACAAGTTCGGTATCTTCTTTCCGCAGGCGTTCGGCATTAAGTTCCGTCATGCAGCCTATCACGGCTATGCGTGCTTCGGGGTTGCGGACCCTGGCCTGGCGGAGGGCATAAATACATTTACGTTCAGCCTGTTGTGTCACCATACAGGAATGTATCACATAAACATCGGCTTTTTCTTTAAATCCAATCAGACGATATCCGTTCCGGACGAACCGGCGAATGATGGTTGACGATTCGGCAAAATTGAGCTTGCAGCCCAGAGTATGGAAAGCCACTGTTTTCATAAACAAGGGTGCAAAGATACAGTATTAGGGTGAGGAGAACGTTGTGTTTTCATAAAAATTCAGAATATGAATGGCTGTTTTGATTTTTATTAATATTAAAACGTTGATCTTCAATACAGCCCAATCCTCCATTCCGATCAGGTAACGGTAACTAGTATTTTAATGCTGGCTTATCATTCATTATAGATTTTAAAAAAACAACACTTTTGATCGCACACATTATGACAACCGTAAACCCCTCAGCCGTGGCGGTAAGAAAAGCCCGGAAAAAGTAACACTTTTTATTGCATTTGTCCTGAAAAATTCCTATTTTTGGAAATCAATGCTTAGAAATGAATACTCCATCGCCTGAGGAGGAGGCGCTTGATCAAAGTTCATATGACATAATTGTTTCAGAAGGAATCCATGCGTAGTAGCCACTGATTTTTATACCGGAAGATTGGGAGCTGACTTACAATTCCGTACACCTTTGGCATCCGATTTCTAACCAATAGAGTAAAACCATAAACAAGAAATATATGATAATTGCATGTGTTATACTTGGAACAAGAGGCGACGTTCAGCCTATGATTGCATTAGCAACAGGCTTGATGGCAAATGGGCATGAAATTATTATTTGCGCTCCGTCCGAACATGAAAAACTGGCCCGGATGTATAATTGTCCATTCATACCATTTGGCCCCGAAATTAAAAAATCAATCAAAGAAAATCCAGAAAAACAAAAGGGTGGGGTTGCAGTAAAAATTTCACCAGGTCAGGGAAAAATATTTATCCTGGATCAGATCAACCGTTTACCCGGTTTAATTAAAGGTGCAGACCTTATATTGGGCGCGGGCATAGTAGTTGGAGTGCATACGGCTGCTGATATTTTAAATGTTCCATACCGTTTTGTAGCTTTCTATCCTGTTATTCTGGGTACTACTAAAGACGACCCGTTAAAAAACCGGATAATGTTTGGCTTTGGAAGAAGGATGATGAATCTGATGATGAGAGGTTATATGAATAAAGCACGGACAAAATACGGCCTTCCACCGGTAAAAGATATTTGGGAACATTGGCTGGGCGATGATGTTGTTCTGGCTTGTGACAAAGAAATTAACGCGGCACGTGAAAATTCCGCATTTGCTTTTACCCAGACCGGCTTTATGCTGCTTCCGTCAAAAACGGAGTTGCCCCGGAGTGTTGAAGATTTTCTGAATTCAGGGAAACCACCGGTTTATATAGGATTCGGTAGTAACCCGATTACTAAGGTTGAAAAATATGAAACCTGGTTCAGGCAAATTCGCGATGCCACCGGCCAGCGGCTGATAATTTCAAAAGGATGGGCTGGGTTTACCGGAGAAAATGTAAAAGATATATTATATGTAGAGGAATTATCCTTTGATTTATTATTCCCCAGGTTGGCAGCAGCAATATATCATGGTGGAACCGGCACGTTGGCTGCATTAGCAAGAGCCGGTATACCACAGGCTGCATTCCCGTTTATGGGCGATCAGTTCGATAACCGGAAACAAATTTTCCGATTGGGATTAGGGCCCGATACCTGTGATTTTAAGAAAATATCTGCTGAAGCTATTTCTTCTGCTATCACTGCATGTGTTTCCAATGATAATTACCTGAAAAATGCGGGAGAACTTGCACGAAAACTGGAAAATAGTAATGGTGTTAAACTAACGGTGCAATATATTGAAGAAAAATTCATAAATAAAAGCGATGGCTAAGCAATTGTGTTTGTTTATTTTCTGAACGGAACCAAAATATAACATTTTTTTTCATTATTGTCCGGTTAATTTTTTTAAATATCTAATATTTCGTACCTGCGACGCTTTCATAAATTGGTAAATTATTCATTATGATAATATTATAGACCGTTGGAACTATTTTAGCCTCGTTAGAGGCGGCATATTGGTAGAAAAAACATTACAATGAAAAACAAAGCCCCGCCCGCCTGAATAATCCGCCGGTTGGCGGATTGGGCAGGTAGGTGGCGATATGTTGTAAATGTTGTGAAAATAAAGCTATTCAGCATATTTAAAATATTTTTACCGGACAACAGTGTTTTTTTTTAGTTTAAATCATTAATAAGTAATATTTTTGAAGGAAAAATCCAGATGATTTACTTATCTTCTGCTTGTGGAGGGGCGGGGGAGGGGATAGTCTGTAATGAACCGATGATGGCAAATGTAAAAATCTTTATGCAAAAAGTATTATTTGTTCTTTTATTTATCCCAATGATTTCATTCGGACAGAAAACAGATGCAGTTAAAAAGTTTTTGGAAGGGCTTTATCTGGGCTTTCCTTTAGAAGCAAATGATAGTGTAATCAATGATTATCTTAAAAATAATCCGGAATTCATATCTAAAAAGAATATTTATGATTCATCAAGAATTGATTATTACAAAACGATCAATTTGGATGAATATTTGAATTATAAACCTTTGTCCTCTAATATGCAGTATTATTATTCACCTGGTTGGACTTTCAAAAATGTAACCGTTGAACACAGCCAAACCATTGTTGTATCCATATTCTATGGAGATTCATTGCAATTTGAATGTAGCAGCCAATATGAGCATTTTGTTAAAAACTTAAAGTCCATAACATCCAAAAGCCAAAACTATAAAATATATACTGATCCTGGCGAGGTTGGTTATGGCTGTGGTTTTTTTAGAAAAAGGACTGATAAGGTTCCGTTTTTAACAATTGATTTGCATGACTTTAGCTGTACAGACCTGAATTGTACTATTTTTATTGCATATCATAAGATACTAAATGAATAACTCAACTGCCTGCTGCGTAAGCATGGATTGATACCCGAAAAATAAAAATTTGAGATTCCGGAAGACGTGGCACAATTTCGTGCTTTTGGGCATCTTACCTGCTCAGCGCTGAGATTCGTGGATTTGCAACCACACTGCACGGCAGATAATTACCGGCAATCATAGTTTTTAGATAATTGACAGTACTTATTACAATTTGTGAGGCATTTCTTATTCATATTTACATTTTTAACGGTTAAATCATTTTTAAATACTATTTTTAAAAAAAATTGATGATAACACTTCCCGGTGAATGCAGCAAGGCGCCTGAATTTCGTGTTTTCTGCCTCTGGCGGATACTTCTGTTTTCAAAACCATGGCAAATAATCAACTTGTAACGCATTGATAATAGCTTACTGCCATATTTGATGGAGATATTATGGCAGTGAATCGCCAGGCAGTTCCATACATGCGAGAAATAAACACAAAATATCATGATTGAAACAAATAGATTATTGATAAAACCTCTTACTTCACAAGAATTAAAGAAGCATATTGAATCGCCGGGTGCGTTTGCTCAGGAAATTGGATTAATCCCTTCTGAATCATTGGTTGATAAGGATACCAAAGATGCAATTCTGAATGACCTTTTACCCAATATTGCTGATATTTCAAAGGATACTCTTTTTTATACAATGTGGATTATAATTGAAAAAAATCAGAAGGCAATTATCGGAGGGATTTGTTTTCATGGGGAACCAAATGAGTACGGAGAAGTGGAGATTGGTTATGGAATCGATATAGAATATAGAAATATGGGCTATATGACTGAAACTATTTCAGGTGTGATCCAATGGGCTAAAAAAAATAAGAAAGTAAAATCCATAACTGCAGAAACGGAGAGCACAAACATTCCTTCAATTAAAGTATTGGATAAAAATGGTTTTGAAGTCAATCAACGGAACAGCAATACTGTTCAAATGAGGTTGGAACTGAATAAAATAATCTCCGATAACTTTTAATTAAACTGGTTGACATACATCTTGCAATAAAGTATTTTACAAGGTTTTATGTTTAGACCCATCGGATAAGATCAACTGTTATTCACAAAGGTTTTATGAAATTGATGAGGATTTGTGGGATACGTTTATTACAGTCTTAAAATACCGATATCCTTTCACGAATAACTTTTCCCGTCACCTGATCCGTAACACTTATAATGTAAATTCCTGATTTCAGGAAATCTCGCTCCACTCGTTGTACATTGCTTTTCATGGAGAGCGCCCTGACCATTTTGCCCAGCATATCGAAAATATCTACCTGGTAAGCATGATATTCATTTGCCTGTATGTTAATATAAAAGTAGTCTTCAAAAGGATTGGGATAAATACGGACAAATCTTTTATCACTGTTCTCGTTCACGTGGGTAGGATTGTTACTTATAGGTATGTGAAAATCCTGTCCGTTATTGTTATCCCAGGTGTTGTTGTCAAAATGTATCACAAGGGCAACCTGTGTGACGGGCTGTGCCGGATTGTTAAATGGCCCGATTTTCAGGGTGAGCGTGTTGCTTATGGGTCCCGTCATGGGTGTTTGAACCGCAGGCCCGGTACCGTTGAATAGTGTGGTGCCTGCCGGCCAGTAAGCGTTGTTGGGTTGAATCCAGTTGCTGCCGGTATTATTGACGCCCCAGTGCAGCTTGCCCGGCTGTGTGGTGTTCGATACGGTGACGGTGATGGTATCATTCATACCGGGGTTGGCGGGCAGCCAGTGAACATTGCCGTTTCCCCCCGACCCGCCGGTGTTGCTCGCTCCGATATATACATGCTGTATGGCAGTCCGGGTTATTTTACTGTTGTTATCGGTGATTTCAAGATAGTAATCGACCAGGGTATCGTGCAGTCCGGTAATCTGTGCATAATATTCGTTTGCTATATAGGTGGGCAGTATAAAGAAATCAATCTCAGGGTTGCTGGTGACATTTCCGGTAGGGAAACTGCGTAGTGACATGATTAGCGTGTTCCAGCTTCCCACGCCGCTTCCGCCTGCATAAGTGTCGTTGTCGTTGTTGCTTTCGGGATTTTGCCCGTCGTAGTCCACCCTGTACTTCAGCACTGCCGACTGTATGCCCGATACATCATAGGCAAAAGTCCATACAAAAAAATCTGAAGTGTTGTTATGCTGCTGGTACCCATAGGTGGGCCCGAAACCAATGCCCCCAGGGTTATACGGATAGCGCTGCGGCGCCATCACTGTCGGTGGAGTGTTGTCCGTGCCGGGATGCGCAGCAATGACCTGGTCGGCATAACTTACAGCCAGGTTGGCAGCCAGTGTTTGTTTTACTTCCATATCGAGAGAAGTACCATAATACATATAGTCGCTGGCAAAACCCGGCAGCAGGAAGTGCCAGGCTTTTTCGGCCAGAGAAGAAGCTGCCGAAGGGCTTGCAATGTTGGCTACAGACAGTGTTCCGGCGAGGTCTTCGGCCATTTCAACCCGGTTCTCGGCAGCAATCAGCACAGCCCAGTTACGGGCATCTTCCGTCCAGCCGTTCGGATCGAAATTAAATTGGCTGTTGTACATCGGCCATAACCAGTTGATGCACTGCGGGTGTCCCCAATCGTTGGCAGCGTTCACCCAGGAACCATCCTCGACATGTACCACATCGCCTGCAGGCACCGGGTGGTTGTATAAGAATTGCTCTATCGTTGTGGGAACATATCCGTGTGAGGATGCCGCTCCGGCAAAGCCCGGCACCGAATTGTTGTAATAATCAAAACCACCGCCCCAGGCGTTGTCGCCATCATGCGCCAGCAACACCAGGCTGGGCTGCGAGGGATTGTTGAACGGCGCAATATGCGTATCGATGTCGCCGGTGCCCATGGTGGAATAGCCGTTCTGGTAGCTGAGCAGGTCGCACATAGGCACCACGGTGATCAGATATTCCGTCCCCGTAGCAGGATCCACATATTTTGCCTTATGAGCCTGGTAACAGTAAGGGGCAGCGTATGTCCCGCCCCGCCCGTCGATCTGGCCGTTCCACCAGTTGATGCCGTTCACCTGTACTTTGTCGGCACGGTTGGGAGGATCATAGTTGCAGCCCGAGGTACCGAAGGTGAGCGGATAATCATTCAGGGTGCGGGCCAGGTGGCTGTTGGCGATCACCGTCCACTCAAAACCCTCTTCCACCAGAGCTTTGATGTTTCTCTCGCTGAACGAACATTCGGCAGGCCAGTATCCTTTGGAATAGAGTGGCGAAGTCCCGAAATTCTGTCCGTACAGGTACTTGTGAACCTCAATATCTTTTTTCAGCACCCGGTCGTTGACCAAAGGCGAAAGCAGATGATGTGCGGTAAACCCTACCAGGTCCATTTTCGGCTTGCCGTTGGTAGTGGTCCAGCTGCGGGCGGTCACATAATTGTTCTGCCATCCGCTGCCATAGCCCCACTGATTTGCAGAGGCCAGGCTGTTGACATTTTCAATCAGCGCGCCGGAATAACAAACCTGTGCACCTCCTTCGGAATGGCCCGACAGGGAGGACACGGCATCTTTGGTGCGGTACTGGTAAGCAGCCACACGGTCGGCATTGCTGAAAATATCACTCAGGTTATTCAGTGGATGAGCGATGCCGTTGTATGTATTTCCACCATTGTTTTTCAGGTACTCTGATTCCCATACGGTCTGGTACCGGTTGGTGTTCCAGGTGCTTTGCCCCGACCAGTATATGGGTTGATGTAAATGCCATAAATATGTTGTATGAACCTGACTAACAGCAAATAAAGTAAAAATGGCAAACAAAGTAAAAAGTAAAATTCGTTTCATAATAGATGAATTTGGAATTTATAAAAGTACTCGTTTTTGATAATATTGTTAAATTGGTCCCATAAAAAATTATCTTAAAGCGTTCGGTATGTTTTTTATAAGACTGAAAAATTGTTTTGACAGGAGAATTTTTCATTTTTGAATTAAGGGCATCTCTAATAACCTTGATCGGGCGCCTCTAAAAACAAAAAAGTTCGAGGCAGTCGAAGTTCTGAAAACCGCAGTGTACTGAGCGTACATGAGGATTTGAAGAACGAAGATGAACGAAGAAATTTGAAGTTTTTAGAGGTGCCCTTAAGTGCAAGGGGAAAATCAATTTATTCTCATGGACCGGAGCCAGCAAATTGATATTCCTTTCATTACAAAAATCAAAAATCTGTTTAATCTCATAACTAATTCCCTCCGGTGGCTGAGGCCCTCGAAACCACCGACAATGAATTTTCCCTCCGGTGGCTGAGGCCCTCGAAGCCACCGACAATGAATTTTCCCTTGGTGGCTGAGGCCCTCAAAGCCACCGACAATGAATTTTCCCTTGGTGGCTGAGGCCCTCGAAGCCACCGCTATAATAATAATTCCCTTTCTTTTCATTAAAAAGATAAAACAACAGTTCCGTAAGCCGGGTTCTGTTTTAGTCTGCCATTTATCTGGTTCCGCAGTCACCTGCGGAATCTAACGACCTACCCTCCGGAATCGGGCGGGCAGCCCTCATGCTCCGGTTTATTTGGTCTTTCAACCCATAAGGTTTACCCGCATGTTATGTCACCATAACTTGCCGTGAGCCCTTACCTCACGTTTTCACCCTTATCCCGACGGATACCGTCGGGACGGTTATTTTCTGTGGCACTGTCTGTATCCCGGTTGCCCGGAACCCTTCCCGTTAGGAAGTATGGCGCCCTGTGTTGCCCGGACTTTCCTCATCTGCCTTGCGGCAGACGCGGCAGCCCAAACTGTTGTTTTATCTGTGCAAAGATACGAAAAATCTGCTGAAAGGAAGAAAACCCTTTACAGATCATTATATTTATTATATTACATATTAAAATTGGCTATATTGCTGCCCGGACTGATAACAAAACTGCAAACTTCCGCAATTTAAACTGATTATTCACATAGATAAGTATAAATATAATATTATCTAACTCTGTGTTTCCTTTGTGTGCCTCAGTGTAATAAAAAGACTTTCAAAATATTGATAATGTTAACAGGGTACCATATAACAATTTTATTTTTTGTTTACGGATTGTTCTGGTTAATATGCCATAGATTAAATATTGCAAACTCTGCTATCAATTCTCTCCAGAAGTTTCTACTTCACAAAATACTCCTTCATAAACCAAAATAATGTATTTTCGCTCCTTCAAAAAAACAATTCATGCACGAAAAAGTTTTTATTGCAGGTATCGGAACTATTTCTGCAGTGGGGCAGAATGTAACGGAAACACTCGAATCCCTTAAAGCATCAAAGCATGGTGTCGGGAAAATTGAATATATTGATACGATATATAAGAATGCCATACCTTTTGCAGAGGTGAAAAGATCCAACCGGGAACTGAAAGAAATACTGGGTATAGACTCCCGTAAAATGATCACCAGAACAAGCCTTTTCGGGATGATGGCTGCCGCTGAAGCCCTCAGGCATGCAGAACTGGACATTACAAAATGCCGCTGCGGCATTGTTTCCGCCACTTCTGTCGGTGGTATGGACCTGAGCGAACGTTTTTATGATGAATTCTATGCGGATCATGCTGCCGGAGATATAAATGCGATAAGAGGCCATGATTGTGCCGACAGTACCGAGCATATTGCTGATTTCCTTGGAATCAAAGATTATCTGGCAACCATCAGTACCGCATGTTCCTCGTCGGCCAACGCGATCATGTTCGCCTCAAGGCTGATAAAGAATGATATGCTGGATGCTGCTCTTGCCGGCGGCACCGATACTCTTACGCGATTTACGCTTAATGGATTCAACACCTTAATGATACTCGATAAAAACCATTGCAAACCCTTTGATGCAGGCCGTGCCGGACTAAACCTCGGCGAGGGAGCCGGTTTTGTTCTGCTGGTGTCTGAACGTATGCTCGGCAAGCTAAAAAACAAACCGCTGGCTGAAGTTAAAGGTTTTGGTAATGCCAATGATGCCTACCACCAGACGGCCTCCTCACCCGACGGGCAGGGCGCTTTTCTCGCTATGAGCAAAGCCCTGGCGGTGAGTGGATTGCAACCCGGTGACATTGATTATATTAATGTTCACGGTACCGGAACAGGCAACAACGATCTCTCGGAAGGCATGGCAATGAAAAGGATCTTTGGTGATAATATTCCATTATTCAGTTCAACAAAGCCATTTACCGGCCATACCCTGGGCGCTGCCGGCGGACTGGAAGCCGTAATATCCGTGCTGACGTTACAAAATAGTATGATATTCCCCAACCTGAACTTCTCCGATCCAATGCCGGAATTGGGTATGACTCCTGTCACACGACTTATTGAACATCACAAAGTCACCAATGTATTGTCAAATTCATTTGGTTTCGGTGGGAATAATTCGACGTTGATTATTTCTGCAATCCAATAAATCAGAAAATATACCATGAAAACATATATAAATGCAGCAGCGGCCATGTGTCCGTTACCCATTTCAGAAAAACCTTTTGACCTGGCAAAACCGGAAAAATACCCTTCGGATTACCTGAAATGCATAGAACCGGACTATAAGGAATATATCAACCCGGCACTGATACGTCGTATGGGACGCGTGGTGAAAATGGGTGTTGCCACCGCAGTTCAATGCCTGCGGGAAGCAGGTCTCGAAAAACCCGACGCTGTTATTACAGGTACGGGACTTGGTTGTATTGAAGATACGGAATCATTTCTGAATGAAATTATCCGGAACAAAGAGCAGTTTTTACCACCCACTTCCTTCATACAATCTACACACAACACTATTGCCGGACAGATTGCCCTGCTCCTGAAATGCAACAGCTATAACCATGCTTATGTCCATCGTTGTTTTTCATTCGAAAACGCCCTGCTGGATGCCATGATGATGATTCATGAACAACAGGATTCGAAGATACTGCTGGGCGGTGTGGATGAGATAACGCCCGTTTCCTATTCGATATTGAAAAGGCTTGGCATATATAAAAGTGTCCTGGGATATGACACAGCAATATTTGACAACCCAACCGATGGCAGCATTGCAGGAGAGGGGGCGTCATTTTTTGTCTTATCTGGTGATGTAACAAATAGTATTGCTGCCGTGAATGCAGTGAAAACTTTTTACAAACCTGCTGATTCTGCACAGACCCGGCAGAATATTGAAGAATTTATTCAAAATCAGGGATTTTCAATACGGGATATGGATGCCGTGTTGATGGGTTATAGCAGCGATCAAAATTCCGATGCCCTCTATAACGACCTTTCCAAAGGCATTTTTGCTGAAAATAATATTTTATATTATAAACATATATGTGGTGAATATTTTACTTCGTCTTCTTTTGCTGTTTGGACAGCAGCTCAGATACTGAAGCATAACCATTGTCCTGACGCTCTGAAACTCAGGTTTGACAAAGTTGACCAATTTAAGCATATACTGATTTATAATCATTTTAAAAATTCCGAACACGTCCTGATTTTACTTTCTTCATGCTGAAGCTAAATTTTATTTTGATCCTTGTATCTGTATTGTTTGCAGTCATGGGTATACTCGTGTACTTTTTCGGACTATCACCCTGGTGGTATGTGTTGCTTGGAGTAATCCTGATTGTATTTACGGCATTCGGCTCATTCCGTATCCGCATGTCTTTTTATTTTGATGTGGTATGCCGGATCAAAAGTGATAAAAATATCATATTGACATTTGATGACGGGCCTGATGAAACGGTCACTCCGAACGTGCTCGACGTGCTAAGAAGAAATAATGTCCGGGCTGTTTTTTTTGTTATCGGAAGCCAGGCTGAAAAGTTTCCGGCGCTCGTGAAACAAGCCTTTGACGATGGACATATTATCGGCAATCATTCCTATTGTCATAAAAACATGTTTGGTTTTTATTCTTCACAAAAAGTTGCTGCAGATATTAAAAAATCTGCTGGTGTGATAAAAAATATCATCGGACTTGCCCCGGTATTTTTCAGACCGCCCTTTGGGGTCACGAATCCGAACATAAAAACCGCATTGAAAAAACTAAATCTGTTACCCATTGGATGGAGCCTTCGTTCTTTAGATACCGTGTCCACCGAAAAGGAAAAAATCGATATTCGTCTTGCGAAGGTAAAACCGGGTGATATCGTCCTGTTTCACGACAGGATAGCCGGGATAGAGCTTGTGATCGATCAGTTCATTAAATCTTGCCGAAAACAAAATCTTGGTTTTGCCCGTTTGGATGAGGCCCTAAAAACAAATGCTTATGAATAGGTTATCTGTTACTATCTGGCTTGTATTATTGCTTTCTTCCGGAATAACAATAGCGGTGACGCCGGATACCACGTACCGGGTTATGAAAGACACGGCTTTGTTCAATACCTTGCTGAAAAACTATAATGCTGAACTTTCAACCATCGAATGTGACTTCGTGCAGCTGAAATATATGAGCATTTTAAAACAACCTGTTGAATCATACGGGCGCTTTTGCTATAAAAACGGAATGATGATCCGCTGGGAATATACAGAACCGTTCAAATACCTGATCATCATTAATAATGGAAGGATGTTTGTGAAAGATGAGGAAAAAATAAATTCTTTCGACCTCACCGCCAGCGAATCGTTCAATAAATTGAACACCATGCTCGGCAAAATAGTAAATGGCAGAGTGTTGGATGATAAAAACGATTTTTTATGCAACTATTTTGAAAATGATCTTAATTACAAACTTGTGTTATACCCGAAATCAAAAGATTTAAATAACTTCTTCAGAGAAATAGTCCTGTATTTTGGTAAAGAATTATTTTCTGTGGCCAGGGTGCAGATGAAGGAACTTTCGGGAGATAAGACAGATATACTGTTCAATAACAGGAAAATAAACCATGAAATTCCTGAAGATAAATTTATTCCAAATAAATAAACTATGCTGTTAAAGACTTTTTTTAATATTCTGGACATTAAAACTGAGGGAGAAAAGACACTGGCCCAGGTGGAACTCATAAAGGATCATAAGATATATGAGGGGCATTTTCCTCAAAACCCTGTGGCTCCTGGCGTCTGCCTGATACAGATGATCCGTGAAACACTGGAAGTCTGTCTGGAAAAAAAGATCATGCTGGAAACGGCTGATGAAATAAAATTTATTAACATTGTAAATCCTGTAATTTGTGAGATTTTAACCATAGAAATCAATAAACGGCCTAAAGCAGCAAGCCCCCTGGCATTTAGTATTATAATTACCGGCGGGGAAATTATATATTTTAAAATGAAGGCAGAATTTAAAGAATGCAATTCATTGCAATCATTTGATACACAAACTGCAATGACTGATTAATGATTGCCTGCCACTCATCAGTTTTGAAATGGATTGATCTGTAACCTTGAATTAAAAATGCGGTCAGAACTTTTAGAAGTATCGATTAATGCAGCCGTTCAGGCCGGTGTGAAGATCATGGAGATTTTTCACGACAGGATCCGTATCCGTATAAAAAGGAATTTGACCCCGGTCACAAATGCCGATAAGGCTGCAAATCAGATCATCACTGATACACTATCTTCATTTAATATTCCGCTAATTTCCGAAGAATCTGTGATACCGCCTTACGAGGAGCGGAGAACGTGGAACTTGTTCTGGCTTGTCGATCCATTAGACGGAACAATGGAATTTATCTCACGTGGCAGGGATTTTACCGTGAATATAGCGTTGTTGCATAATAACAATCCTGTGATGGGAGTTATTTATGCGCCGGCTTATGATATTCTATATTTTGCTGAAGAACAAACCGGATCATACAAACTCAGCGATGCATACGGATTCGTCAATTCTCACCAAAATGGAGGTATGGAGTTATTGGTTTCGAAAAGTACCAGGCTGCCTTATACCCGGACAGAGACTTACACTTTTGTGACCAGCCGGTCACATATAGACGGAAGAACACGCAGGTACATCAATAACCGCCAACAATCATTTCAATGCTTGCAGAAAGGTAGTTCGCTGAAACTTTGCGCTCTTGCCGAAGGCGTTGCTGACGAATATCCCCGTTTCGGAAAGACCATGGAATGGGATATTGCAGCAGGAAACGCGATTTTACGCCTGGCTGACGGCCAGATCAGAAATACCATTGACGGGGAACCAATGAAATACAACAAGGAAATCCTCGTCAATACGGGATTTATTGCTTACAGTTCTATTCCTGTATGATTGAAGACTTTTCTACTTACCGACCAAATTAATTATTGTATAATATCGTTAATTAAACAAACAGTGAAACAAAATATTTTTATGTAGCCATGGTACATATTATTATTCAAGTATTTAAATAAATAAAAAATATGTATAGATATTAACATAAATGGTTTTAAAAATAAATGATTGTGATTGATTTTTTTATGAAAAATGTTGTAAATTTAGAAACTTGAAAAACCATAAATTGAATATGGTAATTATTACATTGGATCAGTTTTTCAGAAATTATAAAAATAGTCTGACTTGTACCCTGAACAAAAGTTTTTATATGCTTTTGACAGTGTATTTTATACCATAAATAGGATGAAAAAACAACTTTTATTTTTTTTATTTTTTATTGCGGCAGTTACAAGGGTTTTTGCCCAATGCGGGGGTACCGTTCTTACGGTGCTCAATCCTTCTTTCGAAGGTTCCCCTGCCCCTCACGTCACTCCCCCGAATTGGGATATCTGTCTGCCGGGCGTCACCCCCGACACACAACCGGGCTCCTGGGGTATTTCACTGCCGGCCCAGTGCGGAAGCACCTATATCGGGCTGGTTCAGCAGGGCAGTTGGATCGAAGGTGCTAGCCAGACGTTGAGCAGTCCTATGGTTGCAGGTACAACGTATAACTTTACCATTGCCCTGGCTTCTACCAATTCAACCGGCGGGGGCATATCACCCGGATGTGTTGAACTGCAGATCTGGGGCAATATGGGAGGCAACAGCGGATGTGATCAGACCGAATTGTTATGGAGTTCCGGTGATGTGTATAATGCGGCACACATAAATAACTGGGTTACACACAATGTTTCTTTTACTCCCTCGCAGAACTGGGGCCATATGCTTTTTTTGGTACATGACCTTGGCTGCGCTCCGCAACCGTATATTATGTTGGATTGCCTCTCGCCAATAGTGCCTGTTTCTGATATAGCAACTTTTACTTCGAGTACCGTCTGTCAGGGATCCTCAACGCAGTTTACAGATCAGTCTACATCAGCAAGTGGTACCATAACAAATTGGTCCTGGGATTTTGGTGACGGCAGCCCTGTGGTTCATACGCAGAACCCTTCTCATATATTTCCAAACGCAGGTACATTCAATGTAAATCTTACCATCATCAGTAATATTCCATGCACAACATCAGTGTCTGTACCTGTGGTTGTAAATCCCATGCCTGTCGTTTCGGCTTCTGCCTCTCCTGCCGATATCTGTGCCGGACAGTCAGCGAACCTCATATCATCCGGTGCGGCCAGCTATACCTGGATGCCCGGGAATTTATCCGGTTCTTCAGTGAGCGTTTCTCCCGCCACAACTACCACATATTATGTGACCGGAACAAACACCTCAACGGGCTGTTCCGCTGCAGGATCAGTTACTGTAACTGTTAACCCCAACCCGGTGCTGACCGTATCTGCTACCCCAACAGACATTTGTTCAGGACAGACTTCTGCGCTGCATGCCGGAGGTGCAACAACCTATTCCTGGCAGCCCGGCAGCTTGTCAGGCGACAATGTCACCGTCAGCCCGACAACCAATACTACCTATACCGTAACAGGTACTATCGGTAATTGTACATCAACCACTACGGTTTCCGTTAATGTAAAACCCACACCGGCTGCTGTTGTGCCTTCAGATATTACCGTTTGTAATACCGGCACCGTGGCAGCAGCAACCTTCACCAGCAACCCGCCCGGCAGTACATTCCAATGGTCCAATTCCAATCCTGCTATTGGCTTAAGTAACAGTGGTACAGGGAATATCCCCTCATTCACGGCAACGAACACCGGTAGCGCTCCCATTTCTTCTACCATCACTGTTTTACCAACACTGAATGGCTGTGACGGGCCAACAGCCAACTATAACATTACGGTTAATCCTTCTCCGGCAGTGGTGCTTCCCGCCAATATTACCGTTTGTAATACCGGAACGGTTGCGGCAACCAATTTCTCCAGCATTCCTGCAGGAGGTACGTATACCTGGACCAATTCCAATACGGTTATTGGTTTGGCTGCATCAGGTTCGGGTAATGTTCCGTCGTTTACCGCCTCCAACACAGGTAATACTCCCATATCCGCCACGGTCAGCGTTACCCCGACCGTAAATACCTGCGTAGGAACAGCTTCATCCTATACCATAACAGTGGATCCGACACCGACAGCTATATTACCTTCTGACATTACGGTATGTAACAATGGAACCGTTACTCCCGGCGGTTTCACCAGCACCCCTGCCGGCGGTACTTTTACCTGGACGAATACGGATAATACTATAGGACTGTCTTTCAGCGGTTCAGGGAATATCGCACCGTTTACGGCTGTCAATACGGGTACTGCCCCGGTGACAGCAACTGTTTCTGTTATACCAACTGTAAATGGTTGTATCGGAACACCATCCACATTCACTATTACGGTAAATCCCACACCGGGGGTCAACGTTCCGGCTGATATTGTGGTATGTCCTGCAACACTGGTTCCGGGCACCACATTGACAAGTCCGACAGCAGGCGCCACCTATGCTTGGGCCAATTCAAACATTACTATAGGGTTGGGCTCCGGAGGTATTGGCGATGTGCCGTCGTTCACCTCGTCCAACACAGGGATCACCGCTATCACTGCGACTATCACAGTTACCCCCTCAGCCAATAATTGTATTGGAACCCCGTCATCATACATGATAACGGTGAATGCTTTGCCCGTGCTGACTTTTGATACACTTCCATCATTGTGTCCCAGTTCTCCTGCATTTGCATTGACTCAGGGCGCACCTGCAGGGGGTACTTACTCAGGCCCCGGTGTGACCAATAATACCTTTGATCCCAATGCCGCCGGTGTCGGACTGCATACCATCACTTATGCCTATACGGATCCCATTACCACATGTTCCAATACCATTGACCAGGTCATCAATATTTATGCAGGGATTACAATAGGGGTAAACCCGTCTTCAGCGTATATATGTCCCGGTGATCATATAACCCTGACCGCAAACGGCGCTGACGGATATTTATGGCTACCGCCTTTAGGATTGAACGTAACATCAGGATCTGTTGTCATTGCGTCACCGCCCTCAAGCATCGTGTATACGGTAATCGGCACAAACAACAATGGCTGCAGCGGATCTGTGACATCATCAATTAATTATTATAATACAAATATGGTGAGTATCTCGGCAGTGCCACCCTGGGGATGCAACCCTGTGGAAATCACCATGAACTTTTCACCGCAGAACCTCATCAGCGATTCTACATGGCATTGGAATTTCGGTGATTATTACAGTAATGACAATGTTTCAACCGAAAAATTTCCTACTCATCTCTATCAGCATGAAGGAAATTACATAGTATCATTTACGGCAGAGGATATCAACGGCTGTAAAGTCACTGATTATCAGCCCGTAGAGGTGTACATCACGCCGACTGCTGATTTTTATTATAATCCGCTGGTGGCATATACAGATAATCCGACAATATATTTTTATGACCTTTCTATGGGAGCGAATTTCTGGTTGTGGAATTTTGACGATCCTGATGCAGAAAGTGATAATTATGCGGATGAGCAAAACCCGATTCACGTATTTACGGATTCAGGCACCTATGTGGTTCAACTCATAGTTACAAGCAGTCATAATTGCTCCGATACCATAGAAAAACCGGTGACAATTCTGCCGCAAACCATCATTTTCATTCCAAATGCTTTTACACCCGACCATGATGGCTACAATGAAATATTTAAACCGGTGATATCCGGTATAGATGAAAAAAGCTATAAATTCTATATCTTTGACCGCTGGGGTAAGGAGCAGTTTTTTACCGATGATGTGGATACCGGCTGGGATGGCTATGTAAACGATAAGGAGAGTGAATCCGGCGTCTATGTTTACCTGGTAAAATACAGCAATTACACCGGCAAGGAATTTAAACTAAAAGGGATTGTTACATTGGTCCGATAAATAATGACAGGGGAGCTTATTTGACGTTTTTGGATATAGAAGTTAACCATATGTTATGTTCATTCTTAACAACAAGTTATTTAATATGCATACAAAAACCATTTCATATTTATAGGCTGATTAATTTAAATTATTGATTTTATTGATTTTACAGAATGTTGATGAGTAAAAAGTATTTATATATATCATTGTTTGTAGTGTTGTTTCTGAATATTCGTGTATGGGGGCAACCCGGGTGTGTCAATGTTACAATAACTACCAACGGAGGGAATGATTTTACGTTGCCCTGTAATCAGCCCTGTACAAATATTGATGCGGTTGCCGTTCAGACGAGCGGTGAAACAAGCAATTATAGTGTTTCCTCGATTCCTTATGCGCCTCCGTATCCTTATAATATTGGAAACCCGATTCTGGTCAACATTGACGACCGCTGGAGCAGTGTGATCACCCTGCCGTTCACATTTTGTTTTTATGGCGTAAACTACAATGAGATTATTGCCGGCTCCAATGGCGTGGTTTCTTTTGATCTGACCCCTGCCAATGGTTACTGCCCCTGGCAGTTTTCTGCAACCTGTCCTTCCTTTTCCCTTATTCCCAATGCTATTTTTGGCGTTTATCATGATATCGATCCGGCCGTTTCAGGATTGATGTACTATGCCATTCTGGGAACATATCCCTGCAGGACCTTTGTGGTCAGCTGGTATCAGATACCTTTGTTTCTAACTGATTGTAACAGCTATATTGCAACCCATCAGATCGTATTATATGAAACATCAAATATTATTGAGGTCTATGTTCAGGACAAGCCTGTCTGTACATTATGGAATGATGGAAATGCATTGATTGGGATCCAGAATGCAACCGGAACGTTGGGGCTTACCCCGCCGGGACGCAACACCTCTGTCTGGACTGCACAGAACGAAGCCTGGCGTTTTACCCCCATTGGCTCTTCCTTTGTTGGTATCACTTGGTATGAAGGTTCCTCTCAGATTGGTTCAGGCAACACCATTTATGTTTGTCCTACCGGAACTACCACATACACTGCCCAGGCAAACTACAGTACCTGTTTTGGGGCTACCGTCACGGTTGATGACCACATTACCGTTTCCAAGGCCAGCGGAAGTGTTAGCATCGCTCCGGTCAACCCGGTCATTTGTGCCGGAGGTTCTGTCGGGCTTACTGCTTCAGGTTCTACCACTTATAGCTGGGCTCCGGCTGCCGGATTAAATCAAACCACAGGCTCTGCAGTTGCGGCTTCGCCCACAATGACAACAACATATACCGTTACAGGCGTAAATCCGGGTTGCACCACGACAAACTCTGTCACGGTTACCGTCAATCCGCAACCCCAGATTAATAATATGTCCCTTACGGCATGCAGCGGAGCAGGCTTTACATCCACTCCGGTCAACGGAACCAATGGGGTTGTTCCGGCAGGTACAACATATAGCTGGCCGGCTCCTGTTGTTGCCGGGATTACAGGCGCTATATCCGGCACTAATGCCGCTTCTATCAGCGGAACCCTCACCAACACCACCAATGCACCCATTAATGTCGTCTATACCGTGACCCCTGTAACAGGAACATGTCAGGGCGCTCCGTATACCCTTACAGTAACAGTCAACCCATTACCCGCTGTCACCAATATGTCCGCTACCATTTGTAGCGGAGGAACCTTTAATCTCAGTCCGGTAAATGGCGTCAATGGCGTTGTCCCTTCAGGTACGGTTTATAACTGGACGGCTCCTGTGGTTACGGGAATTACTGGCGCTACGGCAGGCACTAATGCGGCATCAGTAAGCGGTACATTGACCAATACTACCAATGCTCCCGTAAACGTGACTTACACGGTCGGCCCACATACTGCCTCCTGCACAGGCGCCACATTCACAGCAACAGTGACCGTAAACCCGACACCCACTGTCACGGTTCCTTCCAATGTGACCGTTTGTCATAATGCTACTATTGCTGCCACCAACTTTGCCAGTACTCCGTCAGGAGGTTCTTTTGCATGGACCAATTCAAATACCGCAGTCGGGTTGACTTCCGGAGGTACAGGTAATATTGCATCATTTATTGCTTCTAATACGGGTACAACTCCGATATCTGCCACCATAACTGTTACTCCTACGGTGAACACCTGTCAGGGAACATCTTCTGCTTATACCATTACCGTAAATCCTGTTCCTTCAGTAAACGTTCCGGCTAATATTACGGTTTGCACCAACGGAACAGTACCGACCGTAAATTTCACCAGTATGCCTGCCGGGGGAACTTTTTCCTGGACAAATTCAAATACCGCCATCGGATTAGGAGCCAATGGTACAGGGAATATTCCATCGTTTACAGCTACAAACACCGGGAATAACCCAATCACGGCTACCATAACCGTGGTGCCTGTCGCAAACAACTGTACGGGTATTTCATCTTCTTTTACCATTACAGTGAGCCCTGTACCCACGGTTAGTGTTCCGGCCAACATCACCGTATGTAAAAACAGCCCGGTTGCAGCAACAAACTTCATCAGCAGTCCGGCAGGGGGCTCTTTTGCCTGGACCAATTCAAACACTGCCATAGGCCTTGTAGCCAGTGGCACAGGGAATATCCCGGGATTTACAGCAGCGAATCAGAGCAATTCACCGGTTACCGCCACCATTTCAGTTATTCCGACTGTGAATGGTTGTACTGGCACCCCTTCCACGTATACGATCACGGTTAATCCGACACCGGTCGTTTCCGTTCCTGCTAATATTAACGTTTGCAGCAGCGGCTCTGTTCCTGCTACCAGCTTTAGCAGCAGCCCGGCGGGCGGTATTTTTGCCTGGACAAATTCCAATACAGCAATAGGCCTCGGAGTCAGCGGTACCGGAAATATTACAGCCTTTACCGCTGTAAACACTACGAACGCTCCGATAACGGCAACCATCACCGTTTCAGCTACTGTGAACAGTTGCCCGGGCACCCCTTCTTCTTATACCATCACGGTAAATCCTGTTCCGACAGTTTCTGTCCCATCCAACATCACCATTTGTAACGGAGGATCCATACCGGGTACCAACTTTGTAAGCACTCCTGCCGGCGGTACTTTTGCCTGGACAAATTCCAATAATGCTATTGGGTTAGCAGCCAGCGGCACAGGGAACATAGGTTCTTATACAGCCGCCAACAACGGTGCAGTGCCGATAACCGCAACCATTGCAGTTGTACCTACTGTGAACAACTGCCCGGGGACGTCATCCTCATTTACAATAACTGTAAATCCTACACCTTCTGTGATAGTCCCTTCCAATATCAGTATCTGTAACGGAGATGTAGTACCTGGAACCTCATTTACCAGTCCCGTTTCCGGTGCAACTTTTTCCTGGACCAGTTCAAATACGACGATAGGTTTGTCTGCCGGCGGAACAGGAGATATTTCATCATTTACAGCTGTCAACACAGGTAATGTTGTTCAGACCTCAACGATCGCAGTTACTCCTTCTGCAAATAACTGTACCGGCATAGCGTCCTCATATATGATCAACGTGAATCCGACACCGCAGATTTCGTTCGTTACTATGCCGCAGTTGTGTGTCACTTCACCGGTATTGACCCTGTCTCAGGCATCTCCTGCAGGCGGCACATACAGCGGCCCAGGAATTACCGGTAATAGTTTCGACCCTGCCGCTGCTGGCATCGGCACACATACCATCACCTATGATTTTACTCATCCTGTCACCGGGTGCAGTAATAGCGGCACTACGCAGATCGTCGTTACTTCGGGCTTAACAATTACCGTTACACCCAATAATCCCTTCATCTGTGAAGGGAGCAATGTTTTGCTTACTGCCGGCGGCGCGTTCAACTATAGCTGGCAGCCTGATTCAGGGTTATCTGCAAATTCAGGGGCTAATGTGCTGGCATCGCCCGGCAGCACCACTATATACACTGTCAACGGCAGCAATCCTGATGGATGCAGCGGGTCAACCACGGTAGCCGTTGGTATTTACAGCGTCCCGGTATTGTCTGTTGTGCCTCTGCCTGCTGAGGGCTGCAGTCCGCTCTTTGTCTCATTCAGTTATTTACCTGCAGGTTCAGTTATTGATACCAATACGTTGTCCTGGAATTTCGGCGATCTTTCTTCTCCCGATAATACGTCAGCGGCAACCAATCCAGGACATTTATATCACAACCGGGGAACATACACTGTTTACCTTACTGCCCATACTTCGGACGGTTGCCTGGTTACCGCAACCGATACGGTCAGCGCACTACTGAAACCGGTAGCTGATTTTTATGCTAATCCGGTCATGGCATATTCCGATAATACAAAAATTGATTTCTATGACCTTTCTTTTGGGGCCAATTCCTGGTACTGGAATTTTAACGATCCGGCTTCTTTTTCGGAAAATTATTCCTCATTGCAAAATCCGGTACATATGTTTACAGATACCGGTAAATATCGCGTACAGCTGATTGCATACAGCAACCATTTTTGCTCTGATACCGTCGAAAAACCGGTGATGATCATCCCGCAAACGGTTATCTTTGTTCCTAATGCATTTACACCTGATAAAGATGGACTTAATGAAATTTTCAAACCTGTTATCACTGGTATAGATAAAACGAATTATAAATTTTATATCTTTGACCGGTGGGGAAAAGAGCAGTTTTTTACAAAAGACCTTGAAGAAGGCTGGGATGGATTATCAAACGGTAAAAAAAGTGAGTTAGGCGTGTATGTCTATATTATTCTCTATCGTAACCTGAATGGGAAAGAATTTAAATTGAAAGGTATAGTGACATTAGTCAGATAAAATTTTATATATTATGATGCGAAAAATAAACCTGAGTATTGCGGTCGTTATGTTTTCTCTGTTTTTTAGTGTGGGGAACAATATGTTTTTTTCATACAACACACAGAACACAAATAATTATTTTAATTGTAATGGTGATGCCATTACGATACTTTTCAAAATCACCGGAATGGAAAAAGCCGAAGATGCCTTGGTCATTGATAAGACCCTGATTCAATCCGGCCTTGTGTTATCTGCATATACTGATTTTAATGGTGGTTTTTGTAAAATAGTGGTAAATGATTTGAACAATAATAAAATAGACAAAATTATAGAGCACATCAGGTCGACCTGGAAAGATACAGGTTATTTTATTGATGCTGAACTTATTGAAAAAAAGGAAACTAATTAAAAACTTAATTATATCATATATAAGATGAATAAAATTATTTTTTTTAGAACTCATGCATGGGGCAAGTTAATAATAATGTTTTCGTTTTTATTGTTTTTTGCCTGTGCGGTCTTTGCGCAACCCGCAAATGATGATTGTGCCAATGCGCAGGCCATACCGGTGGGTACCTATTGTAGTTATGTCACTTATACCAATACAGGGGCTACGTATTCCAGTGAAACACCTTTGCCTGCGTGTGGCAGTTATACGACGTCTGCTGCTGATGTGTGGTTCAAAGTAACCGTGCCTGCCAGCGGAGCTATGGTTTTCGATACCTATCCCGGGGTGATTACGAACGGAGCTATGGCCATTTATTACGGCACCTGTAATTCGCTGACACTGATCGAGTGTGATGACAATGACGGTACTGGTAGTATGCCCACGATCACCCGAACGGACCTTACCCCCGGAGCCACGGTATTGATCAGGTTCTGGGAGTACGGTGGAGGAACTTATGGTACTTTTGGGCTTTGTGTACATTCTATTCCACAACCGCCAGCCTGTGCTTCAAACCCCATTGCCGGTGATTATTGTTCTACTGCCGTGCCTATTTGTAACCTGAACGGATATTGCGGTAATACCAGCGCATCTTATACTGCTACTGTCAGTCCAACCAACCCGGCCGATGAGGATAATACTCCGCTGGGGAATGTTTTCTGCGGTTCTATTGAAAATAATTCCTGGCTTTCTTTTGTAGCTGATTCCACCACCTCGATATTGTTCGTATATGTGTCCAACTGTTCCACTCCCTATGGAATACAGATGGAAGTTTATTCCACCACAGACTGCTATAATTTTACTTCGGTTTCAAATTGCTGGAATCCTGCCTCTGTTGTCAGTGGTACCATTACAGCCACAGGGCTTACCGTGGGGCAGACCTATTATCTGATGATTGACGGTAATGCAGGATGTGTCTGCGATTATATCATCGCAGCAGCCTCTGGGATTTTCACCATGGATGCAGGCACAGACGCTACCATTTGTGAAGGACAGAGCGCCACGCTCAACGGCAGCGGGGCTACGACCTATTCATGGTCGCCCGGTGCAGGTATGGCCGATTCAACTATTGCGAACCCTGTAGTTTCACCTACAGTCACCACTACCTATACCCTTACCGGTACCGGAGGTAACCCTAACTGCCCTGGCACTACCACGGATGTTGTTACAGTGCATGTCAACCCTATTCCGACTTCAGATTTTACTGTCTCGGCGCCCAACTGTATCAATAATTCAGCTACTGTGGTTTATACGGGTAATGCGTCGGCAGGTGCAAGTTATTTATGGAATTTTTCAGGCGGCACTGCTATCCCGGGCACAGGGCAGGGACCTCATATTGTGACCTGGCCGGCATCGGGAAATTATGATATTTCGCTCACTATCAATGAAAACAACTGTATCTCTACACAAACGGTACAAACTGTTCTTGTAAGTAACCTCAGCAACGATACGACCATATATACCGATGTGATATGTTTTGGCGAGAGCAACGGAACTGCAGCTGTTTACCCGGTCAGCGGATCGACACCCTATTCATATCAATGGAGTACCTCACCGCCTCAGACAACACAGACGGCCATCAACCTTCCGGTTGGTACATATTATGTTACGATAACCGATAATGTCGGTTGTATTATTGAGGATACGGTTCAGATTTTTCAACCTTATGCATTAGATATTAGTATCATATCCGAAGATGAAGGCTGCCTGAACAGCTGTGATGGTTCGGTTAATGTCACTGTTACCGGTGGTATTCCGCCCTATAACTATAATTGGACGGGTTCTGCTCTGCATACTCCTGATCTGACGAATCTCTGTGCAGGATACTATACAGTGACGGTTACCGATACCAATGATTGTGCAATTTCCGGATCAGCAACCCTTATGACTAATTCACCGCTTTTTGCAGCAGCTGTAATAGATTCAAATACAGCACTGTTTCAGACTACCATATCATTTTATTTTACCGGAAACGGCGCGGTGGATTATTTCTGGGATTTTGGCGATGGCGCGACTGCTACCGTTGCCAATCCGGTTCATCAATATGCCACAGGTGGGGAGTACCTCGTACTGCTGGTGGTAACTTCCGGTGCACCGGATTTTTGCGTTGACTCATTATATCTTCATTTGTTCATTCCTTCAGTAAAAATTCCAAATATTTTTACACCTAACGGTGATGGCATAAATGAAACATTCAGGGTGGAATCCAAAGCCCTGGAGTCTGAAGAGATGATAATATATAACCGCTGGGGTAAAAAAATCTATTCATGGACCGAGGTCGGAGGTGAATGGGATGGTAATAATCAGAACGGGCAAAAGGAAGCCGATGGCATATATTATTATATATATACTGCCAAAGGAAAAGACGGCAAAGAGATCAACTTCAACGGAACGGTTTCTCTTTTGAGATAATGTAGTTAGGACAAAGTATTTTTTCCTGGTTTAAATGGTATTTTCATTCCGGGACCGTTTACCTTTTTAAATCAAAAATAAATTGAAGTAGCTGCACATTCATAGATATCAATAACGATGGAAGAAAACAGATCTGAGTTTAAAGTAAAAGGGGAGAAGCTCCTTGAAATAATAAAGCAGTTGATCCATGAAGGAAATATCCGCCGCATCATTATTAAAGATGATAAAGAGCGGGTTTTCATGGAGATACCCCTGACCATTGGATTTGTCGGCGCTGCTTTGCTCCCGGTGCTGGCAGCCGTGGGAGCGCTGGCAGCAATGGTTAATGATTTTACCATAGTTGTCATCAAAAAGGACGAAGCTGAAAAAGAATAACCGATAATGATAATCAAGCATATACGTGATATTGAAGAACTGAAAAAAATATCGTTCAATATCCGGAAAGATATTTTGCTGAGCCTTGCTGAAGCAGGTTCGGGGCATACAGGGGCTTCCCTGGGTCTGGCCGATGTGTTTACCTGCCTGTATTTTGCAGTTATGAATCACAACCCACAGGATCCGTCGTGGCCGAAACGTGATCGTCTGGTCTTGTCTATCGGTCATGTAGCGCCTGTGCTTTATGCTGCCCTGGCTCATGCCGGATATTTTCCGAAAGAAGAATTAATGACCTTGCGCAAGCTGGGTTCACGTCTGCAGGGTCACCCGGGCAGAGATCACGGGTTACCGGGTATTGAACTGTCGGCCGGTTCGCTGGGGCAGGGCTTGTCGGTATCTGCGGGTATGGCGATCGCCGCCAGGTATAACAATGAAAACCACAGGATATACTGTGTTATGGGCGATGGCGAGTTGCAGGAAGGTTCGGTTTGGGAAGCCGCCATGAGCGCTGCACATCATAAGCTGGATAATATTTGTGTCATCGTTGACCGCAACAAACTTCAGATCGACGGAAAAACATCCGATGTTATGGAATTAGAACCACTTGGGGATAAGTGGAGAAGTTTTGGCTGGCAGGTTTGCGAATGCAACGGTAACAATCATGAAGAGATATTATCTGCATTTGATACCACTCAGGAGTTGAACTTTAAACCAAAAATAATCCTGGCGCATACCTTGATGGGCAAAGGGGTGAGTACGGTTGAAAACGATTACCGCTGGCATGGAAAAGCCCCATCGAAAGAAGAAGCTCAGCGGTTTATAGCAATGCTTGTTTAAAGATCCTAATTATGATGCACTATGTTAACAGGGGCAGTAAACCCACTAAGACAGGCTTTGGAGAGGGCGTACTTGATGCCGGAAGGCTGCATCCCGAACTAATGGTTCTTGGCGCTGATATCACGGCTTCGGTAGGACTGGACCTGTTTGCAAAGGAATTTCCCGGGCGGTTTTTTTCATTAGGGATAGCCGAACAAAATTGTGCAGGAGTTGCTGCCGGCCTTGCTTTAAGTGGAAAAATACCTGTATTTTCGACCTATGGCGTTTTTGCTTCTTTGCGTTCGTCAGACCAGATCAGGGTCTCTGTTTGTTATAATAATCTGCATGTGATCATCGGGGGCGCTCATGCCGGGATCTCGGTAGGCCCCGACGGCGCCACCCATCAGGCATTGGAGGATATCGCTGTCATGCGTGCGCTTCCGAATATGACGGTGCTTTCACCCTGTGATGCCACCCAGGCAAGGCTGCTTACCCGAATGGCAGTGGAGCAGCTGAAAGGTCCGGTTTATATTCGTTTTGGACGTGAAGCCGTACCGGATTTTATGGACGGAAATATGGAAACGGATATAGGAAAAGGGCAACTGCTCAAAGAAGGCAAAGACGTTTGTCTTATTGCCACAGGACATATGGTGTGGGAGGCATTGCAGGCTTCATATCTGCTGGGAAAGAGCGGCATCAGCGCCCGAGTCATAAACATTCATACCATCAAACCGCTTGATAGCCGGATCATCATTAAAGCTGCCCGTGACACCCATAGAATAGTCACCGTTGAAGAGCATCAGATCAATGGCGGTCTGGGCAGCGCCGTGGCCGAAGTGGTGTCTCAAAACTATCCGGTAAAAATGAAAATCATCGGAGTAAAGGATACTTTTGGCGAATCCGGAAAACCGGAAGAACTCCTGAAAAAATTCGGACTTAACGCGGAGGATATTGTGTCCGACGTAATACATTTTCTAAATGATGACCATTAATTCCGGAATGAACGTATTTAAGGGGAGCGGTATTTTCATTGCGATAAGCCTGTTGTTGTTGTGCACGTATTATTTTTTTATTCATAAAAGCAAGAAAGATATTAATTCTTCAGCCAGCAACATTAGTATCGTGGACGATACCATAAAAGAAAAACCCGGAGCCGGAGCCGGAAAAACGGATAGTACAGTTAGTGTCGAATTCCTGACGGGTAAATTTGACCCGGTGAAAGACAGTTCGTTTACGGAATGTGATCCGGAATATGCCAGCCGTTCCGGCATTTTTATAAAGAAAGAAACATATAAAGCATTTATCAAAATGTTTTATGCTGCGAAAAACGATGGAGTAGCGCTGAAAATTGTTTCAGGGACCAGGAATTTCAGGTATCAGAAATCAATATGGGAACAAAAATGGAATGGCGGACGGACGGTGGAAGGGAAAAACCTTGCACAAGCCGTGAAAGACCCTGCAGAACGTGCAGGGATAATTCTGAAATACAGCTCCATGCCTGGTACATCGCGCCATCACTGGGGTACCGATGTTGACCTTAACAGTATTGACCCCGGATATTTTGAAACGGCTGCCGGGAAAAAAGTCTATGACTGGCTTCGCAATAATGCCAGCACCTATGGCTTCTGCCAGCCTTTCAGCGCCAAAGGTGAAAAACGTAAAAACGGCTACGAGGAAGAGAAGTGGCACTGGTCGTACCTGCCGCTGGCCCGGATATATTTAAAAGAATACAGGGCGAAAATTTCCTATGAAAATATTTCGGGATTTGCCGGCAGTCAAACAGCCAGCCAGTTGGACGTAATCAACAATTATGTTTTAAGTATCAGCAGTGACTGTGAATAAAAAGTATATCACGGCCTCATACAAGACTGACTTTTAAAATATTTGTTTTTCCGTGTTCGTTCAGTGGGGAACTGCCTACATGGATAACCCGGTCGCCGCGGCGTAATAATTTCTTGGTTCTGAGGATGGATATGGATTCCCCGATAGACTCTTCCATTTTTTCGTACGATTTCAGGTAAAATACTTTCACGCCCCACATAAGTGAGAGATAACGTATCAGCCTTTCAATATTGGTAAACACAAAAATATCGGTTACCGGCCGGTTGGCTGATATCTGCCTGGCTGTATAGCCTGAGTGTGTAAACGTAACAATAGCTTTTGCATTGATCTGTTTGGCCAGTGCGGAGGCATTGTAACAGACCGAATCGGCAAGATAATCAGGCGATGATTCATTGGGAGCATTTATTTTGCTGTAGGGCGCTCCATGTGTTTCGGTATATTGAATAATTTTCTGCATGTTTATGATGGTTTCGACCGGAAACTTACCAATCGATGTTTCACCGCTGAGCATGAGCGCATCAGCGCCATCGAGCACGGCATTGGCTACATCGGTAGCTTCGGCACGTGTAGGAGAGAAATTAGTTATCATGCTTTCCATCATCTGAGTGGCAACAATCACCGGTTTAGCATGACGGATACATTTTTCGATAATATGTTTTTGAATCAGCGGAACTTCATCAAAAGGCATTTCTACACCCATATCTCCGCGTGCAACCATCAAGCCGTCGGCAAATGCAATGATCTGGTCAATCTCTTTCAGCGCTTCAGGTTTTTCAATTTTTGCAATGACTCCCGCATGCCCTTTATATTTCCTGATAAGTTCTTTTAGCTCCGTTACATCATCAGCTTTCCTGACAAATGATAATGCAATCCAGTCGGCGCCGTGCTTCAGTGCAAACACGGCATTGGAAATATCTTCTTTCGTAAGGCAAGGCAATGATATGCTGGTATCCGGCAGGTTTACCCCTTTATGAGATGAAAGCGTTCCGCCAAAGACAACCTTTGTCTTGACTGTGTCTTTTTTATTGGTATCTACAACCTCGAGTTTAATCTTTCCGTCATCAATAAGTATTGATTCTCCGACACTTACATCTTTAGGGAAGTTTTGATAACTCATATATACCTGCTGCCTGGTGCCGGTGCATTTTTTAGTGACCAGGCTCAGCATGTCGCCGGTTTTCAAATCGGCCTTGTTATTTTCTATCACGCCAATTCTTAATTTGGGGCCTTGCAGATCGGCCAGCACGGCAACATGACTGCCTGTTTCAACATTCAGTTCTTTGATAAGGGAAGTCAGCGTTGCAAATTCCTTTTGGGTGGAATGAGAGAAGTTTATCCTGAAAACATCCACTCCTTCATTGATCATTCGTTTTAAGATACTTTTTGATGCTGATGCAGGGCCAATGGTCGCTACGATTTTGGTTTTGGAATGGTATTTAATCATAAACGGTTTATTTATAATTGGTTATCTAAATCTATATATTATTTTTATAAAATATATCTTCGGGGTATTCTACCGCCGTTAAAAACAGCCCCTTTGCAGGAACCGACATTCCTGCATCCGAGCGTGTACCTTTTTCGATGATCGTCCTGAAATCCTCAGGACTGATTTTATGTGTTCCCACATCGAGCATTGTGCCCACTATGGCCCTCACCATATTTCTGAGAAAGCGGTTGGCCGTGATGGTGAAAATATGCCGCCCGTCTTCATTTACCCATGTTGCTTCATGTATGGTACACAGGAAGTTTTTAACCTGGGTATGCGATTTGGCGAAGCATGAAAAGTTCCTGAACGATTTTAGAATAAGGCAGGTTTCATTCATCAGTGCAATATCGAGGTTCTTATAGTAAAAGTAAGAATATTTGTTATCGAAAGGGCTCCGGTTTGCATTTATGAAATATTGATAAGTTCTTCTTAGGGCAGAAAAACGTGCGTGGGCATCCGGTTTAACTTTGATCAGCCGTTGTATGGCGATGTCGTCCGGCAGCACCCCGTTGAGTTTATATACCGTATTCTCTTCATTTTCAATAATGGGTTCTGTGTCAAAGTGAGCGTAAAATTCCCTGGCATGGACACCGGTATCGGTGCGTCCGCATCCGGTAACACTTACATTGTGCCTCAGGATAGTACACACTGCCTCCCCAACCATGTGCTCGATGCTTAAGGCATTAGGCTGTTGCTGCCAGCCATGGTAGTGACTCCCGTCGAAAGCAAGTTTTATAAAATAGCGCTGAGCCATCTGATCAAGATTTCAATTCCAAAAAACCTCCATCCAGCAGGCAATAAAACATTAGAAGAAAATATAATGTTTTTTCCTGACATATGGATTTGAAATTTTCCGGTTATATTTCATTTGAATAATTTATCAAAAGTACTAAAAAACAAAATTTATTTCTACATTTGCTTTCCGTAAAGAAAAATTCAATGATAGTTGATTTATTTGTTCCGTGTTTTGTCGATCAGGTGTATCCACAGGTGGGCATGAACATGGTGAAGATATTTGAGAAACTCGGCATTGGCGTTGACTATAATACAGAGCAGACCTGCTGCGGACAGATGGCTTTCAACAGCGGTTTCTGGGAAGATGCACGCAGGATGGGAGAGAAGTTCATACATGATTTTTCCAACAACCGGTATGTGGTTGCTCCATCGGCCTCATGTGTAGGGATGGTAAGGAATTATTATTCAGAACTGTTCAATAATACTTCATTACACAATCAATGCAAGCAATTGCAGAAAAATATCTTTGAGTTTACGGACTTCTTAGTCACGGTTTTGAATGTGGATGACCTGGGAGCTGAATTCAACAATGTGATCACCTATCATGACGCCTGTGCCGCTTTGCGGGAGTATGGCATAAAAAATCAGCCCCGTAAATTGCTTAGCCATGTCAGAGGGCTTGATCTTGTCGAGATGAAAGATAACGATGTATGCTGCGGTTTTGGCGGTACGTTTTCTGTGAAGTTTGAACCAATATCCACTGCTATGGGCGAACAGAAAGTTCAGAATGCCATCGACAGCGGGGCAAATTACATTGTGTCCACCGAGGCTTCCTGCCTGATGCACCTGCAGGGATATATCTCAAAGCACAAACTGCCCATAAATACGATGCATATTGTTGACGTTCTTGCAAGTGGTTGGTAATCTTTATGATCAGTTAAGAATATTGTAATTGTAAATATAATAAGGGCCTTAGATAACATAGACGTATATCGTAAAAACACTTTTCTGTGATTTGCTGTCCGGGGTTCTGCAATTGATAAAATAGTTTTCGTGAACTGGAACAATTATACCAAAGGTTTTCGTTCGTTCCTGCTGCTTGAAAAATCACTTTCCGGAAATTCAATCGCTGCATACCTGCATGATGTGGAAAAATTTGTTCAGTACCTTGATTATACCGGACAATCGTTGAGCCCCGGACAGGTTGAGCTGAAACATGTTCAGGATTTTGTAAAATGGGTCAGCGAACTTGGCATGAGCCCGTATACCCAGGCAAGAGTGATATCCGGATTGCGTGCATTTTACAAATACCTTATCATTGAGAACATTGTCAAAAATGACCCTGCCGAATTACTTGAATCACCAAGAATAACCAGAAAACTGCCTGATATTCTGAGTATTCAGGAAATAGATGTCCTGATAGATGCCATTGACCTGAGCCTCCCGCAAGGCGAAAGGAATAAGGCAATACTGGAAACCCTTTATGGATGCGGATTACGTGTTTCTGAACTGGTGAACCTGAAAATTTCTGATATATACTTCAATGATGGTTTTGTTCGTGTCATCGGTAAAGGCAATAAAGAACGGCTGGCGCCGATAGGAAAGGTTGCCATGAAACAGATCCGTATATATATAGAGAAAGTGCGTGTTCATGTTGAAATTAAAAAAGGCAATGCAGATATTCTGTTTTTGAACAGCCGGGGTACCCGGCTGAGCCGACAGATGATCTTTCTGATCATCAAGGGGCTGGCTGAAAAGATCGGCCTGAAAAAAAGAATTGGTCCTCACACATTCCGTCATTCATTTGCCACCCATCTGATCGAAGGAGGCGCCGACCTGAGGGCTGTGCAGGATATGCTGGGACATGAATCCATTACCACCACTGAGATATATACGCATCTGGACAGGGAGTTCCTGCGGGATGCCATTATTCAGTATCACCCGCGGTCATAAATAGTTATTTGCATGAATTTATTATTATTTTAGTTCAATAAAAATATGAAAATCAAAGACCTGTACATGATTTTGTTCCTGGCAGCCCTGTTTCTGCCATTTGTTGTTTTTCCTGCCTTGTATAAATTTTATATTGAAGCAAATACGGCACAGCCCATTCTGCTGGCTATGCTTAAATTCAGCATCCTGGCCACCACAGGCGAGCTTATAGGGCTGCGTATCAAGACCGGGAGGTATTTTGAGAAAGGTTTCGGTATTATTCCACGGGCCGTAGTATGGGCTTTGCTGGGAGCCACCATTGCCATAGCATTTAAAATATTCTCTACCGGGACACCGGTTTGTCTTGAAAAATATTTTGGTGCAGAGGGCGCTTTAGATGCCATGAAAGGTTCCTTCAGCGGATTGAAATTATTATCGGCCTTCTGTATCAGTGTCTGTCTTAATATGGCTTATGCCCCGGTGATGATGACCTTTCACAAGATCACAGATACTCATATTGCCATGAACCACGGGAGTTTAAAGTCGCTTGTTACGCCCATACCTTTTGCAAAAATATTTTCGGGTATTAACTGGGACGTTCAATGGAACTTCGTTTACAAAAAAACCATACCTCTTTTCTGGTTTCCGGCACACACCATTACGTTCCTGCTGCCTGCACATTTCCAGGTGCTTTTTGCAGCCATACTGGGTATCGTTTTAGGGATAATACTTGCTGTGGCTGCTGTGATGAACAAGAAAAAGTGATTAATATTTTGATTATTAATTTAATAATAAGAATTTCAATATATACTTTTGTTCTGATAAAATCTCTTTCTTTTTTCTCCTATCTGACAAATAATTTATATTTTTATGCATTATTATATGCATAATTATGTCATTTTTTCAGAACGCTGTCATCAACAGATACCTCAAAACCCTTAATGCTGGTCTTGTTCAGTCTGCCTATAAAAAATTCACTGCATATTTTCATAATCCCGAAATCCAGAACAACATCCGCAATGCCAAAGAAGAACAATTTCAGGAGGGCTTCCTTCGGGAATTGTTTGTAAACATCTTTGGTTATACTATCAACCCCGAACCGAATTTCAATCTCACCACTGAATTTAAGAACCTTACCGGTTCCAAAAAAGCCGATGGTGCAATTTTATCACTTGGCAAAGCTATTGCTGTTATCGAACTTAAAGGAACCGACACCCGGCATTTGGATAATATCAACCAACAGGCCTTTAATTACAAGAACAACCAAACGGACTGTATCTATGTAATTACCTCGAACTTTGAAAAAATCCGGTTCTATATTCATAATTCTGTTGATCAACTTGAATTTAATCTTTTTACACTGACAGAAAACGAGTTTCAGCTTCTTTGGTTATGCCTTGCCGCCGATTGTCTTTTAATGGGTATTCCGGCTTCGATCAAGGAAGAAAGCCTACTTGAAGAAGAGAATATCACCAAATACCTCTATAAGGACTACGCAAATTTCCGAACAGACCTTTGGCAAAACATGGTACTGAAAAATCCTCATGCAGATCAATTGACTTTATTTAAGAAAACTCAGAAACTCCTCGATCGCTTTCTGTTCATATACTTTGCCGAAGACAGCGGTTTGCTGCCCCCTAATTCTATTATCCGTATGGTCGAACGCTGGCAGGTGCTCAAAGAAGAAGATGCTTACAAACCGCTTTATGACATTTTCAGGCAGTTTTTTGGTTATATCAATACTGGCAGGAAGGGGAAAACCGACAATGATGATATTTTTGCTTTCAACGGGGGTTTGTTTTTACCCGATGAAATTCTCGATACCATCAGCATTGATGATGAAGTATTGCAAAAGCACACCAAGAAACTTTCAACATACGACTTCCAGAGTGAGGTTGATGTCAATATTTTGGGGCATATTTTTGAAAATAGTTTGAACGAAGTTGAAAATGTAAAAGCACAGATTGAAGGGCATGAAGCGGATAGAAGTAAAAGCAAACGCAAGAAAGACGGTATTTTCTATACTCCCCGGTATATAACCAAATACATTGTCGAAAACACCCTCGGCAAATTGTGCAAAGAAAAAAAGGCAGAACTCGGCATTATTGATGAAGAATATGCCAAAGACCGCCGTAAACGCAAAAAAGCAACACTCCATGAACTTGACGACCGATTAAAAGCATACCGCGAATGGCTGTTAAACATTACAATATGTGACCCTGCATGTGGCAGCGGCGCTTTTCTGAACCAGGCATTGGAGTTTTTAATTGAAGAGCATCAATACATTGACGAACTGCAGGCACAGTTGCTTGGAAGTTCGTTCGTTTTCCCTGATGTTGAAAATCATATCCTCGAAAGGAATATTTTCGGTGTGGACATCAACGAAGAGAGTGTCGAAATCGCCCGTTTATCCTTGTGGCTGCGTACTGCACAACGTGGCCGTAAACTCACTTCATTGAATAACAATATCAAATGCGGTAACTCCCTCATTGATGATCCTTCTGTTGCCGGTGCTAAAGCGTTTAACTGGCAGAAAGAATTTCCGGATATTTTTAAGGAAAAGAAAAAGAAGGCCTGGCACATTACCACTGCTACCCACGATACACGAACCTCGCAGCGGATGATCGATTATAAGGTGCGGCAGCGCAGGGCAAACGGTGAGATGCATATTGACCGTTCCATATGTTTTGACGATGAAGACTCGATAAAGATTGCCGAAATTTTTTGTGATATAATAACTGAGGATCTGTTGAATTGCCTTGCATTTAATGTTTGTTACGACCATGTTCATATCGTATTGGTATGCGAAGAAGAGGAGTTGACGAATATTGTCCGAAAGCTGAAAGGAAAATCCGCGCAGAAGTTCAAGGAATACAAGTCCATTGCCAAAGACGAGACCTTTCATTTGTGGCAACAGAAATTTCACAAAACTGAGATTACTGATCAACAACAACTGTACAACACAATAAAATACATTCGGACCAACCGGGAAAAGCATCATCTGCCGGATATCAGCAAGGGGCTGCAGCCCCTTGCTGATATCCGGGCAGCCAACACCGAGCCCAATGACACTGTAGAATCCTACAAGGGGCTGCAGCCCCTTGTGATACTGGATGAGAATAAGGGCTTGCAGCATTTCATAGATAAAATGACCTGTACGATCGAACACGCCTTCCGCACCGAATATAAAGGTGGTTTTGATGTGGTGATTGGGAATCCGCCGTATGGTGCTGTTTTGAATGAAAAAGAAAAGAGATTTGTACTTGCTAATTACACATGCTATAAAGGTAATTTTGATATTTATAGTGCTTTTATTCAACATGCATTTAAGTTAATTAAGAAAAATGGGTATTGCTCCTATATTAATCCAGTGTCCTGGCAGAGTGGAGAGAATTACTTTTTTCTTAGAGATTACATTTCTAATAACAGCACTCTTGAAATTGCAATTAAGCTCCCTTATGATGTTTTTGAAGATGCATATGTCGATACTGGTGTTTATGTTCTAAGAAAAAGAACTCAGCCGTTTTATTCAACACTTGTTTATGATTTTCCAACACGTGCTAAGTACAATGGAGACCTGACTACTGACATCACTTTTAAAGAACTTCCGAGTACTTATTGGCAAAATCTGTCTTCCCTGCGGATAGTCCTTTCCCCCGTGTTTTATGAATTACTATCCAAAGTAAATAAGGATATAGTTCCACTGAGTTCTGTTTCATCGTCTATTCGTGGAATACTACCAAACGAAAATGATGTATCAAATGAATACATTCCAACCTATAAGAAGTATTTCGTTGGAAGTCTTAACAGATATATTCATACAGATGATTTTATTTGGGTTAATTATGGAGAACACCTTAAAGAAAAACCAAAAGATTTTGGATACTTTCAGGGAGATCGCTTATTAATTAGAAGAATCATCAGTCGTCAGTTCAGGATAATGGCTGATCTGGTAAATGAAGAATTTGTAAATAAAAAGGATTACTACAACTTAAAACTTACGGATGCAGGTTATGATATACGATATGTCTTGGCAATCGTGTGTTCTCAGTTAGTATCATTTTTAAAAACTAGGGGTTCGACAACTGCGACTAAGGATGATTTTGCACAATTATCTTTATCAGATGTTAGAGGAATTCCAATAAAACCAATTGATTTAAAAGACCAAAAACTATTTGTTGACAAGGTTGATATAATGCTATTAAAAACAAAAGAGTTGCATGCTCATTTATTAAAATTCATAAAACTCCTGTCTTCAAAATTCGCCACCCTAAAAATCACAAACAAATTACAGGACTGGCCATCCCTCGATTTCAAAGCCTTCATAAAAGAACTTGATAAGCAAAAGATTAAGCTCCCCCTTTATGAACAAGCAGAATGGATTAGTTATTTTGAACTTGAAAAGCAAAAAGCCCAGACCCTGAAATCCGAAATCGAAAAAACCGATAAAGAGATTGACCGTATGGTGTATGAACTTTATGGGTTGACGGAGGATGAGATCAGGATTGTGGAGGGTAAATAATTATAAAAAAAACCATAGTAAAATTCTTTCTGTTCGTTTTATTTTGTTTTGTGTATTTAATAGGTAATGCTCAAGTGTGTGATTTCTTTAATAAAAGTGGATATAAAACACTGGCAAAATGTGCACATCCATCCAATAAGTTCCTGAAAGGTAAATGTGCTCTAAGTGGGAATATTGTTACTGTTGATGTTTTTTATACCGATGGAGATCATTCCATATTCTCTTTGAAAAATTCCGGTTATTTATTCACCCAAGTAACAACTAAAAGCGACATTTCTAATGTCAAGCCATTCTTGGCTTTTAACACGATTAAAAATACTTTCGCCAACCTATGCAATGGCTTATCTAATAATTCAAAAAATATTGTTGTTGCAGCACTTGAAAAGGCCTTAGGTTACACTTTAAAAAAGTTCAGCGCAGAAGATTATACATTGCTGGCACTATCAATACAATATTATCGTTATCAGAAGAAGTTATGATTGTCTCTGGTTCGGCTCAGGTTCCACCGTAGCCGTTTTATTAAAACAGGCTTTTGCCTGTCTTGAGATATTGAATGATAATAAAACCACCTTTTCACTTGCCAATTTTTGTGATCTTATGTTTTACATCAAATCCTCAAGTCACGGGGTGACTAATTGATTGTCAGTCATTTCTTATAATTAATGTTTTTAAGTCACCCCGTGACTATCAACAAATTAAATCTTGCAGATTTAAGGTTTTAAGTAACCGGTCGATTATCTTTCTTTTCCTGACGCTATGCAAGGAATTTTTAAGCGGAAAATAGGATTAAAGAATCGTGATTTTTTCCGTATACACATCTTTATCCGACAGGATTTTTATGATATACATTCCTTTCGGGATATCAGAGATATCCATGCGCCGGAACCCGGGATCAAGAACTTGCTCCCTGATGGCTTTCCCGTTTATATCATACAGAAATAATTTTCCCTGAGTCTCTGATGTAAAATTGATATTTAAAAAATCACTGGCCGGATTCGGATAAATTTCATACAGTTTCGTTTTATTAATGTTTTGCGCGGCTGTAATACAAGAAACAGTTGGATTGAGGGCTGAAATCCATTCATTTATTCCATTGTACATGTGGTAAACTTCCCTGAAGTGTGCATTTTGCATATAGGTGAAAGCAGGCCCGCTTCTGCTGCCCGCTGCACAATGCAGAAGGTACATCTTGTTATGATCAAGTGCATCAATCTGGGCATGAAAATCTGTTTCGTAATAATTGATATTAATTGCATTCTCAATATGGTAAGGACAGTATTCCGCGGGTGTACGTACATCCAGAATAACAAAATCAGGATTCACTCCATTGGTGTCCACCATCGTTTTTGCTTGTGCAACAGTGACATTAATTCTGATGGTGTCAGTACCCAGCTGTTTGGTCTGCGCAAATACCGAAATAATCGTGATACAACACAGCCACGTAAATATTTGCTTCATAGGTTTATAATTTGCTCAAAAGTACGATATTTTATCACTTGAAAATAAAGTACTTTATAATTATTGACACTGATTGCAGAAGTTTATTACAACCTGCGTTTGGATTCATAAATCTGTGATACTGCAAAGCACTCGTTTTACCTGCTCTTGTTTTTCTTTTATTTTGCAATAATGATAATCCATTCAAATATCAGGGAATACTAATAACGGTTATTCCTTCAGGCCGATAAAAATACCGGTATTTTTACTAAAAGAAAAACTAATTTATTCCGTTTTAACAATTTTTATTATATTTGCCTACACATGCAACTTCAAGAAAAGAAACATTTTATTTTTAATATAAGTGTTTAAATATGTATTATTTATAAGATAGTTATTAACTAAATATTCAATTTCCGTTGTCTATGAAAATTAAATTTGGAATGTTCCAGAAATCTGCATCCTGGCTTTTTATGCCTACCCTGATCATACTGTGTATGTTGAATTCAAAAACGGCTGATGCACAGCAGGGCGTAGCAGTTAATTTAACCGGAGCTGCTGCCGACAGTTCTGCCATGCTGGATGTAAGCAGTACATCCAAAGGAATTTTAATACCGAGGGTAATGCTGACTTCGGTCAGTGATGTAACAACGGTACCCAATCCTGCCACTTCCTTACTGGTATATAATGCCAATCCTTCGATGTTGGGCGGGGCTGTGGGTTTCTGGTATTTTAACGACAGTGTCTGGGTTCAGGCTATAGGGCCGCAAGGGCCTCAGGGCCTGCAAGGTCCGCAGGGCGTCCCGGGGCCGGCAGGACCTCCCGGTACCGAAAGTCCGACCACGTACACTCAACTGTATGTACCGCAAACCGGCCTGGCAAATTTACCGTCCAGCACCTGGACCCAGCTTTGCACGGTTGGCAGCTTCACAAAAAACAGTGCCTCATCCGTTATCGAAATGTTTTTCAACGGCCATGTAATGGCGACCTTTCCCGGAGGAACCAGCTGCGTGGCTTATGAACTGCGTGTGGACGGACAACCCGGCCCCACAGTAATTAACAGTTTTACTACAATTTCTGTCGGAACCGGTCAGATATGGTGGACACATTCAGGTGTATATCAGTCTATTTCCATGAATGGCTATTTTACCGGACTGTCTGCAGGCGCTCATGCCGTTCAGATATGGGTATATGCCCAGGGTAATTATGCAACGAATGTGTGGGTTAACGTAGGCTCTTTTTTCGATTATATTCTCATTCGTGAACATTGAAAAGGGGGGATTATCAAAATATTTTTGTGTGTAACAAAAAAAACACCGCTGTAATTAATTGAATTACAGCGGCCCTTGGTTTTTTTCCGTGATCATGCTGGGATTCGAACCCAGGACCCCCGCCTTAAAAGGGCGATGCTCTACCTGCTGAGCTACATAATCATTTTTTGAGGGTGCAAAATTACTGACTTTATTTTAATTTACAAGCAAATTGAGATAAAATTATAAATATTGATTTAAATTACTGTATTACAATGTGTTTGTAACAATATTACTTTTAAGGCAATATTTGTAAAACGGGTTCATTGGAAAATAACGCATACACCTGCCTGCTTTACCCTGCTTTTCAATAAGAAATTAAACTTGCAAAACCATCATTAAAAAATGTATCTTTGCAGGCTTAAAAAAAAATCATGTTTACGCTTTTCATCAAAGAAATAAACAGTTTTTTCAGTTCACTGACCGGATATATCATTATTATTGTTTTTTTGATGATCAACAGCCTTTTTTTATGGGTATTCAACAATGATTTCAATATCCTGATGTTTGGCTATGCCACCATCGACGGTTTGTTTGTTGTAGCGCCCTTTGTATTTCTGTTCCTGATACCGGCCATCACCATGCGTTCCTTTGCCGATGAAAAAAAATCCGGCACCATTGAATTGCTGCTCACCAAGCCTCTGAGTGATATGCAGATCATTCTGTCGAAATATTTTGCGGGGCTGGCTCTGGTATTATTATCGCTGATTCCTACGCTGATCTATTTTATCTCGGTATACTGGCTGGGCAATCCTTTAGGAAATATGGATGCCGGCGCTGCCTGGGGCTCCTACATCGGATTATTGCTTTTGGGCGCCGCATTTGTCGCCATTGGTCTTTTCTGTTCCTCGCTCACCGATAAGCAGGTACTTGCCTTTGTACTCTCTGTTTTTTTATGCGGGTTTCTGTATATAGGTTTCGATTTTATCTATTCACTCGACCTGTTTGGCAAGATAGACCTTTTCATCAAGTCGGTGGGGATCAATGCACATTATATCTCACTGAGCAGAGGCGTGGTAGATACCCGTGACATCATCTATTTCATCAGCATCATTGTGTTGTTTATGCTGTTGTCGAAGATTTCTATTGAAAAACGAAAATGGTAACTAAAAAAGCTAAGCGAAAACGTAAAAACAAGATAAAAAATAGCAGTCTGATGCAGCTTTTTCTCAGCCTGCTGATACTGGTTTTTGTTAATATAATATCCTACTTTGTTTTTACCCGTTTCGACCTCACCGCCGAAAAACGCTATACTTTATCGGAATCTACCAAAAAATATCTGAAACAGATTGACGATGTGGTTTATTTTCAGGTTTATCTGGATGGTGAGTTTCCTGCGGGCTTTAAAAGGCTGCGTTCTGAAACTAAGGAGATGCTTGACGAATTCAGGGCATATAATGATAATATTCAGTATACCTTTATCAATCCTTCAGAAGGGAATGACAAAAAAAAGATACAGAACACTTACGAACAGCTTGTAAATAAAGGCATACAGCCCACAAACATCAAGATGAAGACAGCCGACGGAAGTTCCCAGCAATGGATCTTTCCCGGAGCTATAGTATCTTACAGGCAGAAAGAAGTGCCGGTGCAATTATTCACTAACCAGTTAGGCACTCCGTCCGATCAGGTTCTGAACAATTCGGTACAAAACCTTGAATATAACCTGAGTAACGCCATACGCAAATTGCTGGTCAAGGTGAAACCCCGCCTGGCATTTACGCGCGGACACGGGGAACTGGGCCTCGAACGCCTGGCGGATATCATGTATGCCTTATCCGATTATTATGATGTGGATACCGTGGATATTAACGGAAAGATCAACAGTCTTATGGTGCGCGGGACTAAAGAAAAACCCTTGCTGAACAAATATGCTGCCCTGATCATTGCCAAGCCCGACAGCGCTTTCGCCGAAAAAGACAAATATTTTATCGACCAGTTCATTATGCACGGTGGCAGTGTGTTGTGGCTCCTCGACCCCGTGTTTGCCACGATGGACAGTTTGCAGAAATCGAATACTACCCTGGGCATCGCCATCGACCGCAACCTGGACGATATGCTCTTTAATTATGGCGTCCGTGTCAATACCAATTTGCTGCTCGATATGAATGCCCTGCCCATTCCGGCGGTTACCGGACAGTATGGCGGACAGCCCAAAGTTGAATTGCTGCCCTGGTATTATTTTCCGGTGATTATGCCTACGGCTAAACATCCTATAGTCAGTAATCTGAATGCTGTAAAAATGGAATTTACCAGTACGGTGGACACTGTCGGAGGCAAAGGCATAAAGAAAACCATACTGCTTTCTAGTTCCAAATATTCCAGAGTACTAAACACACCGGTCAGGATATCCCTCGACATGCTTCAGTCTGTACCGGACGAAAGACAGTTTAATAGATCCGGCCTGCCCGTTGCTGTTTTGTTGGAAGGAAGTTTTTCGTCGGTATATTTAAACAGGCTGCCGCCCGAAATAATGTCAGATATCAGCAGTTTCGATTTTAAGGAAAAAAGCCCTCAGACCAAAATGATCGTGGTTTCCGACGGGGATGTAATAAAAAACCAGCTGGATAAAAAGACCGGGAATCCTTATCCGCTCGGTTACGACCAATATACCGGCGAGACATTCGGAAACAAAGATTTTATTTTAAACTGTATCGATTACATGTGCGATGGTTCCGGCATTATCTCAGTGCGTTCACGCGAAGTTAAAATGAGGCTGCTGGATAAAAACAAAATTAATAATGCCGGTATAAAACTGTCCATGCAATTGATAAATACCATCGGCCCTGTGCTTCTTGTCCTGATCTTTGGCATTATACAGCTGATTGTCAGGAGATACAGATTCACCAGGAAATAATGCAAATTCTGTATTCAAACATGAAAAAAAACCGTATCGCAATTGTTTTGGTCATCATACTGGCTGTGATAACAGCACTGTTATTTTTGGTGAAAAACCGTATGAACACTCTGAATGAGAAATACAGTGATTTTGCCGTGGATGATACTGCGTCTGTCACTAAGGTTTTTCTGGCTGATAAAGATAACAATACAATTACCCTGCTCAGGACAGGTCCGTCAAAATGGAGTATAAATAATGAATACACTGCTTCTAAGGATGCGATCACCATGCTGCTTAAAACACTTATGAGCGTTGAAGTCAAAGAACCTGTATCCAAAGCGGGAAGGGAACAGGTGGTCAAACTGCTTGCCACTAATTCCACCAAGGTGGAGATATACCAGAAAGTATACCGTATCAGCCTGTTTGACAAGATCAAGCTTTTTCCGCATGAAAAACTGACTAAAACCTATTATGTAGGCTGTGCAACTCAGAATAATATGGGCACGTATATGCTGATCGAAGGTGCTGATACTCCTTATATTACTCATATTTTCGGATTCAGGGGTTTTCTTACCACGAGGTACAGCCCGCTGATCAAGGACTGGCGCGACCATACCATATTCAACTTAAAATATCCTGTGGTGAAATCAGTGCGTGTGCAAATACAGGACGATCACGGACAATCTTTTAAGGCAGTCAAGACATCCCAGAAAAATTTTCATATAACATCCCTTGACAGCAATAAATCCGTTATGAACTATGATACCGTCAAACTGATGGAGCTTTTCTCTTCCTTTGAAGATGTCAGGTTTGAAGCCTTGCTGAACGATATGGAACCACTGAAAAAAGATTCCATTGTATCTTCACCTCCATATATTATCATAGATGTTGAAAATACCGACGGGAATATATACAATGTAACAACCTTTTTGCGCAAAGCTGCGCCCGATGAAATTGATCAGGAAGGTAAGCCGGTGATTTACGACCGCGACCGTCTGTATGCACTGATTAACGATAAAAAAGATCTTACCCTGATACAGTTTTATGTATTTAGTGATATTTTTAAACCGCTCGATTATTATTTGAATAGTAAGCCACAAAATCAATAAGTTAGATATTAAAACAAAAAAAATCAGAACAATCAATTTTTTTTATATTTTTGTCATTCAATTAACCATCATTTTGATAATAAAGTAAAAATTTGAGCTATATGAAATTTATCGTATCAACATCCGTACTATTAAAGAACCTGCAGGCGATCAGCGGCGTACTTACTTCCAGCAACACACTTCCGATTCTCGACAATTTTCTTTTCGATCTTACTGATGAAAAACTCAGTGTCACGGCTTCTGACCTTGAAACTACCATTACGGTTGTTATTCCAGTGACTATGGCTGAAAATGATGGTATTATTGCGGTTCCTGCCCGTTATCTTATTGATATTCTTAAGACTTTTCCTGATGTCCCTATGTCATTTACCATTAATAACGAAACGTTTCAGATAGAAATTTCTGCAGGAGAAGGAAAGTATAAACTGACAGGCTTTAACGGAGATGTCTATCCTCAGTCTCCAGTGGTGGATAACGGCACCAGCATCTCTCTGGATTCACAGGTGTTAGTGAATGCATTTAATAAAACATTGTTTGCCACAGGTAATGATGAAATGAGGATTGTAATGACGGGAGTGTTCTGCCAGTTGTCTGACAAAGATATCACCTTTGTGGCTACCGATGCACATAAACTGGTCAGGTACCGGCGTACCGACGCCGGCTCCAGTGAACCGGGTTCATTTGTTCTGCCTAAAAAACCGCTTAACCTGATCAAAAATATCCTGAGTTCGCTGGATGTACCTGTGAAGATTGAATATAACAATACCAACGCACTCTTTGAATTTGAAAATATACGTATGATATGCCGGCTGATTGATGGTAAATATCCTAATTATGAAGCTGTTATCCCGGCCAATAATAATAAAAAACTTACCATCAACCGTCAGCAGATCCTAACCTCCATCAAACGTGTTTCCATCTTTTCCAACCAGCTTACACGCCAGATACGTTTTTCAATCACCGGACAGGAACTGATACTGTCGGCTGAAGATGCGGAATTATCCAACGAAGCAAAGGAACGGCTGAGCTGTAACTATGCCGGCGATGATATTGACATCGGTTTCAATTCAAAGTTTATTCTTGAAATGATCAACAACCTTGACACAGAAGAGATTTGTATCGAAATGTCGGCTTCCAACCGCGCGGCGCTTCTCTTCCCTGTGATTAAAAACGAAGGGGAGGATATTCTCATGCTGGTGATGCCGGTAATGCTGAATCAGTAAATAAATTGAAAAGTTTTTGAAAAGCAAGATGGCGTAATCTTGCTTTTTTGTTTTATATAAAGGTTCAAGTGAATGTCGCAGCGGCTGTAAATGGAAACACCTGAAATACATAAAGAACTGGAGGCACTGGTTAATCTCATCGATGAACCTGATGAAACGATTTACCGGCAGATCCGCGACAGGATACTGACCTATAAAAAAACCGCTGTTCCCTACCTGGAAAAAGCCTGGGAAAACAACCTGCAGCCACTGGCCCAGCATCGTATTGAGGTATTAATCCACAAGTTACAATTTGAAAATTTGCTTGAAGAACTCAATAACTGGTACAGTCTGGGCGGAACCAACCTTTTAATGGGCTATATCCTGGTGAGTAAATATCAATATCCCAACCTTGATGAGCAGAAGGTAAAAAAAAACCTTGAACGGATAAAACAGGATATCTGGCTTGAGCTTAACCCGCATCTGACGGCTTTTGAAAAAGCAGGTGTCGTGAACAGGATTTTATACACCGAGAATAAATTTGAAACAGACCGTTCGGAGTTCAACACTCCGCTCAGTTACTTCATCAATAATGTGATCGACACCCACACCGGTAATCATCTGTCACTGGCACTTGTTCAGCTGATCTTATCCGGGCTTGCCGAATTACCTGTATACGGTGTCAACCTTCCCGGCAATTTTATACTTGCCTATATGGACGAGCATACCCGTATCCATGGGCTGCCTTTATCCGAGGCGGAAGTCTTGTTTTATATCAATCCAGCAAGCAAAGGAGCCTTTTTTACCCGGCACGAGATTGATTTATTTCTGAAACAACGTAAGATAGAACCGCAGTATTCCTTTTACAGACCTTGTTCCAATATCATTATCATAAAGAGGATGTTGCAGGAATTGCATGAGGTTTACAAATCATCCGGTAACGATATCAGGTCGGATGAGGTTGAAACACTGCTCAGAATTTTTTGTTGAGACAAATTTTTTTCAATCACGGGCTTTCCTGCAAACTCTATCTGCATAATCATGCGGTATGAAAACCTTAACAAAAAGAGAAAACAGGCTTATTATCAAACCAAAAACTATTTCCCCATACCTGCTCAGATATTTTAGAGAGGGTATGGGGAAACATATTGATCAGGTTAAAATATTACTGAAAAATCGACTTGTGTTGTCCGGCATTCATCTTTTAATACAGAATTTAACTTTGAGGACAGTCTGCTTTTCAATTGAACGAGAGTATCGACTTCCTGATGATTTCTACAGCTTCATAGACCTGTTCCTCGGTAATAACCAAAGGCGGGGCAAAACGGATGATGTGGCCGTGTGTGGGTTTTGCCAGCAGACCGTTATCACGCATCTTCAGGCAGACATCCCACGCTTCTTTGCCGTTCTTGGGTTTAATGATTACCGCATTCAGCAAGCCCTTGCCACGTACCAGTTCTATCATATCCGAATCAATCTTCCTGATTTCTTCTCGGAATATTTTGCCAAGCCGTTCGGCGTGTTCGCAGAGGTTTTCATCTTTTACGACCTGGAGGGCTGCAACAGCTATTTTTGCAGCCAGAGGATTTCCGCCGAATGTCGAACCGTGTTCTCCGGGTTTAATGGTCAGCATGATATCATCGTTGGCCAGCACGGCAGAGATCGGAAAAACACCACCGGATAAGGCCTTACCAAGAATAAGGATGTCAGCCTTTACATTTTCGTGGTCACAGCACAACATCTTTCCTGTGCGGGCAATGCCTGTCTGCACCTCGTCGGCGATGAACAACACATTTTTCGCTTTGCATAAGCTATACGCTTTTGCCAGATAACCTTCGTCCGGCACAAAAACTCCGGCTTCGCCCTGTATGGGCTCAACCAGAAAACCGGCAACATTGGGGTCTTCCAGCTCCTTTTCCAGTGCGGACAGGTCATTATAAGGTATCTTAATAAAACCCGGTGTAAACGGGCCAAAATCTTTAGTGGCGTCGGGATCGGTAGACATGGAGATTACCGTGATGGTCCTGCCGTGGAAATTGTTTTCGCAGCAGATGATCTTAGCCTGGTTTTCGGGTATGCCTTTCACCTTGTAAGCCCATTTACGGCAAAGTTTCAGTGCAGTTTCGTCGCCTTCAGCCCCGGAATTCATCGGCAAAACTTTATCATAACCGAAAAATTCAGTGATATACTTTTCATAAGGGCCTAAGCAATCGTTGTAAAAAGCGCGCGAAGTCAGCGTGAGGGTTCTGGCCTGTTCTATCATGGCATTGATGATCTTAGGATGGCAGTGTCCCTGGTTCACAGCGGAATAGGCCGAAAGAAAATCGAAATATTTCTTTCCTTCCACATCCCATAAAAAAACTCCTTCGCCCTTGCATAAAACAACGGGCAGCGGATGATAATTGTGTGCGCCATACTTTTCTTCAAGTTCTATGGCAGCCTGAGTAGCCGTGTTTGTTTTTAATGTTTCTTCCATATATTTTGGTTTTGATGATAATAATCTGTGGCAAATATAGTAAATTAGCCTGTCGGAATATCAGTATCTGATTAAAATACTTTTATTTAAGGTGGGAAACTATGTATCAGTTTGAGGCTCAATTAAAGAAAGGTTCAGGATTTAACGGATGGATCTATGTGGATATACCCGTGGTAGTGAGTTGTAATTTCAGGAAAAATGGAAGAATAAAAGTTGCCGGAACTATTGATGCTCAGAATTTTCGCACTTCGTTGCTGCCTAAGGGCGACGGAACATATTTTTTATTTGTCAGCCTGCCAATACAACGCAAGGCAGGCAAAACGGCAGGCGATTTCGTTCATATCGAATTTGAAGAAGACCTTCAGCCACGCATAGTGGATGTCCCCGGGGATATAACGGATGCGCTTATGCAAAGCCCTGAAGCCCTTGCCACATTTACCCATTTTTCTTATTCACATAAGAAGGAGATAACAGAATGGATCAATGATGCCAAAAAAGACGAAACACGCAAACGCAGGATCGTAAAAATGGTACTGATGCTCGAAAACTACAGAAAACCAGGCAGGTGAGAACATTGTCTGTCTGAGGCGCTTGTTCTTTGCCTTTTTTGCCGACGGATTGTTATATCACCAACCAAATAAGCGTATGTGCATACTAATTTTGCTTGTGTGGCCTGCCTAAAATAGTATCACTTTTTTCTGGAAAATGGTATTCCCGTCAGTTACATGTACAATGTAACATCCTGGTTTTTCGATGGGGTAACAGGAAGTACCTGATACAGTCTGCTGAGCATTTATGATTTTTTGCCCGAGCATGTTGAATATTGATATCACAGCATGTTGCATGTTCGTGCTGCTGTACCTGATATATATGTTTTTGCCCGACGACCATGTATCCGCAAATGAATTGCCTTGCTCAGCAATATCTGTGATGACAGTGGGAGAGAACCTGATGAAAAATCTGTATTGCGGAGCGTTTGCCACAGTGGAGAATGTATATAGGGGGTTTACTGTCAGGTCCTGCATGACTGTTGTCTGATTGTCTTCAAGATAAATATGCCATAACGGGTCGAAGTTGAGTAGCTCGGTGGCCTCTATGGTGAAGTTACCACTGGTTTTAGTAATAAATCCCAGGGGAATAATCACATCGGTGTTTGAAAGCGGCGGCAGTGCGTTTATGGATAAAGCCGACTGGGAACTGTCGCTTGTATAAATATTGGGGTAGGCAGGGTCGTTATTCATCATTTTATAGGCGTCATAATTCCCATCAAACATAAAAGAGGCCAATGAATCGAAATAAACGACGGTTTCATCAGCGTGAGCGCTGTTTTGAGCAGGATATCCCTTAAGTCTCAGTATTGGATCAGAAGTTATGGTCGACTTAAAGAACAGTGGCTGAGAATTTACCCTCACATCATTCGTTACACCCAGTGTTCCTCCGGCAGTGGCTTTTACAAAGAATCCCTGCATCGAAGGAATGATACCTGTTGCTCCATTTGTTCCGTATCCATTGACAAATGATCTATAGGTGCCTGAATATTGTGTGTTTGCTTCAAAGTAATAGATGCCGTCGTATACATTTGTCTTTGTCCATCCTAAGGGCGCCTGCCAGTCAATGGGTGAAGGGTAGGGGTTGCCCACCAGGTTCCATCCATCAGCCCAGGCATTGCCTGAAGGAGTGTTTGTTACATTGTAATTGATGGCTCCGGTGTTAACTGTTCCGGATATATCAGTGGTGAAAGCGCCTGTGGTACCGCCAAAATTAATACAATATCCTCTCATGGGCTCCAGTGTTGCAGAAGCAGCATCCCAACCGATGGAAATGGTAGGCTGTGCATAGGTTTCGTCGTATACATAGAAATTTGGAAACGGGGTCACTGTATGTGTCGTATCATATCCCACATAAGGATATGCAGAAATTATGGTTCCCAGCTCATCGGTGAACCCGCTGACGGGTGCATTGCTGAACGGAGAGGAATAATAATGATACCCGAGTTTGTCCGGCATATAGCGCTGCATGGTGACATCTCCTGTCACCGCCCCGTATCCGGTACCTGCTATCAATGCTGTTTGCGCTGCGGTTGAAACCAGTGTGAGGTTGCCATTGGTGCTTAGGGTTCCCAGTGAGGGGGTCAGCACCCCGGTCACCTGTACAGGACTATCTAATGTCACTCCGCCTGAATTGTTTATTATGAGATTTCCAAAGACGGTGAGGCCGTTTATTTTCTGAGTGTAACTACTTGTAAAACAAACGGTTCCGATGCCTGTGAGGCTGTCGCCATTGTTGGTCCAGTTTCCGGATACCGTAAGGTCTTTGCCGCTGTTTATGGTGACCGAAGCGTTGGCATCTATGGTAATATTACGGCAGCAGGCAGCGCCTGATGAATTAACTACCGGCATGGGGTTGGGAGCAACATCGGGGATTTCAGCATCAAGAGTACTTCCTGGAACCACGCCCAACGACCAGTTGCCGGGTGTGTCCCAGTTGTTGCTTACGGTGCCGGTCCAGTAATTGGTTATGATCTCAATGAGATTTCCATAGGATGGATATCTTCCTGTTATTCCGTCAAAATCATGTTTTTTGGTGTAGACACTCGCCGTGGTATTGTATTCGAAAAGTACACCTGCGTCAATGGTTCCTCCCTGGTAGGTTCCACCGTATAATTTCCCGTTGGACGCAAGCAGAAGTGAACCATGCGGATTCCTTCCGTTAGAACTCACAAAATCCAATTTTTTTATATAACTATTGTTTGTCGGGTTATATTCAAACAGTACGCCGTAATTGCTGGCACCTCCGTTGCATGTCATCCCGTATAACAAACCGCCGGAGGTCTGCACCAGGGTGCCATAGGGATTTCTTCCATCGGCGGCGGCAGAAAAATCCATTTTTTTTGTATAGGTGCTGTTCAACGGATCATATTCAAAAATAATTCCGTAGCCGCTTCCTCCCAAATAAGTCGTTCCATAAAGCACCCCGTTGGATGCCTGCATCACATCGCTGCCGTATGGGCTTCGTCCATCGGGGATATCCGTGAAATCATGTTTTTTTGTAAAGGTATTGGTCGAAGGATCGTATTCGAACAGCACACCGAAATCGTTTGTTCCGCCATAAGTGGTTGTGCCATATAGTTTTCCGTTGGAAGCTTTCATCATGGAGCCCATAGGTCTTTTTCCGTTTGAAGTCCCTGTAAAATCCAGTTTTTTTGTCAATATATTGGTGACAGGATTATATTCAAACAGCACCCCCCAATCATTGCTTCCTCCCTGGTTGGTCATCCCGTAGAGCATGCCGTTGTTTGCCTGAACCAACCTGCCATAAGGGTATCTCCCGTTAGATGTTCCCGCGAAATCAATTTTTTTGGTATAGGTTGAGGTGACCGGGTTATATTCAAACAAAACCCCGGCATTGTTGATGCCTCCGCTACAGGCCATTCCGTATAACATCCCGTTGGAGGCGCTCATTAACGGACCATAAGGATATGCTCCATCCAGAAAAACATTAAGTTCAATTTTTTTTGTACAGGTGTTTGTTGCAGGATTGTATTCAAACAAAACGCCGCAGTTGCTGGCGCCTCCCTGGGTTGTCATTCCGTAAATTGTACCGTTAGTCACCTGCATCAGTGAACCGAGAGGTGATCTTCCATTGGAAGTACCCAGAAAATCAATTTTTTTTGTACAGGTACCGGTAGCCGGATCATATTCAAATAGTACACCATATCCGTTGGTTCCCCCCTGGCTGGTCATTCCGTATAACATCCCGCCGGCAGCCTGCATGAGCGATCCATAAGGATAGGAGCCATTAAGTGTGCCTGTGAAATCAGTTTTTTTGGTATAGGTATTGGTGGCAGGGTTGTATTCAAAAATAACGCCCAGGTCGCCGGCCCCGCCCCGCTGGGTCATGCCGTATAACATACCATTGGATGCCTGTATCATTTCACCATAGGGATAAATTCCATTGACGAGGCCGGAAACAGCAAGGTCATGTTTTATGGTATAAGCGCTGGTTGCAGGGTCAAATTCAAAGATTATTCCGTAATCGCTGCTTCCTCCTTTGTAAGTCAAGCCGTACAACTTTCCGTTAGAGGCTTCCATAAGAGAGCCGTAAGGATTCTTTCCATCGGAGTTGCCCGTAAAATCATGTTTTTTGGTATAGGTATTAGTGGTAAGGTCATACTCAAACATGACTCCGAAACCGCTGCTTCCTCCGCTGTATGTCATGCCGTATAGTTTTCCGTTAGAGGCCTGCATCAGCGAGCCAAAAGGGTAACACCCTTTCGACGTGTTTAAAAAATCAAACTTCTTCGTATAGGTATCCGTGGCCGGATCATATTCAAACATAACACCATCATAGTTTGCTCCACCCTGGCAGGTCATTCCGTATAGTTTCCCATTCGAGGCCAGTATCAGTGAGCCTTTTGGGTATCTGCCGTTGTAGTTACTAGAGAAATCAATTTTTTTCGTATATGTATTTGTTGCCGGGTCATATTCAAAAAGTACTCCGATATCGAAAGCCCCTCCCAAGTTGGTCATTCCGTAAAACTTTCCGTTGGCGGCTTCGCACAATCGTATATATGACGGGGATGAACCGGAATTTTTGATAAAACTGTATACCACTTGCAGATTATTTCCGTTATTATCCGTTTTAAAAATTACTCCCCCTCCGTTTCCTCCTGAATATGTCATACCCCATAAACCAGCCGGTTGTGCATTAATATATGCTGTGAATCCCAGCATTGAAACAATAAGTAAGATGATCTTTTTCATGGTGACATTATTTAATAATGATACAAATTATTTCATGATAATTTTTAATAAACATATATTATATAATATTGCTTATTTGTTGAATATCAGTAATTATAACTATAAAAGTAACAAATATTTTGATAAAAACCAAACGTATTAATAATAATTTAAATATTTTTTATGGAATATAAAACATAATGATCACCTGGATACTGTGAATTTAAATTGGCTTGCGGCAGCTATACTTTTATGAGCTTTACCTTTGTACAAATTGACGGATCAAGGAAAGTAGGTTTTTATTTGATATAACGAGCAGGTGAACATTTTTTCTTTGGGACGGCATTTTTATTGGGACAGGGTGAGTCCTGAAAATTGATTTCTCACATGTCGTTTTAATATTGCCTGGCAACGTCTGCTATGATACCGAAGTTTAATTATTGTTTTCTTGACAACCGGCAAGATACGTTTCATTGGCTATCCGCAATACCACACAGACAGGTTTTTATCTCCTGGAATTAATCGTTGTGCGGACTTCTTATACAATAATCATTGTTAAAAAGTTCAAAAGTACATTTATAAACTCATTAGAAATAATGTTCGATAATGCTGCATTTGCAATTTCGAAAACGATCCGAAAAATATTGTATTGTTTGGCTCAATTTTTTGAAAAAGCGTGAATCTTTCCTTTTAATACTTGTTGGCCGGCAAATCATTTTTTCTTTTTCCTGAGTTTATTTATCCCATATGCAATGCCAAGCGCAGCCAGAAGACCAAGCCCGTCAACAGGCACTGAGTTCTCGTCTCCTGGGTGGGGAGGCGGTACCTGGGCAAGGGCTTCGTTTATAAAAACTGGGATGTTCAGGAAAGTAATCGTTAAAAATATCTGTCTTAGTTTGTTCATGATTTCGATAATTGCCAAACAGTAAGTAGTGTCTGAACGAAAACTCCATTTTCTTCCCCGCCTGCCCCTGTCAGCGATTTTATAGCATAGGATCAT
>DAOORA010000011.1:27920-91770 GCA_035389045.1 Bacteroidales bacterium | reverse complement strand
ATAGTTCAACGGATAGAACGGAAGTTTCCTAAACTTTAAATCCAGGTTCGATTCCCGGTGGGGCTACATAAAAAGGCCTGTAAATCAACGTTTACAGGCCTTTTTGGTGATAATGCATTTAACTTGCGATTTATATTTATATTTGCAGTATCATGTCGTTGAACAAAGAAGCATATATCCGGTACAAAGTCATTGATGAATGTCTTACCAACCGTTTTGTCACCTATCCGACCATTCAGGATCTGATCGCTGCCTGCGAACGTAAACTCGGAAAGATATTTTCGGTTTCCGCTATACAGAAAGACATCAAGGCCATGAAGGAAGATGATGCTCTGGGTTTTCTTGCCCCCATAAAGTTCAGCAGGCAGTTTAATGGTTATTATTATGCCGATACTGATTATTCTATCAATACCATTCCGCTGAACAGTTCGGATATTGAAGCTCTTGACGCGGTTTCGGATATGCTGGAAGCATTCACAGGCAGCCGCATCAGTGAGAATTTCAATCAGGCGGTTGAAAAGATCTTCGCATCCCTTAAAGAAAAAAAGTTCCAGATCGGCAAAAAACAGCGGTGTATACAGACAGATACCTATAACCAGCAGAAAGGCTTTGAGAATTTCGAACGGCTGCTTCATGCGGTTGCAAACAGGATCCCGGTTTGTTTTATACATTATTCCTACAAAAAAAGATGCTTTAACTCCGTGATCACGCATCCAATGCTGCTAAAGGAATTTCAGAACCGATGGTATCTGGTGGCTTATTCCGAACAGCATAAGGGCCTGCGCACTTTCGGTCTCGACCGCATTCGCGATCCCTTGTTTCTGGATAAACCGTTTCATGAGGTAGATGAAAGGATCGTCAACGCCTATTTTTCGCATATTTACGGAACTTATCCCTGGCCTGGTTATAAACATCAGAAGATATATTTTTATGCGAGTGCGCTTATGTCCGATTACATCAAAGCCAATCCCATTCATGAATCGCAAAAAGAGCATAATGTAAAATCCGACGGAAGCATAGTCTTTGAAGTAGAACTGATCCCTTCGCAGGAACTGGTCAATTTTTTCAAACAATTCAGTCCTGATGTGGTTGTTTTAAAGCCTTCACCAATAGTGAAAGCGGTTGAAGATGCCCTGAAAACTGCTTTTTTCCGTTACAGAATGAATCACCATGAAACCCAAACTGTATAACCTCCCTTCATATAAAACCAATACGGGGTGTCCGCGTATGCTCCGGATTATCCTTTACGAAAAGCTTACCCGCATTGATTTCGGGCATCAAACCGACTCTTTTTATATCCGCGGCGGATGGGTGAATATTCATCCTGAAACATTCATCCGCATCCATCACAGCAAAGAAAAGCTACAAATGCTGAAAGCCGAAAATATTCCTGTTAAGCCCGATAAACATCATTTTAGGAGCACTGTGGACAACCTGTACTTCACATTATACTTTCCTCCGCTGCCCGACCGTTATTTATCCTTCGACCTTATTGAGGACGAACCAGCGACAACAACGCTGTTCAATTATTACAATATCCGGATCAACAAAGCCAAAGCAATAGAACTGCTAAATAAAATCTAAAGATTATTATTGTGCTGATCAATTAAATTTTAAAAACCAAATCGCATGTTCTTTGCGTTTTGTTGTACTAATTTTGTATTGTCGATTTTTTACTTTCCCGGGCAGGTACATGGTTGGCAAAAATGGCTCGATCCCTGCCCGGCTTTTTTAGGTACAATACCAGGGTGTTTAATCAGGGTTTTTAACAGGCATTTCCTGTAGTGTCCATCTGTCGGTATTGTTCCCGTCATTCATCCATAAATTCTTCTGAATATAAAAAAAGCACTCAGTTTGGCTTACTGTTTTCTACCGGTTCATCAGTAAAAACATCAATATCTTCCTGTCCCTTCAATACATAATAAAGGCCTGGGCTGATTATTTTAATTACCAGGCCAGTGAGGCCTATAAGCCGGTCAGGAGTTTTAATGATGTAAAATAACACTGGTTTTACATGATATTTGAAAAATAAAGCAAATCGCGTACGATTTTTATAGGTCAGGAAATCAATATTATTTATTGTTGAGTAAAAATTTGTTTTAAACCGGCTCCATTTTGCAATTATCGGAATATTGTTCAGGTCCATTAGATCTGCTTTTTCAAGATTTGTCTTCCATTCATTATAATAATGGTTTTTGGGGTCCCATAAGGAATAACGTACTTCGCCGTGACATGCCGCAAAATGCAGGATAATGCTTTTAATTTTTTTCTGTGTTTTTGTGCCATGATAATTTACAACTACATTATAAACGGAGGGTAGTTCTTCCCATTTTTCATAAAAATACAGGTTTAAAACGGGTTGTTCTCCGTATTTATATTCTGATGTTATTTTCAGAAGATGTAATAATTCACTGAACGTGTCCGGGGTTATAATGTCGGTATTAAAGGAAATAACTCCGGAATTAAAAGCAGGGACATTTATATCGTATGTAATATTATTATACTGGTTATTGGTGGGGTCGAATAATTGCGACTTCAGCTTATTAAAATATATATCCCGTGTAACTCCAAAATATTTTATTTTCGTTAATTCGTCTATTGGCGCTTTTACTATCATGTCTGAATCAAGAAAAACAATAGTTCTCCATTTTTTAAATTCTTCGGTAAAAAGATAGAGTTTATCGAATACAACAGGAGGTAAGGGGCAATTTAATTTTTTTTTAATTAATGGTTTACAGTGTTTGACCAGTATTCCTTTTTCATGAAACCATTTCAGTTTTCCTTCTGGAATATCATGAGCCAGAAGCATATAATCTCCGTTCCATCCGGCATTCCAATAAGCGCTTGAAAACAGTTGTTTCGCCTGATCGATATAATTTTTATCGGCTAAAGCGACCAGCAAATTTTTTGTTTTTTCCATGTCGATTGGTTTATTTTATACGATCATTCAAACCGGCTAGTTTTATATATTATTAAACAATATATTAAATTCGACTTCTAACAGTATTAAATTCAAATTTATAAGGAGGAAAACAGGTTGTTGTCATAAGGAAAGTGTTTTATCAATTAGTTTTAATCAAAAAGTGATGACATGTTTCTGAAATTTAGTCGTTTTGTTCCGGGGGCGTTTAACTGTAATTCATATGTTGTTATTTTCCGTCTTTTATTTTTTTTAATCTATAATATAAATCAGAATTATTTCTTTTTAGATGATTACCAATTATTCCAATGAGTCTGTTCGGAGTATTAATGATATTTATGATAAAGGCTTTAAAAATGCCTGAGCCGCGATAGGCGCTATATATGAACTGGCGGATACGTATGTACGACATTATTTTTAATAAAACAGAATAAAACGTTATCTGAAAAGTGTTCAAATGTTTTGATTTTTGGATTTTCCCCGGATCAATTAAATCTGCCTTTTCAAGGTTCGTTTTCCATTCGGCATAAAAAGGATTGGCGGTATCCCATAATGCAGGGTGATCTTTTCCGTGAAGAAAATGAATGATGATACTCTTAAAGCGCCTGGGTAATTTTAAATTAAAAGAGATAATAAAAAGGTTATAGATCAGGGGCAGATGCTCCCACTTCTTATAAAAGTAGAGGTTCAATACAGGTTGTTCCCCGTATTTTGAGTTGCCGGAATGTTCATTGAAAAGACTGCATAATTCATTGAAGGTCTCGGGCGTAATGATATCTGTGTTGAAGGAAATGACACCGGAATTAAAAGCAGAGGTTTTCATATCGTAAATACACGTTCCTGACTGATTTTTTGGGAGGTCAAAAAAATGTGAACCTAATTTGCTTAAATTGACATCCCTGACAGCTCCGATACTTTTAACCTGTGTCAGATAATCAATAGATGACCTTACAATGATATCTGAATCAAGAAAAATAATGTTTTTCCATTTTTTGAACTCTTCGGTAAACAAATAGAACTTGTCAAGAACCGCCGGATGATAATTTAATCCGATTCGTTTGTCGCTTATCGGGTTGCACTTTTTCACAAGGATGTTTTTGTCAGTAAACCATTTCAGGTCACTATCCGGAATGTCATGGCTCAGCAGCATCAAATCCCCTTTCCAGCCCGCATTCCAGTATACACTTGAAAACAGCTGTTTGGCCTGGGATACATAATGCTTATCGGCCAGGGTAACCAACAGGTTTCTTCTTTTATCCATGCTGCACATTTTTTTAATTCATTGTTCTCACTGGTCGCCCATGAAAAAGGATTGATATAGCATATTTGTTTATGTTTTATTTTTAATTTTTAATAATCTATTATATAAGACAGGATTTTTATCTTTTATAATACTTCCGTAAAATCCAATCATACGTTTGGGCAAACCAAAGAGATGTTTTAAAGAAGTTGAGAATTTGTAATAATTGATTTGAAAGATATGTATTTTGTGCCTGATATGTTCGTGGGATAAAATCTTCAAGAGAACAGAATAATATTGCATCTGTAAGACCTTCATTTTTTTTACTTTTGGAATTTTTGTGAGGTCAATTAATTCTGCTTTCTCCAGATTTGCTTTCCATTCGTGATAATAAGGATTTTCTGGAGACCATAAGGCCGGATGATGATCCGGGGTTGTAATAAAGTGCAGGATGATACCTTGTATCTTAGCCGGTAACCTGAAATTAAAGCAAACCACAAAAATATTATAGAGCAATGGTAATTTTTGCCAGTTGTTATTAAAATAAAGGTTTAGGGTTGCCTGATCCAGGTATTTAAATTCTTTGTGATTTTCGGAAAAAAGCCTGTTTAATTCGCGGAACATGTCCGGAGTAATGATATCCGTATTAAATGAAAAAACTCCGGAATTAAAAGCAGGCACATTTAATTTGTAATTTATATTTTTGGATTGTATTTTTTCCGGGTTAAAAAAGTATGTATCTAACAGTTTAAAATCGATATCCCTGACCGCACCGAAATTTTCAATTTTTGTTAACCCATCCAACGACGATTGGACAATAATGTCTGAATCCAAAAAAACAATATTCTTCCATTGTTTAAACTCTTCGGTAAACAGATAGAATTTATCCAGAACCACCGGAGCGTAAACATATTTTTCTTTTTTGTCTTCTAAAGGCTCGCAAATCTTTATCAAAATGCCTTTTTCACGAAACCACTTCAGTTCTTCTTCCGGAATTTCATGGGCCAGAAGCATATAGTCGCCATCCCATCCGGCATTCCAGTAAACACTTGAAAACAGTTGTTTGGCCTGCTGAACGTAATTTTTATCAGCCAGAGTGACCAGTAAATTACTTTTTTTTGCCAATGTCACTTTTTTATTTATGTTCTGTTTGGATAACACCTGTTCTTTTTAAATATGTTCCATATCAGGGGAATCTTGAATTTATATATTTATATATTTATTTGTTTTGTTGGATGATTATATTGAGCCGATCCTTTCGTAAATGGTTTTTAATCAAAACAAACGTAACTTTACTAAATATTTTTACAAGACGATATTACAGTCCGTCATGCTGATAAAAGATCCAGATAGCAAGCAATTCTTAGCGAAAAAACCTGTTTTATTGATAATTTTTTTCACAGCAGGGTAAGTAAGAGTTTTTTGTGGCGATTTCAGTTGGTTTGGAGTAAGATGATTTTTTATGCTTACAGACGGGCCGAAAATAACGCTGCAGTATGTCTTAAACTTAAAATAAACACTGTTGCTTGTTCCCATTTTATATTTATATTATGTAGCATAAAACCCTGTTTCGGGATAATAACTGAAAATAATTCGTTGCAAAGATATGAAAAATATTATAATACCCCAAAAAAAACGTACTTCAAGCAAATAATGAATACAAAAAATAAAAAAATGACGACAAAAAAATTAATATAAAAAATAGTTTGTAAAAAAAATAACAAAATGCAAACTCATAATAATTTTATTCTGATGATGTGATATAACAAAGTGATTATACAATGAATGACATAAATAAAAAAACTGCATTACCAAATCAAAATAAAACCATCATTATAGCATTATACGGAAAATCATTACAAATTGTTACATTATAAAGGGCACCTCTAAAACTTCAATTTCTCCGTTTGTCTTTGTTCTTTAAATCCTCCTATACGCACAGTACACTGAGGTTTTCAGAACTTCGACTGCCTCAAACTTTTTGTTTTTAGAAGCGCCCTGTACTTATTTTTTATCTTGAAAAAAGCACTTTGTTTACGACAAATATTTTTAGCAAGGGGTGCCGGCATATTTTTTTATAATTTTTAGTTTCTTGATTTTGAATGATCACATTAGGCTATAAAACACTGGACACAACCCAACATTGATGGTTGAGTCTGTGTCTTCTTATACCGAAAAGACAGTGCGGGCTGGAACCTATTACATAGAAGGTAGTCTTACCAGCTTGAGTGCGCGCCAATACGGCCTAAAAGAACAATCTTTATCTTTTCCTTCCTTATGCGGTTCAGGGAAAACGGCCTTGAATATAAGGGTTTTTGTATTTTTTGACTTTGTAAAAAAACATGTCAGATTCAGGTAAAATCTTTACAATTCCTTATTGATATGTATTTTACAATCATATTTTTTATGGGGAAATCCTTGTTTTTTGTCAATACGATCACCGATGCTATTTAATCAAACGTCTAATTTTATTATAAAAATTCGGATATTGTTTTCGAACAACAGTTCCAATTTTACCGAAAAACCTGATTGTCGTTTTTTTAATACTTTGTATATTGTAGGGTACTATATGAACAAAGAATGAGCAAATATCATAAATGTAAAAGAATTTTTTAATTCTATCTGGTGCTAAAGTTCCCAGGATTAAAACATACATCTTCAAATTGTAAAACCAGATTTTAACGGGATTCCATTTTTTTACTTTTTGTATTTTGTTCAAATCAATATATTCAGATCTTTCCCTATTAATGACCCACTCCTGATAGAATGGGTTCTCCGGATTCCATAGCGGATTGTTTTGTGTGGCAAAAAAATGTAAATTGATGGGTTTTATTTTTTTCGGAAGTTTGAACTTATGAAAAATCAGGTAGGTATTGTAAATCCACGGCATTTTTTTCCATTTTCCGTAAAAGGCCAGATTTAATGCCGCCTGCTCGGGATAACGGAAATCGGAAATGTGGTTTTTTACGAGCTTGTTTAATTCGGAAAAAAGTTGAGGAGTGATTATCGCCGTGTTGAAACAGAACACTCCCGAGTTGAATGCTGCAACATTAAGATTATAAGTTTTGTCCAGGTATTTGTTCTTATCAGGATTAAAAAAATGAGCGTAGAGTTTATTAAAGTAAATATCCTGAACCGCACCGAAATATTTGATTTTGGTTAGTTGGTCAAGAGACCCTTTTACAATAATATCCGAATCCAGAAAAATTACAGTCTGCCACTTTTTAAACTCTGGCGTAAACAAATAAAACTTATCAAAGATTACCGGAGGATAATCGAATTCTCCGGTTTTTCTATCAAATAAAGGGGTACAATCTTTAATTAATATTCCTTTATTTTTAAACCATAATAAGTCTTCGTCTGGAATTTCATGGCTGAGCAACATGTAATCCCACTGCCATCCGGCATTCCAGTAAACACTCGAAAATAATTGTTTTGCTTCATTCAGATATTTTTTATCTGCCAAAGTTACGAGCAGATTTCTTCTACCTTCAACCATTTATTTTCTAAGTTTTTTATATAAATTCGGGCTGTATTTTTGTATTCTTGCTCCTAGTTTACCAATGAGGCGGTTGGGGGTTTTTATGGCTTCTGCAAAAAAATATTGAATTCGGAATTTAAAAAACGACTGTATATCGTAAATGAAAAAAATATGTTTTAGCCGGTATGGCGCCAGATATATGTGTAAGTGAACAGTGAACAAAAATGAGAACAAATTGATTTTACAGGCACCCCATTTTTTTACTTTTTGTATTTCCCCCAAATTCATTAATTCCGCTCTTTCCAGATTTTTTTTCCATTCGGCATAAAAGGGATTTTTTATATCCCATAATAAAGGATGCTCCGGACATTTAACGAAATGGATTATGGGATATTTCAATATACGGGGCAACCAGAAATGGGGGTACACATAAAAAATATTATATATTTTTGGCAGTTTTTCCCATTGTTTATAAAAGACCAGATTTAATGTTGCCTGGTCCAGGTACTTAAATTCTGCAACATTATCTTTGAAAAAATGGTCCAACTCATCAAAAGTTTCCGGTTTTATAATACGGGTGTTAAAGGCAAATACGCCTGTATTATAGGCAGGGATATTAAGATCATAAACTTTATTGTTAAAACAATTTTTCCCAGGATTATACAGTTGGGTGTGTAATTTATTAAAATACAGATCCTGTGCGGCCCCCAGGCTTTTTATTTTTGTTAACCCGTCAATGGGCGCCTTAACAATGATGTCTGAATCAAGAAAAACAATAGTTTCCCATGCTTTGAACTCTTCGGTAAACAGGTAGAATTTATCAAGAACTACGGGCGGATAAACGTAAGTGATCGATTTATTATCAAGCGGCTTACATTCTTTGACTAAAATTCCCTTATCACGAAACCATTTCAGATCTTCTTCGGGAATCTCATGACTGAGCAGCATATAATCTCCTGTCCACCCTGCATTCCAATAAACACTGGAAAAAAGCTGCTTCGACTGTTGAATATAGTTTCTGTCAGCTAATGTTACCAACAAGTCTCTTTTACTTTTCACCCCTTTGTTTTTTTAGTTTCTGATACAAAACCGGATTGTATTTATTAGCAACTTCATTACTCCTGACACACATGCATAGAAAATCAATGACATACATGAGTATTAGTTCCTTTTATTTTCGACCTTTTATTTTTACTAATTTATTGTATAAACCTGCATTGTTTTTTTTTATCCACATGCCAATTTTCCCTATAAGCCTGTCCGGCGTTTTTTTAATATAATCAAAAAACGCGGGAAGTTTGTAGCGTAAAAAAGATGCCATCTTGATTCGGAAGGGTGAAGATTTTATTTGCTTTTTTATGCGATATTTGAAAAAAAACGTTTTTAAAACGAATGAATAATAATATATTTGAACGATATTCCATTTTTTTCCTCTTTGTTTTTTATTTAAATCAATAAATTCGGCTTTGTCAAGATTGGTTTTCCATTCTTCGTAATAGAGATTTCCCTTATCCCATGGCCTCAGATTTTTTTTTTGCCACAACACCGGATTATTGAAGTGCAGAATGATCGCCTTGTGTTTTTTTTGATCATGTGAATATGCTATTGAATTATAAACCAAGGGGATTTTTTCCCATTGGTCATAAAAAAATAAATTCAATATAGAGTCATCACCGTTTGAGATTTTTGCATATTTCTTGAAAATAGAAATTAATCTGTCAACGGTGTCGTGCTCAATTATTCTCGTATCAAACGATATTACTCCTGAATTGAAAGCCGGTCGGTAAAGATTATATTCTTTCTGTAAATTTTCAAGCACGTTGCAATCATCTTTTGAAAAATAATCCCAAAAGTTTTTATTGCATGTTTGGGGGCTGGAAAACCTTTTTGTTTTACACAATTTATCCAAAGATGCTTTGACAATAATATCTGAGTCAAGAAAAACAACCAGTTCCCATTTTTTGAATTCTTCAGTAAAAAGATAAAGTTTATCCAAAACACAATTCGGATAATCATCATCCCCCATAGCGCCAAAATAAAATGGTTTGCATTTCATAATCAGGATTCCCTTATCGATGAACCATTTTAATTTTTCTTCCGGAATGTCATGGCTCAGAAGCATGTAGTCTCCGTCCCATCCTGCATTCCAATAGACACTTGAAAATAATTGCCTGGCCTGTTGAATAAAATGTTCATCAGCTAATGTAACAAGCAATTTTGATTTCTTTGGTCTTATTGAAGCGGCCATTTACTTAAAATTATTTACTGGAACAATTTAAAATAAAAATATGAAGAATTAATTTGAAAAAACAGGCTGAACCAGATAGATATTATTTGCAGCCGGATCTTTTGCAGACTTTATAAATGAACCCATTCCTCAGATCAAATTCATCTTAAAAAATTTTTTATAAATTCCTGCTGAACAATACTGAATGCATAAGATCAGGGCTTATTACAAAAAAACATTTCCGGAGGAGGTGTTGATTTTGACATTTGATGCGCCCATACAGAGTAATAAATCATATTGCATCCCACCCCCAAGCAGTGGTCAAAGTTAGATTGGGCTCTTAAAGCCTGATATTTAGCCCCATTCCATATGTTATCAAACGTATTCTCATTTAAATTGCCCATGAGATGCCGTCCCTGGCAACATGCGAGCACATCGCCATTGGCTCTGATTACCGTTTGTATCCAAGGAAAACCGCATTCTTTGGTAAACGGGTTCGGGTTGAATGATTCAGAATAAGTATTGGTATACTTATCTACGGGCAATGGAAAATCTTTCCAGTTATTATTGTTTTCAATAACATAATCCCCGATTTTTCTCGGACACGAAAACCGGATACCGTATTTGTCGGCAAGTTCTCTTCCCTTATTGAAATAGAAAACAGCTTTTTTAGCATCGACGGTAAGGTGCCTGTTTGATACAATCCAATTATCAATAGCCGCAATAAAAATATCCCGGATTTCCATTTTCCTTGCAAACTCAACTAAATTAACCACTTCAGATATGTGATCAATAGCAACAGAACTGCTGAGGCGGATATGAAACCTGTCATTTTTCCGATGCTTATATCTGTCTGCATATTTTATAACGTTGCGTTCAAAGTGTTCCCAGGAAACCCCTCTGATTAATTCATATATTTTAGGGGTGGCCGCTTCAATAGAAATATTAAGGAACATGCCCCGTTCGTCAAAAGCATTTAATATTTTTTCATTGAGAATCGTTCCATTCGTAAATATTTTAGGGACAAAGGAATATGTTTTTGTGTCCTCAAGAAACCCAAGCAGGTATTCTGACAATGTAGGTTCCCCAACCATAAAAAAATTAACTTCTTCTGCCTTATGCAACACGGGTTTAATCTTGTCGAATAATTCTATTGAAAAATCTTTTTGTTCAGATGAATAATTCTCATGATCGCACATAATGCATTTTAGGTTGCATTTTTGGCTGATTTCCAGAAATATTTTAATAGGATATGATTTAAGAATTGTCTTATTCTCATACAATTCTTTAATGTTTAATTCCAGATTTTCATTCATTGCTTTTATTTATTTCTGTTAACTAATTTAAAACTACCAATATGCCAGAAAAGTATTGGCATAAATGAAATTATCAATTTCAGATAAGGATGTACTCATTTTCTTTTTCATGGAAGACGCAATTCTTTTTTTAATAAAATTGTTTGTGAGGGCAGCATCCATTCCGGGGCCAATACTTATATAAATATTTTTATATAATGGGTTGCTCTGGTAAAATTTATCCTCATAATAGTTCCAGTATGAATATGTTTTAAAATCCCGGCTTGCTATTTTAAGCTTATGGAAGGCGTATTCGGGAACCATTCCATAAAAAAGCGAATAGTTGATCAGAAAATTTAAATATAAATTATTGAATGTATGTTTGCCCAGGAAACCCATCCTTAAAAGGACTTCTTTTTTTACTACCAAGCCTGAAAGTGAACTGATCAGCGTATACTTTTTAGTGCTGAGGAAAAAATCAAAGTCCTTATCCAATCCATTAAAACTCAAAAACTTTTTTACAAGCTGATTATTGAATTCCGAAGAACTTATAAAAAAAACCAAATCCGGATCTGTTGCATACAGTATATCATTATAGCTTGTTACCAGGGGATTGCCTTTGAGTTTGAAATCCTGGAGATTTAATTCGGCTACCTTAGGAACAATCATTACATCAAACAAACTGTTCAATATGCCGGTATTTAAATTTTTAGGGGTGTCCTGATAAATGATCAGGAGATTTTTATTTGTATTTTGTTGCATAATAAACAATTAGGTGATCTTTCTTCGCTTTTAAATGCTTTAAATTTTGTGTGATTACCACAGAAATAGAAAACAAAAATAAATAAAATTAAACAGCCTGGCAGCATATTAAGAAATTGTTTTGATTTTATCTTTCCATATCTTTATGCGTCTTTTTTGCTGCAACTTCGTTAGATTTTTCGACATAGGATAAACTATGTCTGCAAAATCTGCCTCGTTTCGCTAAAAAATCCATCATAAATCTTATGTAACATAAAATCAAAACAGTTTCTAAGACTATAATTCTTCACAATGTTATGTGAAATAAAAGACTGTATAATAAATTAATCCGATAGCACAAGTAATGTACTCTAATTTCATCAGGCATTTAAATGGCAACAACTTTACTTCTTTTTATTTTTCCGGATTAAACAAAAAATAATTTTTTTAATTCCATTCAAAATAATTTTTTTAATTCCCGCTGTTATAAAATTATTTCTGTAATGTTTGGAGTGCCAGCGCCGGCCATTCACAATTCCGTATTTGGAAGGATTTCTGTACCAGTCGCTTCGGTAGGGGATCCCGGCTGTGGATACATTTATTGTATGTACATACCCCCTGGTTTTTATGATCAGCATAATGGTTTTAAAAAAATCAGTAACCCGTTCACCGGGAGAGTCTACCATCAAATTGACAGTAACCGCAATCCCTGCATTTTTGGCATCTTTGATCACCTGTTCAATGACCCCGACATTCAGTTTTTTGTTCATTTTATCAAGTATCCTCTGGCTGCCGCTTTCTACGCCAAAACTCAGCGCATTGCAACCGGCATGATACATTTTCTGCAAAAGTTCAAGGGTAAGCCATTTTTCGGGCCTGGCCTGTGATGACCATTCGATTTTAAGATTATTTTCTTTGATCAGATCGCAGATCTGAAACATGGTTTCCGCAGCATCAACCAATGTTGAATCCCCTTTGGTGAAGCCTCCCGTTTGGTATTTCGATTTTAGAAACAGAAGCTCATCAACAATATTCCGGGGTGAACGCTGACGTATTCTCTGCCAATAGGGACTTTCATCACAAAAAGCACAGCGGTTGGTACACCCTCTTAAAAAGGAGGAAGTCACCCACGCATAGGGGTTATGTTTTTTATAATCCTCAATGATATCATCAAAATCAGGGAACGGCAGGGTGTTAATGTCAATCAGTTCTCTGTTACCGCCAAAAACAGCCGTGTCGTTTTGAAGCATATAAACCCCTTTGCATAACCTGAAATCTTCAGTGAGTTCCAGCAACGTCAGTTCTCCTTCTCCTTTCACTATGGCATCAACACCGCTTTTTAAATATTCTTCGAGATAAGCCTCATAACACCCGGCGCCGCCAAAAATGACTTTTTTTTGTGAATGTTTTTTGATTTCCCTCGTCAGAATCAGCGAAGTATTCACAGAGGCATGATTGATTGAAAACCCGACAATATCATCGTCCCTGGATAGGATAAGATCCAACATCTCCTCCATATCCAATACCGGCAGTATTTTCTTATAAAAATCAGTTTTATTTATCCACAGGTTTAAATTTTTTTCCTGCCATAATTCTTTATGGTCATTTTTCAGGAACATTTTCATGTTTAGATCCATAACACTGGCTTCCCTGCCATTCACCACCAGAAATGATTTAAGCGCACAAACACCCAGGGGCATAACATGAAAATTCTCAGTTATTGATCCGCAGGGGGGGTATATTAGTAGTGTTTTCACACAACAAAAGTACTGATTTGACGGCAATCATTCTAAAACCTAAAAAAATAATCCTGTAGTATTGATTATATATATTATACATATGTTTGTGAGTTGTTTGTATTTATATACCTGTAGCAAGTTTCAGGCACACCAGCTTGTGAAATGGACGGAAATTAGGAATTCTGAATGCAGCACCGATAGCTATCGGTACGAAATGAGGAATCTTTATTTCTGCCACCTCAAAAAAAGATTCAACCATTAGGAAACCGTCAATACGCATTTTAAAGAAAAATCATTAATTTTGATGGTTATTAAATCCTTGTTCATTTTATAAGCGGCACTTTATAATTCAGTATTCATAACAGATAATAATGAAAGCGATATTACTTTCGGCAGGCCTGGGCACACGTTTAAGGCCGCTGACAGATGACCAGCCCAAGTGCCTTCTAACTATTGACGACAAACCACTTCTTTATCACTGGCTTGATTTACTTGAAAGCGAAAATATTTCCGATGTACTGATAAACACCCATTACCTGGCCGGAAAAGTTCAGGAATCGGTTAAACGAAGAAAAAACAAAATCGGCATCACACTGGTTTATGAACCACAGTTGCTGGGCAGTGCAGGCACAATCTTTGCCAATAAACATTTTTTTGAAAACGACAATGATTTTTTGCTGCTGTATTCTGATAATCTTACGGATGTTTCGTTGACCGGAATAATTGATTTTCATAAATCAGTGGATTCTGTCTTTACGACCTTTATTTATGAAACGGATAAGCCTACGGAAAAAGGGATATTTGAATATGATTTACATACCGGAAAGGTCATCAGTTTTGAAGAAAAGCCGTTGTGTCCCAGAACGAATTATGCCAATGCCGGGATCGGGGTGCTGAACCGGGAAATCTTTAATTATGATTTGCATTTTCCGGATATTCCGCTTGATTTCGGGAAATCCGTTATGCCGCTTATCACTGATAAAATGTATGTTTTAAAAACGGATAAATGCATTATTGATATCGGATCCGTTGAGGATTATAAAACCGCACAGGAAATTTGGAAAAAACATATTAAAAAACGAACATGATAATTTCGCAAACGCCTTTGAGAATTAGTTTATTCGGAGGAGGAACCGATTTCAGGGATTTTTATAAGGAACATGAGGGTTGTGTGGTCAGCACGGCTATTGATAAATACATTTTTGTAATCATTAACGAAAAATTCGATGATGATATCGTAATCAATTACTCGCAGAAAGAGCGTGTTTCGTCTGTGTCGGAGATCAGGCACGAACTTGTCCGCGAGGCCATGATAAAAACGGGTGTCCGCAAGGCCATAGAAATCACCATGGTGGCTGATATCCCATCGGAAGGGTCGGGGATGGGATCATCAAGCAGTGTCATTGTCGGGTTGTTGAATGCGTTGTATGCTTTCCGGGGCATTCAGGTTACTGCGGAACAACTCGCAAGAGAAGCCTGTGATATTGAAATCAATATCCTGAAAAAACCTATAGGAAAACAGGATCAGTATATAGCCGCTTACGGCGGGCTGTGCGAAATCATTTTCAGAAAAGACGAATCCGTAACAGTAAACCGTATCGAAATGTCTGATTATAACAAAAGGCTACTGAACTCAAATCTGCATCTTTTTTATACCGGCATCACACGAAAATCAAGCGATATTCTCACGGAGCAGAAACAGCATATCCATGTTCATGCAGATCAGTTACTGACAATGAAGTCATTTGTTCACGAAGCCAAAGAACTTCTTCTGAAAAATGATTTTGACCAGATCGGGCGGCTGCTGAACACCAGCTGGGAAGTCAAAAAAAGCTTATCCAGCAACATCTCTAATACGTTCATTGATGAAATGTATCAGAAAGCAATGGCCTCGGGGGCATTAGGCGGAAAAATCCTGGGAGCGGGCGGAGGCGGATTTTTACTTGCTTATTGCAGAGGTGAGCATGTTGAGAAACTGAAAAAATCTTTTTCGGAATACAGGGAAATGCCCATTATCTTTGAACGGGACGGCTCTAAAATTATTTTTAACTACAGGAGGTATACATGGAAATAAACAGTTTTATACAAAATTTGAAAAAAAACCTGGATTTAATTACCAGTGAGAACACAGAAGCGATAATTGATCTTATATTTAATGCAGGAATAAATAATAAAACCATTTTTATCATTGGCAATGGCGGATCGGCATCCAATGCGTCACACCTGGCACAGGACCTTTCAAGAGCACGTATTTTTTATCAGGAAAAAGAATGCCGTGTCAAAGCGTTGAGCCTTACGGATAATATATCCTTTATTACCGCGGTCGGTAACGATTTCGGATACGAAAATATATTTTCATATCAATTGCAGACTTTTGCTGAAGAGGGTGATGTTCTTATTGCCATCAGTTGCTCGGGCAACAGTAAAAATGTTATAAGTGCCGTACATTATGCACACTCAAAAAACATGACTGTGGTTGGCATCACGGGTTTCGATGGTGGCGAACTGAAACGGCTGTCAGAAATTAATTTACACATACCACTGGATGATTTCGGTATTGTTGAAAGTATTCATTCGGCCGTTTTTCACTATCTTGCCATTGAATTACGTACCAGGTTTTCGGAATAATTCATAGATAGTTCAGTAAGATGAAACAAGAAAGCTTTGTTGAAATTCATTAAAAATTAATTTCAGTAACACATAATTATTACAAAATACTTAGTAATGGCTCCATTCGGTATTTCAGTCATTATTTGTACTCACAACGGGGCACATCGCCTGTTTCCAACACTCGATGCGCTGGACCAGCAGGAAATACCGGGGGATTTTCCATGGGAGATACTGCTGGTAGATAACGGTTCCACGGATGATACCATTGCGGTTGCCGGGAGTTTCATGTCCCACATGAAAAAAGATATCCCTTTCAGGATTATCAATGAACCGAGGATGGGTAAATCCTTTGCACTAATTAAGGGATATGACGAGGCCAAATATGAGTTGATGCTTGTCTGCGACGATGATAACTGGCTGCAACCCCTATATCTTAAAACTGTTTCGGAGATTTTCAGGGAAAAACCCGAAACCGGCCTTTTGGGAGGCTACGGGAAAGCTGAATTCAGGGGAGAAGAAATGCCGGCATGGTTTGAAAAATGGCAGCAGGCCTTTGCTTGCGGAAAACATCATGAAAAATCGGGTTATTTATCCGAAGGCGATTACTCTATATGGGGAGCAGGTTCTGTTATAAGAAAAACACAATGGGAATTCCTCAGAAAATGTGGTTTTCATTTTATCAACCATACTGGCCCCGGAACTGCAATGGGCGAAGATGTTGAGCTTTCACACGCCGTGATCTATTCGGGCAGTAAACTGTATTTCGACGACAGATTGTGGTACCGTCATGATATCAGTCGCGGAAGGGTTACCCTGAAAACCATTAAGAAACAGGTGAAAACAAGCGGCAGCACATTGTTTATCATCTATTCAATGGCATATAAAAACGCTCCGGGTAATAAAAACAATTTCATTGCACCCTATCTGAAGTGGCTTATTGCGCTGGTTTATTTACTGTTAAAACAACTCTTAGGTAAAAAAAACGTACTTTTACGAAGGCATCTGATCTATCAGTTTTATGACCTGGTAACCCACCGCACAAAATATCAAAAGGTTTATTATGAAATTTTTCCCTGGATCACCAAGGTGAAAGAAAGGTTTCCACTTAAAGGCACAACATTATGACACCCATGGTATCGTTCATCATTCCGTTTTATAATGCAGAAAAGTTTATTGCTGAAACAATCGATTCTGTTCTGAACTGCGGGTATGACATGTTTGAGCTCATCCTGGTTGATGATGGTTCGACAGACCAATCGCTGGAAATTTGCCGGATATATGAGAAAAAAGCTCCGAAAATAAGGATTCTAAGGCATCCGGGCGGGGTGAACCAAGGCGTGAGTACTACACGAAAAGTGGGTATTGAGGATTCCAAAGGCGAATTTATCTATTTTCTCGATGCCGATGACATTATTCTTCCGGGAATATTAAGTCAATATATTGACATTTTTAATAAGTATGCCGATGTGGTCTTAATTCATGGAGAGATAAAGGTAAAAAACCTGCCTGCCGGCGCACAAAATCTGGAACACGATTTTATTATCGGGTATTCAGACAGGAAATACCGCCTGCAGGATGAGCCATATTATCTGAAAAGCGACAGGATTTGCACCTCGACCGTCTGTGTCAGAAAAGAAGCGCTCACCGGAATATCTTATAGCTATAATCAAATATTCCCGATGTGTGAGGATTGGCTGCTGTGGACTTTGTTGTCGTTTAAAGGGTCCTATTATTATTTTGCCAGGCCGGTGATCTGGTACAGGATTCATGAAAATTCCCTGACATACCGCGCCCATCAAAAAGGACAGGTTTTTCTCAACTATAATTTATTAGAATATTATTTATGTCTTATAGCACGCTGCAATGATCCGGAATTAAATAAGAGTGTCCGCGACAACCTTTTCGATGTCATAAATGAACTTTACGCTTCCTACCGGGAAGATCCGACCGAAAAAGTTGATACTATCAGCGGATTAGAACAGGCGATTCCCCGTGACAAACTCGTACTTTCGCTGAAAGACAAAATTTATAAACTGGAAAGAGGGTATGGGTATTATTTTTATTTTCTCTATATAATAAAACAGTTCATGTGGAAATTATTTGGCAGAAAGTAATGAGATTTCCATAAAAATTTGAATTAAGTGTTTCGGAAACTATGAACAAAATATATATCAACGGCCATTTTCTAACACAAAAAATGACCGGCATTCAGCGGTTTTCATACGAACTTTGCAAGGCGCTTACTGCCGGCGGGGCAGAAGTTATCCTTCTTGCCCCCAGGAAAATCCGTAAAGAATACCAGTTGAAATGCAGGATAATTAAGTTTGGACTCTTTTCGGGCGTACTCTGGGAACAGATCGAATTTCCCCTGTATCTTCTGACCCGCAAAAAGCCACTGTTAGTCAATTTCGGCAGCCCGGGTCCGTTGTTTTATAAAAACCGCATTGTCACTGTTCATGATATTACTTTTTATTTTCATCCCGAATGGTTTTCGAAGGTTTATGGCACTTATTACCGGTTAATTACACCTGTTTTTACACGGTTGTCGAAAAAAGTCATTACCGTGAGCGAGTTTTCCAAAACCGAAATTCAACGATGGCTCAGCATACCCGATGAAAAGTTTGTGATCATCCATAATGCCGTTTCAGGCACCTTAACCAATAATCTATCTGCGAAAGCATTACAAAAGGGGCGGTATATACTCACAGTGGCATCGCTGGATCCCCGGAAAAATCTCGACACCCTGGTTAAAGCCTATGAAAATTCCGGTATCGCAAAAGACACCAAACTGGTGCTTGCCGGACGAAGTTCCCCCTTGTTCAATATGAAAATGTCTGAAGAAATCCTTGCTAACTCTGTTGGCTATGTGCCGGATAATGAACTGGCATCATTGTACAAAAACGCAATGGCTTTTGTATATCCGTCCTTGTACGAGGGATTCGGAATTCCTCCGCTGGAGGCCATGTCGCTGGGCTGTCCGGTGGTGTTGTCCGACATACCTGTTTTCAGGGAAATATTCGGCGATGCCGCCTGCTATGTCGATCCTTTAAGCACAGACAGCATCTCTGCAGGCATTGTTAAGGTGCTGTCGGATGATGCCTACAGAAAGGAACTCATCCGCCGCGGGTATCAGAAAGCCCTGCAATACAGCTGGGAAAAATCAGCCCAAAAATTAAGTGATACGATTAATTCATTGACCTGAGTATATCCGTTGCAACAACCATAAACAGAAGCGGTGCCGCATAAAGGATAAACACAACCCGGTACGACCGGCCGGGAAACTATTTGCCAGGCTAAATCTGTTGGAACGGGTATGTCTGCCCTGTGAATTTTTTCACCCCGGCAAGTATCTGCTTTTCATTTCCTACCAGCCATACCTTATCATTCAGTTCAAAGACAACGTCTGATTCGGGATTTAATAATTGTTTTCCTTTGCGCTCAATACCGATGACAAGTCCCTGTGTTTGTTCCCGGATTTTTGATTCTCTGATGTTTTTATTAATCAGAACGGAATTATCACCTATAGAAAAATGATACAGGGAAACTTTGGGTTTGTTCCCTGTTGACAGATTATCAACGGTTGATGTTTCCAGAAAAGCGTTGAATTTTTCGAGTTGTGCATCGGTACCTATAACCGTAAGTTTGTCATAAGGAAATATCCGGGTTTCACGTCCGGGGATATTAATTACAAGTTCGCCGCGTTCAATCATAACGATGTTAACGCCAAATTTTTCCCGTATCTTCAATTCCGATAATGACCTGCCGGCCAGCATGGACTGTTCGTTCAGAACAAATGTCGTGATGTGGGAATCCCATGAAGTGAGAACCTCATCTGAAGGTTTGCTCAATATTTCGCGATCATTTAAATTGAGCATAAAACGGGTTTCAATTTTCCTGTAAAAAAATTTGATCTTCGATGAAAAAACGATCAGGATGATAATGGATGCACATACTCCTGCCAGTGCAATCCACGGAGAAAATAACATATAAAACAAAAAACCGGTGAATAAAACCGCCAGAACAATTCTTGATAATTGCAAAACAAGCAATGGCCCGCGAAGAGATGTCTTTTGCCATACATTGGCGTACGCCTGACGCTGTGTTCTCCGAAACGCCAGTGCCCATAAAAAAGGAGAAAGAAAGATAAGAGTTATTATAGCCGTGAATATGCGACTGAATTTATGAACAAAAAATAAAGGCTCTATATACCGGGTGCTCAGTAAAATTATAGTTATTATGACCACAGAAAAAATAATAATATTGACGAAGCTAGCCCGCAGGACTTTTTTCCAGTCACTGATCTCAGAGATATTCTGGGCGCTGACACTGTATCTGTCCAAGGCAGACTTCCATTTTTGCGGGAGAAGAAACTCAATAAGTTTTCCGGCCGGCCTGGAAAAACGGATCATATATGGTGTGAAAAAAGTTGTGAGCACTGATACCGCCACAGCAACAGGATATAAAAAACTGCTCGTTACTTTAAGCGTAAGCCCCAGGGTTGCAATTATAAATGAAAATTCACCGATTTGTGAAAGGCTCATCCCGGTCTGAATTGCTGTTTTAAGAGGCTGCCCTGAAAGGATTGCACCAAAAATTACAAAAATGGGTTTCCCCACCAAAAGCACCAGCGTGGCAGCAATAACAGGAACTATATTTTTTCCGAGCATTTGCGGGTCTAACAACATTCCGATAGAAACAAAAAAAATGGCGCCGAAAAGATTTTTTACAGATTTTGTTATGTACTCTATCTTCTCAGCTTTTGTAGTTTCTGCCAATACCGACCCCATAATGAAAGCGCCCAGGGCCGGAGAAAAACCATAATCGGCTGCCAGCACCACCATCGAAAAACACAAAGCCAGTGAAATAATCAATAACGTTTCATCATTTAATAATTTCCGGATTTTTTTTAAAAACGTCGGAAGGAAAAAAATACCGGAAACAAACCATAGTACAAGAAAAAAAAACAGTTTTATAATGGAATAAAACATTTCTCCTCCGGCAAAAGTTTTTTTGACAGAAATTGTTGAAAGCAAAACCAGAAGCAGCACAGCTACAAGGTCTTCAATGACCAGGACTCCGGTAACCAAACCTGCGAATTTTTGATTTTTCACCCCCAGTTCATCAAATGCGCGTATGATTATGGTAGTTGAAGAAATAGCCAGTATTCCGCCTAAAAACAAGCTGTCCATATCATTCCAGTTCAGTATTTTTCCAATGCAATAGCCTAAAAGCATGGTAAGTGTAACCTCTGTCATAGCAGTAATTGATGCCATGTGTCCCACCTTCATCAACTTCTTGAAACTGAAATCCAGTCCAAGCCCGAATAACAGAAATATGACACCAATGTCTGCCCATATTTGAATGTTATCTGCTTCTACACCAGTAGGTAACAATTTGATGTGGGGACCCACCAGAAAGCCTGAGATAATATATCCCAGCACCACAGGCTGTTTCAATTTTTTGAAAAGTAATGTCACAAGGGCTGCAGAACCGAGTATGATAGCTAAATCGATGATGAGTGCCGGAAGGTGTAACATTTTATTTGCTTCATATTTTTGGCTTATGACTTAGCAGACAATGTGAAAAGGTGCGGGGCTTTGTTGCTGACTCATAAGTCTTTACGTATGGTTTTCAGGCAGAGGTATTACATTAACTCTGAGCGCATAAAATTAATATTTTTAATAAAACACCAAAAATATCATCGCATATGCATTCATTTATATAAAACTTATTTATCGCATTATTTTTAAAATCTGTTGTTTTTTTATATATCATGCATTATCTTTGCAATGAATATCTGTTATTAAGTACCTGAATCAGTATAAATTTAAAAAGTTAGAGATGAAAACAAGAAAGTTTTTTTATGCGGCAATGTTTGTTTTAGCTGGTACACTTGTTTTGGCGGTCTTCCCTATAAGATCGGTTAGTCAGCATCAGATTGCCAGGTCAGCAAAACCTATTCCGGAGGATGTTGCAAAGATACTGAAGAAATCATGCAACAGTTGCCACGATGCCGGCAGCAGCGGAATGGCTAAATCCATCTGGAGCTTTTCTGACTGGGATACTTACCCGGAAAAAAAACAAGCAAAAAAATCAAATGCCATTTGTAAATCTATGACAAGCGGAAGCATGCCTCCGGCGGGAATGAAAAAATCCGATCCGGATAAGATTCCCACAAAAACGGATACAGAAATTGTCTGCAAATGGGCCGCTTCGCTGGCTTTAAAAAAATAAAATGAAGAATGTTGTATGCATCTTAAGGCATACTCAATGAGGGTTGATTACTCAATAACAATTATTTTATTGATTAATAGTTATTGAATGGATTATGTGAGGGGGTGTAATATTTTTTTTTGTTTCATTATAAATCTGTTCTGAGTAATGGAATAAACATATCTGTATTTTTGTCAAAAATAATTATATTGTTGATTATAAGTGTATTAACATTAGTACTTTCCATTTGTTGTTATAGTAAAACATAAAAACATAAAAAAATAAATATTTATGGAACCAAAAATCGCTCAAAAAGCCCCGTTTGTTCTCAATCTGGAAAAAGGAAAAGAATACTATTGGTGTGCGTGTGGCCACAGTAAACAACAGCCTTTTTGCGACGGCTCTCATAAAGGAACCGGATTTACACCTTTATTATTCATGGCAAAAGAAAGCGATAAGGCATATATTTGTGGATGCAAACATTCCAAAAATCCGCCATTTTGTGACGGGACTCATGCAAAATTAAAGTAAAGGCAAAAAGAACTTCTTTGAGATTTGCATCATTTTCTTTAAAATCTATGCAGTTGCAGCCTTGAAGGTATTGATTTGCATGTTTTTTCGCCTAATAAGCAATTCCGATATATACGGAAGTCTTTTTTGATGCCCGATAAGTGGTTCTGTGCCTGCCCGCGCCCTTAACTTTTATGCTTTTGCTGTTTATGATAAGTGATCTCACTTGCTTTCGGCCTGCCAGGTACTATAATTTTTTTATACCGTTTATTTCTGTTCTTCCCTTACCCATGGATCTTAGACTATTTCTTGCGGAAATAGCAATTCTTTTTTGGGGATTAAGCAACGATACTGTTGTGTTTACTTCAAAGGGAGTTTCTAAAAATAATGTGATGGCCATGATTTGATAGCACGTTATCCGTTGAATCCGAAAAAATTCTTTGACAGATTTTTTACACTATGTAGTGTCTGAACGAAAACTCCATTTTCTTCGTTACGCTTGCTCCAAAAATGCTCATCCGCCAGCTGGCGGACTCCGCTTTTTGTCGCTTCGCAAGCCCCGAAACTGAACTTTTCGATTCAGACACTGAGTTTCCGCTCAGACACTATGTATCTGAAAACGGGTCAGACAGCCAAAGCAATTGAAGATTTTTTTAAAAGCCAAAGAGCTCGATACAAATTTTACAGATGCCCGTAATAATCTTAACTTTGCAATCCGGAATTTAAAGAAATAAATAACAGTGACCGTTGCTAAGTAAGTAATTATAGTCAGCAACATGATTTTAGCCATGTATTGAGTAAAATACGCTTCCTTCAGAAATGAAAAAAACGTTTTCACAAAATCATCCTAAGTCAAAAAATCAGCCCCAAAAGCTGAAACAGCAGGTTAGACCATATGTAAAAAACACATATTTTTTTCTGACCGGATCAGCTGTTATCATTTTACTGGGTATAATTATTTATTCAAATTCCTTCAAGTGTTCATTTCATTTTGATGACCTGCAGCACATCGTTAACAATACATTCATACAGAAAATATCTGATGTCAAAGCCTGGTGGAACTATAGCCCTGAGCGACCTGTCAGTATGTTCTCATTTGTACTTAATTATCACTTTAACCAGTTAGATGTCTGGTACTATCACCTGGTGAATCTGGTTATTCATCTTACGAATAGCTTTCTGGCCTGGTGGCTGACCATCCTGATTTTTTCCGCGCCGGCGATGAAAGGTCATGTTTTAGCACCATACAGGAATAGTTTAGGTTTTATAACCGCATTATTGTTTGTTTCACACCCGCTGGCAACACAATCCGTAACTTATATTATGCAGCGGCAAAACACGATGGCTGCTATGTTTTATTTTGCTTCCCTGGCGTTTTATATGCAAAGCCGTTTGTCTGCTAAAACGAAAAAAATCAAATACCTTTTTTTGAGTTTTTCTTTAATTTCAGGAGTCTTGGCTGTCTTTTCAAAAGAAAATGCTTTTACAATTCCCCTGGCAGTCCTGATGTTTGAAATTTTCTTTTTTCAGACACCCAGACAATTATTTAAAATAAATGAAAGCCGTAAAATTCTATTTGTTATTGTTCCATTACTTTTTATTGTGATACTATTTTTTAAATTCTCCCTGGGTATTTTCAACCGTGACTTTTTTGCGGGTATTTTTAATCCCATTCCTCCCGATAATGGAAATCTCTATACGATTACTCCGTCTAATTATTTGTTGACCCAGTTCAGCGTGATAGTGAAATATATTCAACTGCTGATTTTTCCAATCCGCCAGAATCTTGATTATGATTTTCCTGTTTCAACCCGTTTTTTTGAATTAAAAACCTTTTTTAGTTTTCTGTTGTTAGTATCATTGCTTATCCTCGGAATGTTTCTATATAAAAAGCAACGGATATTCTCTTTTGGCATCTTCTGGTTTTTCCTGACATTGTCCATAGAGTCAGGGTTTATTCCGATAGCAGATACGATTTATGAACACCGGACTTACCTTCCCTCCTTTGGCTTTTTTCTGGTTGTCGGAACCGGAATAAATATATTTTACCGGAGTAAATATAAAATACCGGCAGTTGCTCTTTTGGTGGTTATACTACTTACAAATTCAGTGATGGCTTATCAAAGAAATAAAGTCTGGAAAGATGAGTTTACACTCTGGAATGATGCAGTAACAAAATCTCCGGGTAAGGCACGGCCTTATTGCAACAGGGGGCTGGCAAATGCTAAACTGCAGCAAACGGGAAAAGCGATAGCTGATTACTCCCGTGCCATTGAGATTTGTCCTGTATATGCGGTAGCCTATTCAAACCGTGGTGTGGCATATGGCACACTGGGACAGTGGGACAAAGCACTTGCCGATTACAATAAAGCTCTTGGGGTTGATACCGGTGTTGCAACGGTATATTACAACCGTGGTTGCATATATGGATACCTCGGACAGATGGAAAAGGCTTTGTCCGATTATTCTAAAGCGATAGAAATAGATCCGGGAAGTTCAGATTCCTATTGCAACAGGGGCGGTATCTTCTGGAATCTTGGGCAGCATGATAAAGCTATTGCTGATTTTACCAGGGCGATAGAAATAAATCCCCGACTTGCCCAGGCGTACATCAACCGCGGGGGAGTATATGGTTCCCTTGGTCGGTATGACAAAGCGACAGAAGACCTTTCCTTAGCCATAAGGATTACCCCCCGGAATCAGCAAGCCTATTTTAACCGTGGTATTACCTATACAAAAACCGGTGAATGGAATAATGCCATTTCCGATTTATCCAAAACGATTGAGATGAACCCGCATCATGCAAGGGCATATTTTTACCGTGGCGAGGCATACAGAAATTCAGGGCTAATTGAGTTGTCCATTGCGGATTATTCAAAAGCATTAGAGATCGATCCGAATTATAGTGAGGCATATACCAGCCGCAATGCTGCATACCAGAGCCTGAATAAATAAAATGAAACAGATAATAATGAATGAAACATTTTTGAAATTAAATGATATACTATCACATACGATTTAATCTGATTAATTCACAAAATTTGAGAACCTTTGCGATCCTTACTGGTTTTTTTTTAACACAAAGTTGCACAAAGCACACCACAAAGTAGCACCAAGATAAATAATTAGTTAACCAAAATTAGAATTAATCAGGTCAAATATTCGTAATTGTACCATGAAAAAAACGTCAAAAAAAAGCACGCTCACTCCAAAGGAAAAGAATAAAAAAAAACAACCGGGTTCCCAGCGATATAAAAAAAACAAATATTTTAATATTCTCGGGCTGGCAATTATTGTTGTACTTGGAATACTTATTTATTCAAATTCCTTCAAAGGCTCATTCTATTTTGATGATAATATTCATATTGTCGATAATTCAAAGATCCGGAATCTGAATGATGTTAAAACATGGTGGAATTATAGTCCCAACCGGCCCATCAGCATGTTTTCCTTTGTTTTAAATTATCATTTTAACCAGCTTGATGCCTGGTATTATCATCTGGTGAATCTGATTATACACCTTATCAACGGGTTATTGGTCTGGTGGCTCACTTTGTTACTGTTTTCGGCTCCCGGACTGAAAGATAACCCTGCCGGCAAACATAAATATATACTGGCCTTTGGCACCGCCGTATTTTTTGTTTCGCATCCTTTAGCCACACAATCGGTGACCTATATTATCCAACGGCAGAACTCGATGGCAGCCCTGTTTTATTTTCTTTCGCTGGCACTGTACATGAAAGCCCGCATGTCAGATAGAGAAAACCGCATCAGATACCTGATGTTTTCAGGATCATTGATATCGGCCATTCTGGCTGTTTTATCCAAAGAGAATGCCTATACACTGCCTTTTACCATTGTACTTTTTGAATTTTGTTTTTTTCGTACCAGGAAAACTTCCTTGAAAATATCAGATTCCCGTACCATTTTGTTGTTTGCTGCTTTTTTCGGGATAATCCTTCTGGCGCTGTTTAAATTTTCTTTAAATGTTCTTCATCCCATCTATCCAAACAACGGAAATGTTTATACGGTGACCCCGCAGTCTTATCTTTTTACCCAGTTCAGTGTTATTGTTAAATATTTACAGCTTTTAATATTTCCTGTCCGGCAGAATTTAGATTATGATTATCCTATCTCGTTGAATTTCTTTGAATTAAGAACCTTGTTAAGTTTTCTGTTACTTTTGACATTGTTTGTTCTGGCAATATTCCTTTATAAGAAGCACCGGATATTTTCGTTTGGCATCTTCTGGTTTTTCCTTACATTATCCATTGAATCAAGTTTTATTCCGATTGCGGACCTGATCTATGAGCACCGGACGTATCTGCCTTCGTTTGGCTTTTTTCTTATAGTTACAAACGGGATATATGTGTTGCTCTGGAATAAGTATAAGGTGCCGGCTGTTATTTTATGGGGAATGATAGTAATATCCTCTTCGTTTATGACCTTTCAGAGGAATAAGATATGGAAGGACGACCTGACACTCTGGAATGATGTTGCATTAAAATCACCGGAAAAAGCCAGGCCGTTTCTTTGCCGCGGATTTGCTTACAATAACCTTGGGCAAATAGAAAAAGCAATAGCCGATTACTCCAAAGCGATTGAGAATGACCCGGCTTATACAGATGCCTATTACAACCGTGGCGTTTCATACGGGAACCTGGGACAATGGGAAAAAGCAATAGCCGATCTTACGAGAGTCATTGAACTGGATCCCAAATCAGTGATGGCCTATTCAAACCGGAGTGTTGCGTACGGGAACCTTGGACAATATGATAAGTCTATTTCGGATAATTCCAAAGTGATAGAGATTAATCCTCATTTCGCCGTAGCTTATTACAACAGGGGTTATACTTACAGAATGGTCGGACAATGGGATAAAGCCATAGCCGATTTGTCCAAATCCATCGAATTAGACCCTGCATACGCTGTTGCCTATTATAACCGCGGGGTGGCATATATGAATATCGGGCAGGCCGACAAAGCATTTGATGATTTTACTAAAATCATAGAATTAGACCCTAATTATGGACTGGCATATAATTACCGTGGAGAAATTTATATGCAACGAGGAAAAGTGAAAAAAGCAATAGAAGATTTCAATAAAGCTCTTGAAGTGGATCCCAATTGTTTGCAGGCCAAACAAAATCGTGATGTTGCTTATAAAAAAATAAACATGAACAAAACCTTATTACAGCTCACACAAACATCGCCGGCGGGCGCTTATTAAGTGATCAAAGATGGTCCGGAATTATTACAGTAATTTTTATAAATAGCAGGGAGCATTAATCCGTGAAATAAAATTATCTTTGTTATATTCAAACTTAATAGTCCGATATGGGATCATCAAATACATTGTCGATTATCATTCCTGCATTTAACGAAGCGGACAATTTAAAAACATTGCTTCCGCCACTTATTGAACTCTGCACACAAAACCATTGGAAAATAATATTGGTTAATGATGGCTCTCATGATAAAACCAAAGAAATACTGGATGAATTTCAGCAAAATGAATATTTTACCGTGATCCATCATAAAATTAACAGGGGTTACGGTGGGGCTATTAAAAGTGGTATTATACATGCGGATTCCGAATATGTTATAACTATCGATGCCGACGGACAACACCGTATGGAGGATATTGAAAAATTGTTCAGATGTATTACAGAAAAAGATGCCGATATGATAGTGGGCTCCCGCAAAGGACTGAAATCGGCATCATTGTCGCGAAGTGTTGGAAAAACGCTTATCCGTACCATTGCCAAATTATTGATGAATGTTCCTGTTTATGATATTAACTCCGGCATGAAAATTTACCGTACTGAACTGGCACGGAAATATCTTTGTCTTGCCCCAAACACTATGTCGTACAGTGATATTATAACACTGATTTTCATAAATAACCGCCACCTTGTTCTTGAGGAACCCATAGTGATTACCAAAAGATTAACCGGGAAAAGCACGATCAGTATTGAAACAGCATTTAATACCGTTATGGAAATCATCAACATTGTGATCTTGTTCAACCCGGCTAAGGTCTTTATACCTTTATCTTTAATTTCGCTGTTGATGGGTATCGGTTTTGGTTTGCCCGGCATCCTTTCCGGGCGGGGTATTTCTACCGGTTGCCTGCTGGGAATCGTTGCCGGAATTATTTTTTTCCTGCTGGGACTGATTGCAGAACAGCTTTCGCTTATCAGCAGAAACAGGATAAATTAAAGATTACCTGATGGTCAGCTTTCAGAGATTTATTGATAAATATTTAGGATATGTCATTGTTCTTTTCTTGTATTTATTCAGGATATTTGACAGGAATGGCAGGAATGACAAAAAATTTCTGATCATCAAGCTATGGGCCTTGGGCGATTCGGTGCTCACGCTTTCGCTGATCAGAGGAATAAAAGAGACCTATAATGGTTCTATGGTTGATGTGCTGATGCGTACACGGGTGAAGGATGTTTATGAGTCGTTCCCTTTAGCGGATCACATATATAATCTTGACTCATCTTCGGGGTTTATAAACATTCTGAAGAAGATGCGCAAGTATGATGTCGTTTTCGACTGTGAACCATATTTCAACCTGAGCGCCGCGCTTTCTTTTTTGTTGGGAAAAAAGAGAATAGGTTTTTCCAGGCAGCTGCGGTCTTGTTTATATAACCAAACAGTCAGGTTCAGAAAAGATCAGCATATGGTTCAGAATTATCTCGACATGCTGAGGGTTTTAGGAAAACAGTATGATACACGATCACTTGAAAAATTAACTGCCGGCCCACAGGAACGGATTAGCGTTGATGAATATGTCTCAAGGAATCTTACCGGTAAAACAATTATTGGCATTACACCGGGGGTTGCCGAATCATCAAAGAACAGGATGTGGTTTGAAGAAAGGTTTGCAGAACTTTCAGACAGGCTCATCCGAGAACTGGATGCGGAAGTTGTTTTTATTGACAGTCAGGCAAATGCCGATACGGTGACCAGAATTATTTTACTGATGAACCAACAACCTTTAAATACTCAAGGATTATTTTCATTAAAAGAAACATTTTATCTCATCTCGAAATGCGATGTTTATATCAGCAATGATACGGGGCCAATGCATATTGCGGCTGCACAGGGGTGCAGGACGATAGGGCTTTTTGGCCCGAATACTCCGGTATTATGGGGCCCTTATGGTTCTGGGAATATTTCTATTTATAAGACGCCTCTTGAGCCGGCCATTCAAAACGATAAGGGGATCTTTAAAAATGTAAACAGAGATGGGTATATGGGCCCAATCACCGTTGAAGATGTCTTTGATGCCGTAAAAAAATGCCTGAGGTAAAAATTCAAATCATCTGGCGGAAGTAATTCGATTTCTTAGTTGTTTTTTTGATCATTCAAAATCCGCTAATACGAAAGACCGTCAAATCATATTATTCGTAATTTTGTATGCCTTTCTTTTTGCAGATCCGATAAAACCGATATCAAATGAAAAAGAAACTATTAATAATTTTCAGTTCGCTATTTATATTTGGTCTGATTATATGTTTTGCATATTATTTCCTCTATTTCAGGAAAATTGCCATTTATGACTTAGTCCGTGTAGAGTTTACGGGTATTTCTCCTGATGAAACCGGATTAATCGTTATTTCAGGCGTCACCCCTGTCAACAAAAAAATCGATGTTACGTCATCAGGAATTTCTAATATTTCCGGCTCTTTCAGATCCATTGAGATTACTGTTCCGGATACCCTTGCTGCAAAAATATTGTTCATTCGAACTGTATTAAGTAATAAAACATACACGTTTCGTATCAAAGAACTGCATCCGGTTTCATCATCAGGTGTTTCACACACCTATGAATTCCCTTCTGTACTGAAAAGCAACGGAACATTGTGTGATAAGATTTCTTCATCATTTCCGTTTACAAATCCATTTGTTAAGGTAGTGACGATAATGATATTTATCATATTTTGCATGCTGGGCATATTGTATTTAACTGTGTTCATTGCCCGGACAATTCCGCAAAAGTACAAGCACAAGCTCAGAATGCTGTTGCATCAAAAAAAAGTCCAATATTTTCTGCTTTTCATCGTTTTTATCCTTCTTATATTATGGCCTGTGCTTTGGCCGGATCATATCCATGTAAAATATTTCCTTTTCGTGTTTTTGTTTCTTGCGGTTGCATTACAAGTTTTATTGCAAATTAAAAAGAGTTATGCACTATTTCTGATAAAATCATTATTGATCATATTGATATTTTTCGAGTTTTTATTTGGTTTTTTTAATTCCGGGGTGGATATTAAAGAAATTAAAGAAAAAAATTTATATTTGTACGAGTGGAGAATAGGCGGAATGTTTCAGCCCAATAGTGTAAGGAAAAGATTTTACAAACTGGCTGGTAATGATACGATTTATGATTTATATTATTCATCGGATCGGTATAGCAGAAGGATATCTGAAGATGAAGATAAGAATGAGTCAGAAAAAGAGCACGGTCTGCTCCATAAAAAACATGCTGTTTTTTTGGGTTGTTCGTTTACTTTTGGTCAGGGCTTGACTTTCCGTTCTACATTTCCGGAAATATTTCATAAAGAAAATCCCGGTTTTATATCATATAATTATGGATTTATTGGCTGGTGCCCCAAGCAATGCTGTTTGTTATTTGATGAGGGTGTCAATACCTTGAATAACAGTTCTGTTCCGGAAGACAGCGGTTTTTGTCTTTATACATATATAGATGATCATTTGGGCAGGGTGTATGGCGATAGCCAGGTTCTGTCATGGGATGTCTCGCCTGCTTTTTTTATTGAAAATGACAGGTTGGTATTTAAAAACCATTCGTTTATTAAAAGGCAGATTGCGTGGATATTGAATAATTCGGAAACTGCAATTTATAATAATATAGTTTTTTCTTATCCGAAAAACGAGAACTTTTACAGAAGGTTTGCCGGATCAATTAACTATATGGCTGATAAATATTGGAAACTCAAACCTTACGGGGCATTTTACGTGGGTTTGTTTCCGGGTTGGGTTAAGGATACGGCCTGGGTACCATTTTTAAACAAAAAAATAAAAATAATACCCGTTGCCAGTCCTTCTGATTATAGAATTAACATATCTCAATATGAGCTTCACAAAGAAGATCATCATCCCACAGAAAAGATGAACTCTTATTATATCCGGGAGATATCAAAAATCATCTGCAAAGACCATTGATGTGAATGGCCGAACACTCCCTTTTATAAGTATCAGGCTGAAGGGCAGACTGACCGGTAAAATAGTTATTATTTTCTTTTATTAGAAATTGTTATGATTTTATCTTTTCATATCTTTATGCGTCTTTTTTGCTGCAACTTCGTTAGATTTTTCGACATAGGATAAACTATGTCTGCAAAATCTGCCTCGTTTCGCTAAAAAATCCATCATAAATCTTATGTAACATAAAATCAAAACAGTTTCTAAACATGTATTTTTGTTGATGCGTTTATTGCCGGTATATTATTGATCTAATTAAATATAAGTCACAAAAAAAGATATTTAACCTATCCCAGATGCAGATTTCCAAATTTATTTCTGAACTTTTATGAAAGAACATAATAACCATTCCCTTCATTTTTTTTTAAAAAGATTCTTTTTGTTTTTTAAACGATATTTTTACGTTGCGGTTAATCTTACGGTAGATTTTTTTTTATTACCATTCAGATATTTGGTTAACCCGATACATAAAATTTCGCCCCGGCTGCCTGTTTCCTGGCAAAGAATCTGGCTCAAAATACATACGCATTTCTTGCGCTATTACTGGCTTCCCTGGCCCAAACCTTTTAATCCCGGATCGGATAAGGTTATTATATTTCTACCCCAGATGGCATGGAATGATTTGATGCAAAGGCCTCACCATCTGCCGCGTGCCTTTGCCAGGGCTGGCTGGACGGCTGTCTTCATGACAACGGACATCGGGAGGGATAAAATCATTGGTATAAAAAAAATTGCAGAGCGGCTTTATATTTGTTCCAGAGTGCGGTTGTTAAAAAAAATCAGCCACCCGTGGATATATTCCCAATATACGGTCAATATGTTTTATCTGAAGTATTTCAAGGAATATAAATTAATATATGACCACGTAGACAAACTGGAAATTATGCCTTTGTATAACAAAAAAATGCTTAAGGAACAGCGGCTTGCCCTGAATCTGGCAAAAGTTGTCATGGCGACTTCGGATGCACTCAGGGATGAAATTCTGAATATAAGAAAAGACACCTTGCTCATCCCCAACGCGGTCTTTCCTGATGATTTTATGGGGAAGGAACAGATGTCTCCGCCTCCCGACCTGACGGAGATACTTATACAGAAAAAACCCGTCATCGGCTATTACGGAATATTAGCCAAATGGAAAATGGATTACGAATTGATACGGTTTACAGCACGGGAATTGCCCGGGGTGAATATTGTAATTATAGGCCCCGACTATGATCACTGCCTGCATGAATTCAAATGGGATGACTGTCCGAATGTTTATTTTCTTGGCGGAAAAAATTACAGTGAGTTACCACTTTATGCCCGATATTTTAATGTTGCCATGCTGCCGCTTCTGATCAATGATATCACCAATTCTATTTCACCGGTAAAACTGTTTGAATTTCTGGCGATGAACATCCCTGTAGTCAGCACCAACATTGCAGAGTGCCGTAATTTTGAATCTGTAATTATCGCCGGAAACAGCGGGGAATTTGTTCAGCAAATCAAAAAAGCGCTTTTGCTGAAAAACGACCCGGGGTACAAGGCTGTGATGAATAAAGAACTTGCCATGAATACCTGGGATTTTCGTTGTAAGATGATCATACAGCAAATGGAAAAAACAGATCTGTAGGGCTGATAATAAACCAGTTGACGTTAATAGTCCGCAGATAACAGTTGCCCGGATTTAGACATCTGATCTTATTTTATATGGATTTTTGTTGCCTGCACTTGTAGCGCGCACGGAACAGGTTCTTCGACGGGGTAAATATTATTATGCTTTTTTGTTAACTTTGCAGATAATTTATCTAAAAAAAGTGTTTTTTTCCCAACGGACAATACTATATTTTCATAAAAAAAACATAGCAATTAATAATATTTTTGCTACACAATATGATTCAGGGTATTAGAAACCAGCCGCTGCTGTAAAATTGGGAATTCAATAAATATTTAATTCCATGCTAATAACACTCATTAAACCTCCCCAGATCATTGTTAACCAGGCAGAAGAATATCTATATCCCGCTGTTGCACTGAAAATGAGGAAATCATTACGCCGCCTGATTAAAAAGAACCCGGTCGAAAAGCCTCTTGATCTGTGGTATCCCATGGGCGTTTTATATATCGCATCATTCTTACAGGCAAATGGTCATGAAGTAGAAGTAATTGACCTTAATTTTCAGGATTTCAGCAGTGATATCAAGGGTGTAATCGGAGTTTCTTTTGATGGCAAAATAGATGGACAATTTCTTGACAGGCTTCATGCCTATAAATCAAATGGCAAGCTGTTGATTGCGGGTGGATTTGATGCAACGTTTCATTATTCCGAATTGCTTGATAAGGAGCTGATTGACATAATTGTTTTAGGGGAAGGAGAATTAACGATATTGGAGCTTTTAAGCAGAATTGAAAACAATGAAGACTGGAAGGATGTTAAGGGAATTGCGTACAAAGGTCCGGAAGGTATTATTATCAACCGGCGAACCAATTATTGTGATCTTGAAACGCTGCCTATACCCAACAGGGAATTGGTGAATATTGAAAAATACAGGGAATCTAACCCGATAGTCAATCTGATTGCTTCACGGGGCTGCCCGCGCAAAGGCCGTTGTGGTTTCTGTAAAAAAACCCAGCATAATTACCGTATCCAGAGCGTTGAGAAAACCATTGAAGAGATGCGGATACTTTATAATTACGGGTACAGGAGATTTTATTTCGGCGATGATTATTTTATGCCGCCCAAAGATCATATATTGAAGCTTTGTGACGCCATCCGGACAAACTTTCCGGATATTAAATGGCGTTGTCTGATACATGTGGTGGATTGTGATGAAACCATCTTAAGAACCATGCAGGAGTCTGGTTGCGAACAAGCGGGACTCGGTGTTGAGTCGTTCAACCAGGAAACACTGGATGCCATACGAAAAGATTATACCATTTCACAGCTCACTGAAGCGATAAAGGTATTCAGAAAAATCGGGATGAATTCATTTATTTTTTTATTGATGGGGCTCCCGAAAGAAAGTCCCCGGCTTTTTTTGGCCAATCTCATCAAGTATTCGTTTAAGTTAAAACCCTATTTTTTATGTTTAAGCATTTTAAATATCACTCACTCTTCATCGCTGATGAAACTTCCCGGATTTGGAGCCCCTTTTCAGAGAAACCCTGATAAATTTGGAATACATTTCAGAACAGATCATGATGAATATTGCGGAATTCCCATTGAGATAAAAGAGCTGGAGGCGGTCGGAACTATAAAATTTTCCTCCTATCAGCGGGCTTTTCCCTTTGCGATAATGTATGTGTCTTTTTACCACAAAATAATAAGGCCTCTGTTCAAGATTATTGATAGATTAGGCCTGTAAAAAAAATTGGCAGAGCAAAAAGCATTTTGTTTAATTTCCCGGACAGTAGTGAAAATTTTTTAGGTGCCTTCGGGATTGATTTGAAGGATTTTCTATAGGTTTATGTCTTCAGTTTTTTTTGAGTTTTTTATATAATGCAGGATAATGTTTTTTTAATAACGATCCGGCCTTTCCGGCACAACGATCCGGCAAATAAATAATATATAGTATGCCAGATTTAAGTTTAATCCTGATTTTCGGAAATGTGCTGATTTTAAACAGGTATAAGAAGTATCTTGTTTTAATTACCCCTGAATAATATGTAATTCTAAACGCAGACCATTTTTTTGCCTTTGGAGTCTTTTTTAAATCAATGTTTTCTGCCTTTTCAAGATTAAGTTTCCATTCTTTATAAAAAGCATATTTTTCATCAGATAATTCATCGTCCTTCAGGTGCATTATAATGCCTTGGAGTTTATCCGCATTTAATCCAGTATATTTTGAAATTGTTTTAGGTGTGATATCATAGACAATGGGTAGTTTTTTCCATTTCTTATAAAACAAAAGATTTAATATCGGGTCATTTCCGGAATTGATATTTTCGTAAGTGTAGAATAAATTCATGAGCTGATCAAACGTGTCATCTTTAATAATATCTGTGGAAAAGGCGATGACACCAGAGTTAAAAGGCGTCACATTTAAATCATAGTTTGCTTCTAACATCTTATATTGCTGAATATCTGCGTCTTTGCAGAAAAAAAGAAAAAGTTTGTCTCCTAGTATATTAGGGCTGGCAAACCCTTTTACTTTTGTTAATGATTCCAGTGAAGCCCTTACAATAATGTCGGCATCCAGAAAAACAATGTTTTTCCATTTTCGGAATTCCGGTGTAAATAAATAGAACAAATCCAGTACTAAGGGTGGAAATTTGTCTGCGCCAATGTTTTTATCATATAAGGTTTTGCATTTTTTTACCAGGATTTTTTTATCGTAAAACCACCAGAGTTCTTCTTCAGGAATTTCAGCGCCGAGAAGCATGTAGTCGCCGTCCCATCCGGCGTTCCAATAAACGCTTGAAAAAAGTTGTTTTGCCTGAGGAAGGAATTTTTTATCGGCAAGGGTTACCAGTAAGTTCTTTTTGTTTTCCACTTTTATTTTCCTAATTCGTTTATAATATGAATCAAGAGTTAAATCTGTTTTTTTAAAACATACTAAAAATCAATTTTTCAACAACAATACATTTTTTATTATTTGTAACTATTTACTTCATAGTAAATATCATAAGGAAATTCTATACGGTTGTTATATGCTTGTTATTCAGAATGTTTCATTTTGTCTCACGAATTAAAAAAGATTCCTCACGATGTTCGGAATGACAATTCAATTTTGGAGGGTATAGGAGGGAGGAAAGCAGCGGGGCAAAAGCGCCCCGCTGCTTTCCTCCCTCCCCAATAACAAACCCTAATATCATTCCGAATGAGCGAAGCGAAATGAGGAATCTTTTTGTTTTCAGGTGCTTCAATGGGATGAATAGTTACTTTTATTTCAACCCTGAATGCGCATATAAAATTAATCAATATGAAAACCACTTTTTATTTATTTTTTAATTTATTGTATAAGTCAGGCCGGTATTTTTTCAGCATTGCTCCAACCCTTCCTATAAGCCTTTCCGGAGAGTTTTTAATATAAATTAAATAGTATCCCAATTTATAAAGCACATGGTATTTCAAGGTGTTACCAAAAAAAAATTTCAAACTATTATACACTATGTTTATATATATCCATGAGTTTATTAGAAAAGAATGGATTTTTATTTCAAAAAAGTTCCATTTTTTCCCGGGCTGTACATTTTGCAAATCGATATATTCTGCTTTGTCGAGGTTGGCCTTCCATTCGTGGTAAAAGGGATTTCCTTCTTCCCATGGCCTCAGGTTCTTTTCACGAAAGTTTGCCGGTTTATTGAAGTGAAGTACAATAGCCTTATTGTACTTTTTTAATCCAAAGTTATGAACCAGTACATTATACACAATAGGTACAATGTTCCACTGTTTATAAAAAAACAAATTCAATATAGAATCATCACCGTTAGAAATATCTGCGTATTTATAAAAAATACCGCATATTTTTTCAAAAGTATCAGGTTCAATCAGGCTGGTATTAAAAGAAATTACACCTGAGTTGAAAGCCGGTCGGTTAAAATTATAATCTTTTTTCAGGAGCGCCAGGTCATTACTTTCATTTGCCGTGAAGTAATGTTTGAAATAGTTTTTGCAGGTTTTTGGGCTGGAAAACCCTTCTGTCCTTATTAACCCGTCTAAGGTTGCTCTGACAATAATATCTGCATCCAAAAAAATGATATGTTCCCATTTTTTAAATTCTTCGGTAAAGAGATAAAATTTTGCTGTTACCGTAGTGGAATAATTACGATGTCCCAAAGAACCATCAAATAAAGGAGTGCATGTTTTTATTAATATTCCTTTATCCCTGAACCATACCAGCTCATGCTCTGCTATTTCACAAGCTAACAGCATATAATCCCCATCCCATCCCGCATTCCAGTAAACGCAGGAAAATAACTGTCTGGCTTGTGTTATGTAACTGCTGTTTGCTAAAGTCACAAGCAGTTTTTTCTTATTTTCCATTTTTCACTTTTTTCAGTTTCTGGTAAAGCGCAGGATTAAATTTTTTTATACACATACCAGATATTCCCAGTATTCTTTCCGGCAAATTCCGGATATAACGAAAAAAGGTTACTATTTTATAAAAAGGAGATGACAATAGCCTGAATTTAAATATTATAAATAAATAATCTGCTTTTAAAACTAAAGAATAGAAAATTATTTTAAATACATTCCATTTTTTGATTTTCTGTACCTTACCCAGATCAATCAATTCTGCTTTTTCACGGTTAGATTTCCACTCGGCATAAAAGGGACTTTCAGTATTCCAAATTGGTGGTGGAGCATTGAAGGCAAGCCCTGCAAAATGCAAAATGATACCATTTATCTTTTTTTTTAGTCCGAGACGATGGTAATTGACAAAAACATTATATACAGCGGGAATTCTTTTCCATTTTTTATAGTAACAGAGGTTTAATGCCGTTTGTTCGCCATAGATGAATTCCGATACATGGTTTTTCAGCAGGTCGTTTAATTCGTCAAAGAGACCTGGGGTGATGATATCCGTATTGAATGATAAAACGCCGGCATTAAACACAGCTGTTTTTAAGTTATATGTTTTATTATTGAATCGGTTTTTGGATTTATCGTACAGCTGAGAATTTAATTTGTTAAAATAAATATCCTGTGCCGCTCCCAGGTATTCAATTTTAGTAAGACTTTCGAGTGGGGCTTTTACAATAATGTCTGAATCAAGGTAAATAATGTTTTTCCATATTTTAAATTCTTCGGTGAACAAATAATATTTATCAGCTATCAAAGGGGAAAGTCCTTTGTCTTTGCCCCATCGTTGTTCTAAAAGCAATTCACATTTTCGTATAATTATCCCTTTATCCCTGAACCAACACAAATCATCTTCGGAAACATCGTGTGTCAGAAGCATATAGTCGCCTTTCCAACCGGCATTCCAGTATACGCTCGAAAATAACTGTTTAGCCTGTTCTATGTACCTGCTGTCGGCTAAAGTAACGAGAAGATTTCTTTTGGGTTGCATTTTTGATTTTTACGACTGTTGTATCTGTGGAAACTGCATTAATTTATTTTTTCCGGCTTTATTACACTCCTGTGGATGCACCTCAAGCAGTCAAAGGTACTGTTATACCGAAGAATTATGACGAACATCTGGATATTGATAATGCAAATTTATCTTTTTTTCTCAATCAATTGCCGGGTAATACAATGAGACAAAAAAAAGATCAAGGTATGGCAATTCAACAATCAAAACTGAAGATTATACAAAAGCAAGTAGTATTATTTTTTTAATACTTTACATTCGTCCCCCAAACAAAAAACCCGACCGCAAATCATTGATTTACAGCCGGGTTTTTAAAATATGTGTACCCCGGGCGGGACTTGAACCCGCACGACCGCAATGGTCACAGGATTTTAAGTCCTGCGTGTCTACCAGTTCCACCACCAGGGCAACAAAGAACGTTTATACTCTAAAAAAAATCCTCTCTGCGACGAGAGGACCTTTTTGGAGCGGAAGACGGGACTCGAACCCGCGACCCCGACCTTGGCAAGGTCGTGCTCTACCAACTGAGCTACTTCCGCATTTTGCGGCTGCAAATATACTAATTTTTTACAAAATAAAAATTATTAGAAAAAAATAAGTTGGTTATTTTCGGAATGGCGGAACACCTTCATAATCAAATATTTTATAAGTAGCACTAAAGACAGATATGCGAACCAGAAAGAACAGCTTTTTATTACGGACTCATTGTAATGCACCGTCAGAAGCAAGATGTTTTATTGTCATCCATAAAATCCCTGGCAGAAAAGTTTATAATAATACTGGAGATTATATAAAATTGTTTTTTTGTCGCATGTATCTGGCATAACGTAAATTGTTTTCTGAAGAAGAACAGTCATACAGGTTTTTGTTTTAAGCTCTTTTTTTAACCCGTAGTCGGTAAAGACCGAAAAGTTTGTAATATATTTGCTGAAAATAATGGCCACGTGATGAAAAAAATCACATGGATGGTGAATCACAGATATGTGAATTTTAGTGTATTAAAAGTATAAGCAGAATGGTCATGTGTTGAAAACATTAATACGAGAATAAATACAAATTTAACGACCTGATTAATAATGAAGCAAGAATCAAAGAAAAAGGTCCCGCCCAAAAAGGATGCCCGAAGTCAGCATCAGCCTGCAAACAAAAAGCAGGAAAGGAAAAAATACACAGACCTTCCTTTATTGGGCATTATCTTTTTGTTTGGTATTATCATTTACTCCAATTCATTTAAATGTACTTTTACGTTTGACGACCTGAACAGCATTGTCAACAATAACACTATCCGTAATTTGTCGGATATAAAAGCATGGTGGAATTTCAGTTTTCGTCACGTCAGTATTTTTACTTTTGCGGTCAATTATCATTTTCATCAACTTGATGTATGGGGGTATCATTTTGTTAATATTGTCATTCACCTGATCAATAGTTACCTGATCTGGTGGCTTACAATACTGATATTTTCCACACCCGTTCTTAAAGATAACCCGCTAAGCAAACATACAAAAGCAATCGCATTTTTCACCGCATTATTATTTGTTTCACATCCTCTGGCGACTCAGTCTGTGACTTATATTGTTCAAAGGCAAAACGCCCTTGCATTTTTGTTTTATTTTCTTTCTCTTGGCATGTATGTTAAAGCACGGTTTTCGGCAGGTATGCATCCTAAATTCAGGTACCCGCTTTTTGCCGGAGCCCTGGTTTCAGCTTTTCTTGCTGTTTTTTCAAAGGAGAATGCTTTTACGCTTCCTTTTGCCATAGCGCTTTTTGAAATATTCTTTTTAAAGGCGAATAAGTTTTCGGTAAATCTAAAGGATTACCGTGTTTTACTTATGCTTGCAGGATTGTTGAGCATAGTAATTATTATTCCCTTGAAATTTTCACTCAGTATTTTTGATCCCCTTCCTCCGAGTCTGGGAAATAATTATACAGTTACCTCCACGAATTATCTTCTGACACAATTTAGTGTTATTGTAAAGTATATTCAGCTGTTGATTTTGCCAGTAAACCAGAATCTGGATTATGATTTCCCTATTTCGGAAAGTTTTTTTAATATCAGGACATTTCTGAGTTTTCTGTTTCTTTTTTCATTGTTTATACTTGCCTTGTTTCTTTTCAAAAAACACAGGATATTTTCTTTCGGAATATTCTGGTTTTTTCTGACTTTATCGATAGAGTCAAGTTTTATGCCTATCAACGATGTAATATATGAGCATCGAACGTATATGCCTTCATTTGGTTTTTTTCTTATTCTGGTTACAGGAATATATATGTTATTCTGGAAAAAAAATAAGTACATTGTCTTTTCTATATTAGGTGTCCTTATCCTAATAAATTCTGTATTGGCTTTTCAAAGAAATAAAATCTGGAAGGATGAATTCACACTATGGAATGATGTGGTTGCAAAAGCGCCGGGTAAGGCCCGTGCCATTAACAACCGGGGGTTTATTTATTTGCAGAGGGAACAATGGGATAAGGCTGTTTCTGATTTTTCAAAAGCGATTGAGATTTTTCCCGGATGGGCAATCACCTATTATAACCGGGCTGTGGCTTATGAAAAACTTGGTTTGCTGGATAATGCCATTGCGGATTACACTACGGCCATAAAATTTGATCCTAAATATGATAATGCATATTACAACCGCGGACTCATTTATGGTAACCGTGGAAACCTGGAGCAGGCGCTTTCCGATTTTACAAAAGCGATTGAGAGCCAGAAATATATTGATGCAAAATCATATTATAACCGTGGTGTGACCTATATGGCTCTTGGACAGTGGCCTAAAGCGATAGCTGATTTTTCGTCGGTTTCCATTGCAGAATGGAAAAACGCAAAAGCCTGGGCCAACCGAGGGGTGGCCTGGGCTAACCTAAAGCAATGGGACAAGGCCATAGAGGATTATACCTGGTCTATTATTAATGAGCCCGGCTTTGCAGCAACATATAACAACCGGGGTAATGCCTATGTGCACCTCGGGCAATGGGAAAAGGCGTTGGCTGATTATAATAAAGCATTAGAGATTGACCCGAATAATATTGATGCATACAACAACAGGGAATTTGTTTACAGGAACATGAACAGTGAGCGACCTCAGTAAACATCAATTCTTATGAAAAAAAATTTTAAATGGAGAAAGATCAATTATACGGATATTATGAAACTTATTTGCTTTGTTTATTGCTGATTGCAGGGAAACGGTTGAGCTGTAAAGAAAAGCAAATAGAAAAAAGGACATGACAATATTGATAAATAATATTTAAAATACCAAAATTTGAAAAAAAAATCAACAAAAAAGGAAACGGTAAAGAATGTAAAATCCGGGCATTCCGGGCGGGTGGAGATCAGAACAAAAAGGAACAGGTATCTGGATATCTCCGGACTGGCAATTATCATCGTGCTGGGGATAATTGTTTATTCCAATTCCTTTAAATGTTCCTTCCATTTTGACGATATAACCAGCATTTCCGAAAATTACCGGATTTATAATCTTTCCGATGTAAAGACGTGGTCGGGTTTTAGTCCTACCAGAATTGTCAGTATTTTTACTTTTGTGCTTAATTATCATTTCGGCTATCTTAATGTCTGGAGTTATCATCTGGTCAATCTTATCATTCATTTGATCAATGCCTGTTTTGTCTGGTGGCTTACTCTGCTGATTTTTAATTCACCCGTTATAAAGGACAGCCCTTCCAGTAAAAACAAAAAAATAATTGCATTTTTCACAGCACTGCTTTTCGTTTCACATCCGCTGGCAACGCAGTCGGTGACCTATATTGTTCAGCGGCAGACCTCCATGGCAACCATGTTTTATTTGCTTTCTCTGGCGCTGTATGCCAAAGCCCGTATGACCGACAACTCACAAAAAAATAAATATCTTTTTTTTACGGGATGCGTTATTTCTGCTTTTCTTGCTTTTTTTTCAAAAGAAAATGCCTATACGCTACCCGGTGCCATTGTGCTTTTTGAGTTATTCTTTTTACGGGCAAAAAAGCGTCATATAAATTTTAAAGATTGGCGTGTCTTATCGTTAATTTTGGCTTATCTCATCATTTTTATTATCGTTCTTTTGAAATTTTCGGCAAACATCTTTAATCCGATCCTGCCGGCACAATCCCAAGGCAGTTCCGAAATAATAACCTCAACCAACTATCTGCTCACACAGTTCAGTGTTATTGTAAAATATATACAGCTCTTGATTTTGCCGATAAACCAGAATTTGGATTATGATTTTCCCGTCTCGAATAATTTTTTTGAGTTGAGGACACTTTTGAGTTTCTTATTGCTTATTTCGATGCTGATCCTTGCCATAGTTCTTTTCAAAAAACACAGAATTGTTTCTTTTGGTATTTTCTGGTTTTTTCTGACCTTATCGGTCGAATCAAGTATTATTCCCATTAATGATGTGATATATGAACATCGCACCTATCTTCCTTCTTTTGGATTTTTTCTGATATTGACTATCGTTATATTTGCTTTGCTCTGGAAAAAAAATAAAAACCTTGCCATCGCATTATTGTTGATCATAACACTTATAAATTCAGTTCTTACTTTTCAGCGAAACAAAATATGGAAAGATGAACTGACGCTGTGGAATGATGTGGTGTCTAAATCGCCCAATAAGGCCAGGCCATATGGAAACAGGGGAACTATTTACGATCAACTCGGGCAATCAGACAAAGCGCTGGCCGATTTTAACAAAGCGATACAGATTGAACCCAACTATGCCATGGCCTATTCTAACCGTGGTATGATTTATGGAACCAGGGGACTATACGACAAAGCTATCAGGGATTTTTCAAAATCTATGGAAATTGAGCCCAGCAATACTTTTGCAGTATGGAACAGGGCTATAACTTACAGTATTATGCAGCAATGGGACAAAGCAATAGCGGATTATACCCAATGTATAGCTTTAAACCCATACGCATACGATCCTTTTTTTAATCGCGGCGTGGCCTATGGAAATTTACAGCAATATGACAGCGCTATAAATAATTACACCAAAGCCATAGCATTTAACAGCAGACATGCCAAAGCGTACAACAACCGGGGTATTCTTTATTTTTATATGGGACAATGGCAAAAAGCGATTGATGATTATTCAAAAGCCCTGGAGATTTACCCTGATTTTAAGGAGGCATATGACAACCGCAATGCAGCTTATTTCAAACTGAACAGTGAGCACACCCGGTAATCTTAATGGCCTATGGAAAAAACAGTTTTAAAAGGGGTAAAGATCAATTATTCGGAGGTTATGAAAATTTGTTTACTTTGTTTATCACTGAATACGGGAGTTGGGCGGTTTGTAAAAAAGAGCAAATGAATTATTGAAAAATCTATGATAATAATACAGATCAATCACATTTAAAATAACAAAGTTTGAAGGAAAAACCAACCAAGAAGGGGACGATCAAGAATTTAAAATCCAGGTATTTGTGGCCGATGGACAACTGGACAAAGAGTTACCGGCATAAGGATGCCTTTGGGCTGGCAATTCTCATATTGTTGGGGATAATCATTTATTCAAATTCCTTTAAATGTTCCTTCCACTTTGACGATTTAACCAACATCACAGGCAATTACCGGATTCACAATCTGTCCGATGTAAAGGCCTGGTGGAGTTTCAGCCCTGCCAGGATTGTCAGTATTTTTACTTTTGTGCTTAATTATCATTTCAGCCAGCTTAATGTCTGGAGTTATCATCTGGTCAATCTTATGATTCATTTGATCAATGCCTGTCTTGTCTGGTGGATTACCCTGCTGATTTTTAATTCACCCGCTATAAAGGACAGCCCTGCCAGTAAAAACAAAAAAATAATTGCATTTTTCACAGCACTGCTTTTTGTTTCACATCCTCTGGCAACGCAGTCGGTGACCTATATTGTTCAGCGGCAGACCTCCATGGCCGCCATGTTTTATTTGCTTTCTCTGGCGTTGTATGCTAAAGCCCGTATGACCGACAGCTCACAAAAAAATAAATATCTTTTTTTTACGGGATGCGTTATTTCTGCTTTTCTTGCTTTTTTTTCAAAAGAAAATGCCTATACGCTACCCGGTGCCATTGTGCTTTTTGAGTTATTCTTTTTACGGGCAAAAAAGCGTCATATAAATTTTAAAGATTGGCGTGTCATATTGTTAATTCTGGCTTTTCTCAGCATTATTATTGTCCTATCCTTGAAATTTTCAGCAAACATCTTTAGGCCGATTCACCCGTTACAATCTCTGGGCAGCTCCGAAATAATAACCTCAACCAACTATCTGCTCACACAGTTCAGTGTCATAGTAAAATATATTCAGCTCTTGATTTTGCCGATAAACCAGAATTTGGATTATGATTTTCCTGTCTCGAATAGTTTTTTTGAGCTGAGGACACTGTCGAGTTTCTTATTGCTTATATCGTTGCTGGTACTTGCCATATTCCTTTTCAAAAAACACAGAATTGTTTCTTTTGGTATTTTCTGGTTTTTTCTGACCTTATCGGTCGAGTCCGGCATTATTCCGATTAATGATGTGATATATGAACATCGTACCTATCTTCCTTCTTTCGGATTTTTTCTGATATTAACCACCGTTATATTTGTTTTGCTCTGGAAAAAAAATAAATACCTTGCCATTGCATTATTTGTGATCATAGCACTTATTAATTCAGTTTTGACTTTTCAGCGAAATAAAATATGGAAAGATGAACTGACGCTGTGGACTGATGTGGTGTCTAAATCGCCTGGTAAGGCCAGGCCATATGGAAACAGGGGTGTTATTTACGATGACCTGGGGCAGTCAGACAAAGCACTGGCCGATTTTAGCAAGGCGATTCAGATTGAACCCTGCTATGCCATGGCTTATACTAACCGTGGTTTGATCTATGGAAGCCGGGGGCAGTTCGATAACGCCATCAGAGATTTTTCAAGAGCATTGGAACTTGAACCCAACAACTCTTTTGCTGTATGGAACAGGGGTATAACCTACAGTAATCTTCAGCAATGGGAGAAAGCGATTGCTGATTATTCCCGTATCATTGAGATAAATCAATATGAGTACGATCCTTTCTATAATCGTGGCGTGGCCTATGGAAATTTACAACAATATGACAGCGCCATGAATAATTACACCAAAGCAATAGCATATAACAGACGACATGCCAGGGCATACTACAACCGGGGTATTCTTTACTATTATATGGGACAATGGCAAAATGCTTTTGATGATTTTTCAAACGCCCTCGAAATTAACCCGGATTTTAAGGAGGCATATTACAACCGCAATGCAGCTTACTTGAAAATGAACAGTGCAATGCTACCCGGCAATAATGATACGCGCAAAATGGACTAAGGTTAACAGCATATGAACGAAAAAAAAACATTGATTATGGAATTAGATTTTGTTGAATTATCTCATGGGCACCTCTAAGAACTTCAAATTTATTCATTCGTCTTCGTTCTTCAAATCCTTGCGTTCGGCAGGCTCAGCACAGGCATGTACGCTCAGCACACTGCGGTTTTCAGAACTTCGACGGCCTCGGACTTTTTTGTTTTTAGAAACGCCCGATCGGGGTTATTAGAGATGCCCTTAAATTATTGTATGTGCCTGAGGAATATTTTAATTGTTCAGGAACTAATATACAGGAATCGGAAATTAATGACCGTCGGATTATTGAATTAATGATTTGTGATTTATAAATAATAACATAATACATTGAAGGGGAGATCACATAAAAAGATATCTGTCCAAAAGCAAATGGGACGTGCAGATTTGTATGTCAACGATTTTTTTGTAAAAAACAAATATGCTGATTTGTTGGGATTGTCATTGATTATGATATTGGGGGTTATTATTTATTCCAACTCATTTCATTGTTCATTTCATTTGGATGATTTTTCAAGCATTGTTCATAATGATGACAGGATCAAATTGATATTTGAAACAAAATATTATTGGTGGTTTTTGAAATCCACACTCCGCCCGCTCAGCATTTTTTCTTTTGCCATAAACTATCAAATCAGCCAGTTTGATGTCCGCTCCTATCACCTTGTCAACCTTATCATTCACCTTGTCAACACTTACCTGGTATGGAGGATTACCGTACTGTTATTTTCAACGCCGGTCATGATAAACAATCCCATCAGTACGCATAAAAAGTTACTGGCGTTTATGGTTGCATTATTTTTTGTTTCTCATCCGCTTGCGACCCAATCTGTAACATATATCGTCCAGCGAATGAACTCTATGTCAGCCATGTTTTATTTTCTTTCCCTGGTATTATACGTAAAAGCCCGCCTTTCTGACAAATCAATAAAACATAAACTCTTTTTATTTTCAGGCGCCCTGATTGCCGCATTTCTTGCGTTTCTATCCAAAGAAAACAGTCTGACACTTCCTGCCGCGATAATACTTAGTGAACTATTTTTTTTACAGAAAAAAAAGCTCTCGGTAATCTTAAAGGATTATAGAGTCTTACTGTCACTCATTGTCTTTATTGTGATTATTGTTTTCACATTATTTAAGTTTTCATTAAAAATTTTCGACCCCTTACCCATATCCGCCAGCAACGCACATAACATTACTTCGTGGAATTATCTGCTGACTCAGTTCAGTGTCATTGTAAAATATGTACAACTTTTGGTATTGCCCATAAACCTGAATTTAGATTATGATTTTCCTGTTTCAAATAATTTTTTTGAGTGGAAGACGCTGTTATGTTTCTTGTTGCTTTTATCTTTGCTGACCCTCGCCCTATTCCTTTTCAAAAAACACAGGATTTTTTCTTTTGGAATTTTTTGGTTTTTTCTGACCTTATCGGTCGAATCAAGCATTATTCCTCTGGCTGATGTTATTTTTGAACATCGTACTTACCTTCCGTCATTTGGCTTTTTTCTGATCCTTAGTACGGGCATATATATTGGGCTATGGAACAGATCCAGATATCTGGCAATTGCCATAGTGTTGATTATTGCCGTATCAAATTCAGTGCTTACTTACCAAAGAAACAAGGTTTGGAAGGATGATGTCACACTCTGGAGTGATGTGGTGTCTAAATCTCCGGATAAAGCCAGGCCTTATGTCAATTTGGGTTCGGCATACGGAACCATTGGTGATAAGAACAAAGCGATATACAATTTTTCGAAAGCGATAGAAATCAGCCCTGATTTTTTATTTGCTTACTGGAACCGCGGGCTCGCTTATGATGAACTGCAACAGCCGGACAAAGCGCTGGCCGATTATACCAAAGCCATAGAAATCGACCGGAAGTGTATTGATGCGTATTATAACAGGGGCGTTGTCTATGATAAACTCGGACAGCCGGACAAAGCCATTGAGGATTATACCAAAGCAATAGAGATTGATCCAAAAACGTATGTCAAATCATACAACAACCGTGGAGTAGATTATGAAAAACTTGGTCAGTGGGATAAGGCCATAGCCGATTATTCAAAAATGGCCGAACTGGAAGGCTGGAATGCGAGGCCGCTTGTCAACCGTGGTGGGGTGTATATAAAGACAAAACAATGGAATAAAGCGCTGGCCGATTTAAACAGAGCCATAGAACTTGATCCCAAACATGTAAAGGCTTATAATAACCGTGGCATAGTATATGGGAACCTCGGACAGTGGGACAAGGCCATAGCTGATTTCTCAAAAGCCATCGAAATCGATCCGCAGTTTCCTGATTCCTATCACAACAGGGATGTTGCATACCGCCTAATGGCAAGTAAGAACAATACAGAGTGACCAGGCTCAGTCAGGCCAATAACGAATATGAATTCAACAACCGCTGATAAACCGATCTTTGTTTAATATAATGAAAAAAAAAGTAATAAAGAAAGAGACGCAACGAAAAGAAAATCCAGGAAAAAATCCGCAAGGCATAAAACAGGCCGCGAGATTTAAGTTTCACAAACTGGCCGGCATTACAGTTATCATCTTGCTGGGTATTGTTATTTATAGCAATTCTTTTAAATGTTCTTTCCATTTTGACGATAATTTACACATAGTCAATAATACCAAAATACAAAACCTGTCTGATGTCAAAACATGGTGGAGCTACAGTCCCCGTCCTGTCAGTATTTTTACTTTTGTGCTTAATTACCATTTTAACCGTTTAGATGTCTGGTACTATCACCTGGTTAACCTGATAATTCATCTTATCAATGCCTGTCTTGTTTTGTTGCTCACTGTTCAGATTTTTTCTTCTCAGGCGCTCAAAGACCACCCATTGAGTAAACATAAAAGACTGCTCGCCTTTTTCACTGCATTACTTTTTGTGTCTCATCCACTGGCAACACAGTCTGTAACTTATATAATGCAACGGCAGTCGTCTCTTGCAGCCCTGTTTTATCTGCTATCACTGACGTTATATATGAAAGCCCGCCTGCATCATAAACCCTTCCGGTATGAATACCTGTTGTATGCCGCATCAGTGGTTTCGGCTTTCCTGGCTGTTTTATCCAAAGAAAACGCATACACGCTTCCTGCTGCAATAATACTCCTTGAGATATTCTTTGTACAAACCAGAAAAATCAGCGTCAATTTCAGGAATTACCGCGTTATACTATTAGTTGCAGCTTTTGCAGGAATACTGGTTTTTGCGTTTTTTAACTTCTCTTTCAGTGTTTTTGACCCCTTACCACCTCTTGAATCTGAAGGGCGAACCTATACCATAACCCCGAGAAATTATTTTTTCACACAGTTCAGTGTTATCGTGAAGTATATTCAGCTTTTAATACTACCTGTAAACCAGAATTTAGATCACGATATTACCATTTCGAATAATTTTTTCGAAATCAAAACATGGCTGAGCTTACTGTTTCTTTTACTATTGTTCATTCTCGCCTTAATTCTTTTTAAAAAGTACAGGATACTTTCTTTCGGCATATTTTGGTTTTTCATAACACTTTCCGTAGAGTCGGGCATTATTCCGATATCCGATGTTATTTATGAGCATCGCACCTATCTGCCCTCGTTTGGTTTTTTTCTGATCCTGAGCACCGGGATCTTCATTTTATTATGGAACAAGAGTAAATATCTTGCTATTGGGCTTCTGTCTGTTATCATTGTCATTAATTCTTTTCTCAGCTATGAAAGAAATAAAGTATGGAAAGATGATATCACACTCTGGACCGATGTGGCAGAAAAATCGCCCGGTAAAGCCAGGCCTTTTATTAACCGCGGCCTTGCGTATGCCAGCCAGGGACAAATAGATAAGGCATTAGCCGATTTGTCCGTTGCGGTTGAAATTACGCCGAGTTGCTATATTTTCTGGAACAGGGGCAATATATACAGCAGCCTTCAACAATGGGATAAAGCCATTGATGATTATTCCAATCTGGTGAGGATCGACACCGGATATAAGGATGGCTATTATAACCGCGGTATAGCTTATGACAACATCGGGGACAGGGACAAAGCCATTGCCGATTACTCCAGGGTAATCTGCATTGATCCGTATCATTTGAATGCCTATAACAACCGTGGAGCTGATTATCATAACCAGGGACAGTTAGATAAAGCCATAGCGGATTATTCGAGTGCAATAAAAATCAATGCCGAATATGCTTTTGCCTATGAAAACCGTGCTGCAGCTTTCAGCGCTCTTGGCCAATGGGACAAGGCTATTGATGATTACTCCAGACTGATCAGGATTACGGGAGGTGAAAATGTCAGGGCTTTAATAAACCGTGGTAAGGCATACAGTTCACTGGGGGAATGGGACAAGGCACTGAATGATTTTTCCGGTGCAATTGAACTGGAGCCGAATAATACAGAAGCTATCAATAACCGCGACATAGCTATGCGGAATCTCAATAACAATAAATAATGATTCATATTTTTACCGGAAAAAACAAATGTGCTGACCGGAGTTGAAGGAATATGACGAACAAGTCCGAAAAACAAATATTTTGAGTAAAAACAGAGTGAAACCCCAAAAGTCCCAAACCGCCCCTTTGAAACCATTCCGGAAAGAAATGAAAACAGCCGGAAAGCGCAGGTTTTTCAATTTAATAGGACTGGTAATAATTGTGCTTTTGGGCATCATTATCTATTCCAACTCTTTTCGTTGTACATTTCATTTTGATGATTTTAAAACAATAGTTCAAAATACTAAAATTCAAAATATTTATGATTTCGGTTCTTGGTGGTCATACAGCCCCACGCGCCCTGTAAGCATTTTCACCTTTGCTCTTAATTATCATTTTTTCAAACTTGATGTATGGTATTACCACCTGGTCAATCTTATTATTCATCTGGTCAATGCCGGTTTGGTGTGGGGGCTTACGTTACTGATTTTCTCCTCACCGGCTGTCAGAGACAACCCGGTCGCCAAACACAAAAAAATCATAGCCTTGTTCACGGCATTGTTTTTTGTCTCCCATCCGCTTGCAACCCAGTCTGTGACCTATATTGTTCAGCGGATGACTTCCCTGGCAGCTCTGTTTTATCTGTTGTCACTGACGTTATATATAAAGGCACGTATATACGATAAAAACAAAAAATTCAACTGCTTGTTATATGCTGGGGCATGGCTATCGGCTATACTGGCGATGCTTACCAAAGAAAATGCCTTTACGCTTCCTTTTATGATCATTCTCTTTGAGTTGTTTTTTATGCGGACAAAATATCGTTCAGGCTACTTAGTAAACTTCAGGACGATCATAATGATCCTGGCACTGATAAGTATTCTCATCATCATCCCTTTCGCGAATCCAACGGGTGTTTTTAAACCGATACCGCCATCATTGACGCAGGGCGGTACACAGGTCATCACCCCGCTTAATTATTTTTTGACTCAGCCAGTGGTAATTGCCAAATATATCCTTTTACTGTTTGTGCCTGTAAATCAAAATGTGGATTATGATTTTCCGCTTTCGGAAAGTTTTTGGGAACCCCTTACAGTGCTTTGTTTTCTGTTTCTTTTATCCTTGCTGGTTTTGGCTGTAATATTATTCAAACGGAACAGAGTTCTTTCATTTGGCATTTTCTGGTTTTTTATGACCTTGTCGGTTGAATCGGGTTTCATACCGATAAGCGATGTGATTTTTGAGCACCGCACCTATCTGCCGTCATTCGGATTTTTTCTGATCCTCAGTTCAATTCTTTTTATGTTGCCGCGAAATATTAAAACAAATATTATTGTTTCCGGGTGTGTTGTTGTTACGATAATATATTCTGCTCTGACATATGATCGGAATAAAATTTGGAAAGATGAACTTACCCTTTGGGAAGATGTTGTTTTGAAATCCCCCGGTAAAGCCCGTCCCTACATTAACCGCGGATCGGCATATTCGCTGCTTGGTCAGTGGGATAAGGCTCTGGCAGACTATAGCAGGGGTATTGAGCTCAGCCCGAATTATCTGGATGCCTTATATAACCGGGGTTATGTCTATGGAAAACTCGGACAATGGGAAAAGGCCTCAGCCGATTATTCCCGGGCTATTGAAATCAGTCCGAGATATATACCGGCATATTCCAACCGCGGAAATACGTATGCAAAAATGGGGCTTTGGGACAAGGCAATAAATGATTATTCCGAAGCGATCGGAATGGATCCGGCATATATTATGGCTTATTATAACCGGGGGCTGGCATGGTATAATCTTCAGGAATGGGAAAATGCCCTAAAAGATTTTTCAATGGCGGCCCGACTTGATACCGGATATACGGATGCCTATTATAACCGCGGGCTTACATATGGAAATCTTGATCAATGGGATAAGGCCATAAATGATTTTTCAAAGGTTGTAGAACTTGATCCCGGAAATGCCACGGCTTTTAATAACCTGGGCGGTGCATACAGTCAAATGAAACAATGGGACAAGTCAATAACCTTCTATACCAGTGCAATAGAACTAAATCCCGCCTATGCCAGGGCTTATAACAACAGGGGCTATGCCTATGAGCGCCTCGGACAATACGACAACGCCCGTGCCGATTATGATAGGGCCGCAAGTTTAGATCCCGAAATGGCTGTGGCAGGAAAATAGATGTTTTATTTATACGAACCGGACAAACCGCTGTGACTTGGTTCAAAGAATATGAAAATCAATTGGATTTGTCTAAACCGGATGGGGGTGGATTACTCCGCTTTTGGAAATCATTTTATGAAATAGACCTTTTTTATTTTGTTCTTTTCAATATGATAGATGGCCGTTGCTTCTATTGTTTTATCCCGAAACTGAACACGTTCTTTATCTATTACTACATTTCCCTGAACGATTCTTGCTTTTAGTTCACAATGCAAGCCGGGCGTCTTCTCAAACAGATCCGAATACGCTGTTTTCATAGTTTCTTTTCCTTTGAAACGAAAGATATCGGGATAATCGTAAACTTCAACATCGTCGGCATAAGGTTCCAGAAACGCTTCAATATTTCTCAGGTTATAGGCGTTTAATTGCCGCTGTGCCAAAGCATCCGGCGATTCTTTTATCAATGTATCAGGATCATAAACAACCCCTTTGTTGATGACACGATGAATTTTTGAAAAATTTTCAATGTGTTCAACAGGATTGGCATCGAGCAGGATCATATCGGCTTTTTTTCCTTTGGTAACGCTACCGGATTCTTTTTCCTTATCAAGGATTTTTGCACAATTTATTGTTGATGCCCTGATGATCTGCCAGGCGCTCATACCGCTCTTTTTCATGGCTATCAGCTCGGTCAGGTATGAAGAAGCATGAAGGGTTCCTATGTTCCCGGCATCTGTGCCGCTGACAATGATGACACCGGCATCCGATAATGTTTTTAGGTTTTTCATTCTGATAGCATTGGATTTATCAGTTTTTTCCATGGCTTCTGAAGAATTCGAGCGTTTTTTATATTTATTGACCAGTGCGGTATCGGGCAAATGTTTCAGATCCAGTAAGGTTCCTAACTGATAAGGATCCGCTTTTAATAATTCATGTACACTCAAATCTGTTTTTTGGCCGAAAGTTTTAGAATAACCGTCATGGACGATTAGAGTGGGACAAACGATCGTATGATTTTTTTTCAACAACTGCACAAAATCATCTGTCAGCAATTCATCATCAACGCAGTGAACCAAAAAATCACAACCGTTTTCCACAGCCAGCTGGGCGGTGATACGCTGCGTGGCGTGTACGGCAACTTTCATATGGTGGCTGTGGGCTTCATCAATTATTGCTTTTACAATGGGCAGATATTTTCTTGCCCCGGCCTCCGTACTGGTCGTGTCACGTTTTATGATATACCAGATCTTGATAAAATCAGGATGACAGGCCAATTGCTGACGAACCATTTCTTTGCCTTCTTCACTGGATTTCACTAAAGTAAAAGGTTCATCATCCTGCAGGTTTTCGTAAACGGATGGTTCATAGGTAGTGAGTAAAGGTCCCGACATGAAAATGGCAGGAGCAAAAGATTTGCTTTTAAATGTTTCCCGTTGTTTTAAGAAATTATATGTTGCACCAACATCAATAAGGCTTGTAATGCCATTCTGCAAATATCTGCGTAATACTTCTTCCATTTGCTGATGTGAATAGTCAATTTCGTCGCGGTAAGGGACCTGGCCACGGAGATCAATAACATCGGGACGTGTGTATAACCCTCCGTTTTGAAAGAAGTGAATGTGTGCATCGGTGAGCCCGGGGAATAAATATTTTCCACTGCCGTCAATAACTGTCGCTTTTTCAGGGATTTTCATTTTTCCGGAAGATTGAATGTCCGAAATCACGTCGTCTGTTATAACAACCGTCTGATCGGGGATCATTTTTTGATGTTCCACATCGGCGATGGTCACATTGGTAATGTATGTCTGCGAAAAAAGAGGGACACAAGAGATCAGCAGGATGAACAAAAAATAAAGTTTATGGGTCATGAGGAATGGTTTTGGTTTTTTCAAAAAGAGATGTACAAAGGTATTTAAATTATCCGGAACGGCCTGTCAGATACGAGTACCTGACACTATTTGTAAGGCAGGGCAGACCAGTAATGAAATCATCCTGCCTGATATACAACGCAAGACATTTTAATTTCTGATACAGTGTTAATACGTAAAAATCTATGATCCGCCCTCGCGGACAACGTGAATTTTTTTCCCCGCAAAGATCCGTATTGGCTTGAGTTTAAAGATGTGTTGGAATACACTTGAAGAATGTTGTGGAACAACAAACACCAGTGCTGTCAGGAATTTTTTCAGTGTTGAATTTGTTGGAGAAAAACATTATCTTTGTTTTTACCACAATAAATTTATATTGAGATGAAAACACTAACGTATTTTATAATACTTGTTTTTTTTATATCTATAATCAGATCATCCGCTGAGGCGCAAATAGCTCCTGATTCTTCGGGAGTAATGTTGCAAACCCCCAGTGCCATCAATGCTTATCAGGCAGAAACCGACGGTTATTTCACGAATCCTGAATTTACCAGGCAGGGTATCGTTCTGTCGAACAATTTTGCATCAAAACTATACCTGATCCGTGATAAAAACCTGACAGAACTTGTTTCAGCGCCCGGTTGTGGCAGATATTTCACCATTTCACCCGACAGGTCTGTCATTGGGTTTAAGTTAATAAAAAAAGACGGAATGCAGGTTCCTGCAATATTTGATCTCAGTGCAATGAAAATCATTGAAATGTCGGCTCCGGTAGATTTATGCGGGCAGGTCAGTTTTAGTAATAATGGAGACATTGCATTTACAACAGGAAATGAATTGCATGTTAACAGTAATCAGACCACCAGGGTTTACGATCTTGAAGCTTATTCAAACATTGCTCCGGTTTCACCGGATGGATATTATGCTATATTTACAAAAGAAGATAACCAGTTATATGTGCTCGACCTGATGACAGGCCAAATTAAAATGATAACTGATAACGCATATGGATATTTTTATCCCAGGTGGTCGCCAGATGGGAATAAGGTTGTTTATTCAAGTTTGCCCGGAACTTTGATGGTCTGGAATAAGATAACGGATACCACATATACCATAGGTGCCGGCGAAAATGCTTCCTGGTCGGATGATTCACAATTTCTTTTATATAATGTTGTGATCAGGGATAATTTTGAGTTTCTGGGGTCTGAGATATATAAATCCCGATACGATGGTTCTCAAAAGGTACAAATGACCAATACTCCTGAAACTCATGAAATGTTTCCCGCTTGTTCAGGCGATGTGTTCATATACAGCACTTATGAAAAGCGTGAAATTGCCGAAGCACGGGGCAACTTTTCTTATGAAAAAATTCAAAATCCGGAAGTGCTGGTCAGGTCTGTTGATCCTTTACCCATGGACACGCTGGGGCCGGATGATTTTATACAAAAAAAGAGCAAAGCCATCACTATGGTTTCGGGTGATGTGCCTTATGTTCACCAGGTTTATGATACCCCCAACTGGCACAGCGGATACTGGAGTTGTGCGCCTACCACAGCCATTATGGCGCTTGCATATTATAACCGTTTGCCCCGATGGCCCATTACTATTAGTGTCCCTTCTTCGCATACAAACAATTATGGCGCTTATGTGGCTGATTTATATCGTTACAATGAAATTTATTATAACGAACCCGCCGACGATTATGCAGGAAATACTGCCTATGGTGGGTATGGCTATATGTGGACGGGCACCTACCGGCCAAGCACCAGGATGGCAACCTATTTTACGAATCACGGTGTTAGTTCGGCAAAGTCTTACTCAACCAGTTATTCGAATGTGGTAAATGATATTAATCAGAGTTATCCCTATGCCATATGCAGTTCAATCACATCCGCCGGCCATCTGACATTGGCTGTTGGCTATGTCAACGGGCAGTATACCGTGATATACAACGACCCATACGGCGACAAAAACGACGGCTATATGAATTATTATGGCAAAAATGCTTATTACGACTGGCCCGGATATAATAACGGGTATGCCAATATCAATTCCATGGCCTGGGCTGATTATGCAAGGAGCAGTCAGCCGGCATACAGCAATACGGTCATTGATGATATTTATTATAATCATGGATTTTATATCTATAACCAGGGTACGGCACTCATGAGGTATTACCGTGACATGAAAACGGGCGGATACAACAACCATTTCTGGTACACTATTACCTGCCCTACCTCAACTCTTGATACCTGTTATGTGACCTGGACACCCACCCTGGCCAGCACAGGAAAATATACGGTTTCTGCCTATATTCCGAATTCTACCAACGTTACTTGTACATCCGCACGTTATAAGATCTATTATTCCGGTGGCAGTTCAACCGTTATCATCAATCAATCGTCAAATAAAGGCACGTGGGTTTCTCTGGGTACATTTCTTTTTAATCCGGCAAATCAGCATTACGTGAGATTGGGTGATGGAACAGGTACACAAGGCCAGAAAATAGCTTTTGATGCCGTAAAATGGGTATGCACTACGCCAGCGCAGGCAGGAACAATTACGGGTGATACAGAGGTTTGCCAGGGCGAGACCTCAGTGACCTATACAGTACCAGCCATTGCCAATGCCACTTCTTATACATGGACACTGCCCTCAGGAGCCACAGGAAGCAGTACCACAAACAGTATCACTGTTAATTACAGTTCTTTGGCTGTTTCGGGCAATATTTCCGTTTATGGCATTAATTCATGTGGCACTACCGGTGCCGCTTCTTCGCTGGCCGTTACGGTCAATCCTTTGCCTGCTGCAGCCGGGACGATCACAGGTGCATCAACGGTATGCCAGGGACAAAGTTCTGTTACCTATACAATACCGGCCATTGCCAATGCCACTTCTTATACCTGGACATTACCATCTGGCGCAACAGGTACGAGCACCATGAACAGCATCACGGTGAACTACGGCACATCAGCCGTTTCGGGTGATATTACGGTAAAAGGACATAACGCATGCGGTGATGGCACATCTTCTCCGCTTGCCGTTACGGTCAATCCTTTGCCTGCTGCAGCCGGGACGATCACAGGTGCATCAACGGTATGCCAGGGACAAAGTTCTGTTACCTATACAATACCGGCCATTGCCAATGCCGCTTCTTATACCTGGACATTGCCTTCGGGAGCCACGGGAAGCAGCAGTACCAACAGCATCACGGTGAACTACGGCACATCAGCCGTTTCGGGTGATATTACGTTAAAAGGCCATAACGCGTGCGGCGATGGCACATCTTCTTCGCTGGCCGTTACGGTCAATCCTTTGCCTGCTGCAGCCGGGACTGTCACGGGTTCGGCAACGGTCTGCCAGGGACAGAGTTCAGTAACGTACTCGGTGTCCCCAATAACCAATGCATCTTCCTACCTCTGGACATTGCCGTCTGGCGCAACAGGGACCAGCACCACGAACAGCATCACGGTGAACTTCGGCACAACGGCCGCTTCTGGTAATATTACGGTAAAAGGCCATAATACGTGCGGCGATGGCACTTCTTCTTCGCTGGCCGTTACGGTCAATATGGCTCCCACCGCTGCTATCACCTATTCCGGGACACCATTCTGCGAGACAGTAAATACTGCACAAGCAGTGACGTTGAGTGGAACGGGGTCGTATTCGGGCGGAACCTTTGCTTCAGTGCCATCGGGGCTTGACATCAATAGTGTTACAGGAGCAATTTTACCATACACAAGTACCCCCGGGATGTACTCCGTGACTTATACTATACCAGCTTCAGGCGGATGCCCCTCTGTTCCGGTGATCACCAACGTGGCTGTCACTGTCCAATATCCGCAAACCATAACAGGAAGTGCAACATTGTTCATTGGCGATTCAATTACCCTGAACAGCACCACTGCAGGAGGCATCTGGACAAGTACTGTGGATTCGGTTGCTGTTGTGAATCCGGAAACGGGAACAGTGACAGGTATTGCTCCGGGAACGTCCGTTATTCATTATTCCGTGACATCAGGCGGCTGTGTAAATACGGCCTCTCATACCATAACGGTGGCCGGAAGATATTCCATCAGTGGAAAAACCCGTTATGCGGGCAGAGCCTATGCCGGAAATCCAACATATAATCCGGCCACATACGATCCGGCTGTTTATGATATTGACCATGTTATCGTCATCCTCAAATCCCAGACATCGGGAGCCGAAATTGCATGTGATACAAGTAACGAATCCGGCTTTTTCCAGTTTACATCCGTACCGGATGGTAACTATATATTGCATTATGATAAATGCATGCCTGACACCATGCAATGGGCTAATGACGTGAATGTTCTTGACGTGGTATTGTTGAAATACTTAATCGGCAGCGATGTAAATATGGATCCTTCCCGGAATTTCTCCGCCCTGTATAAGAAAGCCGGCAATGTGGACAACAACTTATATATTACATCTAATGATATTTCCAGGCTAAAGACCAAGATCGGCACTCCAACAATGCCTTCGGCAAATTTCCCGAAAGGCAACTGGGTGGCGCTTGACACAGCCATTGTTGTTTCCGGTTCCGATATAACTATTATCTTGCCTACCATTGCTTACGGCGACTATAACGCGTCAAGCAGCAGATACCGTGATTCGGTGACCACCTGGAGCCAGGCGAAAGCACATACGAAAAATATTATTTCGGTTTCCGATGAGTATATCATTACTAACGAACTTTCTTATTTTGAAATACCATTGCATTTCAGTTCCAAGATGAATGATCTGTCCGCTCTGGGGCTGGAATTGAATTATCCGGACAGGGCTTATCGTCTGGTGAGTGTTTCGATGCCCGAAGCCGTAAATAAAAACGGCCCGGTCAAAATCAATCCCGCACCGGAGGAGATCTTAGCCGATGATGATGATCTGCTGGTAACCGACAAAGACGGCATCATCCGTGTGGTATTTGCCACTACCGGTCATTTGGATGTGGCAGCCGGCGAGGAAGTGATCAGGCTGGGGTTCCGTCCGCTGAAAGATCTGCCGCTAGGGGAACTTGATTTTGAACTGTCCGGAACAGGAGTTTTTGGAAACCGGTTTGGAGAAGAAAATGAGGATATTTACCTGATCATGCCAAAAATACGGGTTCAGGGCAACAATGCTCAATCAGGATGCGGCTTATCGGGATACCCCAATCCATTCGACGGTAATGCCACCTTAACCTATAATCTTCCTGAAAAAGGCCTGGTAACCATCAAAGTATATAATGCAAGGGGAGAGCTTCTTGCTGAATTAGTGAATGATGTTCAGCTTAAAGGAAAACATTCGGTGGAATTCCTGTCTGCCAATGTGCAGGCGGGTTTTTATACGTTTAAACTGGAGTTTTCCGGTTCGGATTCAGATGATTCATTTTATGAGATTTTGAAGATGGTGCATTGATCCGGTGGGTGAAATCCAGTAAGTGATCTGTCTGTAAAATTTTTGCAGAGTATGGTCAAATGAGTTGACGCTGCCCGGACGAAGGATGATTAAGAAAAATTTCTGAAAGGATATAAAAATAATTTAAAAATATTTATATTTGTATAGCAAAGAGATTGCATTGATATATCAGGTAGCAAATCACGTAAGAGAATTATCAGTGTTACCATAAACCAACAATCTTTATAAATGTGTTTTAGCGTAATTATTGCACTCAATATGTTGATGAGCTTTAATAATCAAATGAACAGCATCTAATACCTCCCTTATAAAAGAATCTTATTAATCGCAATTAAATTTTTTATAAATTCTTCAAAAATTTATATTTATGAATTCACAGGAATTGACTCTAAAATTATCCGGTTTCTGGAAAACATTGTACCCCGATTATCCCGGGGAAATCCTGACGGATTTTATTGATGAATTAGAGATGGTAAGCCAAAAGAACGTATTAAAACCGAATGAAAAACAATGGTTTAAAAAATGTGTTGTGTACTGTCTTTACGTTGACTTGTTTAATGAGACATTTGAAGGTTTAATCTCAAAACTGGACTATCTGCAAGACCTTGGTGCCGGCTGCCTGTGGTTGTTGCCGATCCTCAGTTCGCCCATGAAGGATCAGGGGTTTGATATCAGCGATTATAAAAAGATACGGGATGATTTATTCAGAAAAGGTTTAAATACAAGGGAACAGGAAGAAGTTTTTCAGAAATTTATAAATGCAGCACACGGGAAAAATATAAAAGTCATATTTGATATCGCATTAAATCACTCATCGGATCAGCATGAATGGTTCCGCGGTATTAACACACCGGATAGTAAATATAAAGATTATTATATATGGGCTCAGGATACTGAAAAGTATAAGAACGTGCCGGTTTTATTCGCCCCCCTTGAAAAAAGCAATTGGCAACCCAAAAAAATTAACGGTGAAGAATGGTATTATTTTCACCGGTTTTTTAATCATCAACCCGATTTAAATTATAAAAACCCCCGTCTTCTGTTGGAAATGTGCCGGAGTTTGGTTTTTTGGCTTCAAAAAGGAATTGATGGTTTTCGTGCAGATGCCATACCATTCATCTGGAAAGAGGATGATACCGACTGCATGAATTTGTCTCAGGCCCACGTGGTAATTAAGTTTTTCAGGACAATTCTGGATTATCTGAGGCCTGAAACCTTGCTGCTGGCCGAGGCTTGTCTCCCGACAGAAAAAATTGTTGAATATTTTGGCGAAAATGGCTCAGAATGTAATGCGGCCTATCATTTTCCCCTGATCCTGGCCATTTACAGGTCATTGGCCGCACAAAACAGTAAGCCCGTTATTTCTTCATTAAGCCCAAAAGACATTGCCAATGATTTTGATTATCAATGGTTTTTGTTCCTTCGTGGTCACGATGAATTAAATCTGGAAATGGTCGGTGAAAAAGACCGTGCATTCCTTTATGAAAATTTTTGTCACGATAAGTTCTGGGGATTTCGTAATGGGAATGGCGTGGCTGCCAGGCTGAGAGATTTGCTGGAAGATAAAACCGGTAAAATTGCCCTGGCCAATTCAATATTGCTTACGCTGCCTTGCACGCCTGTCATATATTACGGCGATGAATTGGGGAAGAAAAATGATATGGATTTTTACGAAGCTATGAAAAACAAAACAGGACAGGAAGATAAGCGATATTTGGTCCGTGGAAAAATTGACTGGAAAACGGCCGAAGACAATGAAATATTGAATATCACCAAGCAATTGCTGAACGTCCGGAACACCTTTGAATGTTTCGGCAAAGGCAGCCTGGAATGGAAAAAATTCTTAAATACAGACGGTCTGCCCGAAAACCGGGTTTTGTCGTATTACAGGATTTATCAGAAGAATAAAATATTGGTAATTAATAATTTATCTGAATCTTTGATAAAAATTGCATGTGATAATATTACTGCTGAAAAAGATTTATTTGATAAGGGACTGAATTACGAATATCTAAATAGTCAGAGGTTTTTAGTCCTTGAACCCTATGAATTTCATTGGATAAAGATAAATGGTAAGCAAAGGTGATTGAAAATGGGATAAATAGTTTATTCTCCCGGTTCTGATAAGTTTTTTGACATAATGGCCGTTTTTCCGACGTGTCAGCTTATTTTCGAATTTAACAAATGAATGAAGCGCCATTTTTCAGGGATTGTTATTCATTCCTGTGAAAATTCATTTCCCCCAGTAATACACATTTTTAAGATAAATTGTAAATGTTTTAGGATTAATTGAGTCCGGTACAATATGATTTTCAACAAGAGGAACCACGGTTATAAATCCTCCAACGACCTTTTTAAATTCAGACTTATCAACAGCACTCAGATCGTATTCAAAATTTTGCCATTCTCTTGTGAGTTCTTTCATCCCAAGCGATAAATCATCCATGCTGTCTTGATATCGTTCATCACATGGTACTTTACTTTTATTAGAAAAATGCCATTTAATATTGCCTATTTTGAAGACAGCAAATAATTCTTGAATGTTGGTATCCGGGCTTTCGAATTTTGCCTGCCAGGTGATTTTATTACTGAACTTGCGAAGATCGCGTCCTCCATCCTGATTACACCAATTATCTTGTGGGTATAATCCTGCTATACCGCCAAAGCCTGCAGGATTTTTGTTTACCTGTCCGTTATCAAGGTATTTGTACCCCCATTCATGAGGGCCTATGCCTGCTGTTGTATATGTAAATGTTAACGAACTGTCTGTTGGAATCACCTCCGTGATATCCGAAATGTCACCCATTTTTCCTGAAAAAACGTAATGCTTAAATACTTCAAACTTTTGAGGATTTTTTTTCGATAATGCCCCCAATAAAAGTAGTGCAACAGCTATAATAAAAATGAATACAGCTATAATAGAAGCAATTAAAAGCAATATCTTATAAGGTTTAATTTCAGCGACTGTGGCAAGTGATTTCATTCCATTAGCTTTAACGGTTACATTATATTTGCCTGGTTTTACTTTTTTGAATTTTGGTTCCTGCTGATAATTACTATCGTCGATGCTGTATGTGTACTGTGGGTCAGATGGTTGGGTCACATCAATAACCCCTCTGATGTGGCACCACTTTGGTTGAATTGTTTGAATAACCGGTACTGGCTGGTTTTTAATTTCAGCCTGGACTTCTTCAGAAACGCATCCATAAGAATTTCTTACAGATATATTATACACCCCGGGATTCAAACCCTTAAATTCTCTTGATTTTGTATATTGTAATCCATCAATACTGTAAGTATACCCTTCTTCGGCGGGCATATCAATACGGATACTTCCGGCAGGAACGGTATATGTGGGCTGTATTATGGTAAT
>DAOORA010000011.1:0-27820 GCA_035389045.1 Bacteroidales bacterium | reverse complement strand
CATCAGGCTGGACATTGTCATCCAGTTTGTAACTGTATTCTGAACCTGTAGGATTGTTAACCTCAATAGTTCCGTAAGCAACCTGACATAATGGTTGAGTTATTTTATATGTTATCACTGGCTGTTTTTGAATTTCAGCCTGGACTTCTTCAGAAACGCATCCATGAGAATTTTTAACAGATATTTTATACACCCCGGGATTCAAATCCTTAAATTCTCTTGATTTTGTATATTGTATTCCATCAATGCTGTAAGTACACCCATCTTCAGCGGGCGTATCAATACGGATACTTCCGGCAGGAACGGTATATGTGGGCTGTATTATGGTAATGACAGGTTTTATTGGGGTGGGTGGTTGTTGGTCAATGGTGATTGTGACAGGGTTGGAAGTATTACCATTTTTATCAATCACACATAACTGATATTTACCGGGCTTTACGTTATTGAATATAACATCAGGCTGGACATTGTCATCCAGTTTGTAACTGTATTCTGAACCTGTAGGATTTGTAATCTCAATAGTTCCGTAAGCAACCTGACATGATGGTTGAGTTATCTCATATGTAAGGGAATCTTTAATTTCAAAGTCTGAAAGTATAGCTATTAACCTAACAATTTTAATATTTGTTTTAACAGTGTCGTTGAGAAAATCTATCCAACTTTGAAACAAAGATGCCTTTTCTTTAACTGATATTTTATCGTAAATATTATTCTTGTTAAATATTGTTGTTAGGTCTACATTGTTAATTTCTTCAATATTTATTTTATCTCCATCTACATAATAATTATTTAATATAAAGATTTTTAACTGAAAATCTTTTATTTCTTTTTGAGTGTTAACATTACTTAGTTTTCTGCACAAATCACAAACAAACCTCCATATACTCGTTTTAGAAATTAAAACACCTTTTTTTTCTAAAAAAGCTTTAAAGTGTAGGCGGATTTCCTCTCTATTCTCTTCAATCTCAAAATCTCTCAAATATCTATCAATGATTGAAAATTCGTTCATAAAAATGTCAAGTTTATAATGAAATATTTTAAAGATATTTTTTTACAAGAAAGATATTTTCTAAATATCTCAATAATAGCATTTTAATGGCGTTTTGTGAATTAACTTTGTAACAAATTTAAAAAAAAATATAATATGAAAACAAAAAGTTATATTCCTCTATCAACAGATCTCAATATGCTGGTCAGGCATATTAATGAGATTACTGGCAAGACTGCTCAAATGCTCTGTTATGATTTCGAGCCGGTATGTAATACATTAGTATTAAGCGATGGACGTGCAGTTCTGGCGGACAACACCTGGGACCAATTTCTAGGTTGCTTTGATAATGGTTATAACCATAATTTTATCAAGCATGAAGAATTACTTCGTCTAACGGTAGCAGCGCGCTGTAGCATTTATGAAACCAGTATACTGTTATTAAAGCTTGATTTTGAAAAATCTGTATTTGCCACTAATAAATTTATTCCCCTGAACGAGCACCTTAGCTTTAAAGAGATACTTGATAAACATTCGAAAAAATTTGTTCCGGATAAAGACTCCCTTTGGAGCATGATCGATAAATGGCAAATAACCGCAACCTTGAACAGATCCCTCTTTTTTACGGCCGTTGAAAATATGATGGCAGAGCAAATATTCTTTTATTCATATACCATGGTTGAAGAACTATTTGGCAAAAACTTCAACAAGGAAGTTGATTTAGTGAATTCCGCCGGGGAAGATGATGGAGATAAATACCTTGAACTCCAGTCCAGATTTCGTAAACTCATGCCTCAATTCGAAAAACTAAGTTTCGACATTATCGAGTCAAATGTATATAATCAAAACATCACGAACATGTATATGCAAACCTTCGGGACAGTGCTGGTTAAATTAAAAGAATTATGTATTGAATTTGATATTTTAGAATGTAAGATTAGAATTAAACGCGAACATCCTGAATTCAGTGTAAATGAAGTGGAAAATGCTGTTGACAATTATATACAAAGTAAACATAAAGAAATTGCTGATTATGAAGCTAAAATCAACCAATCAATGCGCATGATGCCTGCGGTAATGATTTCTGGCAATCAGCATTTTTCTTCAGGTGATGTTTCCTGTTATTTAAGTGAAATCAAGGCAACTGCATCATGCATTTGCCGCCTCGCGCATCCGGATCTCTTGTCAGCCGAGGATTTGAAAAAATTAAGCGCGGAAATGCTAGAGGAACTACGGAGTATTTGGTCAGACTTCTTGACTCTAAAAAAAGCAGCTTCAACAAACCCATCTACGATCGGATATGATGTACCGGATTATATAGAACTGGAAACCATACGCATGAAGATATTGCAAATATATAAAAAAGCAGGCATTACCAGCAAAGGCGATGATATAATCGGCAATACGGTTTGTGAGAAAATTCAATATCTGCTCAAGGCAAATGATGTGCTAGAGAAGAACATTCTCGATTTGACGCTGCAAAAGCAAAATCTTATAAATAATCCGGTGATTAAATCATATCTTAAGATATTGAACAGCACTCAATCTATTGAAAATCATCACAAAGATTTAATTGAAGAGCAAAAAACGTTTCAAGATAAGATTCTAAAACTGAAAATCCAATTCGAACAAATGTTTAACATTAAATAGTAAAGCATATGAAAAACATTCAAAAATACCATGGTAACTCATATCTTTCAAAAAAATTTGAAGGCCGACTTGGAAAAATCATCAAAAACGGTAGTGGCGGTGATGACCAAATATTTCACAGGGTTAATTTCGAGAAGACAATGCTTTGTGGCGTACGCCACGTGAATATCAGTCCTGACAACCAATTTTTTGTTGTCACATCTGATTCGGACAGACACCCGGTTATCAAAGTGTTCAACATACATAAGGGAGAGCTTAACATTTTGCGTGGGCACAGCAAATCGGTTCGGAACACCAAGTTTGTCGGCAAAAATTTTTTGCTTAGTGGTTCATGGGACAGAGGTGCAATTTTATGGGATCTGGAAACAGGGAAGATTGTTCAGAAGTACGTTACTCCTGAACAGGGCAGAATCCCTTTTGTTGCTGCTGACACATTGCAAGAAAAAACGTATGTGTGTAATTATACCTCAGATGTAAATTTAATCAAGCACAATACAATAAATGTGTTTGATTTAAAAACAGGTATATTTATTAAACAGCTTATGGATCATGGGGTTGTGAAGGGGAACCAAACAATCTGTTGCTGCCGGAGTGATTCGAAATTTTATAGTGGCTCTGATGATTTCAATGTATTCGAATACGATTTAAGTAATGGTGAGGTAATATCAGTATTAAAGCATTTGGGGCCAATAAAGTATATTGCCTTAAACCAGGATTCTTCGTTATTGGCTACAGCAACAGCTCAACCGGATTGTGCGATCCGTATATTCGATACTTCAAACAACAACAAACTAATTGGGATTATAGACGACGCTTTTACCGACGACATAACCAGTGTTCAGTTTGTTAATAAAAACCTTATTGTTGCCAGTAGCTTTGATGCTTCGGCTAAAGCTTTCGATTTACAAAATTTTCATGAAACGAAATGTTACTATGGTCACGATCGTGATTTGTGGTTGTGCTGCGTCGGGTTTCAGGATGAGGTTCTGGTTACCGGATCATTAGATGGTAGTTGCTGCTTTTTTGATATCGATAGCCAGGAACTTATTGTGCGTTTTTATTTACTTGCCAACAATAATTACAAAGACTTCCTGTGGGTTGCTCCACCAAATGAAAATAATCCCGCCGGAGATTTCTTTACCAACAACCCTGAATTAATTTATGTTTATCGTAAAGGAAAATCCTTGGACAGCCCGGAGGTACCCGTAACTGAAGACGAGTTTCAAAAATATTATGCTGAGCATAATAACAGCTCAATACTAAACCGTCTGGCTCACTATAGCTATTATAGAAATCAGTTAGGTAAAAATGGCTTTAATAAACCGGGTTTTAATAATTTGCAATTGCCGGAACACAGTTAACATTGTTTAATTTAAAATAGTAAGGGACATACGAAGATATTTCTAAATATCTTAAAAACATCTAAAAATCAGGCGTTATTAATTATAAATTTGAAATAAAATATTTAACATGGAACAGGATGAATTTTCAAAATTAGCTGATATGTGCCTTGCCCCATGGATTGCTAAGGCCACAGCTTTACGAATGATACCAAGAGAAATCGGAGGTAATATGTTCAGGCATGTGATGTCAACAATGACAATACTCATAGACTATCATTACATATATTCATATTTATTGAAAGCGGCCATAATCCATGATTTATGGGAGGACATACCTGATACAAATATCTTGGAACTCAGCACTATTGACAACGATAGCCAAAGGGTAATCTTACTGGTTTCAGAACTTACAAGAAGACATGGCGAGGACAAAGCTGCTTTCCTCACCAGAATAAAAAGAGATGGAACCCGTGACGCCAAGATCATTAAAAGTGCGGACCGCATTCAAAATTTAACTGATATATCAGAATTCAGTAATCAGGATTTTATTATCAGATATCTGTCTGAAACGGAAAAATTCATATACCCGATTGTTGATGAAGTTGATTTTAATATGGCAATTGAAATCAGGGATCTGGTAAGGCGCAAGAAAAATTTTATCAAAAAAGCAAACAAACTAAAATTATTTCGAATATTTTAATATAAAAAGGAGGTGTAAAAATGAAAACAAAAAAAACAATCACAAAAAAAGTTCTGTTGCTGGCCTTCCTGGCAGTGCTGCTTGTAAGTTGCAGTAATAACGACAATCAAAAGTTGAAAGAGGATTTGAAAAACAATGTATGGGTGTGCTATAACCCGCCAAAATCTAATCCTGATTTAGGCATTGAAGCCAGTGAGGAGGATATTATCACCGACCTGGACACATTAATTAAGTACGGATTCACAGGTATTATAACCTATGGATCGAGTGGAATCCTGGGCGAAAAACTCCCCGGAATATGCCAGGAAAAAGGATTAAAACTCATTATGGGTGTTTGGGATATCAACGATAGCGCAGAATTTGGCAATGTCGTCAAATCCAGTGACCTTGAATGTGTTGTTGGAATATGCCTTGGAAATGAAGGTTTGAATGAAAGATACACCTTTGAAGAACTACAACAAGCAGTTATCAAGTACAGAAAGGCAACACGTAAACCGCTGACAACTTCTGAACAAATAGAAGATTATTATACTCATACGGAGTTATTGACCGGCGGTAATTTCGACTTTATCTTTCCGATCGTACATCCGTTTTTTCATGGGATTAAGAACCCCAAAAGCGCTGCAGAATGGGTCGAAAAAAAATATGAAGAACTTTCAAAAAAAACGAAATTGCCCGTTTTATTGAAGGAAACTGGTATGCCGACAGCTGGTTCCGGAGGTATGAATGAACAAATACAAAGCGATTTTTATGCAAATCTTAATAATAGAAATGTTTGTTTCGCATATTTTGAATCCTATGATAACCCATTCAAAGCCAAATCGTCATCATTATCATACGAAGCAAGCTGGGGGTTGTTTGATACCAACCGTGTTGCCAAATTGTTTGTGCGTAGCGGAGGGCTCAACAGGTATCTGACAATTGCAGAAAATCAAGGCAAGGACACAAAACAGAAAAAGACAGCCGATGTGTTCTATGTCTATCACGACGGAGGAAGCGCTCTGAACCACTTCTATCCAACCGGGTTTATGGGAGATGTTGGCGATCTCGCGCTTGATCAATTTTGCCAGGAACCTTATTACGGAGAATCATGCATCAAAGTGACCTATCTTAGTAAAGGATTGGGGCCAAATGAATGTTCTTATCAGCCCTGTAAATGGAGTGGTATATATTGGCTTGTAACACCAGATTTTTGGGGTAAGCAGAACTTAAATAAAGGTTATGACTTAAACGCCTGGCATTCATTGACATTTGCAGCTCGTGCAAACAGAAACACACAGGTGGAGTTTAAGGTGGCGGGTATTGATGAGCCTTACGGCGATTCGCAAAAAGTCCCGGTTGAGATTTTGGCGAGCCTTACCACGAAGTGGAAGGAGTACACCATTGACCTCCGTGACGCCGATTTAACTAACATTATAGGTGGTTTTTGTATCGTTACCAATATGAATATGAACCCAACGCCTGTTGATATATATATTGACGAGATAAGGTATGAGAAGTAGACATAGGATGGCTATAAAAATTATTGTAATAATATTAAACTGTATTATAAATTAAATCAAATGGAGGGATAAAAAATGAAAAACAAATTTTTATTAATCATTTTGACTTTCTGCATTATTAATCAAGCAAGGGGGCAGACCATTTTTGACAGTATCTATCACGAATCAGGCAACGAATCAGGAATGAGTGTTAAGCAAACTACTGATGGGGGGTATTTAATTGGAGGTTACAATGACAATGGAAATTACAATAGCCGGATTTATTTTATTAAGACCAATGAAAACGGGAGTATTCTCTGGTCATATCAACATCCGGGCGGTGGCTGGAACAATGGTTATTCTGTTTTACAGAGTAGTGATGGCGGGTATGTTATTGCGGGGCAGGATAATTTGAACAATAATGCAGCTTTTCGTGTTGCTCTTATAAAACTAGATTCAGCAGGAACTCTTCAATGGAGTAAATCATTTTCTTATGGCGGGCTGTGGAACTATGGATATTCTTTAGCAGAAACGGCAGATAACGGATTTGTAATCACAGGTTGTGCAGGAAATAGTCAAATATACATGATTAAAACAGATGCTTCAGGAAATACTCAATGGCAAAAAACATATGGAAATGAATCTACCCAGACGGGTCGTTGTGTTAAACAGGTACCCGGAGGATATGTTATCAGTGGTTATTATACCGCATCTAACGGATATTATAATATGTTTTTGATGAAAACCGATACCAATGGGGATACTGCCTGGTTAAAAAAATACCCGTTAAACAATCATGGTTCTGGATATTCTGTCCTTTCCACAAATTCTGGTTATTTAATTTGTGGTTCGGCAGGCAACCGACTATCAGTTACAAAAACAGAATTAAATGGTACAGTAAACTGGCAAAAAAAATATTTTAATAATAACTGTGCTTATTCAATTGCTTCCACTACAGATCATGGGATTATTATATGCGGAAACAAAGTGATATTAAAAACCGATACCAACGGACAAATTCTATGGCATAAGCTTATAAACGGTACGGCATATTCCATTGAGCAAACAGCCGATGGCGGATTTATATGTTCGGGTTGTTGCAATTTATCTCCCAATACGGATGTATTTCTTTTAAAATTCAGGAATACACCTCGTGTGAAACCTCCGATATGTAATGATATCTTCATTTGTTCAAATATTAATCCGGTTATCACGCCTTCCGGCGTTTCAAACGGGGCTCAATATGAGTTATATCAGTCAGAATACGATCTGACCGGTGTGCATTTTATAACATCATATACTTACTATTCAAACGTTACAGACACGGTTTGGATGTCTGTAGATTCTTCGGGGTATCATAGTGCGAAAGTTCCGGTTATAATACATGTAACTCCCAAACCCGTTCCAACAATCAGCGGACCGGACACAGCTTGTCAGAATGAAATCGTGCTTTACCATACTCAGCCGGGTAATACAAATTACACGTGGAATGTGAGTTATATGGGATCACCTGTATACGGAGGCGGTGCAAATGATGATTATATCGCTGTGAAATGGATTTTATATGGCTCATATGCTTCCGTGGGGGTGCATTACACGGATACTAACGGATGTTCCGGCGCCAGCCAGGCAAAATATGTTTTTGTAAGACAATTTCCGGAAGTTTCACTTGGCAGTTACAGTAATTTTTGCCTGAACACTCCCCCGTTCCTGCTTTCAGGCGGTAGCCCTGCAGGTGGCATTTACAGCGGCGATGGTGTTAGCAACGGTGTTTTTACCCCTGCTTTAGCTGGTGCAGGCAATCACACGATCACTTATACATACTCAGGTATATACTGCACCGGATCTGACTCTGTCGAAATAACTGTCGATTCTTGTTATGTGGGTTTGAATTCAAGGGATGTCAATAATGATTTTAGTTTTATTTTTACGTACGATAAGGTAACAATTATTGCCAGGACATCATTTCCATATGCTCTGACTGTTTTTGACTTGCAGGGAAAGGCCTTGATAAAAGAGCCGATTGAAAAGCCTCAAACAGACGTGGATTTGAGCAAATTATCAAAAGGCATATATTTGCTGAGTTTACATAATAAACAGGGTGTATTTAATTATAAATTCATAAAGTAAAATATAAAACCGGTTAAATATAAAAAATGGCACGACAAGTAAAATAAAAAAACCAAATAATGAAAAAGATAGTCTTTAAAATGAGGCAATTGATTTTCTTCATAGTTTCTGGGGTTTGTTGTTTTTTTTGTGCCGGGATTTTGTCATCGTTTTTATGTTATCATTATTGGCTACCATATAGTGTTTCATTCTGGGCCGGATTTTTTTTTGGGTTACTTAGTTTTTTCGTATTGTTCTGCACTTCAAAAAAAGATTATTCTGAAAAACTGTATCAATACTGTTTTATCATACTTGGAACTCTTGTTTTTTGCATTTTTTTCATACTTGGTTGGCTAAACGCAAATAATAATCCATACGGGTCACTAGGTGCTGTGTGGTATAGGAGCAGGATACATATAGACGCTAACATAAGAATTCAAAGTGCCTTAATTGTTTCCTTTTTAGGTAGTATGTTACCAGGTATCGTATTTTTTTATTTAACCAAAGTAAAAGAAAAGCTTTATTTTGTTCTCACAGGTATTCAATTACTTCTAATAATAGCAATTCCCATTATTTGTGCATTAATATTTGGGTATCCCGAAGTATATTATAATAAGATCGACATTTTTCATTAGGGTTAGTTATTCAATTTTTAACAGTTTAATATGAAAACATTTCTTACCCCATGCAGTATGAATGACATTGAAATAAAAGAAATAAAAAACGCTTTATTAAATAATAAAACGGAACAGGTATTAATTATTTACACTTTAATGGCGGCAGCTGTGGGGTTTAACATTGATGTCTTTGATGATCAAAATATGATAATAAATTTCGAAGAAAATTTTATTGAAATTGGAGTTATAGCCAGTGGTGGCATTATCTACTGTAAAACAGTACCCAATGCGGCAGACATAAATATGACCGTGATGATTGCAGTAATAAAGGATATTCTTGAAAATACGCCTCTGCGGTTCAATAAAAAAATCTGTTCTGAAGGTATTTATCTGACCGGAAAGGCATTACCTGAAGGAATAATAGAAGTAATAAAAAAAACCGGCCTGAAAATCTTAGTTTAAGATCTAAAAACTGCTATACGAAGAAAAACTATTATTCTTGAAAATCTGAATAAATTTTCCAAAATAATTATTTAAAGCCAATGAAAACACTTCTAATATTAGACATAGACGAGACTTTATTGCATTCTTCATATCAAGAAATACAAAGGTCGGCTGATTTGAAGTTTCGGGGAATTTGTATATATTTCCGGCCATATCTTAAAGAATTTCTTGAAGCGTGTTTTAAAAATTATGATGTGGCTGTTTGGTCTTCAGCCCGGGCGGAATATGTCAAATATATTCTTGGAAATTTAACCGGACTTTCCACGTTTAGCTTTATTAAAACAAGAAAAAATTGCAGGTCAGTAATAAAACAGCCCGGACTTTTTTCACACATGAAAAGATATTATGAAAAAGATATAAATAAGGTGATATCGCATGAAAAAATAATAGTCATTGACGATTCACCGGATCAAATTAAAATAAAATCAGGTTTTACAATAGTAATTCCTATAAAACGATATTTGGGCGAGACTGATGATACAGCATTAAAAGACCTTTTAAAAACAATCTGTTCAAAAAAGAATTTAAAATAATCATTAGAATAAAAATAGAAAGGAATGACCAACGAAGAATCCAAATATATTTGGGAAAACAATGAGTGGGAAAGTCCTGTAGTGTGGGACAAAATCTATTCCGATGAAGATGATTTTTCTTACAGATGGTCTCTGTACCGGGATCCGCGTTATCTGTTGAAAACCATCGAAAAACTCAACAGTGAGGAACCCTTGAAAATCCTCGACGCCGGTTGCGGAAATTCATTTTTACCCGACCTGGCCGCCCGGTTTGGGCATCAGGTGGTAGGCGTTGATGTTTCGCCGCTTGCCATTAAAACCTGTAAGTCGAGGGAGGTACGCGAACAAGACCTGGCGCTCTGCTTTGCAGAACAATATCAGAAAGGGTGTTTTAAAGGCGAGTTTTATTATTTTATCACCGACCCGGATGATTATAACAAACAGATCTTTGTTGATTACAACAGCGAGATTAAAAAGCATTACAAGCCCGGAGGAAAAGCTGAGTATGAGTTGTGTAACTGGAATGACACCAGCCTTTCTGAAAGACACGGCACCTTCGACATCATTCTCAACCAAAATGGCCTGAGAGGCGCCTCTTGTGAACTGATAAGCCGGACATTCCAATCGTTTTACAAATTATTGAACCCGGGCGGAATATTAATAGAAACAATAATAAATGCCTATGCCCGGGAGGCCACCATAATACAATCTGGCACTGAAGCCGGATTTGTGCTGATTGAACAAGGCTGGATGATTCATGATGCAGAGAAATACAAAACCGAGATGAATACTACTCAAAAATATATGGTGTTGTGCTCACACTCGGGATGAAAGATGTTCGTGGGGGGGGTGACACTGCCGGTTGAATAATGATTGGGGATGGCCAAAATAAAAAAAAACGCCTTTGGCGTTTTTTTGAGGTACCAAGCGGATTCGAACCGCTGTAGGAGGTTTTGCAGACCTCTGCCTAGCCACTCGGCCATAGTACCTTTGAGGAACGGCAAAGATATAAAAAATTTTTTATAAGCAAAAAAATATTTCCCAAAGTACATAAGATATCATGCATCTGTTTCTTTATCAGATAAATAATAACACATGAATTGTTTGTTAGTGCCGTTCTTTTAGTCATAAATTTATTTTTAATTAACCTAAATAGGTTAGCTTTGTATTAAAATTTTTAATCATGGAACAGGAAGTAAAAACCAGTGAAACACCAGATACTGGCGTTGACCAGCCAAAGAAAAAAGGATTAAACGCGCAAACCATCGTTATCATCATTATTATAGCACTGATGATTGTTATTCCGTTGGGGATATATCTGTGGAAACAGGCCGAGATCAGAAACCTGAAAAAAGATTACGATAACCGCATTACAGAAATTACCGCTCAGGCCAACAGTACCATTGATCAAAACAACCGGAAGAACATTGAAGTGGTCACCCGCGTATTTACCTGGGCGGTTCGCTCCGAAATGCTGCGCAGCAACCTGGAGCAGATCAACACCTATATGGAAGACCTTGTCAGGATGGAAGGCATGCACATTATTTCGGTGATCAACACGGAGGGCATCGTTGTCCGTTCAACAAACAAAAAATATGAAGGGGTGGTGTATCCCGGCCCCATAGCAAGTGAACTGGCGCAGATCAACGAGGTGGTCACCCGCTCGGACGAAAGCGGCGACATGGTTTCTGTGTGTCCGGTGATGGGTCTCGACAACAGGATAGGGACGCTGGTGATAACCTATACGCCTAAAACCAATGTTTTTGTTCCCGGCAGTATTAAATCAGAAGAAAAGAAATAACAGCTACCATGCTTTTCAGGAGATTTTTCGTTGTTTTTTGCGGTGTTGTGGCTGCATGTCTGTTACTAACCCGATGCGGCAACGGCGACAAACCTTCGGATGAGTTTGTCATTCACGGAAAACTGAAAAGCTCCCTTGGCGAAAAGATCATTCTTCAGCAACTGAAAGTGGACAGCATCAAATCATTGGATTCAGTGACTATTGATGAAAACGGGGAATTTACCTTTAAATACACACCTCCGGCTATCAGTTTTTATCTGTTGAAGATCGGCAGCGATAATTTCATCACCCTGTTGGCCAACAAAGGTGAACAAATAGAGATGAACGGTGATGCCCGCCAGCTTGCCACCGATTACTCCGTTTCAGGGTCAAAGGGTTCTGCGCTGCTTTGTGAACTGAATAATTATACACGTAAAAACTCATCAAAAACAGATTCTCTGTATAAACTACAGATTCTTTACCACGACAGTGCCAACTTTGCCGGGATCAAACAGCAGCTGGATTCGGCTTATGAGTGTGTCTTTGAGGATCAGCGCCGTTATGTACAGGATTTTATCAGGAAGAACCGGACTTCTCTGGCATCGCTTGTGGCGCTCTATCAGGTTTTTGGAAGACAGAAAGTGCTCAACGAACGGGATCATTTCGGCGTTTTTAAAATGCTCGACAGCACCTTGTTCCTGATCTATCCCGGTAACGAATATGTTCTTGAACTGCATACCCGTGTAGAAAATATAGAAAAGGCGAAAGCTGAAAAATTACAGCTACTGGCCAGGCTCGATTCCGGAATGACGGCGCCGGATATTAAAATGAACAACATTGGCGGTTATCCTCAGTCTTTATCATCGCTGAAAGGAAGAGTAATCCTTATATTCTTTTGGGCGGCTTTGAGTCCGCCGAGTATCAGCGTGCTGAAACAACTGAAATGGACCTACAAGAATTACCGCGAAAAAGGTTTTCAGGTTTATGCGGTTTCGCTCGATAAAAACCGCCGCGACTGGGAGTTTGCCGTCCGTGAACATAATCCGGGATGGATCAATGCCAGCGACTTGCTGGGCTGGGATTCGCCCGTGGTGAGGGATTACTGCATTGACAATATCCCGTACGCTGTGCTTATCGGCAGGGATGGCCGCATATTAAAAAGAGGCATCACCACGGAGGAGCTGCCGCAATGGTTATACAAAATCTTTAAGCCTTGACAGTAGCAAACCATAAAATATATTTCGTTTCCGATTGTCATTTCGGAATTCCCGATCATCATAGGAGCCTGGTGCGGGAAAAAAAATTTATTGAATGGCTGGCGATGGCACAGACCGATGCCTCAGAGATTTACATACTCGGAGATCTTTTCGATTTCTGGTTCGAGTATAAAAACGTCATTCCCAAAGGATATACCAGGCTTCTGGGTAAACTTGCCGAGCTCACCGACAGCGGGATAAAGGTACATCTGTTTACCGGCAACCATGATATGTGGATGTTTGATTATTTCTCCAGAGAACTGGGTATTGATATTACACGCAAACCTGTTGTAAAAGAGATCAACGGACTGACGATGATGATAGGTCATGGCGACGGTCTGGGTCCGGGTGATCATGGTTATAAGATGATAAAAAAGATCTTTGCCAGTAAAATCTGCCAGTGGTTGTTTGCCAGGCTGCATCCCAATTTTGCCATCGGACTGGGTTTGTATTTTTCCACCCGCAGCCGTCTGGCACGTGGCGATAATGATTTAATCTATCTGGGAGAGGAAGGCGAAAGGCTTATTGCCTATGCAAAAGAAAAAATAAAAACGGAGCATTATGATTTGTTTGTTTTCGGCCACCGTCATCTGCCCATTGATCTGAAGATAGCCGAAAACTCCCGTTATATCAACCTGGGCGACTGGCTGGTGCATTTTTCGTATGCCGAACTTGACGGAAAGAACTTTTTACTGAAGAATTTTTAGTTTTTATGACACGTTTTGTTGAATATATGTTTTGAGCTATGCATTTTTTCAAGACGAACCTGATGTTTTTAATTCGTGATATTAGTTTCATCGCTGTTGCCCTCCCTTTTCCGGAGTGCTTCCATGACGGCTCCAGCTACAAAACATCTCGGGTACAGGACTCTTATTTTTTCAGATAATAAAGCTAAATATTTATTAACTATTTATAAATAAATAAAAAGACGTAAATATTACGTGAAAATCAGCCGGGTGTCCGGCATAAGTAAGGTTGTTTCAGTAGTTGATATTCTATAATAAAGCAATGGGGAATCGGGACTTCATGAATAATAATACAGTCAAATATATAAAAAAGTTCTTATATGTTGTGCTTAATTTTCTGTTGAACTGTTTTTTAAAACCATTACACTTATTATTAAAACCGGTTTTTAAGATTTCGCACAGGTTTCCGGCCCCGACGCAAAGGGCCTGGTATAAATTACATTCGCATTATCTTCGTTTTTACGGGTTCCCGCTGGGCAAGCCGTTTGTTCCTGAAACGGATAATGTCATCATTTTCCTTCCACAGATGAGTTGGAACAACAATATGACACAGCGTCCGCATCACCTGCCCCGTGCATTCGCCAGAGCAGGATGGACATCAGTTTTTATCACACAGGACGCTGAAAACGATAATGTCATCGGGATAAAAAAGATCGACACCGGCTTATACCTTTGTTCCAGGGTAAGATTACTGCGAAAGATAAAGAATCCCTGGATATATATGAATTATACCGTCAATATGTACTATCTGAAGTATTTTAAGGAATTCAGATTTATATATGATTATGTGGATAAGCTGGAGATACATACTTTTTTTACCAAAAAAATGTACGAAGAGCATAACAGGTCATTAAAGATCGCCAAAGTAGTGACGGCCACTTCGGATTTTCTTCTTGACGGAATTATAAAAATAAGGCCTGACGCCATTCTGGTGCCGAATGCAGTTTTTCCCGATGACTTTACATTGAAAAACGGGGCAGGCATTCCACCCGATATGGCTTGTATCACGGAACAGAAAAAACCCATAGTGGGCTACTATGGCATTTTTTCCAGGTGGAAAATCGACTATGCGCTGATACATTATGCTGCAGATCACCTTCCGGACTATAATTTCGTGCTGATAGGCATGGATTATGACCATAGTATACAGGAGTATAATTGGAAAAAATTCCCCAATATTTATCTTTTGGGTAAAAAAAATTATCCGGAATTACCGGCTTATGCCCATTGTTTTGATATTGCCCTGCTGCCTTTTCTCATCAATGATGCTACCAAAGCAATATCGCCGGTAAAATTGTTTGAGTTTTTTGCCATGAATCTGCCCGTGGTGTCAACGGATGTGCCGGAGATCAGGAAATACAAACCCGTACTGATCGCCAGAGATCCCAATGATTTGATACAACATATTCGTGAGGCCTTCAGGTTGAAAAACGATCCGGCTTATTTGTCTGCCGTTCAAAAAGAACTCGCCTTAAATACCTGGGATTACCGCTGTGAAACAATAATAAAGCAAATCAACAAAACGCAGTAGTTAATACGCAAGTATTCATTTTATGAGATGTTTTGGTTTGGTAATTTGTGGTGATGTTTTATGAAACAAATGCACTTTAACATCATACCGCTAATAAGTTGAGTGAAACGAAATATTTTTGGATGGCTTGGTTCTGTCGGTAATCGTAATCGTTCTATGGTTGTTCCGGACATTTTTAGTCTTATTAACCAGGAATTTGGCGATGAGTTCGCCTGATGTGCCTTGACGTGGATATAATGCTAAATGCTTCGTTGGATGAATTAGTACAGACGGGTCCCAATGCCCTCTTTAATAAGCCAAAATGTCAATATTATGCAAATTGTATCTGAAGGGCATCTCTAATAACCTTGATCGGGCGCCTCTAAAACAAAAAAGTTCGAGGCAGTCGAAGTTCTGAAAACCGTAGTGTACTTTGCTTACATGCCTGTGCTGAGGCTGCCGGACGCAAGGATTTGAAGAACGAAGACGAACGAAGAAATTTGAAGTTTATAGAGGTGCCCTAAAACAATTTATTGTAAATGTCTGCTGCTTCATCAATATTTCCGTCAAAGATCTTCTTTCCTTCAATGATACAGATTCCCCGTTTGCATAGTTCAATGGCTTCTTTGGGATTATGAGAAACAAACAGCAGGGTGGCGCCGTTATCAATAATTTCATGAATACGTTTTTTGCATTTCATCTGAAAGCCCCAGTCGCCCACAGCAAGTACTTCATCAATCATGAGCAGCTCCGGCTGGTTTACCATAAGACTGCTGAAGGTAAGTCGTGCAAGCATACCGGTGGAGAACATCTTGGCCGGTTTTTTTAGTTGTTCTCTTGATAGTTCTGCAAATTCTGCAATCCTGTCGATCATCTCCCGCCGGGTCTTCCTATGATAATTTCCGGAAAGAACCAGTGCTATACGGATATTGTCATAGCCGGTGAGTTCCAGTTCAACGCCGGCGCCCAGCGACAGAAGTGGAGATACAGGTATTCTGACGTCAACAGTTCCCTTATCGGGGACTACGATGCCTGCAATGGTGCGCAAAAGGGTGCTTTTTCCGCATCCATTCGGACCCAGGAACGCAATAGATTCACCTTTTGAAATTTCAAGATTAAAATCGTGTAATACCTGATGCTTTTTGAATATTTTAATAAAAGAGGCTTTTAAAAGAAATTCCTTGACAGACGTTACACCGTTTCTGCTTTGCAGATAACTTACCGTTACATTGTCAAGTTTTATTGCATAGTCCATAATGTCTATAAGTTAGAGATAAAACTGTTTTTTGTAACTCTGTAAATCAGCAGGGCTATCACGAAAAAGATTGCGGTCATAGCAATGCAAATTAAGGAATAATGCAACGATGGAGGCTGCCCCAGATAAAGGACATCCCTTATAATCTGAAGAAAATGGAATAAGGGATTACAATAAACCAGATAGCGGAAATCAGCAGGAACAAGATCCGATGAATAGGCAATAGGGGAAAGATAAAACAATGCAGGATTCAATGTTGACCAGAGGATAGCGATATCCCTGAAGAATACATTAAGGGAACCCAATATGGTGCCAATTGAATATATAAATACCGTAAACAATAATAATATTGGAATAATGTATAGCAACGTGGGACTAAGTTCTAAACCCATAAAATACATTATTACCAGAAAAGGTACAAGTCCGAGCATAAAATTCACCATTTCGCTGCCAAGCTCTGTTATGGCATAACTACTTTTGGGAATTCCGATGCTCTTTATCATAGAGGCATTTTTTAGAAAAACCAGGCATAGACGATTGGTTCCTTCGGAAAAATATACGAAAAATAACAGTCCGCTGAGGATGTAAAGCGGGTATTTGTGGATGGACTGAAAAATATGTGAAAAAATGGCAACGAAAATAAACAGATAAAGTGCCGGTTGCAGCAAACTCCAAAAAAAACCAAACATGGTTTGCTTATACTTTAGCTGAATGTTTTTATATATAAGATGAAAATACGTGCTTGCCGATGTGGCTTTCATATATAAAATTTTTGCAAAGTAAAGAAAAAATAAAATTCAGGCATAGTCAACAGATAAATAAAAGCAAAATTGTTTTATTGGTTTATTCTACAAAAAAGGTTCTTTTCTATTGGTCTCTGACAAAACCATTATATCTGCTTTGATCTATTTTGACTGATGGATGGTCTTATCAAAATATATGTGCAGCACACGGCAGTGAAAAAAAAGAATATGCGGTATTTTGATATTTACTGCGTTGATATTAAAACTGTTAAGCATGCCCTGTGCAGAATATCACCATGCCCGACCTAAAGATGAATTATTTTAACTGGTCACTGGAGTTCAGGCTTGCTTAAATGGCTGAAAAGGCTTCTTGAAAAAAATTTGATCAAAAAGCTTTCATTTTGTTTTCAATCGTTTTGCAATGATGCCCCCAGGTATTGACCGCAAGTTCTTTTTGAAGCAGACGCTGGTATTCGGCATCCTTTTTCAATGGCAGGGCTTTTTGTATCTGTTTGACAAAATCCTCATGATCTTTGGCGATATTTACAGCCTGGTATTTACGACATTCTGCAATATTTGTTGAAACAACAGGAAGCCCCATAGCAAAATACTCAAAAAGCTTAACAGGGGAAATGGCATTTGTCACTTCATTGACGATCAGGGGCAAAATGGCGACATCAAAATGACGCGAATATGAAGGTAGTGTCTGATATTTTTTTTCGCCAGGAAAGTAAATGTTTGATATTTTTTCCCATTCGTATTCAGAAAGGCTCCGGTCAAATGAAACCGCCGGTCCTATCAGGATAAAATTGACCCGGGGCAGTTTTTGGGCACAATACAGGATCAGTTCGTAGTCTATCTTCCATTTTGAGAATATCCCGTAATAACCGATCAAAGGTTTTTTTTGTCCGAGAATGCCTGATAAATCGTCAGGAACAGCGGTATTTTCATGTATTGCAAAATCTTCTGGAAATACCGCATTGGGAACGAGCAAGGTGTCTTTTCTGAACGAAATGATATCATCACGCAGGGAGCCTGATGATGCCAGGACAACTTTGGCTTCCGACAATGCTTTTCGTTGTTCCCGTATCATTTTTTTACTGTAAAATGTGTGAATTTGCAGTTTGTCGAAATGGTCATAAATGAGTTTGTATTTTTTAAAATATCTTAAATAATACATATTAACAGTCCAGTTCATGTAAATCCAGGGGTTGTTGATATGTTTTATCAACCGGACTCTCGAACACAGGTAGAAATTTTCATTGATTTTTTTCATACCGATAACCTTATCTCCGGCAATATCCTGTGTCAAAAAGATTACGGTCCAGCCTGCTTCCGAAAACGCACGAGCCAGGTGATGCGGCCTTTGCTTCAGATAATTCCACCCGATGTGGGGAAGAAAAATAATGATTTGCTCCGACTCGGGAATAAAAGGTTTCTCAACAGGAAAACCATAGAATCTCAGATAGTGCGAGTGCAACTTATATCCGAGTCTTTGAAAAAATACAGGCAGACGATATGAAATCTTATGAAAGGGCTTCATTATCAAAAAATTAATGGCAATGATGACACCTTTTATCAGTAAATTCAAAAAATAATACATCAATTGAAAACAGTTTTTTTGTAATTAGATCTTAAAAAAAACGGTAATACTGCAAAAATATATAATATTGAACACAAAAGCAGGCTGTTTATGAATCTTATACCAAACCACCAGCAAGATGATTGAAAAGAAATATTGTAGCCGTTATTCCAGGCAATGCCGGTTATTTTACCGCTGTTTTTACTGATTTGTGTGTTTTTCCTGTCCCCCGTTCATATGTTCCAAAATCGTTTTGCACCGGTAATCCCAGGTGTTGCGGGCGAGGTCATTCTGCAGTAAAGCCAGGTATGCGGGATCGTTTTTTTGTTTTATTGCTTTTCTGACCTTAGCGATAAAATCCTCATGATCTTGTGAAATCAGCACAGATTTGAAGTTCCTGCATTCTGCAATACCGGTGGATACCACAGGAAGCTTCATGGCGAAATATTCAAACAACTTGACAGGCGAAATGGCATTTGTGATTTCATTTACAAGCAAGGGTAATATGGCTGCATCGAAAAAAAAGGCATAATCGGGCAACTCCTCATATTTCTTTTTTCCCAGAAGGTAAATATTTGAAAAATTTTCCCAGTTGTAATCCTGAATGCTGTGATCAAAGTCAGGACCTATCAACACGAAATTGTATTCAGGTAGTTTTGCAGCGGCCCGTTGTAATAATTCGTAATCGATCTTCCACTTTGAAAAGATACCATAGTAACCGATGACTGGCTTTCTTTGGTCAACAATATATTTCAGGTCTGCAGGAGGGTTCAGTTCTTTTTTGTAAACAAAATCTTCAGGAAAAACAGCATTGGGAACCAGCAGGGTATCCTTCCTGATGCTTATCAGTTCATCACGGAGTGACGTCGACGATGCCATTACTATATCAGCAATTTGCAGAGCCTTTCTATGCTCCCTGACCATTTTTTTGTTATAGAACGTATGGATTTCGAGTTTATCAAGGTAATCATAAATCAGCCGGTATTCTTTAAAATAGTGAAGGTAGAACATATAAAATGTGTAATTCATGTAAATCCAGGGATTTTTAATGTTCTTTAATAATTTGATATTAGTGCAGAGAAAAAATCGTTCGTGGATTCTTTTTATACCGAAAACCTTGTCCCCCTCGATGTCCTGGGTTAAATAAACAGCGGTCCAGCCTGCTTTTACAAAAGCGCGTGGAAGGTGGTGATGCCGCTGTTTCATGTTATCCCAGCCTATTCCGGGAAAAAAAATGATGACTTTGTCTGATTCGGGGATAAAGGGATTCTCGCGCGGGAAGGGATAGTACCTGAGGTAATGAATACCCAGTTTATATTCAAGTCGTTGCAGCGAAGGCGGAAGCCGGTGTGCTATTTTATGAAAGGGTTTCATTATCAAAAAATTAAAAGGGATGATAATGCACTTCATGAAATAGTTTATTAAAACACATAAATACTTTTGAGCAAATTTGAAAAGTTTTTTTGCAGGCAGACCACAGATTTCTTGTATGTTATCTTTCATAAATTATTTTTGATGGTCATGCCCGGTACTGCGAAAAAATGTGAGAAGTCCGTATGGGATTTCATTATTTTGATTTCACAAAAGCCTTTTTGATTTTTCCTAACGGGATACCGGCTTTTTCTATATCTCCGATCAGTTTCCAGAATTTATTTCTTCTATAATCTCTGGAAGAAAATTTTGTTTTCTTTTCAATAAAATCTGCTTTTAAGATGGCGATTTTTTTTCCTTTGGTCTTCAGGTTGAATTCAATACATTCATGCAGGCAGGCATAGTTGTCCTGAGTGCAGGGTTTGGGTGAAGAATCGATCCGGATGGATTTTTCGAAAAGATTGCCATAGACACGTTTGTCGCTGGAACACCTCATCAGGTTGCCGTTTCGGTCCATTGCAAAAGATTTTTGACCGGCGATACATAACTGCCCATGAAAATTGTATGTCTGGTTCATGAGTTCAAATTCCGGATAATCCGACTCCATGCTCAGCAATAATTCTTTTTGGGCGGCACTGTATGAAAAGGGATAACTGTTGCCATTGAAATCTCCAATGAAATTTTTTACATGTACCTTTTCTATTCCATGCGATCTGAGCCTTTCAAAATCTGATATGATTCTGCCTAATAAGGTTGGATGTGCCACATAAACCACAATAATATTAAAACCTTTTTTTTGAAGATATAAGATTTTTTCTATAAATAAACTGAAGTCCTTATCTGTTTTTTCTCTTTGGGTGGGATGGACAGAGGCATTGATAAACAGGCATTTATCCGGATTGATTTTGTCGGCAAACTCAAAAATATTGGGTGTGGTAAGATTGGAACTGAAAGATAAATAGTGCCTTTTTGTGATTTCGTGACAAATTTCTGTGAAATTTTTATCCAGAAAAGGTTCTCCGCCACTGATGTAAAATATCCAGTCTTTCGGAAGGAAATCAAGGCCTCCTGACAATTTTGCCAGATCAATCGGCTTAACAGCTTGTTGACCATAAGCCCATTCACCGCAATAATCGCATTTGAAATTACAGCGGTAGCTGATATACCAGGATATCTTATTGTTGTTCCTGCAAAATTCCTCCATTTTTGCCTTGTCAATACGCATCCCGTTCCAGGTGATTAAATTCTGACTGTCATTTTGATCTGTCGCGTTCATTGCTGTAGTTAGGTAATATTCATGGTATTTGTACTACAAAAGTATTACATTATTTTTTTATGAACAATAAAACTCCGTTTCAAATGATGATTCGCATAATTCATGTTGCACCGGCGATGCAACATTGTTTGCAGGAAAATTCGTAACAGCGCAAAGAAAACCATGTATCGGGGCTCGTGAAGCGACAATTGCGGAGTTTGCCCGGGGTAAATGTGTAGTGCAATGCAATGTTTTTATCCGGGTGGGCAAATATAGTTTTATTGAGCTACAAATATTTTACGCTATGTTAGTTTAATTCAAATAATAAATAATGAATCCGTTAAATTGTGGTTGTGGCAAAAAAAAGATGGTTACTTTTGCTTTATGTAGTAAATTTATTTTTTTTGACAGTATAAATGCCTGTGTATAAAACCAAATGTAAAAATTCAGAAAGGTTAAATATATGTTCTTTTCCCAGGGAAGTTTAAGAGATATCATTGCGGAAATACATATACCAAATCGTTTCCGGTTCCTAAGCGGATGGCTGGATGTTTTTAAGGCCAGAAAAATGAGAAATGTTCCCGGGGGATTGTGCGTGCTGCCATGGATACACCTGAATATCATGCCTGACGGCAGTGTGTTACATTGTTGCATGAGCGCTGATTATGGTACTGTTGCAGGAGACATTAACAAACAAACCATTGGAGAGATTTGGAATGGTGATTTTATGAAGTCCTTGCGAAAGAAAATGATCAAAGGGATTAAGCCCGCAGTTTGTTCCCGTTGTTTTGAAAAGGAAAGCCTAACCGGAACAAGCTGGCGTATATTGTATAACAGTCTTTTTGAATTTAAGCTAAAAGAAATTCCTGTTATCACAGAAAGCGATGGCCATGTTGATAAAGTAGAATTAAGATTTTGGGATTTCCGATTCAGTAATATTTGTAATAATAAATGTCGTTATTGCGGACCGCACTACTCCAGTTCCTGGATTCCTAATGCCAGGGAATTAGAATGGATTAGCAAAAACACTTCTAACAAACCGACCAGAATAGAGTCGATAGACCAAAAAAGAAATGCGGATTTTTTTAAAAAACATATAAATACTATTGTACAAATTAATTTTGTTGGTGGTGAGCCTTTGCTCATGGATGAGCATTGGCAAATTCTTGAAATGTTAGATAAGTGTCAAAGAAACGATGTAAATATTTCTTATAATACAAATTTAAGCATATTAAAGTATAAAAATAAAAATGCGTTAGATTACTGAAATAAGTATGCACGTCGCATATTTTTGATAGCGAGTATTGATGAAATAGATGAACGCGCTGAATTGATTCGATCTGGAACTATTTGGAAGAATGTTGAACAAAATTTAATAGCGGTCAACGAAATTGGTATACATGTTAGTCCTTATATTACTGTAAGCGCCATGAATGTATTTAGAATTCCGGAAATCATAGATCGTATGATTGCAATCGGAGTTATTAAACAAGGAAATGAAAACTGGAAAAACTTTGAATTAAATATATTAACTGCACCAGCAGAATTTCATGTATGCATACTTCCGGATAATGAAAGGAAAAAAATTCACATAAGGTTGGAAAACTATATAAATGATTACGAAGGAAAACACTGTGTTGAGATAAGGGATCATTTTGTACCTCTATTATGGCATTTAGAAAAACCCTGGAATGAAAAAAACTGTTTGAAATTTAAAGAATTTACAAATGCCATCGACAGGATCAGGGGTGAAAACACTTTAGATATAATACCTGAGTTGAAATGCGTACTTGGCCCTTAACTCACTGTAATTGAGTGTTGTCGGTAAGTGTCGCCTTGTTTTGCTAAAAAATCCGATATGAATCTTATTTAATATAAAAAAATTATTTATGTGCATCTCTAATAATCCTGATCGGGCGCTTTAAAAACAAAAAAGCCCGAAGCAATCGAAGTGCTGAAAACCGCAGTGTGCTGAGCTTACATACAAGTGCTGAATCTGCCGGACACAAGGATTGGAAGAACGAAGACGAAAGAAGAATTTTGAAATTTTTAGAAGTGCCCTTATTTGAGTCGGGGATAAAAAATGTTACTATTGTGTTATGTTTTAAATTTACATTTTTGGCAGGAAGAATGCCTGTATAAAACCAAATGTATAAATTTTGTAATGTTAAATATATGCTGTTTTCCATGGGAAGAATAAGAAATATCCTTGCGGAAATACATGTACCAAATCGTTTCCGGTTCCTAAGCGGATGGCTGAACGCTTTTAAGGCCAGAAAAATGAGAAATGTTCCCGGGGGATTGTGCGTGCTGCCCTGGATACACCTGAATATCATGCCTGACGGCAGGGTGTTACATTGTTGCATGAATCCGGATTATTTGGATTGTGCCGATTATTTATCCACACAAACCATTGAAGAAATATGGAACGGTAACTATATGAAATCGCTCCGTAGAAACATGATCAACGGAAAAAAACCGGCCATGTGTGCCAAATGTTATGAACAAGAACGATGCTCGGGTACAAGTCCGCGCTTGAATTATAACCGTTATTTCCGTTCTAAACTTAAAGATATTCCTGTCATAACCCACAATGACGGAAGTCTGGACAAAATTGATTTAAGATATTGGAACTTTCGTTTCAGCAACAGATGCAATTATAAGTGCCGTACCTGCGGAATAGAATCCTCCACTAACTGGCTCCATGATGCCAAAAAACTTGGCTGGCTCAGTGAAGACATGCCTGAAAAATCAATTACTAATGAATCTGCATCCCGAATCAATTACATGGATATTATGAGAAAACACATTGACCAGATAGAAGAAATTTATTTTGTAAAAAAAGAACCGCTGCTGATGGATGAACATTGGCAATTATTGGAAATGCTGGATGAACGCAGAAAATATCATGTTCTTCTACATTATAATTCTAACTTAAGTATACTGAAGTACAGGAATAAAAACATAGTGGATTATTAGGCTAAATGGGGCCGATATGTGAGGGTGTCGCCCAGTATAGATGATATTGATGAACGTGCCGAATTGATACGCTCCGGGACAAAATGGAAAAAAATTGAGATGAATCTAAGGATAATCAGCGAACTTGGTGTGGTTATCATTCCAACAATTACGGTAAGCGCTATGAATGTTTTCCAGCTACCTGAAGTAATAGACCGTCTTATTGAAATCGGAGTAATCAGGAAAAAAAATAACTGGCAGAATTTTGAAATCAATATAGTTGAAAATCCCGCTATGTTTCATATAAGTATACTTCCTGATGCAGTCCGGCAGGATGTTTACACCAGGCTGGAGAAATACATAGAAGATTATAAAAATAAATACAAAATGGACATCAAACAGCAATTTTTATTCTTATTTGAGCATTTAAAAAAATCATGGGATGAAGTCAGCGCGCTTAAATTTAAAAAATTCACAAGCTCTATTGACCAAATAAGACATGAAAACACCCTGGATGTCATACCGGAATTAAGGTGCATATTAAATGATTAGTTTTGAACTGTTTTTTGGAAAAAATACCATCTCTGGCTTTATAAAAATGGCATCAACACAACCATTGCTAGCAAAAACGTCCTCATGAATACTTTTATATAGTGACGACCGTCTGACCACTTTACCGATGCGAATACAGGCATAAGAACTATCTTTTTAGTTTTGCTTTTAAATTTTTGATAGAATCTGTCTTGCCATCATCAGGGCTATGATGAATAAGCGGATATGCATCATATTAATTTGAATGGATATCCTTGATTTTTCCCTGATCATTACCTACAGAACCCAATACCGGAGTTTCCCCCGATATTTTTGATGTGTCTGAAGCAGCAGGAGCTATCGAAGTTACATGACTTGTATCATTAATTTTTTTATGGTTCAGAGTTGTTGTGTTGTGGCAGGAGGCAAGGACAAGAAGAATACAACAAATATCAATCAGCAATAATGATTTTTTCATTTTTTATAAGGTCAGAGTTGGCTTTGAGTACCAGAAAATAAGTTCCTGCCGGCAGGCTGGCTTTATTAAATGAAAAATAATTGATTCCTTTCAATGAATTTCCAGAATACAGTTCTTTTACGATTTTTCCTGAAATATCCAGAATATTGATAATAAATTTGCGTTTTTCGGGTAAAGTGAATTCAATGGTAAATGTTTCAACGATCGGGTTGGGAAACACTTTCATTTTGTTTTCCTAATCTATTTCCGGGATTCCGACTATGGTGTTGTCATGGATTTCGGCATTCCACGCATTCCACCGATGGTTCGATGTGCCATAACTCCCGCTTATCCATACGGAGGGATAAACGCTGTTATATTTTCTGAATACACCTGTGTAATCGCCCCAACATTCCGAATCGCCTATATAACTAACATAACTGAGACCTAATTTCACAAGGATAGAGCCCGACCAGTTCATAGCGTCGTCGCAGTTTACAACACGCACCTGCGGATAAATAGAAGAACTTGCCCTGCCGAAGTTTATCATCACCGATTTATCGCTGATAAATGTGACATATGACACCACTAACGAATATGAATAATCATAACTGCCCAACAATCCGAAGATTAAAAATTAATTAATCTATATACTTACCATGATCCAATTATAATTTATTCCATTCCATCCATTACCAATATCACTATGAAAAACAAAATGAATGATGCCATTCAGATAAAAACCGCTTAATGCCCGGCAATCGCCGTTATCCAGCTTACATGTCGTGCCGAACTGCCATGAATTTGCGGCAGAAGAATAGGAAGGCGTCGAAACATTATAATGGTCTAACGAAGGATTTCCTGACATGTCATCTGTGAGGTTATAAAACTTGATTTTTGAACTGCCCGAGTGAATGGTTGACACCAGGTAACATCCCGGGCCATAACTGCCGCTCTGTCCATACGACACGGGAAGTAATGTGAAAGGCGAGCCTGATATATCGTACCAGTATTGCCAGTGTAAGGTTGATCCCGAATAACCATTATTTTTATTTATCTGGTAAAGAATCGCCTGGTCAAAAGTGCCAGCAGGTTCATAAAACAAATTTCCGGTGACATACAGCTCATTGGTCGACACGGCTAGTTTGGGATAATCAAAGCCTTCGTCATCATCCAAAGGATTTCCGGTAAGTTTATAATACCACCAGCCATTATTCGGGTTGTTGGTTTTAGAGAAAAACAGCAGGATTTTGGAATTGCTGGTGATCGGACTTGTCTGACAGAAAAAAATGAACCGGTCTGCCGCGGCATCATAAATCACTACGGGATCGCATACGCCTGTAATGCTGGCATCGTTGATGAAAGAAATCAGATCATTGTAATATACCGTGTTCCCGTTCATATCGTCGTATTCGATGGTTTTGTTGGCTACACTCACGATCCACCCGCCATTGGAGATGGCAAGTGAATTATCCAGCGGAGAACTGCCATTGCTGGTATTTGCCATGTAACTGGTCCCCACCACGGGTGTTATGGTCATGGTCGATTTTTCATCCGTCGTATCCGCATTGGATTTCAGGTATTTGGTTTTTAGTTTTTCTGATTTGATCTTTTCAATAAGTTCTTTATCCGGAACTTTCGGCCTTAAGGAAGTGGTTTTGTGGGTCAGAATGGGCCTCCACTTCAGGTCGGTACCCGGAGAATTGACAAAACCCTGACATTCAGTTTTAATAATACCGGATTTGGTCGCGCCGCCAACTTTTCTGCTTTCGTCAGGTTTTACTTTTTGTTCCTGTCCGCTGACGGTCAGGAAAAACAGAAAATGCAAGGTAATATATATAAATATCTTTTTCATTATTAAAGGATTAGATCATTCAATAATTCAGGGTTTTCATTGTTAATAGTATTCAGTTACTAATGTTCTTGCAAATAATGCATAAATTAAATTATTGGTTACCGTATACTTTAAGAACCTGAACACAAATTTAACATATTTTCGGATAAAACAGAAATAATTTACAAGTTAGTGGAAATTCAGACGGCCGTAGTACTGTGCCATCATTCGGGGTTTTGTGCAAAATTAATTAACAAAACATTAACCGTTTTTTAAGTTCGGTATTTGCTGAACCAAAAAAACTATTATTAATTTTGTGCCGGCAAATTATAAAAAAATGAACACCGAGGAAAGAACCAGGGCACAATATGACATGGTTGAGACCATAGGGCGTATGTATGAAAAGCAATTATTCGGACAGATTCCCGGCCGCATCATGGGTTTACTTAGCGTTATGGATAAAGAGCAATTTACTTTTGAGGAGATCGTGGATGAGCTTAAAATCAGTAAAAGTTCGGCAAGTAATGCGTTGCGAATATTGGAAGCACATAAAATGATCGAATATTTTAATATTCCGGGTGATCTGGAGTTTCCTCAAAATTTCCTGACTGATTGTACTACTTAAAAGAATAACAGCA
>DAOORA010000010.1:0-93076 GCA_035389045.1 Bacteroidales bacterium | reverse complement strand
CGGGAGTCGGGAGTCGGGAGTCGGGAGTCGGGAGTCGGGAGTCGGGAGTCGGGAGCTGGGAGCTGGGAGTCGGGAGTCGGGAGTCGGGAGTCGGGAGTCGGGAGTCGGGAGTCGGGAGTCAGGAGTCGGGAGTCGGGAGTCGGGAGGTCCCGATAACTATCGGGAGGGAGTTGGGAGTTAGAATTATAAAAGTGAAACACTTAATTTGAATTTGAAGTCCTTAAAAACATAACCAAAATGAACGCATAGCAAATACAAAAATGTTCATAGAAGACAAAAAAACTAAAAAAAATCAATCAAAATAACAGCCTGAACACCTAACAGCCTTCCGATGCCGATAACTATCGGTACTATCGGGACAGTCTAACAGTCTAACAGTCTAACAGTCTAACAGTCTAAACACCCTAACAGTCTAAACACCCTAACAGTCTAAACACCTTAACAGTCTAACAGCCTAACAGCCTAACAGCCTAACAGTCTAACAGTCTAACAGCCTAACAGTCTAACAGCCTAACAGTCTAACAGTCTAACAGTCTAACAACTAACACCTAACAGCCTAATTCCCTAAAAATCCCCCAAAAAAATGTCCACCTACATCTCCGGCATCGGCTGCATCTCACCCCAGAAAACCATCGGGAACCATGACTTTCTTGCAGAACCTGTCAATCATAGTGCATTATTCCTTCAATGTATCCAGCCAGAATCTTACAGGGATTACATAGATCCTTTGTTAGCCAGACGTCTGAGCCGTATCATAAAAATGGGGATCACATCGGCTGTAATCTGTCTGAAAGATTCGGGAGTTGAAATGCCCGGGGCTATTATCACAGGGACGGGCTTAGGCAGTGTGAAAGACACGGAGAAGTTTCTGACCACCATGCTCGACAATAATGAAACCCTGCTGAACCCGACTAACTTTATGCAATCAACCTATAACACGATCAGTTCACAGATAGCCATTATTCTGAAATGCGCCAATTACAATTCGACCTATGTCCACCGTGGTTTTTCTTTTGAATCGGCGCTCATTGACGGGCTCGACCTGATGCAGAGAGGTGAAGCTGATTCGGCACTGGTGGGCGGAATAGACGAAATCTCTGAAAATCATTATAATATTTCCGGCCTGTTGGGTTTGTGGCGGCAACAAGCTGAAAACCATCTTGACATGCTGAAAAATCCCGGAAAGGGCACCATTCCAGGTGAGGGTTCTGTTTATTTTACGCTGACAAAAGACATACGTCCCAATTCCTATGCCCGCCTGGATTGTTTAAAGACATTATACAAACCCAAATCAATTACCTGCATCCATGATACAATCAATAACATACTGAAAGATAATAATTTATCAGCCACCGATATAGACCTTTTTGTTGCAGGACTTAACGGCGACGATGCAACTGACAAGTGGTATCATTCAGTAATTAACGAGATATTTGATAAACAAGCTGTTGCCGCTTTCAAGCATTTTTGCGGAGAGTATTATACAGCTTCTGCTTTCGGGCTCTGGCTGGCTTCCACTATATTAAAACAGCAGCACATCCCTCCGGTAGCACTTTACCGTGGAAACGCCCCCCGCAATATCCGCCGTATTCTGTTATATAACCATTATGCCGGTGAGCATCATTCCATAATGCTCATCACGTCAGTATAAAACTATTTTTCTTTCAGGGTTTTAATTTCCTGCTTCAGCAGTTCAATCTGAGCTTGTTGCTCCTGAATAGCTTTTACCAGCACAGGAATAAGCTCGCTGTATTTCACGCCGTAGGCATCCGGATACTCACTTCCGGGCTGATCGGTTTCTTTGTCAATTTCTATCTGAGTATGAACCACAACATCAGGCACCAATGTTTCCATTTCCTGGGCAATAAAGCCAAGATTTTTGCCTGTACCGGTATTCAGCTTTTCATTTTTCCAGCTATAAGAAACAGGGCGAAGTTTCAAAACTTCTTTAAGCCCGTAAGGTATGTCAGCGATATCGGTTTTATAACGCAGGTCAGAAGTCTGTATGGTTCCGTTCACTGCCCATACAGCGGTCCATTTATAACCTGAGTTTCCTAAGCTTACTGTATTGTTTGCAGAAGGACGGAAAACATTTCCTCCGCCATCAATGGACACTATTCTTGTATATGCATCTGCAGGAGTTGCCGCATAGCAAAAATGCCAGTAAGAGCCGCCATTAGCCAGAAAATATGAGGCATTACTGCTGTTAAAATCCTGGCCAAAACCAGAGCCATATGTGACTGAGCCTACACGGAATTTGCTTCCTGAAGTTCCGGTTACTACTTCAAAGATATTGGTTGGCGCAATTGTTCCGATTCCTACATAACCATTATTATGATTTATATGAAATGTACCATCATCGCTGTTTGCTCTCGAAACAGAATAACCATCTTTGGCCCCCAGCAGGCCTACATACCATTTATTACTATCATCAGTGCGATACATCAGTCTCATATATGAATTCGTATCAGGCCTGTTCAGTAAAATACCTCCGAAAGTTCCTGTGGAGTTAATATGTAAATAGGACTGAGAGGATTTCATCTCACATAAGAATCCCGGTGTGGTGGTTCCAATACCTATGCGGACTCCGGTATTAACAAGAAAATCACTGGCTACCCATCCTGAGGCATCATGAGCGAGAGTTTGTCCAGAAGTACCCGGAGGCAATGCTTTGGTTCTCTCAGCATACATAGCATAAGGAACAGAAAGCAACTGACTGGTACCCATATCAGTATACGTCACTCCGCCCGCAGGATCCATTTCCACCTGCATGTAATATTGATTCTTACCCCATGCAATCGTATCAAATTGCCCGGAGACAGAGGTTCCTATACCTATGCTTAGGGTAAATAAACCATAGGGATTAGTGGTCGGAGTAAAGGTTTCCGAATAAACTACGGTTCCCGTGGCTGTTCCCATATGCAGTGAAACCCTGATACCCAAAAGCTGGTTGGGCAATACATTTCCCGAAATATCGCGGGCAACGGCCTGGTAATTGAATGCCTGGGGCGCCTGGGCAAAAGAATAGCCCATGACAACTAAAAAGATCAATGAGAAAATGATTTTGGTAACCGTTGTTTTCATGTTATATTTTTTTATGATTAATTATTCCATTAATTTTCAACACTTTAGATTCCTATTTTCCGTTTTCGCCGCTGTGCTTTCTGCTATAATACGCATACCTGAAAAAGAAAAGATATTTTTCCTCAACATCAATAAACCTTATGCCCTGAGAAAAATGTACAAATATTATTGATATACATAGCAGACGTTTCTGTTTGGCTATATATTTCAACATTCACTATGTCTCCGGCATTTAACTTAAGATCAGCAGAAACATCTATACTAAAAGCATCTGTTTCGGATAACATCCTTTTCATCCTTTTTTGATTTCCATTGACAACAAGAACAATAACAGTTGTCTGCCCTTCCGTTGCCGTTCCGGTTAGCCGGGCAGATGCATCAAAATGATACACTCCGGCTGAAGGTGCGGTATAATAACCATTAGTTGGGTTATAGCCATTACCATCATCATAATTCTCTGAATTAAAAACAATTTCGGTGTATGAACCTGCAGCAATTAATTGAGTCGTTGCACTCCTATATGCGGAAAAACCAATTCCCTCTGTATGAGCTGCATACATTGCATAAGGCACACTCAATAACTGACTGGTTCCCATATCAACATAGGTCGCGCCGCCCGCAGGATCCATTTCCACCTGCATATAATAGTGATTTTTGCCCCAGGAAATCGTATCAAACTGCCCGGAAATAGCAGTTCCAAGACCTATGCCTATGGTAAACAGTCCAAAGGAATTTGACGTCGGTGTAAAAGTTTCCGAATAAACTACCGCACCTGTTGCTGTTCCCATGTGCAGTGAAACCTTAATCCCCAGTATCTGGTCAGGCAGCACGTTTCCCGAGACATCGCGGGCAACAGCCTGGTAATTAAATGCCTGCGGCGCCTGGGCGAAAGTATAGCACGTGATCAATAAAAAGGTTAATGAAAAGATGATCTTTATAAATGGTGATTTCATGGTTTAAAAAATTTTATGGTTTATATGTTATAAATTGAAACATGCTTTGGACTTTGGTCCCTGCTGAGTTGTACAAATAAACCAGCAATTTTCCGCCGACACTGCTCGTTTCAACAGTGATCTGACCCACACCGCAGATCGTGACAATCGTAACATAATCATTAAAATAATAAGATTCCCCGGTAATTGTTATCTCGTATCGGCTATTTGTGGCATTCCATGTTACAGAAGAGATATTTGAAGTACCGGAAGCAAGTGTACCGCTTGACTCCACAAAGCCATAAGCGACAGGAAGAGGGGAATTTGTATAGCTGGCGGCAACAGTTCGTGACTTTTCTGCAAACAAGGAATAGGGAACACTCAGCAACTGGCTGGTTCCCATATCAACGTATGTTGCGCCGCCCGTAGGATCCATTTCCACCTGCATGTAATAGTGATTCCTACCCCAGGCAATCGTATCAAATTGCCCGGAATTAGTAATTCCATTTCCTATGTCTATCGTAAACAAACCAAAGGGATTAGTGGTCGGAGTAAATGTTTCTGAATAAACTACGGCTCCTGTGGCTGATCCCAGGTGCAGTGACACCTTTATACCCAGTATCTGGCTGGGCAGCACGTTTCCCGAAACATCGCGGGCTACGGCCTGGTAGTTGAGCGCCTGCGGCGCCTGGGCAAAAGAATAGCCCGTGACCAATAAAAAGATCAGTGAAAAAATGATTTTGGTAACTGTTGTTTTCATGGTATTTTATTTTTATGGTTAATTGATCACATTGATTTTCACGACTTTAGATTCCTTTTTACCGTTTTCTCCGGTGTAAAGATATTCGAGTAAATATATGCCCATGGAATAACCGCGGATATCCACATACTCAGTGTTAGCGCCGCTGACAATGCGCATATGGCTGGAATAGATTTTTTGCCCCAGTACATCATAAATACTAAGTTGTGCCTCCCCTTTTTCTTTGGATTGCACTGTTACATAGAAATTACCATAGCTGGGATTGGGATAAACGGACAGGTTGCCCTGCACCGGCTCCTCCGGTATAGATGCATACCATTCGCCTGGTTGCTGAAATCCCTGTGTCAGGAAATTACCCATGGAAGATAAAGTCTGCACCATGGTCATTTCGGCCACTGTAGCCGAAAGGGAACCGGCAGCCGAAGCATAATAACCGCCGGACGAAGAGATCACAAAAGGTGTCAGCGACTGGGCATTCAATAAAGTGCCCGTTAAACTGACAAAAACAAAAAGCAGGATAACATTCCATTTCATTTTTTTAAAATTTTATTTAATAAATAAGTTTTAAGAATTATTTAATACAAATGTACGACATAAAAGCAGCAAAAACAAAAAACTTTACCGGTTTCTGCCTGAAAGAGAACATTAAAAAAGTGCTGGAAAGGAAGGAATATGCCGGCTCTTCTATTTCAGGTACTTACCAGCCGGCTGAAGAACTATCACTGCCACAGCACACTGTTTTGCGGTTTGACAACGAAGTGCGTTTCATTGTCTTATAAAAAATATATATGAACCTTATGGTCAGGTAAAGCATACCGTAATATTAATCAGTTCAGCCATGTTAAATTTATAACCAATGGAACGGGCAACAGGCATTAATAACCAAATATAAATCAACTAATTAACTTAGTGTAAAAAAATCTCCTCTTTACGCCACTCCGGAAGGAACGCAGATTACACAGGCAGTGGAACAATAATCGCCTGTTATCCAATCTAACCGAATAACCTGAGGAAAACTTTCGGGATCGTCCAATACATAAAACTATTCAAATCAATTCATAACCTAACCCGAATCGAGGCACAGAATATTTGCGGATTCATTACGAACCACTTCTTTTATTTCTTCAGTTGCTCTATCGCTTCTTTCAAAGCTTTTATTTCTGCTTTCAGTGACTCGATCTCTTTTTGTTGCTCCTGTATAGCCTTGAGGGCAATAATGCTCAAACCGCTGTAGTCGACACCCATCTGATTTTCAACCAGTGGGTTTCCGTCATTTGCGGTGTTCACAGAGACAAACTCAGGAAATACTTTCTGAAGATCCTGTGCAATAATCCCTATGGATTCTTTGTGTAAAGGATTGTTTTCTTTAAACTCATAACGTTTGAGCTGCATATCCAGCACCGAAGACAATACCGTTTCCAAAGGCCTTATATTTGTTTTTAACCGTCCGTCGGATGCGGCTGTGTAAGCGCCCGTTGTCCCGTCGAATGAACCAAGATTGGAAGTTTTTCCAATGACTAAATCGCCGGTATTGGAAGGATAAAAACTCCATCCTGTAGAGGCGGTAGTGTTTTGAATACGGATACCACTTACACTGAAGGTGCCTGAAGGGCCGTCAACTTCGAATTTGTATGCCGGCGCCGTGCAATTTACACCGACATTTCCCATGGCGTTAATTCTCATTCTTTCGCTATTGTCTGACCATAACTGAACGCTACCGGAGCTTACAGTATTTGAAATGATCAGATCGGAATTGCTGCCATAAGATTGAATAAATCCCTTAGGTGTAGCTCCATCTCTGAATTGAATTAACGGCGATGAACCGTCAATACGAATGGTGCTCAATACATGGAGCCTGGTCAGGGGATCATTGATTCCAATTCCTACATAGCCATTATCATAAAATATTTTTGACCCATTTCTTTTCCAGACCGAGTTTTCAGCATACATGGCATAGGGAACACTCAGCAACTGGCTGGTTCCCATATCAACATAGGTCGCGCCGCCCGTAGGATCCATTTCCACCTGCATGTAATAGTGATTCTTACCCCACGCAATCGTATCAAATTGCCCGGAAACAGGGATTCCTATTCCTACACCTATGGTAAACAGGCCAAAATCATTAGTGATAGGGGCAAAAGTTTCCGAATATACTATTGTACCTGTCGACGTTCCCAGGTGCAGAGATAACCTGATACTCAAAAGCTGGTTAGGTAATACATTTCCCGAAACATCGCGGGCAACAGCCTGGTAATTAAAGGCATGTGGAATCTGGGCAAAAGTATAGCCCGTGATCAATAAAAAGATCAATGAACAAATGATTTTGGTAACGGTTGTTTTCATGGCATTTTATTTATATGATTAATTGATTACATTGATTTTCAGAACTTTAGATTCCTTTTTACCGTTTTCTCCGGTGTAAAGATATTCGAGTAAATATATGCCCATGGAATAACCACGGATATCCACATACTCAGTGTTAGCGCCGGGTACAATGTGCATACGGCTGGAACAGGTTTTTTGCCCCAGTACATCATAAATGCTGAGCTCTGCCTCCCCTTTTTCTTTGGATTGCACCGTTACATTGAATTTACCATAACTGGGATTGGGATAAACGGACAGGTTGCCCTGCACCGGCTCCTCCGGGATGGATACATACCATTCGCCGGGTTGCTGAAATCCCTGTGTCAGAAAATTACCCATGGAAGATAAAGTCTGCACCATGGTCATTTCGGCCACTGTAGCCGATAGAGAACCGGCAGCCGAAGAATAATAACCACCGGATGAAGAGATCACAAAAGGTGTCAGCGACTGTGCATGAGAAAGAAACACTATCATAACTCCGGAAATGAACAGTAGCATAAATTTTCGTTTCATAAGGTTTGATTAATTTAAAAATTGTACGATTAATAAAGCAAATTTAATCATTTATGTTTATAAAAACAATAAATTTGTTAAATAACATTATTGTCCGGTTAATTTATTAACTATGTAATATTTCGAACCTACGGCGCTTTTATAAGTTGGCAAATTATTCATTATGATAATATTATAGACCTTTGGAACTTTTTTAGCCTCGTTAGAGGCGGCATATTGGTAGAAAAAACATTACAATGAAAAATAAAGCCCCGTAGGTGGCGATATGTTGTAAATGTTCTGAAAATAAAGCTATTCAGCATATTTAAAATATTTTTACCGGACAACAGTGATTAAATAAATAAAAAAATATTTTATTATTAAAATTTCATTAAAAAAACCAGGAGTGAATTCCAGGGTATTATTAATAAGACAACCCTTTGCCGGACAGTCATCATCAACGGGTTATATTATTGAAAATTGCAAGGCTTACGGGCATTGTCATTGCCCTTTCAATATTTTTATTTCCTGTTTTAATTGTTCTATCTGGGTTTGCTGTTCCTGTATGGCTTTTACAAACTGGGTTTGTTGCTCCTGTATGGCTTTTACCAGCACCGGAATAAGTTCACTGTATTTCACGCCATAAGTGTCAGGGTATTCGCCGGCAGGATGGTTGGTTTCATTATCAATTTCTGTCTGCTTATGTACAACTACCTCAGGAACAATGGTTTCCAGTTCCTGGGCGATAAAACCGAGATTTTTTCCGGTTCCAATGTTAAGGTTATCGTCTTTCCACCTGTAGGAAACCGGGCGAAGTTTCAACACTTCATCAAGCCCGTACTGAATATCAGATATATTGTCCTTATATCGTAAATCTGAAGTTTGAATAGTTCCGTTTACGGCATAAACAGCAGCCCATTTATATGAAAGATTTCCAAGACTGATAACATTATTGATGGATGGACGGAACATATTGCCCCTGCCGTCAAGGGTCACTTTTCTTGTATAGGCAGAATCGGGAGTGTCCGCATAACAAAAATGCCAGTATTCGCCTCCATGTGCAATAAAATAACCTGGAGTGATTGAGTCATATTCCTGGCCAAAGCCTTTTCCGAGCGAAGTAATTGTTCCCACCCTGAATTTAGCGCTTTCCGAATTGATAACTTCAAATTTATTGGCAGGGTTGGTGGTTCCTATGCCCACGTTACCATTGGCTTTAATTTTCATTTTTTCAGCATAGTTGGTCCAAAATTCAATACTGCCGGTATCATTGGCATTGGCAAAAATCATATCGTTATGATAGGACTGAACATAACCCTTAAAAGCAGTAGTGTCTATTAATTGGATCATTGGATTTGGATCATCAACCCTGAAAGTTCCTTTTATATGCAGCTTTTGGCTGGGGTCAGCTAATCCAACCCCAACATTTCCAGCATCATAAAAGATATTTGACCCATTTCTTTTCCATGCGGAGTTTTCAGCATACATGGCATAGGGAACACTCAGCAACTGGCTGGTTCCCATATCAATGTATGTTGCACCGCCTGTAGGATCCATTTCCACCTGCATGTAATAGTGATTTTTACCCCAGGCTATCGTATCAAATTGCCCAGAAATTGTGGTTCCAAGCCCTATATCCAAGGTAAACAGGCCATAGGCATTAGTGATCGCAGTAAATGTTTCCGAATAAACTACGGCTCCCATCGCTGTTCCCAGGTGCAGTGAAACCCTGATGCCCAGTATCTTGTCAGGCAGCACATTTCCAGACACATCGCGGGCAACAGCCTGATAATTAAATGCATGCGGCACCTGAGCCAATGAAAAGCCCGTAATCAATAAAAAAGATACTGAAAAAATGATTTTGGCAATTGTTGTTCTCATAGTTTGCTTTTTTATTTAATTAGTTGTGTTGATTTTCAGGACTTTAAATTCATTTTGCCGTTTTCATCAACCTATTAGCACAAGAGAAAATAAATACCCATGGAATAACCACGAATATCTATATATTCAAGGTTAGCTGCGGTGACAATGGTCTTTTGTATGGAAAATTCCTTTTGCCCCAGCACATCATAAATACTTAGTTGTGCCTCGCCATTTTCTTTGGATTGCACAGTTACAATAATATTACCATAGTTAGGATCGGGATAAACAACAAAGTTTCCCTGTACAGGCTCCTCCTGGATGGATGAATACCATTCGTCGGGTTGTTGAAATCCCTGTGTCAGAAAATTACCCATGGATGACAAGGTCTGCACCATGGTCGTTTCGGCCAGCGTAACACAAAAAGAACCGGCAGCCGAAGTATAGTAACCTCCGGAAGAGATCACATAAGCTTCCAGCAACCGGGCATTTAAAATAGTACCCGTTAAACTGATAAAAACAAAAAACAGGATAACATTGTGCTTCACGTTATTAAATAATTACTTAAATAAATTATTTTTAAGAATTATTTAATACAAATATACGATATTAAAGCAACAAAAACAAACAATCATTGCGGATTTTCTGCCCGAAAGCAAAAATCAAAAATGCACAATACGGTTAGGAATATGCCTGGCTTTTCTACTTCAGGTATTTATCCAGCCATCCGAAAAACTCGCGCTGCCACAGCACACTGTTTTGTGGTTTGACGACAAAGTGGGTTTCATTGGGGAAGAATAAAAAACGGCTGGGAATGTCTTGTAACTGCGCCGCGTTAAACGCCTGCATGCCTTCGGTATAAGGAATACGGAAATCATAACCTCCATGTATCACAAGTATTGGGGTATCCCAGTTACCCACAAATTTGTGCGGAGAAAAATTATAGCTTTCGGGTTGTGGTTCATTCCAGTACGCACCGCCAAAGTCGTGGTTGGGGAACCACATTTCTTCAGTGGCACCATACCAGCTCTCGAAATTGAACATGCCGCAATGGGCGATAAATGCCTTGAACCGCTTGTTATGATTACCGGCCAGCCAGTAGACCGAGAAACCGCCGTAACTGGCGCCCACGGCGCCCAGCTTGTCTTTATTGACATAGGGCTCCTTTGCTAAAGTATCAATAGCAGCCAGGTAGTCGAGCATGTTTTGTCCGCCATAATCCAGGGCTATCTGATCGTTCCAGTCTGTTCCGAAGCCCGGTAAGCCTCGTCTGTTGGGGGCTACCACAATATAGTCGTGGGCTGCCATGATCTGAAAATTCCAGCGGTAAGAGAAAAACTGGCTGACCGTACTCTGGGGCCCTCCCTGGCAATATAACAGCGCAGGATACTTCTTGTTTTTGTCGAAGTCGGGAGGATAAATAACCCACACCAGCATTTTTTTATTGTCGGAGGTGGTAATCCAGCGTTCCTCCACCCTGCCCGTCTGAATGGATGAGAGTAACTCCAGGTTAGTAAACGTGATCTGTACCGGATTGAATTGCCCCTTAACTTCATCAATTCGATATATTTCGGAGGGCGCCGACATGGACATTTTCACACCCGCCATATACTTTCCGTCAGCATACAACTCAGTAAAATCATGCATGCCCGTCGTCAGCTGAACGATTTTTCCGCTTGCCACATCGGCTTTAAAAACCTGGCAGGTACCTTTGGTGTAACTAAGAAAATAAATGCTTTTGGCATCGGCGCTCCACCGTAAACTGGCGGCGCTTTCATCAAAGTTTTCACTCAAATCGGAATACTTTTTAGTGCCAAAATCGTAAACCATAAGACGTTTTTTATCAGACTCATAGCCAGGCGTTTTCATGCTGCACCAGGCTATTTTACTGCCATCGGGTGAAAACACCGGATCAAGATCATAACCCATCATGCCGTTACTTATGTTTTCGGTAATGCCCGACTTAATATCATATATATAAATATCGGAGTTAGTGCTCACACATTCGTCCCTGCCATGCAGTTTGCGGCAGGTATAAGCAATTTTCAATCCGTCGGGGCTCCAGTTTATCTGTTCCATACCTCCGTCGGGTGTGAGCGGGGTATCATATTTTTCACCTCGAAGGATATCGAGTTCGCCGCTGACATTGCCATCGGAATATGCCGATACGAAGATATGACTATAGGCATAGTCGTGCCAGTCGTTCCAGTGACGGTAAAACAAATCGTCGATGATACGGGCATCGGCCTGGGGCAGATCGGGGTAAAGCTCTACGGCAGTCATATCAAGTTTAACATCACGGGTAACTAGTATGTGTGTCATGGCCGGTGAATAGGCAAAACCGGTAATACCGCCCGTAAAACTGCTCAGTTGTTTTTTGTTGCTGCCATCGGGGTTCATCTCCCAGAGTTGGGGTTCACCGCTTTTTGCTGAAATATATCCGATCTTTTTACCGTCGGGACGCCATAAACCGTTCCATTCGCTGCCTTCAGAATTGGTAAGATTGACCGGGGTTCCACCTGCCAAAGGAATGACATAAAGGTCGCGATTGCCTTTGTTTTCGCTTAGATTATAATAAGTTATCCCGTACAAAACCGTTTTCTTGTCGGGTGAAAGCTGCATATCACTTACCCGCCCGAATTTCCATAACAATTCCGGCGTAAGCCGGTTCTGTGCATAAGTAAACGATATGGCCAGCAAAAAGGAACAGAAGAACACAAATGATTTTTTCATGGTATGATTTTTAGTCAGAAACTCTTGTCTTTTATTACGTATTTTGATTTTTCCCTATATTATAACATTGATTTCAACATCACGCTGTACACAAAGTGCCTGCCCTACCCAGCCGGTCAGGCCGGTTTTGAAAATCAAATTGCCCTTTGGGATTAAAAGCAAACAAATTAACCCCGTCTTAATATAGGATAATTCGATATGCATTTATCAATTCAAAACGTTTTCTTAACTCAATAATATTGAACACATTAAAAAAGTTTACATCTTCATCAGTTTGTCTATACGGTTCAGCCCATCAACGGCTTTCTGATAATTAACTTTGATTTTCAGCGCCTGCTGATAATCGCTGCGGGCATACATCACATTGCCTAAAAGTTCATAGCAATAACCCCGGTTGTAATAGGCTTCGGCATAGTTAGGATCCGCATTGATGGCGTCGGTAAAATGTTTTACGGCCACATCATACACCTGAAGATAAACCAGGTGGATATACCCCAGGTTATAGTGTGCATATTTGTATTTAGGATCAATTTTGAGCAGGGTGGTATATTTTTCAATGGCCTTGTTGTACTCACCGTTATCCTGATAAAACAATGCCAGAGAATACAAGGCCTCCATACTTTGTGGGTTGATATTCAGGGCATTATTAAAATAATCAATGGCCAGTTTGCTGTGTTTTGCAGCATACATAAGTCCGAGTTGCATATAGGCATGGAAATATTCAGGATCTTTTTCAACCGTTATCTGAAAACTTCGGACAGCTTTTGCCGTATCGCCCATATCTTTGTGCACCATACCCCTGATAAAATCAGCCCTGGCATTTAACTTGTCCATTTTCTGCGCTTTGTCTGTATATTCAAAAGTCTTTTTATAGTCTTTCATATAAAAGGAAAGTTCGGCCAGTTTCAGCACCGCTTCGGCATCGTCAGGATTAATTTCGCAGGCCTTTTTGAGGGCATCCTCACAATTCTTTATCTTGCCTGTTGCAAAAAAAATGTCGGACAATGTTCTCAGATACAAAGAATTTTCAGGATTTATAGTGATGGCTTTGTTAATATCCTTCAGGGCTTTATCCGGATCATTTTTTTCGAGATACAAAAGCGCCCGCTGGTTATACAGCTCAGCATTTTTGGGGTCTGCGTTGATTTTTCCTGTAATACCGGTCAGGTCGGAGGGTAACGAGTCTGTACCTGCATCCGCCATGCCCGGCTTATGATTGTTTCCACATGCAAAAATCATAAACATTAACAACGTCAGGACAATGTTCAGCATGTTTTTCATTGAAGAATAGTTTGAAAATTTAAATTATTTGTATTGGAATAACATCCTGCCATTCAGGTTTTTAGAGCAAATTTTTTTCAAATAAGTGTTGAACCAACCTGCCTATGCATGATGGCGTTTTGCAATATTTACCTAACCGTAAAACAAAGTCATTTCACACATATATAATTGACTAACAGATAATTACCGTAAATTCCGATATGTTGCATACCCTCTTAAACCAGTACCGTGAGTTTCAACTCCGGTTTATGTCCGCAAAAAAATTATTTTAGTTTTTCCCTGATTCTGGCTTCTATTTCATCACACAGTTCGGGGTTATCGAGCAGTAACTGTTTTACCGCATCCCTGCCCTGTCCGAGCTTGGTCTCGTTATAACTGAACCAGGAACCGCTTTTCTTGACTATTTCCTTCTCCACACCCAGATCAACTATTTCACCCATTTTAGAGAATCCCTCGCCATAAATGATGTCCACCTCAGCAGTTCTGAAGGGCGGAGCCACTTTGTTTTTCACAATCTTCACCCGTACGCGGTTTCCGGTAACGCTGTCGCCTTCTTTTATCTGGGAAACTTTGCGAATGTCTACACGCACAGAGGCATAGAATTTCAAAGCATTACCGCCTGTGGTGGTTTCAGGGTTTCCAAACATGACACCTATCTTTTCGCGTAACTGATTAATGAAGATGCAGCAACAGCGTGTTTTACTTATGGTAGCCGTCAGCTTCCGCAAGGCCTGCGACATCAGTCTTGCCTGCAAACCCATTTTCGAATCACCCATTTCGCCTTCAATCTCACTTTTGGGTGTCAAGGCAGCTACCGAATCAATCACGATGATGTCGATGGCTCCGGAACGTATCAGGTTTTCAGTGATCTCAAGCGCCTGTTCCCCGTTATCAGGCTGAGAGATGAGCAGGTTTTCGATGTCAACGCCTAACTTGCGGGCATAGGAACTGTCGAACGCATGTTCCGCATCAATAAAGGCAGCTATACCGCCTTTTTTTTGTGACTCCGCTATAGCATGAAGCGCCAGCGTTGTTTTTCCTGATGATTCAGGACCGTATATCTCAATAACCCTGCCTTTGGGAAAGCCGCCAACCCCAAGTGCAACATCAACACCTATGGAGCCGGTTGATATATATTCAATATCTTCTGTCGGATGGTCTCCCAATTTCATAATAGCGCCTTTGCCATACGATTTTTCGATTTTATCGAGCGTAAGCTGCAGCACTTTCAGCTTTTCCTTATTTAAGTTTTCTTCCTTCTTGTCTACTGTTTCTTTTGCCATAATGTATAAGATTTAATATTATTTATTATTCAGTTCATTTAAGATTTGCATCGTGTGATCGCCTGTCTTTACTTTAGTGATAACGGCCTCGATAACCCCCTCTTCAGAAATAAGGAATGTGGTGCGGTTGATGCCGTCAAAGGTACGTCCCATAAATTTTTTCGGTCCCCAGACTCCGTAAATCCGGCATATAGTGATGTCGGTATCGGCAATCAAAGGGAATGGCAGATCATATTTTGCAATAAAATTTTTATGCGATTTTGGGCTATCGGCGCTGACACCAATAATTGCATAACCCTTGTCAAGCAGCATACTGTAATTATCGCGCAGGTTGCAGGCCTCGGCTGTACAACCTGGGGTGTTATCCTTTGGATAAAAATACAAAACTACTTTTTTACCGTAAAAACTTTTCAGGCTCAATCTGTTACCATCCTGATCATAACCCGAAAAATCAGGAGCCTTATCGCCCTTTTTTAATGTGATCATCGCAAATTTTTTATTGTACAAATTAAATGATTTTTATTGAATGTTTTGAGGTTTTTATGAAAAAAACAGAAAGAAACATCCTGACCGGTATACAAAATAATTCAATTCTTCAGCGGGATATAAACAACAATTTAATTCACATGACAAAGCTAAAAAAACAGTAATTTTGCCCCTCTCAAAAAAATTTATATTTATGACTGATAGCAAAAATCTTTTAATGCCCGATTATCTTTTTGAAGTAAGCTGGGAAGTATGCAACAAAGTAGGCGGGATTTATACGGTAATCGCCAGCAAAGCTGCCGGCATTGCTGAGACACTGAAAAATAATTACATTCTGATCGGGCCCGATGTTTGGAAGGAAACACGTGAAAACCCCGACTTTATTGAAGACAAATTCCTTTACAGATCCTGGAGGGAAGACGCGGAGAGCAAAGGATTGAAATTTAAGATCGGAAACTGGAACATTGCAGGTAAACCCGTGGTCATCCTGGTGGATTTCACACAATATTTTGCCACAAAAAATGAAATACTATCCCGACTGTGGGAAAAATACCAGGTTGATTCCATTTACGGACAATGGGATTACATAGAGCCCGCCCTCTTCGGTATCGCCGCATCGGTGGTCATCCGCAGCTTTTACGATTATCATGTCGTAGCCAGTGACCATATTGTCGCCCATTTTCACGAATGGCTCACCGGAGCCGGAGTGCTTCCGCTTAAGGACAATACGCCTCAGATCGCTACTGTATTTACCACCCATGCTACTGTACTTGGAAGATGCATTGCCGGAAACGGCATGCCGCTGTACAGCAGACTCCAGGATTATGAAAGCGAGTCACTGGCAAAAACATTGGGGGTTATTTCGAAATTTTCCCTCGAAAAAAGTGCGGCAAAATACACCGATTGTTTTACCACAGTTAGTGATATCACGGCCAATGAATGTGCACATTTTCTGGATAAAGAGGTAGACCTGGTCACTCCCAACGGATTCGATGATGCTGTGGTGGTTACGAATTCAAATTTCGATGAAAAAAGGCACCTCGCCCGTGAAACCATAAAAAAGATCACCGAAGGCCTCACCAACCAGCCTTTGAGTGATAATGCACTGTACCTGCTTAACAGCGGACGGTACGAGTTCCATAACAAGGGTATTGATCTGTACATAGATGCCCTGGGTCAATTGAATAAGGACGCATCATTGACTCATGATATTGTTGCCTTCATAACGATACCCGCCGACCATGGCGGACCTTTGCCCAACCTCGCCAGCCGTATGCTTCAGCCCGACTTCAACGAAGCGGTAACCGGAGAATTCTGCACGCACATCCTGAACAATTATCATGATGATCCGATGATCCAGCGTATAAAAGGTAACAATCTGAATAATGCACCCACCGATAAAGTGAAAATTATCATTGTGCCCTGTTATCTTGACGGAAAAGATGGTATTGTTGACCTGGGATATTATGATTTTCTCATTGGCTTCGATATGACTGTTTTCCCATCTTATTATGAACCGTGGGGGTATACACCTCTGGAAAGCATTGCCTTTCATATACCGACTATCACTACCACGCTTGCCGGATTCGGCCTCTGGGCACTCTCACAATCACCCGACCCGGAAAAATTCGTCACCGTTATTGACCGTAACGATGAGAATGACGAGCATGTTACCGCCATGATCACGCAAAGAATCCTCGGATTTGTCAACAGCTCTGATGAAGAAAAAGAAGCTGCACGGGCAAGCGCTTATGAATTATCGCGAAAAGCATTATGGAGCAAACTGGTGGAGAACTATTATGATGCTTACGACATCGCCCTTCAGAAATCCCTTTCGCGCTATGAATTATATAAAACCAAATCCCAGTCGATACAATTCGAGATCAAGCCTCCTAAACAACTGATACCCAATTGGAACAAGATCCTTGTCCGTCCCAGTATCATCGAAAAACTCTCGCCGCTCTACAAACTCACACAAAACCTCTGGTGGACGTGGAATTCAGAAGCCATTGAGCTTTTTGAGATGATCAACCCGGAATTATGGGAAGAATGCCGGCAAAACCCCATTACACTCCTGGAATCACTCTCTTTAGAAGATTATCATAAGCTGGTGAATGACAAAGATTTCCGAAAAAAACTGGATTCCGTTTTTAAACAATTTACCGATTATTTAGCCTACGGCCCCAAAAAACCAAAAGAACAGGTTGCCTATTTCAGCATGGAATTTGGGTTGCACCATTCGCTGAAAACCTACTCGGGCGGATTAGGCATACTGGCAGGAGATTATCTGAAACAGGCCAGCGATTCAAATGCCAACATCGTGGGTGTGAGCCTGTTGTACCGTTACGGATATTTTGACCAGAATATTTCTTTACTTGGTGACCAGATTGCCTGCTATCATCCTCAGAAATATTCGCATTTACCGCTGATTCCGGTCCGGAAAAAACAGACGGATGATGATAAATCGAGCACCTGGTTAAAAGTACATATTGCTGCTCCGGGAAGAACTATTACAGCGAAGGTTTGGCGTGTTGATGTCGGCAGGGCTTCATTGTACCTGCTCGATACGGATATTGAAGAGAATCTGCCTGAAGATAAAATCATCACTCATTGCCTGTATGGCGATGGTACCGATCTCCGGTTCAAACAGGAATTGCTGCTCGGTATTGGCGGAATAAGACTGCTGGATATTGTTGGCATCAAACCCGACATCTATCATTGTAACGAAGGCCATGCCGCCTTCATGGGCATCGAAAGACTCCGGAAATATGTCCAGGAAGAAAACCTCACCTTCAACGAAGCTGTGGAGGTAGTGAAAGCGTCTTCACTGTTCACGACACATACGGCAGTTCCTGCCGGTCACGACCTTTTCAGCGAAGACTTGCTGAGGACCTATATGCCTCATTATGCCGACCGCCTGAAAATAAGCTGGGAGACGTTCATGAACCTGGGAAAGGCCAACGAAAACGATCCAAACGAAAAGTTCAGCATGAGTATACTGGCAGCGACTTTATCTGCCGAAACCAATGGTGTGAGCAGAATTCACGGAAAAGTAACCTGCAACATCTTATCACAGATGTATCCCGGCTATTTTCCCGAAGAGCTGCATATCGGTTATGTGACCAACGGAGTACATTTCCCGACATGGGTGGCCAAGCGTTGGAAACAATTATATGATGCGACTTTTGACCCCAAGTATGTCAATGACCTTTCCAATCATAGTTACTGGAAAAAAATCTTTGACGTTCCCGATGAAACGATCTGGGATATTCGTCAGCAACAAAGAGCCGAACTCATCGATTTCCTTCGTAAAAGACTGATGAATGAAATGACTCTGAGGCAGAATAACCCTCAGCAGATTTTCAAAGTTTCGGAAACCATCGACGACCAGGTCCTTACCATTGGCTTCGCCCGCCGCTTCGCAACCTATAAAAGGGCAAACATGATCTTTTCGAACCTGGAACGTCTTTCCAGAATACTGAACAATACAAAATATCCTGTACAATTTGTCTATGCCGGAAAAGCCCATCCCAAAGATATTGAAGGACAAAAACTTATCACCAAGATATACGAGATATCCACTATGCCGGAGTTTGTCGGCAAAATCCTGCTCGTTGAAAACTATGACATTGAATTAGGAAAAAAACTGGTACAGGGCGTCGATATCTGGCTTAACACCCCCACCCGGCCGCTGGAAGCTTCAGGAACCAGCGGAGAGAAGGCCGTTATGAACGGGATCATCAATTTCAGTGTACTCGACGGATGGTGGGCGGAAGGATACCTTCCTGAAGCCGGCTGGGCGCTGAAAGAAGAACGTACGTATCAGAACCAGGATGCACAGGATGCTCTTGACGCAGTGACTATTTACAACATCCTTGAAAACGAAATAGCTCCGATGTTTTATAACCGCAACAAGAATAATGTTCCGGTAAAATGGGTGCAGAAAATCAAGAATACCATTGCACATATTGCGCCCGAGTACACGACAAAACGTATGCTTGACGATTACCGGAGCAAATTCTACAACCCGCTTTATAAGCGAATAATGCTGATAAATCATGATAATTACCTGAATGCCCGTAAACTGGCATCCTGGAAACAAAAAATCCTCAGGGCGTGGGAAAGCATCGAAGTTGTCTCCGTAACCACCATTGATTCAAATAAAAAGCCCCTGGGACTGGGCGAAAAATTTCATGCGGAGATAAAACTTAAATTAAACGAACTGAACAAAAACGATGTGGGTATCGAAATGGTCATGGGGCAAAAAGTAAATGATGTCGTAAATAAAATCATTTACAGACACGAATTAAAAATCACCGAAACCCATCACAACATGGTGACCTTTACTATCGAAATGCCCACGGACAGGATAGGCGTATTTGATTATGCATTCAGATTGTTCCCTAAAAATAACCTGCTCGCCCACCGTCAGGATTTCAGCCTGATGAGGTGGATCTGAACTGGTGGATCGTGTTTTGTCTGAACGGCGGAACAATTAACAATGTATTGTTAGCACCTTGTAGCGGACACTATTGCTTGTGTGGCTAATGGTTTGAAAAAATCTTGAAAACTTTATCATTACTACAACTTATAGGTGGCACCCTTAGGGCTGCCGATATTTCTGCTTGCCGTGCTCAACCCATATCAGATCTGCTGTATCATATCCGATTTCTTCGGCAATCTTAAGATATTTATCTTTTATCTCCACAGGTATGTTAGTCTCGCGGGACAAAATCCATAAATACTTGAGACTTTTTCCGGCAACCAGAGCATATCTGTACTCATCATCAATGGCGATTACATTGTACCCGGAATAAAAGGGTCCAAAGAATGATACTTTAAGCATAGCGATATGGTCTTCTCCAACAAACTTTGCCTTACCAATTGCCTGAGTCCATTCTCCTTTTTTTGTATTATATCCTTGATTGTCAACCTTTATAGTTCCGTTGTTGTTTAAAGAGTATGCTGCTGTGGTATTACTCAAATCCCGTTCATATTTAAAATCTTTTCTGGCAATCTCATACCATTTACCAAGATATCTTTCTTTATTAAAAGGTTTTACCGCTACTGCCCCCTTAGGAATAGTAGCGCAAGAAAATAATCCTGTCATAATAGTGCATATTAAGAGTGAATAAATATTTTGTCTGGTAATCATATATTAAAAAATGGGCTGAAAACTATATTTTGTATCCGTGGAATTTTATGGCCAGGCTTGCATACCTTGTTTATTAGTATCACATAATCACGCATATTCATCAATTTTAAATAAGTATGTGCTGGTATCATAATTAATGATGAAATCAAAGTTACTATACTATTTTGAAGGAATCGGGAAAAAGGGATTATTTTTATGTGCGTTGTTGTCGAAGTTACTCCGCAGGAGGGCATGTAGCACAAAACCCGCACAACGGGAGATATCAGTTATTCAAGTGCTTAAAAAAGTTGTTTAAGGTCTGTTACCTCGGTCTGAGCAAATAAAAACCACTCGTCATTCCAATAACTCACAAGTTTGATAGGGTTAATGTAACATCTTTAAAGTCAAACTTTTAGACAGATTCTGTCCGTTATATTCGAACCGGAAAATATACATCCCTGCGGGCAAATCACCGGGCGAAAATTCAACCGTATGTTTACCGTTTTCACGGTACTCATTCAACAGTATGGCCAGCAGTCTGCCCATCGTGTTATAGACTTCGATTTTTACACTCCCCTGTTCCGGAATATAGTACGTGAGTTTTACATCACCACCAAACGGGTTGGGGTATCCCATAAATTCAAACCCGGCTTCCGGATTATCACCCTGAACAAATATCTTTGGCTTCAGAAGATACAGATTATCATTCTCTTCACCATAGCGGTTTCCGAATACACCTGTACCCGAAAGGTTAAAGTCAAGTTCACCCTGAGTCGGGTTCCGTAGGGCACGAAAACCGAGCACCATCATTTCATCGCCGGCTGCCACGTCAAAATGGCTGGTGGTGGCATAAACCACTCTCACCACGCCATGTTCATCCGTTACCAGCAGGTCGTCATCGCTGGCGATGATCTCCTCCAGCGTCGGGTTGATCTTAACCGGAATATCTTTACCTGCGCCCTTTGACATAGATGCTTGCTCCAGACGGTAATCATCAGCAGGATAATGCAGTTCGAGCCCCATAGCGGAAAACTCATTCATCTTATCGCTGATTCGCAAAGGCACCTCAAACCAGGAAGGCTGGCCTGCAGTGATATACTCATCCGAATTCATAATAATCTCATTTTCAATAGATTTGGCCATACTCCATGTTGACAGAGAGTCTTTATATTTGAAACTCGACGCATTGAAATCGCCGTAGCAGATGACCGGCAGGCTGAGGTTCAGGTCGGAACCGGAAATACTGACTACAGAATCATAAGCGGGCCAGTTACCTTTCGGAAAGTTCTTTACGGCTGAAGAAGGCGATCCTATTTTAGCCTTGATCCTTGAGACATCAATAGCATTAAGTGCCATATTATTATCTACATCTGCCGCCCGCTTGTATTTTTCTGAGAAATAAAAAGACGGATCCATTGCGGGATCACTGGCTATTAAATACTTAAGCTGCGAGATATCTATGGCATTTATATCATTTCCCCATTGCATGGTGTCGGCAGTGATTTTATCATAGTAAACCGTATAACTGCCATACGGAACATTGTTAAAACGGAAAAATCCGGAAGCATCGGTAGTATCTTTGGCCGCAACAGTCCCTGAAGGATAGTTTTTCAGTAACACCAATACTTTATTAATAGCATATTTTTCAGTGTCATATGTCGGATAATTCCCGTACGTTCCGGCATATGCCTTGCCTGCATAACGTACCCTTCCACTGATGATGGGCCCGGTGCCGCAAAGGGACGAAGGCACTACCATGGGAGGGCTTAAGGTAACAAAATTTGAATCAACCGTAATGATACGGTAACTGCCTTCATTAGCATTTGCAATCTGTGAATACCGGGTTCCGCCGGCCCAGTTTTCAGGCACCACATTGCCATTGCGGTCAGCAACCACACACTGGTGCACATGCCCTGACAGGGTTACATCTACATTGTTGGAATCACAAATATTCAGGAAATTCACCCTGTTGTAGCGGAATGAATTGGATGCAGGTCCTGAAATATAACCTGTATAAGGACTTCCATCAACTTCGGTACCCGCAGCATTGGCCGCCGGATGATGCATAATAATAATTTTCCTGCGATCAGGTGGCGGCCATCCTCCGGCCGGGTTGAGCACATTCCTGAGCCATTGACATTGGGAATTCGTAATCCCGGCGCCATCTTCGGGAGAATTCCACAGGGAAACGTCGCTTCCCGTTCTCATAAAGATCAGCTGTGCATTATTATAAGTAAAAGTATAATCCACATCGGGGGCAATACGTGCAGGATAATAGGTAAGAGTACTTGTCTGATCGAGCGCAAGTAATATAGATTCATAATATTCATGGTTACCGGAAACAAAATAAATCGGGATGGTCTGGTCCTGGTCAATAAAATAGGCGCCGTTTGCCGGATTGGTTATGCCGCCCTGCGGATAAAGATGCTGTGTAAGTGCAGGGTACATCCCATTGGGACTTTTTGATCCGATATTGGACACATCGCCTGAAACAACAATAAAGGCCGGTTTGGGATTCAACAGTTTAAATTGCCTGGCATTACAAAGAAACTGCTCACCATCATCGTCATAATTTCCTATATTTCCAGAACCATCTGAAATATGCATATCAGAAATATGAACAAACGTAAAAGACTGAGAATAAGCACATCTATTGGAAATGACAAAAACAAACAGTAAAAATAAATGAGGTAAAAATCGCTTTTTCATAGGCGTTATTGTTAGAAATAATTTTTTGACTATAGATCCGAATCCCACCTCAAACTTACAAATTTTTCTTATAAAATTGAACATTATCATGATTAAATAATAATAAATCCAAGATCATAAGCACAATACGCGATAATGTTCCTATTAAATTTATCAGTCAAACTCAGACTCAAAAAAAACAGCAACAGAAATCCTAATACTACAAATATTGCATTGTTTAGTATTGAAAACTAATCAGTAATGATCAGCTTCCCGCTACTAGTCTTTCCTTTGAAATCCGAGATCAAATAAAAATAGACGCCCGCTACGAGGCCGTCCCTCTCGATGATGGTCTTTTCTTCGCTGATACCTGTCACTGATTTCACTACTCTGCCCATTACATCAAAAATCCTTAAATCATAATTTTTAACCTCTGCCGTGCCGGAAATTTGCAGTATGGCACGATCGGTAAAAGGATTCGGGTAAATCTTAAACGATGCCCTACCGGGTGCTTTCGCAGCAAGAGATAGGCAATTGACCAGCGAAGGCGATCCGATACTTACAATGTTCGAATCAACCGTGATAATGCGATAAGCACCTTCAAATTCCTGTGCCGTCTGACAATACCGTGTACCGCCTGACCAGTTCTCAGTCACCACATTAGCATTACGGTCAGCCACCACAAACTGATGAACATGACCGGCAAGCACCACATCCACATGGTTAGAGTCGCAGATATTCATAAAGGTTTGCCTGTTATACAGGAAAGAGCCGTCATCGGGTCCCGCAATAGAGCCGGTATTCGGCGATCCGTCGTATTCCGTTCCGTTCACGTTCACCACCGGATGATGCATGACAATGATTTTCCGGGTATTTGCAGAAGGCACCCCTGCAGGGTTAAGTGCAGTCCGGAGCCACTGGCACTGTGCATCGGTAATTCCCTTGCCTTCCACACAAAAGGGATGCATATCCTGCCATATAGGGCGGTCGCCACCTGTCCGCAAAAAAGCGACCACAGTATTGTTATGTGTTATGGTATAATCAGCATCGGGTCCCACATACTCCTCATAATGCCCTATGGTTGAAGAAACGATAGGTGGGACAAGATATTCATAGTATTCGTGATTACCTGGGACAAAATAAATAGGTATGGTCTGCGCAGAATCTATATAATAATCTCCGTTGTCCGGGTAGGAAAGCCCTTGCGGATACAAATGCCGGACAAGGGCATCGTACATCCCGTCGGAACCGATTTCTCCCACATTGGAAATATCTCCCGATACAACCACAAAAGCCGGTTTGGGATGTATATAATTGAATTCCTGTAAACTGCACGAAAACTGTTCACCGTCGGGATCGTCATTGCCTATGGTCCCGACCAGCGTACCATCAGAAACATGAACATCGCTGATATGAACAAAGGAAAATGGCTGTGCCCCGGCAGGAAAACACAAACTTATCAGAAAACAATAATAAATGAAAATGAATGGAATGTTTTTGTTTTTCATAGATTAATAAGACATATTTGCAAACCAAACACTTAATATCGCGCACAAAATTTTTACAAACTTACAAAAAAAATCTGAAATGGCGCATACATTTTCACTATAATTATCCGCAGATAACTTCATTTATAACTGACGGTACGACGTTTCTCCTGTGAATTTTTTCTACTAGTATTATGTACCTATGGCACAACATATTGTAGTTCATCTCTTCCATTATTTATAAGATATTTACTGCAAAAATGAATTATCTGACAAGAGGTCTACAGATGGTTCAAATTTTTCGGATGTTACATTTAAATACAAAGTTAATTGAGTTGAAGTGTGCTTCTAACACTTATATCATAGTCTCGTCGTCAGGGGTTCTTCAACAGGCATAACCACAGAAGATGGCAGGTTCAGCCACCTGGGGATTAGCTGGAAGAACGGAAGATTTTAATTTTATGGCAGTGAAAGAAAAATCAATTTGTTGGCCCCGGTCCGAAGGGAGCAATTTGTTTTTCAATATACCTTTCTGATTCAGCAAAATAACGGTGGATTCGAGGACCTCAGACACCTGCGGAAAAACACTATCGGTGGCTTCGAGAACCTCAGCCACCGTAAAACACAAGCTCTGCACCGGGAAATTAGATGTGGAAGAAGAAAAACAGTTTATTGATCCGGTATAAAAACAAGTTTGACCGATGGTATTAAGAAAATCATAGCTTATGCCATAAACATAATGGACAAAAACATAATATTCAACAATAAAATGTGAATATTTGGTCAATTTAATAAATCTAAAAATATTTTTTATATTTTTTTAACAAAATATATCAGGTTTTCTTTGTAAAAGACAACTATTTTTATTAAATTTGTAAATAATACAACAAACTGAAATAAAGAACTTTAATTCAAGTATTAAACCCAAAAAACAAATCTATATATCATGAAAATAAAAACATTAATTAAACTGCTTTCATTATTGTTTTTTATAGCTGTTAATTTGTGTGACAGTTATGCCCAGAAACGTCCGAAAGAATATTACATTAAGTGGGGGATCAATGACAATATTAGTTACTATATCGGGAACGAAAATCCGGGGGGAGGCTGTCCTTCTGTCAGTGGACTGAACCGAAGTAGTTATGGTAACAGCCCACAATTATTCAATTACTATTATGATCCCTATATTTTTGAAATTATTAATGACGCTCACCCCCGGAATTGTGATTGCAGTTATTATGATCCCTTGACTGGTGATATACTTAATCCATCTTATTTGTGGTATGACGACGATCGCCCGCCTGATCTGGGAACACTGGGTGGAGTTCATTGTGACCCGTGTTTGGTTGGTATGCCATTTATGGGAGGTGATGAGGTAACCTGGTTTCCCGGCGAGAGGCCGCCCGATATCAAAAAGCCCAACATCGTCGGACCTGCCGGGCTGACAGTGAACAGTTATTCCGGCGGGTTGTTCTACCAGCGTCAGGACCTTTATATTCCCGGCAAAGGATTATCCCTTGACCTGACTTTTTCATACAACAGTACCGCCACAGCCCTGGACTTCGGTTACGGCCCGGGGTGGACCATGACCTATAATATGATATGCAAACCAGAAGGCGGTAATATAACCATCCGAAGAGGTGACGGACGAAAAGACAGCTATGTCTTCAATGGTATTGCCTATGTTCCGCCGGAAGGAGTTTCTGACTCACTGACTGAATACCAGCCCGGAAAATACCGTCTCACCACAAAATATGGCATCAATTATTTTTTCGATGATCTCTCCCACCACAGACTCACAGGTATAACGGATCCCAACTATAATGAAATCCACATAGTTTACACCGACTCACTTCCATATATGATAACAGATGCCTCTGGCAGAAGTCTGTATATGAGTTATTTAAACGGACACCTTGCCGAAATATTCGATATGAACACCATGCCTCCACGACACATCAGTTATGCTTATGATACGAATTGGAATCCTGTGGCCGTCATCGGGCCGGAAGGCGACAGCATTCAATATGCATACGACGCGGCACGCAGCATGATCATGCTCACTGACCAGCTTGACAATGAGTTTTTTATAAGTTATATCAATTGCAGCCAGGTCGAAAACATTATGGCTCCCATGAGGCAAATGCATTTTTCTTATGATCCGTCGCTATTAACAACAACCCTTACGGAAATGGTGGATACGTCCATGCAATCAACGACCTTTCGTTTTGATACGGATGGAAATCTGCGGGAGAAAGCCGGCGGCTGCTGCGGATACCACCAGCTCTATGATTATGATGTACACAATAATTTACAACAGTTGACCGATGCAAATGGAAATGTGTACCACTTTTCGTTTGGTGCAAAAAGCACTCTTGTCCAGCTGATCTATCCGACGGGAGCCATTTCATCCTGGGCATACGGCCCGTTCAACAGGGTACTCAGTTATACCGATGCTAACGGCAACGTATACTCGGCCATTTATGATGCTTCCGGCAACCTGCTGACACTGATCAAGCCCCTGGGAATTATCGAACACTTCACGTATGATGCAGCAGGAAACGTAGTTTCATACACCGATGGGAAGGGAAATGTAACGCAATATATCCGTAATGGGTATGGATATGTAACCCAGATAATTTATGCCGACGGCACAACCAATTCATTCACCTGGGATAATGCCGGAAACAAACTTAGCTATACGGATGCTAACAGTAATACAACAAATTATATCTACGATCTTGCTAACCACATGGTACAGCGTAACGATGCCCTAGGCTTCCCGACATTCTTTGTATATAATGGCCGTGGAGAACTTATCTCTGAAACCAACGCATTGGGACAGTCAATTACATGGGCTTACGATGCATTGGGCAATATAACCGCCAGAACAACACCTGCGGGCACTTCATACCGGACTTTTAACGCAATGGGAAATATTCGTACCTATACCGACAACAACGGGAATGTCTGGAACTTTTTTTACAATGCTCAAAACCTGCTTTCATCATTAAGAAATCCTTTGAACAAATCACGGAGTTTCACGTATGATGCCAACGGCAACAGGCTGACCCAAACAGATTTCATTGGAAACCCGACCACTTTTACTTACAACACATTGAACAGGCTGGTACAGGTCACGGATGCACTTTCCAACAACACTACCCTTGCCTATGACAACAACGGCAACCTGACCTCTTTAACCGACGGCAACAGTCATACCACCACCTTTGTGTATGACGGGCTGGATCGTTTGACACAGGTGCAGCGGCCCATAGGAATAATTAATTATGTATATGATGCCAATGACAACCTTACCTCGGTTACCGATCCCCTGGGACATAACACCTCCTTTGCTTATAACAACAGGGACAGAATGATAACCATGACTGATGCCCTGAGCAATAGCGCAGCAAAAGTATATGATAATGAAGGAAATGTTATTTCCTATACAGACCGTAACGGGCTTACCACCAGCCAAACCTTTGATGCGCTGGGCAGGAATACATCGGTTACCAACCCTGCCGGCGAAACGTCAACCTATACGTATAATGCGGTCAGCAATATGATTGCAGGCAGCATTCCCAATGGCAATAATTATACTTATAACTATGATGCGGCAGGACGCCTGACTTCTTTTGCCGATAATATGGGTACACTGGCCTCATATACCTATGATGCAAATTCAAATGTACTCACTGCTGCTGACGCAGGCGGGCATACCACACTACTTACCTATGATGCCCTGAACCGGCTGACACAGACAACAGATCCCATGGGCCGGCCAACAATATTCGGATATAACGACAACTCGAGCATAACAAGCGTGCAAGACCGCAATTCCGGTATTACCACCCATCAGTATGATAACCTCGAAAGAGAAATTTCAATTACTTATCCGGCCGGAAATGCTATCACTTCGGCATATGACGGCACGGGAAATCTGACCTCCGCAACGGACGACAACGGAAATACGACCACTTATTCATACGATGCTAACGACAACCTGATTCTGGAAACTTTTGCCGATGGAACAACCAAATCATATACCTATGATGCTGAAGACAAGATCACTTCAAGAACCGATAACAATGCAGCCATTACATATTATTCCCGGGATGCATTGCATATGCTGACCGGCAGGAATTACCCGGGGGCCAATGATGATGTTTACACTTACGACAATGAAGGCCGGATGCTTACAGCCAATAACAACAATGCCAATATTTCATGGTCATGGGATAATGCCGGCCGCATGCTCAGTGAAAACATAAACGGGAAGACAAGCACGTACACCTATAATATACCGGTCGGTAAGCGTAATATTACTTATCCCGGAGGAAGAGCCATAGAAGAAAACTTTGATTTACGACAGCGTCTTTCTCTGATTAAAGAAAACTCAGCCAACATGGTCTCCTACGCATACGATGCCGGAAACCGTATCGTATCGCGCACATACAACAACGGTGCGGTTGCGGTATATTCATATAACAATAATGACCAGATGACAGCATTGACACATAACTCAAGCGGCACCCTTCCACCCAATATCGCAGGGTTCAATTATACCATTGATAATGAAGGTAATATACTCACAGCCCAAAAGTCGCATCATCCGGCTAACTCCGAACAATATATTTACAATCCGGATAATTGGCTGATCACCTATAAAGAAGGAACCCTGGCAGGCGGAAACATCCCATCACCGCTTACCCAAACCCAATATAATTACGACGGAGTGCTGAACAGGACTACTACGGTGAAAGACGGTATAAACACAACATATACAGTAAATTCACTGAACGAATACACAGCCATAAACTCTGGCACCATTATCAATCCGACCTACGATGCCGACGGAAATACCCTTGCCGACGGCACACACACCTTTACCTACGATTTTGAGAACCGCCTGCTCACTGTAGATGGCGGAGCAACAGCCACTTATACATACGACGCCCTGGGAAGAAGAATCCGTAAAGTGACTCCCGGAGGAACGGTCAACTATTACTTCGACAAAAAAAAGGTCATTGAAGAACGCAATGCCACCGATGTGGTGCAGGCCACCTATGTCTACGGAACACAACTGGATGATATCCTGCACATGAGACGCAGCGGTACCGATTATTTTTACCATCAGAATGTGCTGGGCTCTGTGTCGGCCGTTACCGATGTTACCGGAAGCGTTACAGAACGGTATGAATATGATGGTTACGGCAACATCTCAATATATGACGCCTCTTATGTGCCAAGAAGTGCCACGGCGATTGGCAATACTTATATGTTTACCGGCAGGGAATACGACGCGGAAACCGGGTACTATTATTATAGAGCGCGAACATATAACCCTTTATGGGGAAGATTTCTGCAACGGGATCCCGTAGGTATATGGCTTGATGAAATAAATATCGGAAACGGTTATGGTTATGTTGGTAATAACCCGATAATCAGGGTGGATCCCAATGGCGATCTGTTCTGGGTTATTGCCGGAGTGGTGGTTGCGGGCGTAGCCCTTACTGTAGCTGTGATAGACCTTGTGTATGAGCCGGCACCAAGTTGTGTGGAAAACCAGATTAATCCGATACGGACATATAAAGAAGATTGTTATGTAACAAAGAACATAACTGAGAGTTCTACCTCTTACCAAGAACAAGAAAACGCAGAGGGTGAAACAAGATGGGTACAGGTGGTGACTACAAAAACAACAAAGAAAAAAGTAAAAGGGAAACGAACAATTTGGGAACGCCAGAAATGCGTGAACGGCGCATGGAAGGACGATACAAAAAAAGGAAAGTGTGTAACTCCATGAGTTTAAAAAAATATGCCATGAAAAAATCAAAATTTGTACATGTTAAATCCCTGAATATGAATATTCAAAGATTTGCAGAACTATTCTGCACACTAATTTTTATTGCTGTTTTGAGTATTGATGCCCTTGGCCAGAAATCAGGCTGTTGTAGTCCTGCCGGTGGTTACCAGGTGGGCGGATATGCACAGATAAGTCCGGAAGCATTTGCAGTGCCGGCACAGATCACACCTACCCCCGGAGGCACACAAACGGTATTGATCAATACGCCCGTCACTACCACTACATATTCGGTCACAGGAGCCACTGCGGCTTTAGTTACCGGTTTACCTGCCGGTGTAGTATTTACCTGGGCTTCAGGTATCATTACCATAAACGGTATTCCGGTGGTATCCGGTACATTTGATTACGAGGTGATAGCTTACGGATCATGCGGAACGACTACATCAGGAGGAACAATAGTGGTACTTACAGGTACGGAATTTATCATATCCGGAAAAACACGTTATGCAGGCAAAGCCTTGTCAGGCACTTATGGTAATTTTCCTTCTTATGATTCCGATATATACACTATCGGCCAGGTGATCGTAATCCTTAAAAACTTCCCGGCAAACGATGAACTGGCAAGGGATACCAGTGATGCTTCCGGAAATTTCCAGTTCGATCATGTTACGGATGGGATCTATATGCTGTCGTACGACAAATATACCGTTGATTCTATGCAGTGGGGCAACGGCATCGATGCCATAGACATTACGTTGCTGAAATATTTCATTGGCGCCGATTCCGTTGCGGACCCGTCAAGATGTTTTTCGGCAAAATATAAGAAAGCCGGTGATGTGGATAACAGCACGGCTATCAATGCCATCGATATCTCCAGAATTAAAGCCAAGATCGGCGCACCGTACAATGTAACCCGGAACTTCCCCAAAGGTAACTGGGTGGCATTGGATACCCTTGTCATTGTTGCCGGCGCAGACCTTAACATAGCGCTGAAAACAATATGTTACGGCGACTACAACGCTTCCAGCTCCAGGTACCGTGATTCATTAGTGAACTGGAGTATGGCTAAATTCATACCTGAAAATATTATCGCCGTTTCGGATGAATATATCACCACCGGCGACCGGACCTATTTTGAAGTGCCGTTGTGCATCAGCTCCAAAATGGATGAGTTCTCTGCCATGGGCCTTGAATTGAGTTATCTCGCGGATGAATTCAGGCTGGTCAGCGCCTCCATGCCGAAAGCCGGCGGCAAAAACAAGGCAGTGAAGATCAACCCTACCCTGGAGGAGATCATAGCTAACGACAATGACCTGCTGGTGACCGACGAAGACGGAGTGATCAGGGTGGTATACGCCACGACCAGCTATTTTGATGTGGCTGCCGGCGACGAAATGATCAGGCTGGGTTTTCGCCCGGTAAAAGATATGCCTCCCGGTGAACTTGATTTTGTGCTTGCGGGCACAGGTATTGTGGGTAACCGCTATGGCGAAGAAAATCAAGACGCCCGTCTCATGATGCCCAGGGTCTTTGTGCAGGGCACCATACATGAGGACGGATTTGAATTTGCCGCCTATCCCAACCCGGTCAGCGATGAAGCTACCCTAACCTATAGCATCCCGGAAGACGGAAAAGTAAAACTCAGGATATATAACGTAATCGGAGGAATTTTATTTGAATTAATCAATGAAACCCAGGTCCGCGGCAGGCATTCAACGGTATTCTCATCTAAATATCTGCCATCAGGAATGTACTCGGTCAAGTTAGACTTTTCAGGCATAAATGAATCCGGTTGCCTGATCCTGAAGTTGATACATTAAGCAAGTGTTTTGAATTTTGAATTTTTTGATGTCAAAATATAAAGATTACAACCATGAGAAAGTCTTATCTGCAAATTATTTCATTTTTATTTTTGCTCATTCCATGTCTTTCAGTTAGTGCTCAACCTCCCATACAATGGCAAAAATCGTTGGGAGGATCCAATCAAGACCGTGCATATTCAGTTCAACAAACTTCTGACGGAGGATATATTGTTGCTGGAAATGCCCGCTCAACTGACGGTGATTTAACAGGAGTATCCTATACCAACAAATATTGGGTAGTAAAGCTGAACAACCTGGGAACGATAGAATGGCAAAAAACTTTTGGAGGCCTTGGCGCAGACAATGCTTATTCTGTTCAACAGACCATAGACGGGGGTTACATTGTTGCAGGAGAAAGCGAAACTAACGGATTGGATGTGACAGGTAACCATGGTTATGATTTCTGGGTGGTGAAACTCGACGATCTGGGAACGCTCCAGTGGCAAAAAGCGTTGGGCGGATCAAGTTATGACGAGGCGCGATCTGTCAGGCAAACGTCGGACAAGGGATATATTATAGCCGGTTACTCCTACTCAACGGATGGTGACGTGACTGGCAACCATGGAAGTACAGACGCATGGGTAACGAAACTCGACAGCCTTGGGACCCTGCAGTGGCAAAAGGCACTTGGTGGTAATGACTCTGAATATGGCTGGTCAATTCAGCAAACATCCGACGGGGGATATATTCTGGCCGCCTCGACGTTTTCAGATAATAATGGTAATGTTCCTCAAAATAATATGGGCAACTATTATATAACCAGCGATTGTTGGCTTGTAAAACTATACAGCACAGGGAACATACAATGGTCCTTCTGTCTGGGAGATTCCAGTGATAATTATGCGTTTTCTGCTCAGCAGACGGCAGATGGCGGGTTCGTCGTTGCCGGAACCAATGGGCCGACGGATAACAATATTTCTGGTAATCACGGAGGGGAAGATTACTGGGTTGTTAAGCTGAGCGTGGCACTCAACATAGAATGGGAAAAATCTTTCGGCGGCTCCAGTGATGATGAAGCGTATTCTGTGCAGCAGACAAGTGACGGCGGTTATATTGTTGCCGGATATTCAAACTCCAATGATGGTGATGTGACAGGTAATCATGGCTCATGGGATTGCTGGCTGGTGAAACTGGACAGCGCTGGAACATTGCAATGGCAACGATCTTTCGGGGGCACAGGCTGGGAGCAGGCATGGTCTGTGCGTCAAACCTCCGATGGGGGATGTGTCTTTGCCGGCTTTTCTGCTTCCAATGATGGAGATGTTTCCGGAAATCATTTAGGAAGTGATGATTATTGGGTGGTTAAATTAGGCAACATCATTACGGACATTGATAACACAAAAATTCATGAAAATATTTCAATTTATCCCAATCCGGCAACAACCATGATAAACATTCGGCTAAATCGAAACACGACCGGGACATTTTATAACATCAAAGATATTTATGGACAGATAATTCTTACAGGACAGCTGATGAATGAAAACTCTGAAATTGATATTTCAGGTCTTACAAATGGTTTGTATTTAATAAGCATTTGCGAAAACTTCAAACAGACATTTAAAATTATAAAACAATAAATTAGCTTTTAATCGGTTAGACAGCTGGTGAATAAATATACCCTCCGGAGTGCCTCTCTCACAAATGCATATATGAGTCAAGTTCTGCTGAATCGGGTCGCCTATACCGATAGTGCCAACTATACAAAGACAGCCGGCCATCATTAAAAAATAAACAAAAACTATCGGCCGATAGAAATTTTCTATAAATTTGTCTCATGGCGACAGACGGTAAAAATAATAACCCTTTAGCGGAAGTTTTTGGTTTCCCTATCATAAATGAAACAGCAAAAGCGAAGCGTTACCGGGACAAGAAGCTATGTCCTTTTAACAACAAAGTTCCCAATTGCACCAAAGACAAAGCAAACGACCCCTTGGGCGTTTGCAGTGTTTTTCACAACAATAACCCGGTAATTACTTGTCCGACAAGATTTCGTGAAGACTGGCTAATAATTGAAAATGCTGCAAAGTTTGCATTTGACGAAAAGTCTAAGTGGACTTCCTTGTCAGAGATTAAACTACTCGATAAAAACGGCCAATCTGCCGGCAACATTGACTTCGTATTGGTTGCTTACAATGACAAAGGACACCTGACCGATTTTGCGTCACTTGAAGTACAAGGTGTTTACATTTCAGGCAATCTGCGAAACCCATTTGACATATACATGAACAAACCGTCCAGTAAATTTAATTGGACAACCGGCTATAATTCCCCAAAGCCCGACTACCTTTCTTCTTCAAGAAAACGGCTGATTCCACAAATGTTGTACAAAGGAGGGATTTTTCAGACCTGGAAAAAGAAACAAACTGTTGCATTGCAAAAATCTTTCTTTGACACATTACCGAAAATGCCGACCGTAAGTAAGGAAAAAGCTGACATCGCTTGGTTTTTGTATGACTTGGTTCTTGATAAAACAACCAAACAGTATAACCTGAATCTGGCTGAAACTGTATACACAGAATTTGAAGCAGCTTTATTTAGAGTGACAACTCCCGAGCCAGGAAATATTAATGACTTCATTTATATTCTTCAAGACAGGCTCGACGACAGACTGGAAGGAAATTCTCCTGATACTCCAAGTTTAACTGACCTGATTAACTGTTAAAATGGGTGAACAATTATCCATATTTGAAAAGTCACCGATTCAAAGACAAAGGCCCGGTGTTGTCAATGTAGCTTCTGTCCCGCAAAGAAGTCCATTTCGTTATCCCGGTGGAAAAACCTGGTTAATACCAACCGTAAGGGAATGGTTAAGACAAGATAAATTTGTCGAAGAATTAATTGAACCATTTGCAGGAGGAGGGATTGTTAGCTTAACCGCAGCTTTTGAAAATCTTGCAAACCAGATCACAATGGTCGAATTAGACGAAGAAATTGCCGCTGTCTGGGAAGTAATCCTTAATGAAAAAAATGAATGGCTGGTTGATAAAATTCTGAGTTTTGAACTTTCACACGAAAATGTAAATAAGGAATTAAGCAACCCAGACAAGGAAACAAAGGACCTGGCCTTTTGCACAATTCTTAAAAACAGAGTTTTTCATGGTGGAATTATCGCTAAGGGTTCCGGGATGCTGAAACACGGAGAAAATGGAAAGGGCATTGCATCAAGATGGTATGCCAAAACCCTTGCAAACAGGATTAAAGCTATAAACTATATAAGACATAAAATTAAGTTTAAACAGGCAGACGCTTTCAACGTAATTGAAGAGAACAAAAACAATAAAAAAGCATATTTTTTTATTGACCCTCCTTACACATTAGCCGGAAAACGACTTTACAACTATTTTAACATAGACCACGAAAAATTGTTTTATCTGAGTTCAAAAATTCAGGGCAGGTTTATGCTGACATATGATGACACAGAAGAAATCAGAGCATTGGCCGATAAATACCATTTAGAATTCAGAAACATTCCAATGAAGACTACACATCATCTGGAGAAAAACGAAATCATTATTTCGGATAACTTCTCATGGTGGACCAAACAGATGTCGCCAATTGAGTAGCAGCCTTAGCTATCCAATGTGACATATCAGACGGAGCGAAAACCTCTCACAGTTACATTATGTTTATCGTAGTGCCACTATACCCCGATATACATGGTTATAGAAGGCCCGCTCCAGTGTCATGTTCCACCGTTGTGAACAGCCCAGCCCTACAGTCCATACGGGCAAGAAATTGATGTTTCTTTGCAAATAAAACCATTTGCATTTGCACCAAAACATCCGTTTAAGCAACCCTTGCATAGAAACCGCCATCCGGTGACTACCCTCCCATCCCGAATTTCTTCATTTTTTTCCATAATGCCACAGTGCTGACGCCAAGTTGCTTTGCGGTATTCTTTCTGCTGAATTTGTTCCGGGCAAGGGCATGCTGCAACTGTTCTCTGGTAATGTATCTGAAAGAGTCCTGACCGGTCAGAGTAACATTTTCAGGAACAATGTTAGCGGGTGCAGAATCAGGCGGATTCATTTTTACGCAAAGCTCACGGCGTACCGAGGACACCCTGAGCTCTTGCGGAAGGTCAAACACATCAATCAGCTTTTTGTTGCAAACCACAAAGGCGTGTTCAATGCTGTTTTCGAGTTCACGCACATTGCCGGGCCAGCAGTAATCCATAATTACGCGGTATGCATTTTCGGTCAGCCCCTGTATGTGCTTACCCGTATATTTGTTAAATCTCGAAATAAAATATTCAACCAGCAGCGGGATATCATTCATACGATTACGCAAAGGTGTGGTAAAAATCGGAAAAACATTCAGCCTGTAAAACAGGTCTTCCCTGAACAAGCCTTTGTTTACCAATTCCCTGAGGTTCTTATTGGTAGCCGTGATGATCCGCATGTCCACCTTAACTGGTTTATTATCTCCGACACGTTCTATGGTTTTTTCCTGGATCACGCGCAGCAGTTTTACCTGTATCATCTGGCTGATCTCCCCTATTTCGTCCAGAAATACCGTGCCTCCGCCAGCGGCTTCAAATCTCCCGGCCTTGTCCTTATAAGCACCTGTAAAAGAACCCTTTACATGACCGAACAACTCGCTTTCCAGCAGGGTTTCGGTCAGGGCTGAACAATTCACCTTGATAAAAGGTTTGTTCTTTCGCGGAGACAACTGGTGTATGGCGTTTGCAATAAGCTCTTTGCCCGTACCGCTTTCGCCGTAAATATTTACAATGGCCATCGAATCGGCCGCTAATTCAATCATACGGTACAACTCATATATTTTTTCATCATGGCCCACAATTTTCTGTAACGGTTCTTTCTCCTGGACAATAAGCGGTGCGGCCGATACCGTGCTGCAGGCGATCTCTCTTGAAATATCAGTGATCAGAATGAACAATTCCTGCGATGCCCCGGTATTAATGAATTTTGCGTTGATAAATACCAGCGTTTGTTTGTCATCTCTCCCTTCGAGAAATACCGTTTTGGCAATATTGGCTTTTTCTCCCACAAGGCATTGCTTGAAATCCAGAGGCTTTTTGTCCGAGTGACGGATATCGTAAAACTTCAGCAGGGAGAGCTTTTCCCCCGCTGCCGTATCGGCGTCAATTCCTGTGAGCCGCAGCATCTCACGGTTCCAGAACGTGATCGTAAGGTCACGGTCGGCTATTACCATACCGCAGGGTGATTCGGTCATCAAGGGTAACCAGGTCTGATTTTTCATACGTCGTAAAAATTTATTAACTTAATTAATGCAAAGTTAATGAAATTAATCTTTGGTTAACTAAAAATAAACTTCTTTTCTTCAAAGTTCTATCCCAAATCGTGTATAATCAACTGTATTTTACCTATTTAAAAAAACTGGCACGACAGTTGAATAAACGGTATCGAAATTAAAAAAATAAGCACAATGTTTTTTAAAAAGAAAAATGTCATTAACCTCACGGCAGAGAATTTCGATAACGTGATCAAAGAAAAAGCAGCGCTGGTGGACTTCTGGGCTGACTGGTGCGTTCCCTGCCGCATACAGGCGCCCATACTCGAAGAAGTAGCATCGGAAATGAAAGACAAGATTACCATTGCAAAACTTAATGTGGAAAAATTCCGTGCCATCGCTTCGCGTTACGGTATCAGCAGCATCCCTACCATGATGCTCTTCAGAAACGGTAAAATGGTAAAACAGTTTGTGGGTGTTCAGCAAAAGCAAACACTGCTGAATGCCTTCGACCGGATGTTTTATAAATAAAAAACGCTCTAAACCATAAACAAATACAAAGAATATGAAAACATTAAAAAAATACACCTGGGCTTTTATAGTGGCAACGCTGATAGCCGCAGTGGTAACAGCCTATACCTGCGAAACAGGAAATGCATCGAACAAAAAAGTCACAAGAATCAACAAGCTGAATACAGTGGCCACAGGCTCAGAAAATAATGGCGGAGTGATCATTTTAAACGACAAATCATTTGACGAAAAGATCAATAAAGGGCTAACACTGGTGGATTTCTGGGCTACATGGTGTATGCCGTGCCGTATACAGGCCCCCATACTCGACCAGGTCAGCACCGAAATGAATGGAAAAGCACTGATTGGCAAGCTGGATATAGACCAGAACCCGAAAATCAGGGACAGATACTTTATTCAAAGCATTCCGACCATGATTTTATTTAAAGACGGCAAAGTAGTGAAAACATTTATCGGTGTTACGTCCAAAGAAGTGATCATTGCTGAGATAAATAAGTTTTTGTGAGAATACAGTGTCTCGGTTTAAAAATAAAGATATTTCAAATAATTAATAATTATAAAAATCAAAAAAATGGAACATTTAACAGCTGAAACTTTCAAACAAAAAGTTTTCAATTACGAGATCAACACAGAATGGAAATTTGAAGGAAGCAAACCCTGCATCATTGACTTCTATGCCGACTGGTGCGGCCCATGCAGGATGGTGGCTCCGGTGCTCGAAGAACTTTCGAACGAATACAAAGACCAGATAGATATTTTCAAAATTGATACGGAACAGGAACAGGAACTTGCCGGCGCTTTTGGCATTCAGAGCATACCTTCCATACTCTTTGTTCCGATGCAGGGACCACCTCAGATGACTATGGGCGCACTGCCGAAACAAACCTTCATACAGGTGATCAACGAGGTACTCCTGCCAAAAAAGCAAAACTGATATGGAAAACATCAACGAAGTAAAAGAGCCATTAAAGCAGAAGCTGCTCCGGCTGATTAAAAAATCGCCGGGCGCTATCATCGGAACGATCATAGGCGGCGCCGGAGGTTATTTGTACTACCTGTTCGTTGGCTGTTCTTCGGGCGCCTGCGCCATAACCTCCAATCCCTTTATGAGTGTTTTATGGGGAGCCCTTTTAGGGTACCTGATCGGTGACACATTTAAAAAAAACAAAAAAACTTCAGACCATGAACCAGAATAAAATATTTATTGAACAGCCCAGCCCTTTCGACGTGAGTGCCACCGTCGAAAAAATTGTTGCCGAAGCAACACAACGGGGCTGGCAAAACCCCGCTATCCACGATCTGCAGCAATCCCTTGCCAGGGCAGGTAAAGAAGTAAGACCGGTGCGGGTGGTAGAAATCTGCAAACCGGAATATTCCGGAAAGATGCTTGAGAAAAATGACGAAAGAATAGTATCTGTGATGATGCCCTGCCGGATTTCGGTATACGAAAAAGACGACGGCAAAACCTATACGGCATTATTGAATATGGAAGCTATGGCTTCAGGCCTGCCTCCGTCAGTCATAGATGCAGTCCGCGGAGCTTCTCAGGAATCGGCGGAGATAGTGAAAACCGTGACGGGCAAATGAAAAACACCTCTTTTTACTATTATTCCAGCTTAGTGTCTCTTAGTGCCTTATAGTCTTCGTGACACATAGAATTTAACCCTTGATTCACTAATGTATTGGTTTTAAACGATAACCAATAATTCAATAATCAAAAAAGTAAGGAGAACTCATCATGCCCATAACTGTTAATAAAGCAAAATGTCCACAGAATCACCGATGCCCCTTGCTGATGGTTTGCCCGGCTCAAGCCATCTCACAGGAAGGATCGGGACTGCCGGTTATTAACGAATCGAAATGCACCCATTGCGGAAAATGCACCCGGTTTTGCGGTATGGGTGCTGTAGAAATGAAATAAAACAAAAGGTCGCCTCGCCTTATCATGTCAAACCGATAACTTGCCTGGTGACCTTTTGTTTATTATATTTGCAACGTTATTTTTTTTAGTATGAATGAATTTGATCTGAAAGCGAAAGAATGGGACCAGAATTCCATGCATGCGGAACGTTCGGCGTTTATTGCAAAAGGAATTACAGAACATTTACCTGTAATGCAGCATATGAGGGCGATGGAATACGGAGCGGGTACCGGGATACTCAGCTTTCTGCTGAAAGATCATTTCAATGAAATTGTATTAATTGACAGCTCGCCGGAAATGATAAAAGTGACTGATGAAAAAATTTCAGCAAGCGGTGCAGCAAACATGAAAACCCTGCTTTTTGATCTCGAAAAAAATGATTGGAACACCGAAAAATTTGATGTAATCTATACCCAGATGACACTTCATCACATTGAGGATATTAATATAATATTTGATCGTTTTTACCGCTTGCTGAAAAGGGGCGGATACCTCGCTGTCGCCGACCTTTGCCCCGAAGACGGGACATTTCATGATCAAAGCTTCAAAGGGCACTACGGATTTGATGTAGCTGAACTCGCCAAAATACTTGCAAATCACCATTTTACGGAAATTACCCACAGCATATGTTACACCATAAAACGGGCCACCGGTAACGACATATTAAAGGAATACCCGGTATTTTTGCTGAACGCTGAACGAAACTGAACCACATGCGTTTACGCCCGAAATTACAAGGATATTGAAAAAATGCAAACAACACATATCTCCTCTGACGAATTAAAAAATCATGACAAATGAAATAGCAGGTATCATAGTATCAGGTATTGACCTGTCGGGCATGGGGGGGTACGTTGTCAGAGTGATAGAAAAACTGATGATTATATATTTCACCAGTTATTTTCTTATTGATATTTTTTTATTTGTGTTCGCACTGATCCTTCATCAAAGAATTAACATCAAAAAAAATTTCGGAACAGATTACAGCGGACATTCTGTATCCATTATTGTTCCTGCCTATAACGAAGATGTTTCCATTGCCTCCTGCATAAAAATGCTCGCCGGTATCGATTACGAAGATTTTGAGATCATCGTCGTAAACGACGGATCCAAAGATGCGACACTTAAAACCATGCTGGGCTCCTTTTCATTTAATGAAATCACTCCTGAGTGTTACGGGCAAATCAAAACAGGCGCCATTAAAAAAGTTTACCGGGACGACAGCAACAAAATCATACTGATAGACAAGGAAAACGGGGGTAAGGCCGACTCCGTCAACGCCGGGCTTAATCTTTCAACAAAAAAATATATCTGCACCATCGACGCGGATTCCATCCTTGACGACCAGGCCATGAAAATGGTACTTCAACCCATGATCAACAACAGTAAGGTTTTTGTTGCAGGGGGATTTTTAGCGGCATCCAACGGCCTGGCCATTGCAAACGGGAAAATTACCAATATGAAAATGCCCGGCAACATCTGGGTGTTATGGCAAATCGTCGAATACCTGAAATCATTCATGATCGCCCGCCTCAGTTTAAGCAAAATGAATATGCTGCTTATCATGTCAGGCGCGTTTTCCCTGTATCGAAAAGAAGACCTGCTCCATGTGGGCGGTTTGCTCACTTCAGCCAACGATCATCCCTACATTGTCAGGACTGTAGGCGCAAACAACAAGACCGTATGCGAAGACATGGAGATCGTGATCAGGCTCTGGAGGTACTACCGCGAAAAAAAAATCAAAGGAAAGGTAACCTATTTACCTTATCCGGTATGCTGGACCGAAGTTCCTGACAATCATAGAAGCCTGTTCAAACAAAGGGCTCGCTGGCATCAGGGGCTGGGAGAATCATTGAAACTTCACCGAAGAATAATGTTTGAACCGTCATACGGAGCCACCGGCTTACTGGCGCTTCCCTATTATTTTATCTTTGAATTTCTGGCCCCGTTCATCAAACTGTTCAGCCTGGTGTTTTTAATCATACTCTCCGCAGTGAAAGACATCAACGCTCAATGGATATTATTACTGCTTGTCAGCGTCCTGCTGATCACCACCATCATCATGAGCATCATTTCCGTAGTACTGGAATCAAAAAGCAGGAACAGCCATACCATCGACAGAAAAACCCTGAGATACAACACCTTTGGTGACTGGCTCTTACTACTGGTCACCAGCATCATTGGCAGTGTAAGCTACGAATTTTTTAAGATGTTTGCACAATTAAAAGGCATCACCTACATTCTACAAAGGAAAAGCAACTGGAACAAATTCGACCGTAAAGGAATTAAAACATTGAAAAACTGAGCATGAAAAACACCGGGCTTCTAACACTTTTATTTCTTGCATTGACATGCTCTTTTGCCCCACTGTCCGGGCAGGAGGCAGGCGACACCACATCGGTGAGATATCTGGTCGACAAAGGACAGGAGGCGTATTCATCGGGCAACTACACCTTATCGAATCAGTATTATCAAAAAGTCTTACTGATGGACAAAGATAATTATGATGCAAAATATGCTATAGCCAACAACTTATACAGACTTAAAGAATATGATCATTCTGTCAAAGTCTTTCAGGAACTGCTAGAGAAATCGCCCGGCAATACAGATGTACTGAATGGCATGGCAAGATCATATACGAAGAAAGAAGAATACGGCAAGGCGAAGGACTGCTTAAAAAAGTCACTTGCTGTAAACCGGCAGGATCCGACGGTTTTTTCCGACCTTGCCTTTCTTTATATAGTCAATGATGAACTTGATTCTGCAAAATATGCCTATAAGGAGGTTCTGAAAATAGACAGCACCGTTGCCGAAGCCTGGGCCGGGCTCGGAAAGATGTATTACTGGCAGGACAAGCCGGCTACGGCCATGAAATACTATAAGAAAGCGCTGTCGCTTGATCCCGGAAACCCGGAAATAAAAACTATATACGAAAAAGTAAAAAACGAACTTGCCTATACCCTGTCCGCAACGTTGATGTATCTTACCGAAGAGGAGCCGTCAGCAATAGCAGATAAACCATCCTATAAAATTTCCGCCTTCATCCAAAAATATGGTTTACAGAAACGTATCACTAACCACTTTTCGTTATCGGTAATGACACTTTGGGATTATTCGCAAAGGGATAACCTGTACCTCGATGATGTCCGCCGCTGGTACGACAATACGCTGATCAATCCCGTCTTTATCCTGAATTCGCACAGGATCAGCGTGTATGCAGGTGCAAGCATTAATGATTCCAGGTTGACTTCGTACGGCGCTACATGGAGTTTTGCTTATTCCATTAAAAAATTCAAAATCAGGAATTATCTCACGGCAGCTTACGATTATTTCTATTATTGGAACAAGGTTGGACATAATTTTGCTCAAAACACCCTTATCCTCTCCTATCGCGGCATCATTCTGGGCGGCACATACAGATTCGGCATCATCAGGGACAACAGCGTATTCGTGACTGAGGAGCGGGATACCATAGAAAAACGGGATAATACAGGTATCCGGTACAATATCGAACTTAAATATGAATTCAGCGAATTACTCTCCAACCCCAAAATTACGCTGGGCGCATTTTTACAACATATGGATTATGAATATGTTTCACCCTTGTACTACTCACCTTCCAACAGGATGGTTGCAGGAGCCATGATATCTGAATTTTATAAATATAAAGGATTTTATAATTATTTTGAATTCTCTTACGGGATGGATAACAATAAAACCGGGCAGTATAACGGTTCCCTTGAACTCGGATATGACTGGAAAAAAACCAGTTTTTCGATCGGAGGCAGTTACTTTTACAACAAATATTATCAAAACATGAATCTGCAATTCTCTGTAAAACAATCTTTCTGATGAAAGCAAAGTACTTAATAATACTTGCTCTGATCGTAATTCTTGGCTTCCTGGTGTATCAGATGCTGAGGGTGGAGAATTTACGGAACAAAAAAGAATCGGCTGTGCCTGAGGTTGATACAGAACAGCCTGTTGAACTGCTGTCAAAAGAAGAACTGGCCGATATCTGCAACAGGGTAAATTATTATTCAATGGCATCCGGTGATTATTTTAAGATCCGGCAGCCTGCAATAATTGACGGGAGTAAGAAAAACATCTGGAACAACATATACCTGAAAGGTGTAAACATCGGGGTTGCTATGCCGGGTTATTTTCCGGTGGAGTTTTCAATGACTTTTAACGATTACCTGGAATGGTTCAGGATGATCGGTGAGATGAATTCCAACGTTATTCGTATATACACCATCCTGCCCCCGGAGTTCTATGCCGCATTGGCTTATTATAACTTCAACCACCAAAACAGATGCCTTTACCTGCTGCAGGGTGTCTGGGCTGAAGAGCCCCGCAACAGGAATTATTTTGATGCAGACTTTACAAAAACATTCCAGAAGGAAATCAGAAAAGCTGTGGATGTGGTGAACGGCAACGCCTATATCAAACCCCGACCCGGACATGCCGGCGGAACCTATGCAGTCAGCGTTTCTGATTATCTGATCGGGTACCTGATCGGCAGGGAATGGGAACCCAAATCCGTCATGTTCACCGATAATATGAATAAAACCGCCACAAAATATACCGGAAACTTCATCACCATAAACGAAGGTTCGGCTATGGAAGTCTGGCTGGCCAAAATGATGGACTATACCGTGCATTATGAAACACAAACATACCTGATGCAGCATCCCATGTCCTTTGTCAACTGGCTTCCCCTGGACCCAATGTATCATAACTCAGAGTTTATCGACAATGAAAAGATCAGGGAATACGATAACGACCTTGTCAGCATCGATTTTACAAAATTCAACACCACAGACTGGTTCGTACCGGGCATCTTCGCTTCATATCATGTTTATCCCTATTATCCCGACTATATCTACCTGGAAGAAAAATACAGGAATACCAAAAACAGCCGTGGCCAGGATGATAATTTTCTGGGTTATTTACACGATCTGAAAAGCAGGAACGCAGGTATCCCACTGCTGATCGCCGAGTACGGACTTCCGTCAAGCAGGGGCAATAGTCACTTCAGCACCCTGGGGTATCATCAGGGCGGGCACAGCGAACTTGCCCAGGCGGAATTATCCGCTGTGCTGGCTACCGATATTCACGAGTCGAAATGTGCCGGAGGCCTTTACTTTGAATGGATTGATGAGTGGTACAAACACAACTGGCTGGTCATGGATTTTCAGCAGCCTGCCGAACGCCGCAAACTTTGGCATAACATGGAAAATCCAGAACAGAATTATGGAATACTGGCTGTTGAAAGCCGCACAAAGACCATTGACGGAAAACTCAACGACTGGAAAGATATTCCTCAGGGGAATAAAAAATTCATCCGGGCGGATGCCGATGCTTCTTATTTCTATCTCGCCCTGCGCCTGCCAGAAACAAACCTTGACCGTCAGAATCTTTACATCGCTTTTGATACCTACGACAAGAAAAAAGGTGATCACCGGCTTCCTTACATCAGTAAGGAAATTGATTATGGTATTGAGTTTCTGTTAAAAATCGAATCTGCTGCCAATGCGAATATTCTGGTTGACGATCAATATTCCTTATACACGGATGTGGTAAAAAACATCGTCCCCGTTTATGCGTCAAAGAACAACAACAACGGCCTGTTCGTTGAACAGCTCCTGCTTGCCAACAGAGGCAAAGAAACTATTACAGGAGAAAAAATCGATTCCGTGTGTTTTAACCAGGGCATCCTGCATTACGGCAACAGCAGTATAGCGGCACAATCCAATGCCGACTGGTATATGGATAAAAAAACCGGGGTGATCGAACTGCGTCTGCCCTGGCTTTTGCTCCATGTCAGCGACCCCTCTTCACGATCTGTACTCGACGATGTTGATAATACCGGGGCCATCGAAAGTTCGGAAACATCCGGATTTAATATTTTTTACTATACCACAGATAAAAAAGGCAACTTAACCGACAAAGAACCTACGTTAAAGCCCAACCATTTCCATTGGAAAAAATGGGAAATGCCGGCATATACAGTCCGGTTAAAACCACTCTACGATACTTTGGCCGTGTTATTCGCCAAAATGGAGGTTCCGGCAGATACAGACGGGATGAATTCAGATTCCCCCACTACATTCTCGGTTTGTGATTATTATAATAACATGCCCGGAGCTATTTCCATTACATTTGATGATGCCGATTACAACCAGTATGAGTATGCATTGCCTGTGCTGGGCAAATACAATATAAAGGCAAACTTTGGACTGGTCAGGGCCTGGCTGAGCGAAATACCTTCGCTTATCGCCGAAGAAGGCAGTTTCTCTATTAAAAGGCTCGGATTCAGGCAGGTTCATGATATCATTTACGAAGGCCACGAAATTTCTTTCCATGGAAACGAACATATCAGATATGAGCTGTTGTCCCTGGAGCAGATCACTAAGGAATTTCAGGATGCCAAAAAAAGCCTCGAAGCAAAGCTTGGCATTAAAATCCCCGTCATACATTATACGTATTCTAATTCGCCGCCAAAAGTTATAAAGGCAGCGCAAAATGCCGGTTTTCTTTTTGGCAGGACCGGTAACGAAACATCGGTACCTAATAATGTTGCTAACTTAATGAACCTGAACAGCATAGTTTTTTTAAATTCACAGGAACCCGGCATAGCTGAACTGGATTCCATTGTTAACCAAAACAAAGGTTTATGGACGGTGCTATTATATCATCATATTTTTCCCAAGGTGGCCAAAGAATATAAATTGTATGAGGCCCACCATGTGGTCAATACCTATACGGTCACGCCTGAAGATTTCGTAAAACAAATACGAATAGTCAGAAATTCAGGGTACTGGATCGCACCGGTTTCTGCTATAGGAAAATACATCATAGAAAGAACCAAAGCCGTGATAAAAACCACCCTTAATAAAAACACCATATTTCTGCGTGCTGAAGTAAATTTAGACCCGGATATTTACAATCATCCCATGACCATACAGGCCTCGACACCCTATAAGAAATTCAGGATAACCAACTGTGCCTCCGATGGTATTTACAACGCCAGAGAAAATAAGTTATTTTTTAACGTATATCCGAATCAGGATGTAACCATTGAAATTTTAGATTAATGAAAATATTAAGATTTATTTTATTCTTCCTCATTTCCATCACCATACTGTCATCCTGCCGGGACAGACAGGCACAAAAGGAAGCGCACCAAACAACAGAGGAAGGTTATATGCTGCCACGGGTGCTGATCGTCACCACAGGCTCCAATGCCGGCAATGGTGTCCTTCCCGAAGGAGTGATTATAGCAGCGCAGACTTTCAATCAGCTCGGCGCCTTTGTCACAATGAAATCAAGGGATATATTATTGAATCCCAAAGAACTCAGCCAGTACAATATTATGATATTATCCACAGCTGCAGGTTACCATGATGCCGACCGGAAATATTCACTGACCTATATGTCTGATGATGAACTGAAAACCATACGCGACTGGGTAAAAAACGGCGGGGTGCTGGTGGCTGGCGATAATATAGGCCGAAACTTTCCGGATGCTACCGACAGGACCAGTTTATACGGGATGATAACACCGGGCAACTGGGCGCTGGGCGAATGTTTCGGAGTGTCGCTGGTAGAAAAGGATATGAAAGGTTACCGAAGTGACGGATATATATCGGAAGACCTGAAAGGAAATTTTATTCCTGAGTTTAAAGAAGATATCTGGATACTCGTAACGGATACCATAGTTTCAGACAGCCTGAACGTGCTTGCAAACTGGATCAGCGCTGATGACAGCATCCCGGCACTAATGCAGAACAGATATTACAAAGGCATGACTTTTTTACTGCCGACCTCATACCTGCTTCATCCGGCCAACGCAGGCGGATACTGGGGAGCCGCACAGATACGGGAGTTTTATCAATATGTATTGGCCGCATTTTACAGGATCAACCATTGTTCTTTTCGTTTAAATATATGGCCTGATGCACACAGGTATGCATTCTGCGCTACACTGAATTCGTCGGGCAACGTAAGTGAATACAAAAGAGTAACCGGCTTTTTTAATAATGAAAATATCATTCCGACAATATTTGTTAACGAACAACCCGACAGCAACGTCAGGAATTTCTTAACCGAGTATTCATTACAATCCAACGGTTTTACGAAACTCAACCATCAAACGGCACAGTATTATGAGATAAACAAAAATGTCATTTCCAATGAGATTTTCTGGAACAGAGGTTTTTCCGGTTTCAGATTTCCTTTTACCAAAAGCAGCTACCCCGGATTTGAGTGTTTATCGGGGCGGAAATACCGCTTCGATTCAAGCATAGGGGTTGATAACCTGGAAACTATTTATGGCTGCGTTTTCCCTTACAACATCTGCATTTCAGCAAACGGACTATACAAGTATACCGGTATGCTTGAGATATCACCTATATTAAATGACGATTATTTTTTCTACAAAAAGGTTCTTGCCGGCAACTATTCTGAAGATAACATTGAAAAAGATTCTAAACTTTATGAGCAGTACCTGATGAACACCTGGGAATATGCCATAAAGCCTTACAACGGCCTGATGGTTTACCTGGGACACCCCATGTATGTCGGCTATAACGATTCCACCATGGTTCCTTTGATTCGCTTAGTGAGCAAAGTAAAATTGGACAACACCTGGATCACCACCATTGAATCCGTGGCAGATTACTGGGAAAAACTCGGACAAACCCGGTTTTTCATAAATGATAATGGCGAAACGGCCACGATAACAGTCAAGGCTCCCGATGGTATAAGCCTCAAAAATATGGCTGTGGCTGCCGTTAAAAAGCCTTCTTCAGCAGAAGCACGGACAGGCAGGGCCAGAATTGTTGAAAAAGATCACACAAACTTCATAATATTTGATGCCGTGAATGAGCAGCAAATTACAGTAAGGTATTAACTAAAAACACCCCAAACCTTACAATCCGGCAATTCAATTCGTTTTCCGTGATAACAAAATGCTTTTCCTCAAAGCCTTTTGTTTAATAAGCTTATTTTATTAATTTTGTATTCAGGAAAAAGATTGAAAAGTTTTTCATAGGTGATAAAAATGAAAAATTTCATACAAAATAAGATTTGGATCATATTAACTGCAATTTTTTTGTTGTCCGTTTATTTTTTAATGTTTTCCTGTAAAAAAACCGACCCGCTCCCCGAACCTAAAGATGAAGGATATAACCCTGCACCATACACCATCACCCGGCCATGGTACTTTCCCACCACCATGAATATTCCTGCCGACAACCCCATGACGGTGGAAGGTGTTGAACTGGGCCGCTACCTTTTTTATGACGGCCGTTTTGGAGGGCGGTCTCATCCAGACTCACTGATGACTTGTGCAACATGTCACCTTCAGGAAAATGCTTTTGAATGTGGCATAAACCATCCTGATTATCCGGGAGGCTTCACCCATGGCATAACAGGAGTCCCCACTCCTCATGTTATGTTGCCGCTTTTCAACCTTGTATATAATTCAAACGGATATTTATGGAACGGCATCATACATTCCAGCAACCCAAATACATCAAGAAGGCGCCTCGAAGACCTGTGCTGGATGGGTGTGCATGCTGCTCACGAAATGTTTAATGACACCAATAAATCCAAAGCTTTGATTAGCAGCATCCCGGGATATAAGCCACTCTTTAAAAAAGCCTTTGGCACCGAAGAAATAACTTTTGAACGTATGGCAAAAGCCGTATCACAGTTTATCCGCAGCATCGTTTCCTATAATTCAAAATGTGACCGGTGGCTCAGGGGTGATGGATCGCTGACGCCATCGGAACTCAATGGTTTTGTGCTTTTTGTTACCGAAGAAGGCGCCGATTGTTTTCACTGCCACGGCGGGGATGGCAATCCGCTGTTTACCACCAATCTTTTTTACAACAATGGCGGCGATTCTGTTTTTGACGATCCGCGCGACAGGTATTCGGTGACGGGCGATCCCATGGACCATGGGGCATACAAAGCGCCTACCCTTCGCAACATTGAGCTGACAGGCCCCTATATGCACGACGGACGGTATGCCACCCTGGATGAAGTTATTGAATTTTACAGCCATCACCTGATATGGTCACCTAATATCAACCCGCTGATGCACCATATAGGTGAAAACGGTGCACAACTGACCGTTCAGGAAAAAGCAGACCTGAAAGCTTTTCTCCTGACATTGACCGATGAAACCCTGCTGACCAATCCGGACTACGGACCTCCGGCCAGCCTGCCACAATAATATTAAACAATAAATTACGAACCAAAAACTATATTTCATGAAAATCCGATCTGTCTTTTTTATTCTGTTTATCACAATGGCATCCTTTGCTGTAGCGCAGGAAACCAGGGACACGATATTCCTTGAAACTGTTGAAATTACCGAATACGCGACAAAGCGAATCCCTTTTATCAGGAATGTTGTTGTAAAATCCGAAATGGAAGAAAATATGCTGCGCGATGTGGGTGATGCTTTACGCAATATCCCTAACGTATCCGGGTTGCGAAAGGGCGGGGCAAACATCGACCCGGTGGTGCGCGGCTTTAAATACAGCCAGCTAATGACACTGATAAACGGAGCCATAGAAATTGAAGGAGGCTGTCCTAACCGCATGGATCCCACCACTTCGCATATCGATATTGATGATGTGGAACAAATAGAAATCATCAAAGGACCTTATGCCTTACGTTATGGTCCGTCGTTTGGCGGGGTAATAAACTTATCGACCTACCAGCCTAAATTCGGTGAAAATTTCGAGATCCACTCCCGGATATCCACAGGCTATGAATCAAACTGGAACGGCAACAAAGAACACCTGGCGGTTACAGGCGGCACAAAAAAAATCAATTTTCTGCTCACCGGAAACCGCATGCAATACGGAAATTACGACGACGGAAACGACAACATCTATAAATCCTCATTTCTGAAATACAGTTACAGCGGAAAAGTTGGCTTCTCCCCTGCTGAAAAACACAATTTCAGCCTTTTCTACCAGGGAACACTGCATAAAAACGTTTATTTTCCTGCCCTGCCCATGGACGAACGTGAAGATAATTCAAACATCATGGGCCTGACCTATAGCACAAGCCAACATCAGGGAATATTCAGCGGGGCTTACTTCAAAGCGAACTATGCCATGGTAAATCACATCATGGATAACAAATCCAGGGCCAATGCCGACACCAATATGGTTGCTGTTTCGGATGTTGATGCTAATACCCTGGGTATGCGCACGGGCGTAAACCTGAAATTCAAAGATCAGTATTTTTTGTTTTTTGGAGCTGATTATCAATATATTACTAAAGACGGCGACCGCACCAAGACGTTGATAATGCAACCTCCCGTAAACGGCAAGATCCCTCAAAAAATTGAAGCATTGTGGAATAAAGCCCGCATACAAAATATCGGGATCATCAGCGAATTTAAAACTGCATTAGGCACCTTCGACCTGATAGGTGCGGTACGACTGGATATAAACTCGGCCAATTCAGAGAAAATAGAAGTTCTTGGCATGCCATCAGGCGGAATAACTCCGGTACTGTTATCCAATGAAGACACCAAAAGCAGCTTTGTCAACTTCAGCTTCAATGTGGGCGCTACCAAACAACTGGGCAGGCACTTTTCCCTGGGATTATGCATAGGCCGCGGCACACGCAGTCCGAATATGGTTGAACGCTTCATCATTTTACTGCCTGTAGGTTATGATAATTATGACTATTTCGGCAATCCCAAACTCAAACCGGAAAATAACAATGAAGCAGACCTGTCACTAAAATTCCAACACGAAAAATATGGAGCAGCAGAATTTAATGTTTTTTATTCGCTGGTACAGAATTACATTACCGGCCGGCTGATCCCGCCATCATTACAAAAGCCACTGAGTATGAACGTTTTGGGAGTTAAAGAGTTTTATAATGCCGGACATGCCTCTTTCACGGGCTTTGAGTTTGGTTATACTCTGCCCGAAACATACAAACTGGGTGCACATGTGACGGTAGCCTATACTCATGCCACCATTTATGATGTAACCAAACAAATCCTCGACCCTACCCGGGTAATCAGCCAGCAGGTGGTGGGAGAAGAAGTCCTGAAAAAAGACGCCATATCCGAGATACCTCCGCTGGAAGCCAACATAAATATTAGTTATAAGTTTTTTAAGAAAAAACTCATCCCCAAAATAGGTGCCCGTATCGTACTGGACCAAGGGTATGTGTCGAAGGCCTTTTACGAGCCATCTACGCCAGGCTTCGCACTGTTTGACATGGGCATCAGCTATACATATAATGACCATATACGTGTCAGTGGAGGGGTGAATAACCTGTTCGACAAGGCGTATTACGAACACCTGAACCGCAAGATGTTAGGCTTGCCAACCAAGTTGTATGAACCTGGACGCGTGTTTTATATCAATTTATGTTTCAACATTTAACACTTATAAACCATGAAAAATATTTTCATCCTCATAAGCCTTGTTACCCTGATAATTCTTTCGGGATGTGAAAAGAAAAATGCCCACAAGGTAACCTATTATGTGACCAACTCACAGCAGGGATTCACCGCTTCCTATCTTGACGAAACAGGAACCCTGCAAACCGAATATATTCCAACCCAGAGCGCCAGTGAAAAGAAAATTATCAAAACATATTGGGCTGATGCCGGCGATATTGTTTATATTTCGGTCAGGGACACGGCCACCTTATCGTTCGTCAAAGCGACTATCTTTGTGGATGATAGAGTTTACAAAGAAGCCTCCCGCACGGATGACAATACAAAACCGTTAACCGTTTCGGGAACTATACCCTATTAAAATCAAATAATACGCATGAAAAAAACATTTTTAATCCCTGTGGCCTTATTTATTATTGTGGTTTTATTTTCAGCATGTAAAAAAGAAAAACCAATACCGGAAGATAAAAATACAGGAAAAATTGTGTTGAAGTTTGCCCACAAAGTTGACGGCCAGTCTGTTGAGGTGGATACTTTAAAATACGTCAATGCCGCCGGCAACCATTACATGGTGAACGAAATACAGTATTTTATTTCTGATGTCACGCTGCACAACGCTGACGGAAGCAACTTTATGATAAAAGCCTGGGACGACATACATTATGTTGACACCGACCTGCCTTCGACCTGTACCTGGAATGTGCTGGATTCGATACCCGCCGGAACCTACAACTCCATTTCGTTTACTTTTGGCATTTCGCAAGCCAAAAACCAGTCTTTTATGTTTGTAAACCCACCGGAAAACAATATGTTCTGGCCCGAATTTCTCGGAGGCGGCTATCACTATCTTAAACTCAACGGCAAGTGGAGTGACGGCGTATCACAAACCATGCCCTACGAGTTTCACCTTGGCATTGGACAGATTTACTCAGGAACAGGTACCAGCATTGATTCAATAATTGGTTTTGTACAAAACTATTTTACTGTTGATTTGCCCGGTTCATCCTTCAGTCTTGCCAAAAATGAAACGCGCACCATTGAACTGGTGATGAATGTGGAGAGTTGGTTCGAAACTCCCCATGTATGGGATTTTAACGTACAAGGCACTTATATCATGCAGAATCAGGCAGCTATGCAGTTGGCCAAAGAAAATGGTTTTGATGTTTTCAGCATCAGCTCAATACAGTAAACCTATCGGTTGCAATATTTTTTCAGGCTCTCCCATGGTCCGCCGTTGAAGGCTTCATATCCCTGAGCTTTCAGCACGTTTTTCGCCACCCCGCTGCGTGCACCCGAAGCACAACAGGTAATCACCGGCTTGTCTTTTTTTATTTTTGAAAGATTATCGGACAGATTTTTCAACGGTAGGTTGATGGAGCCTTTCAAATGTCCGGCCTGAAATTCTCCTTTTGACCTGACGTCGATAATGGTTGCGCCCTGTTTAATCAATGCAGCAAAATCGGCAGCGGGTTTCGGGGAAAACAAGTTTTTTAGGAATGTTAGCATGTTATGGGTTTAGGCTGTTAGACTGTTAGGGTTATTCGATGATTTTTGATTTAACTGACAGTTCGGGAGCTGACATCAACTGTTGTTTTACTTTGCATAGGCTTGCCACATGAATAAGTGAATCCACATACTTTTCAGGGAAGTCTTTTGGCACGTTAATGCATAATTCCACTTTGTTCAGCAAGCCTTTTTCGTTGAATTCGTGGCTTTGTGTCAGGGTAATGTTTTCGGCAGGAATGTTCCTGTTGTCGCAAAAGCCCTTAACATAAATGCCGGCACAGGTTGCCAATGAAGCTAAAAATAATTCATAAGGTGACACTGCTGTGTCGTCTCCTCCGCCATTTACAGGCTGGTCGGTTTTTACGATATGGTTACGTACATGGGCGTTTACTTTTTTGTTTCCGTCGAAAGTTACTATAATTTCCATTTTTATAATTATTTAAGTTTATTATTTTTTTGATTTATTGTTGTTTGAGAAACAAGGATATTTGAAAAATACATGGCAAAAGAACGGTACAGAAAATGTGTCCATTTGCCAAAGGGAACGATTATCAGCGCCCACTGAACCAGCACGGTAATATGAAAAAGGTACATCCAGAAATGGTTTTCGAGAATGCCGGTATCAATAAACAGGCGCACCAGAAAAGCGCTGAACCCCATCATAAAAAGCCAGATAACAAAAAACCAGTCGGACGGATGTGAAAAAGAGCTTTTCTGGCTGCGTTTGCGTATCCTGCGGATAACAAAATCAAATGTTACTATGAAAATAATTGCACTGACCAGATAACCTAAAACTATAACAAAAAGACTTTGTGAGCCAAACCAATCGAGAAAAACAGTGGTAAATAACAATGTGAGATAACCTATAACGAGAATGAAATGCTCAAACCACCATAGTTTATCAGGTTTTTTTTCATCACACGACAAGGACCTTTTTTGGGTAAACATATGGACAAACAGTTCTTTTAGAGAAACAAAATAGGTTTTGATGTCGAATTTTTTTGTCTTTTTCCAAACTATCATATACCACATACGCAACAGGTTTGGAACAAAAATTATCAGGAATACCCCGCCGATAGCAAACATTTCAAACAAATGGCCATATTCCATCCATTCTTCCTGGCTGAAACCGCCAGAAACAAACAAACCAAGAATGCCTGCGATAACTATTAAAAAAGCAATGATATATCCTGCCAGGTTGCGGTACAATAGCCCCGACAGCCCTGTCCAATCGTATTTTGAGATCAGGTACCTCCGCACAGCCATCATCAGATTACCGGGATCGGCCTGACGCGGGCAGTTCGTTGAACAGTCACCGCAATAATAGCACAACCAGGGATCTACAGATGATTTTAGCTCGCTTTCAAGCCCCAGCATAGTATGCCGGATCATCTTCCTTGGGAATGAATTGTCCTTATCGGTAAGCGAACAAATGGCTGTGCAGGTTCCGCAACTGTAACATGCACTAAAATCGTCCGCTCCGTATTTACGGATACTTTTTACAAAATCGGGATTTACTCTTGCCATTTCTTAGTATTTTCTTTTATAATAATAATATGCTTCTTTTTCGTCCATGCCATCGGCCATCACAACACTGTATTTATTCATTGTCATCATATGGTATGTGACAATATCTTTGTTAATGTTAAGTTCTTCTGCAATCTGAGGAATGGTTTTTTTACCGCCATCAATTGACGCAAGTATCGTTTTCCATATCTGCGGAAACTCCTTCATCATCAGTACGCCGGTTTCTTCTGACTTTTCCTCAGTTGTTTCTGACCTTTCCGGAATTACTGCCTGCTCCATAAACCCGTCAATCATCCCTTCAATTTCGGCATCGGTATACTGAGCTATTTCAATGGCATTCACCGGGCAAACAGGAGCGCAGATTCCACAGCCAGTACAAATAGCTTTGTTAACAAAGGCAACATGCTTGCCATTCTGTTCAATCTCCCTTATAGCCGTATATTCACACACTTCGGCGCATTTGCCGCACCATAAGCAGGCATCTGTATTCACCCGGGCAACGATCGGATCGAGAGAAATGGTTCCGCTTTTCAGTAATGCATTTATCTTTGCTGCGGCTGAAAGCGAGGATTGAACTGATTCTGAAATATTTTTGGGTCCCTGGCAGGAACCACCAATATAAACGCCTTTGATAACCGTTTCAACCGGCTTGAGTTTTGGGTGTATCTCATTGAAAAACTTATCACTACCAATAGGAATTTTAAATTTTTCAGAGATATGCTGGCTGTCTTCACGCGATACCATTCCTGTGACCAAAACCACCAGATCGGCATCAATTTCGAGTTCAGTTTTTGAGGTCAGGTAATCCTTTACCTTTATCAAAGCTGTCTTCCCGTTACCTTCCACTACCGGAGGTTCCTTTTCATCGTAACGAATATAAATATCACCCTGCTTCGACGATTTCTCATAAAGCAGCTCCTGTTTCCCGTAAGTCCTGATATCCCTGTAAAGATGAAAAGCAGTGATGTCTTTATATTTTTCTTTTAGCTGGATGGAAGTCTGAATAGTTGACGTACAGCATGTTCTTGAACAATACTTATTTTCGCCTTTTTTCTGGCGCATTCCTACACAGTAGATGAAAGCTACTTTGGTGATTTCCTTATTGTTATATATCAGCCTTTCAGGACTTTGCTCCATCATACGGTTGAACTCATGAATGGTAACTACCTGTGGTATAACCCCATAACCAAACTCATTTTCCTTGGGTTTGTAATGGTCGAAACCTGTCGAAACAAGCACGGCGCCCGCAGTCAGTGAAATTGATTCCGGCTGCTGATTGAGATCAATACAGGCAGCATGTTTCTGAACAAAATCAGGGTGGTCTTTCAGTGCTTGGGCATCTACCACAGGAATATCGGGCAAAGCCCCGTCGTAATTTTTATAAATAGCTTTGCGCTGGCTTAAGCCATAATTGAACGTATCGGGCACCATCACATCACAGTCCTGCATTGCCTGAAGCAGAGGAGCCGTATCTTTTTTAACCTTGAAATATCGTGGGCGTATGCTTATATCAATGGTAAAATTGCCAAGGCTTCCGGATACTTTTTCGATTTCAGCTCCAGTAAAAAGCGTGATATTGGAATAGGATTTCATTTGCTCATAAAGCTTTGCAACGATCTCTTTCCCGTTTTGTCCGCTCATAAACAGCTTATCATTATGAGTGATATGTCCTCCAACAAAGTATTCTTTTTCAAGAAGATACACCTCTATCCCCATTTGCGCCAGATCTATGGCAGCTTTCATTCCTGCTACTCCCGCTCCTACAACCAAAGCTGATTTCTTCACGGTAATATCAATATTTTCAAGTGATTCCGACTGTTCCACCCGCCTGATACCGGCTTTGATAAGCCCCAGGGCTTTTACGGTGGCCTCACGGGGTTGGTCGGAATGTGGCCAAGAACATTGTTCGCGCACATTTACCTGGACATAATTCGAAGGATTCAGCCCTGCCCGGTTGGCAACGCCCTTAAAAGTATGGAGATGGAGCTTGGGGGAACAGGAGGCGACGACAATGGCATCCAGATTATAATCCTGTATATCCTTCACCATGTCTTTCTGGTTTGAGTCGGCACAAGCAAACATCACATCTTTGGAAATGACCACCCCGTTCTCGTCTTTCAGCAATTTGCTCAATTCTTCCACATCCACATAATCAGAGATGTTTCCCCCGCAATGACAAATATAAACGCCTATTCTTTCTTTCATAATTTTATTATTTATTTAGCCACGAAGGCACGAAGACACTATGTTTTATTGTTCTCGCAAAGACGCTAAGTCGCAAATTTCATTATAAATTGTTAACAATTCTGGTAAATCCATTTTTTATTAAAGGCTCATTGAAATTAATTAGTAATCCCAGTTTAAGACCAGTTAACTTTAAATAAGTCAGCAATTGTTTCGGATGAACCGGAGCAATTGCTTCTACTGATTTTAATTCAATGATTACTTTTCTTTCGATAATTAAATCTGCTCTAAAACCAATTTCCATTCTCAGCTCATCCCAAATTACAGGTATTCCTTTTTGTCGTTCAACATTCAACCCCTGTTTACTCAATTCATAATACATTATTTCTTCATAAACTGATTCTAGTAAACCCGGACCAAGTTTATTATGAATCCGGAAAGCAGTGTTTACAATAATTTTTGACAATTCGTTTTCTGTCATAATTTATGTTCTCTTATCTTTGCGCCTTTGCGTCTTTGCGAGATAATATTTCTATTAATAAATTAGTTTCTTTAATATAATTGTTTCAATTGATTCTTAAGATTATTTTGGCTTTGCTAAGTAACCCGCCACCTCGGTAGCAGCGCAACCGGCAGATAATATCGAATCAGGAATGTCTTTAGGCCCGGAAGCAGCACCAGCCACAAAAACTCCTTCAATGCTTGTCAATGAGGGACTTACCAATTCATCAACCTGTTTCACAAAATTGAAGTCGTCCAGTAGAAGCGCCTCGTTTTTAAACATTTGAGGAATCTCCTTATTCGGAAGAACGCCAACGGACAACACTACCAGGTCGTGTTTTGCTTCTTTCAGCATCCCTGTGGTAATATCTTCATAACGAAGTATCAAATCGCCGCTCTTATCGTCTTTCCCGGTAACTTTTGCTACTTTTCCTTTCACAAAATTCACCCCCATGGACTTTGACTGCTGGAAGAATTCCTCATAACCCTTGCCAAAAGCCCTGATATCAATGTAATAGATCGTAATGTCCGCCATGGGCAGCGCACCCATGAGCAACTGTGCCTGTTTAATAGAATACATGCAGCAAATCTGAGAACATATCGGGTTGTTGCCGCATTCAATGCTGCACGCACGGTTTTCAATAGCGGAATCCCTTGATCCCGTGCATAATATATAGGCGATATTATCAGGAGTTTTTCCATCGCCCGGGCGCAGCACATTGTTAAAAGGCCTTGTCGGGGCTATCAATCTGTCCATTTGCATGGAATCGATCACGTTGGGATATTTTCCATACCCAAAATCGGGTTTTCCTTCGGGAGGGAATAATTTATAACCGGTAGTTACGATAACAGATTTTGCACTAATAGTATGAACTTCTTTTTTCTGTGAAAAGTCGATGGCATTTGCCGGGCAAATGTTCAGGCACTGATGACATTCGCGGCAGTTGCTGCAATCGAGGCAGCGCTGCGTACTGTCCATGAGTTCCTGCTCGGTATATGTCAGTTCAACTTCTTCAAAATCTTTTGCCCGTTCTTTTGGCGCCCGCATCCCTCCATGCACCGAAGGTATTTTGCTGCCTTTATAGTTTTCCAGCACCTTCGTTTTATCAATAGCAGGAAGTTTATCTCCAAATTCAACATCTAAACTTTGGTTGTTTAAAAACCTATCGATATAAAAAGCGGCTCTTTTACCCTGACCGGCGGCTTCAATAATTGTGGAGGAACCACTGACGCTGTCACCGCCTGCAAAAACAGCGGGTGTTTTTGTCTGTAACGTTATTTTATTTGTTTTGATCGTTCCGTTTTTATTGAGTTCCAACTCCCTGGCAAATACTGAAGTGGATGGCTGAAGCCCGATAGCCTCCACAACAAAATCGACATCTTCAAGATATTCAGATCCTTCTATGGGAACCGGAATTTTCCGGCCACTTTCATCGGGAGTGGAAAGCCTCATTTTTATCAGTTGGGCTTTGGTTACCCTATTGTTTTCGCCAATAAATTTTATCGGATTACGTAGAATTAAAATTTCAACACCTTCTTCTTCCGCTTCTCTGATTTCCGGTGCAAAGCAGGGCATCTCTTCGCGACTGCGGCGGTATACCACGATAACCCTGGCTGCTCCCAGCCTGAGCGATGTACGGGCAGCATCGATAGCCGTGTTGCCGCCGCCAATGATCATTACTTTTTTACCGTTCAGATCTTCTTTTTTCCCAATGTTGGCATCACGCAGGAAATCGAGACAGGAAACGATACCTTCCAGTTTGGAACCTTCCACATGAAGCTTTGTGGTTTCGTGGGTACCAACCGAAACAAAGACTACGTCAAACCCCTGATGTTTCAGTTCTTCGATATTCGTAATTTTTTTATTGAGTTCTATTTCAACACCCAGTGAGGTAATATTTTTAATGTCCCTGTCAACAACATCTTTAGGTAAACGGTATTCGGGCAAAGTGAGTTTTAACATGCCTCCAGCCTGTGAAGCGGATTCAAATATCTTGACCGTATGGCCTTTCAATGCGAGATGATAAGCGGCTGTCAGTCCTGCCGGGCCGGAGCCAATAACCGCAATTTTTTTCCCGCTTTTTATTTCAATATTCTGAACCGGAGCCTCGGGAAATTTTTCGTAGTAATAATCAGTAAAAAATCTTTTTATTTTTCTTATATCCACAGATTGGTCGAGGCCTGAGCGCGTACAGGCATTCTGACAAGGCGAGTAGCAAGCCCTCCCGAGACTGCCCGGGATAGGAATATCTTCGAGGTGCAGTTTCATGGCTTCTTCGTACTGCCCGTTTCTTGCCAGTGTGATGTACCCGTACGGTTTTACACCGCCCGGACATTCGTTGATACAGGGTGCAGAAGTGTCCTTGCGTTCGATGGTGGCGATCCGGGGATTTGCAAGGCTGAAAGGGATATAAGCCACTTTGCGTCCGGCAAGATTGCAATTATATTCATCATTACGGATTTCGGGACATACCACCTCACATTCCTGGCAGCCGGTGCAGGCTTCGGGAATGACATAACGGGGATTTTTTACAATATCAACCAGAAAATCGTTTCCCGATTTGGTGATGCCCTCAATTTCGCTGTTGAGCATCAGCGTAATATTCGGATGGCGGGCCGTTTCCGACATTTTTGGGGTGGTGATGCAGGCAGCACAATCAAGTGTTGGAAACACCTTGCTAAGCTGTATCATCTTACCACCGATAGAAAGGCCTTTTTCTACCAGCAGCACCTGGTGGTTCATATCGGCAAGACTCAACGCTGCCTCTTGCCCCGCGATACCTCCGCCTATTACCAGTGTGTCAAATTTTTTATTTTTTTCTGACATATGAATCGAAATCAATGTTTAATTCAATTATTGAGCTTTGTTAATTTCAGAGTTGATATCTCCCAGTTCGGCCAAAATTCGACTAAACGTGTCCATGTGGTTCGAGAATGGCTCAGCACATACCGAACAGATAGCGGCCATACGGATACGCTTGGGACTGATGTTTTTGGTTTTCATCATTTCCTGGGCTTCGGTGATGATCCTATTGGTATGCTCGGCACATTTAGGGCTGTAAGAACATTCGTGCCCGTCGGCAGCGATAAATACGCCATCAAAACCTTTTTCCAGGGCATGCATGATCCATTTTGGCTTGATACCCGAAGAACAAGGCATACTGATCACATACACCGAAGGGGAATAATGTATTTTGCGCAGGCCCGCCTGGTCGATGCCCGGGTCAGAGATTTTATCCGTTGAGAACACCAGGATTTTCGGTTTGTAAGTTTCGTTTGACATACTAATAATATATATGATAAATTAATACAAGAACACCGCCGGCACCTTAATAATGAAGTAAACTACTGATAGGAAATAATAGGCTATTAGGCTATTAGGGTATTAGGCTATTAGACTGTTAGACTGTTAGGTTGTTAGGTTGTTAGGCTGTTAGCGATGGCGAACTGTTATGCCTTTTTCAAGAACAATCTTGAATAGCTGTCTTCTTCAAGTATTCCCAGAAATTCATGTTCCATTTTTTCGCACCATCTGGGAATGTCGTGTTTGGTACCTTCGTCTGAAGATAAAATCTCCATAATTTCTCCTGATTCAATCTCGCCGATTGCTTTTTTTGCTGCCAATAATGGGCCCGGGCATGCAGTTCCGCGTGCGTCCACAACCTGATTTGCTGTAATGTTTTTTAATTCTTCTGTTGTCATGATTTTTATTTTTTATTGGTTTATAATTATTTCCTTTTAACCGCAAAGGCGCTTTGCGCTTCGCAAAGATTTTACGCAAAGAGCGCAAAGAATTTACAAATTATTTACCACCCTTTTGATACCATCTTTTAGTTTTAGTACATTAAAATTAATTAGCAGACCGAGCTTAAAATCGCCAAGTTTCAGATAAGTCAAGGTTTGAGCCAAATGAATATCATTTATAGCTTCAACACTTTTGATTTCGATAACTAATTTATTTTCAACAAGCAGATCTATTCTGTAACCACAATCAAGTTTCACCTCATTAAATACCAAAGGCATCGCCTTTTCTTTTATGACAAATAATCCATTTTGTTTAATTGAATAAAATAAACATTCTTTATAAGCGCTTTCAAGAAGACCCGGGCCCAATGCATTATGAACATCAATTGCAAGCCCAATAACTTTATTTGATAGCTCGTTCTCTGTCATTTCTTCCTTCGCGTCCTTTGCGGTAAATCTTAGCGTCCTTTGCGGTTAAAAAAAATGCCTGTTTAAATAAATAACTGAACTTTACTTTCCTGTGCATCCGCCAAAAATGTAGCCACACCACAGACATTCATGTGGGGATAATCGATCATTTCCTCGCGTTTAAATCCCATCAGATCCATGGACATCTCGCAAATGTTTATTTCCACACCCAGATCGCCCGCGGTTTTAAACATCTCAGGCAGGGAGGCCACTTTTTTCTTTTTCATCAGTCCTTTTATCATGCTTGTTCCCATACCCATCATGTGCATTTTTGATAATTTTATTTTGTTCATACCTTTGGGCAGCATCATGCCAAACATTTTAGCCATAAAGTTTTTGCCGGAAACTGATTTTTTGGGGTCTCGCAATGCAGCAGTGGCCCAGAACGTAAAAAAGAGTTTCACTTTCATATCATATGCAGCCGCACCTGTAGAGATAATCATGGCTGCCAGAATCTTATCCAGGTCACCTGAAAATACAACCATCGAAAGCTGATCCTTTGTTCCTTTTTCTATTTTGCCGATCTTTTTCTGCAACTCAAGAATCTGATTTTCTAGTTCATTGCTCATAGTTTTGTTTTTTTATTATTTACGGCAAAATTAAACATGTTATACATACATTGAACAAAACTTCATGTGAGGTATTGCAACAAATAATGTGATTTAAATCACATTTTGTCATTTTTATTTCTTACTTTTAGAATCAAAAAATACGATATGGATAAATGCAATCAATGCACAATAAAGTGCGCAGCTGCCAGCAGCCTGCCTCCCGAGCAGATGGAAGTGATGGAGAAGAACAGCGTTGAGGTTCATTTCAAAAAGGGCGATAATATTTTCCGTCAGGGCGCCTTATCTCTCAATGTTGCCTTTCTGAAAAGCGGTATAGCAAAGATCCACATGCACGGGCCTGTACGCGAAAAAATATTGCGTATCGTAAAAGCGCCTTCTTATTTAGGACTCCCTACCAGTCTCGGAGATAAAATCAACCAGTTTTCGGCATCAGCCATTACCGAGGCTTCCGTGTGCTTCATTGATATCAACCTTTTCCGTGCTTTTATTTACAATAATGGGAAATTTGCCTATGAGATCATCATCGAATTATGTCAGAATGAACTGAATGACTACCAGCGTTATACCAGCCAGTCGCAAAAACAGATACCCGGCCTGGTAGCTGAAACATTGCTGTGTATGTCTGAAAAAATTTTTGATGGCACTCATTTCATTTTTCCACTCACCCGAAACGAACTGGGCGACCTGGTAGGCACCTCACGCGAAAGCGTCAGCCGGGTGCTTTCCGATTTCAGCAATAATAAAATCATAGAATTCAAGGGAAAAGAATTAAAAATTTTAAAAAAAGATGTTTTAATGTACATCAGTGAAAAAGGATAGATCAATCTGTATCAGACAAATAAATTCCTGCACATGAAAAAACTATTAATAATTCTTACTACTCTGGCACAGATGACCGTGATCAGCGGGCAGCAATACTTTCCTTTCCCCGATTCAAACGCGGTCTGGAATCAGTATTTTCAATTCAACGACCAGGTTAATCCTGCGGCATACTTTTTCAGTTATGGGTTGGTCGGAGATACGGTGATCGGTTCCCGGCAGTACTCAAAAGTATATCAGTTGTTTGACACTTTAGTGAGTTCCAATTCGCTATACATGGGCTGCCTGAGGGAAGATTCCTCCAAAAGGGTATTTTATACCGGATGGGATTTCTGGAGAATGGAATATTTTCCGCAGGAAATTCAGCTTTACGATTTCTCAAAAAACACGGGGGACTCCATTATTTACGGCATTTGGGGTAAATGCCCTGTATGGTCCGTTGACTCGGTGCTGGTCGGAACAAATTACCGCAAAAGGTTCCATGTCTTATGGGAAACTTACATCGAAGGAATAGGTTCTGTAAGTCAATTATTATCACCTGTTACCGACATTCCCACAAAAGTCTTTACAAAATGGGATGTAAGCTGTTTCAGGCAGGATGGACAGTTAGTCTATCTGAATCCCATGTTCCCCAATTGTTTTACTGTTTCAGACATTTGCAATGACAACACAGAGAACCGGTTTCAGGAAATAACTATATACCCGCAACCACTGGCATCAAACAGTGTTCTCGACCTGACATCCGCAGGAACAGGTTTTCGGCACATGACCATATACAATCTGTTGGGTAATGTAATACGATATACAGATATCTCCGAAAAAAGCGTAATACACTTAAATTCAGACGATTTCGTGTCGGGCATATACCTGGCCAGATTGTCCGATGCGGATGACCGCACGGCCACTATTAAATTCATCGTGAAATAAACTTTAGCACAAGTGCAACCTGCTTAGCACAAGCCGAAAGGGATTACTATTATCGGTTCATCACTTCAGGAATCATCTTATTCCCTCGACAGCAGCCTCAGAATTGCATTAATTGACATGAGGTATTAATTATCCCATCAGGATTCTAACGTTTTTGCTATCGCTGGTTAAGGAGGGAATGTGTGCCTGGAAATGTGCCCATATGACCGGAATAATCGCAAGGCTACCTGTTTTATTCTTAAGGTTTTTTCTTGCTGACAAAATAGAAAGACCTATTTGTTTATTATCACCAGTTTGTCTTTGGCAATAAGATTTCCATGTTCTGAAATTACCGTGTATAAATAAACCCCGTTAAGCAGGCCGGAGGCGCTTATCTGTATTTTACCCGTTAACAGCGGAATTGGTTTTCTATAAACCGCTCTACCGGTGATATCGTATATAACCAGGCGGCAGCCCTCTTCGTGAGTACCCTTTGATAAAAGCCACATCTCGCCGTTATTAGGATTTGGTACGATGCTGATGGCAGCGTCAGAAGCTGACGACGAGGTTGTCTGCTCCTGTGTCCCGGTCTGTGTGCCGCAATCTGGTACTTCGAGAACAATTTTCATGGTATCTGCCACTCCGTTGGTATCGGTGAGTATGAGAGTGAAATTATAGGTTCCGGGCTGGTAATAAACCACAGGGTCAACCTCAGTGGACGTTATTCCGTTACCAAAATCCCAGTAATAAGTGTACAATTCATCAATGGTATCTCCGTTAATGCCTTTGAATCTCAGTGTGTCGACGGGACATTCCAGCGCCAGAAAATCGTTGTCACCGGTGGAATCTTCAACCTCGAGGTCGTAGGGCGTTTTGGGCGACGAGATCAGGGAATCGAAGTAGGGGGTGTACATGTTGTGGGGATAATCGTTTTCATCTGATGGTTTTGAATTTCCGTACTCTGAACAATCAATATCTCCAATATAGGCATGAAAATATGATCCTTCTTCAACACGGAAGCCCGGCTTGAGATGAATAGTTTCACCGGCTTTGTACGTGACATTGGCTGCTACCGATGTATAAACTATTTCTTCATAATCTGTATCTGGATGTAAAATGTAATCAATAACATGGTTATAGGCATTGATCCTTTGTGTTGAACTGATCGTATTAAAGGCGATAAATCTGAGAGGAGTATCATTTGTTCCGTAATAGTCATAATAGATCGGAGCCCCCGTGCCTGTTTCATCGGAATGGCTGGAAACAGGAATATGTCCTACTATATTCCTGTCAATATAATTCACATAACAAGGACATTTTGCGTAGTTTACTATATGGTATAAATTATATAAAAGCATATAATCAGTACCATTATAATTACCTGTCCATGCGCTTCCATGATCTTGTTCTTTTATTTCTTTACACCATCTATATGTTGATGCCCAACCTCCATCGGGATGGATACCTCCTAATTGCCAATGACCCTCAGAATCATAATCTGAACGGTAACAATATGTACCTTCGCAAGGAGAGGAATTCATTTGGTCGATTGTTTCAATCATTATTTCTTTTTGTATATTTCCTGGCCTTTTCTTATTTTGTAATACTTCCCAAAGCAATGTAAAAAACGTATGTGTTTTGGTGTTATCCGATATGGCTTTGATTCGTGCACCAGTATTATTCCATGAATCTGTCATAGCTGCTAATGAACATGTTAAATCCCAATCACCAGTTGGAACTATTGATGCAAGTGTCCACATAATACTTTGTTCATATTGCAGGATTTCTGAAACATCAGATTCTGAATAAGTATTAAATGGGTTTGGAGTTGAAAAATATAATTTACATAGTGGTTTGCCATAATTCCAGGTGTTTCCACCTTGATTCATACAAATTGCATAATTGTTAGGTTCATATATTTGAAAATGGGAGCAGCAATACTCCTGTTCTATATTTGTTAATTGGTTAAGTATTTTTGTTTTCATTTCTAATGCCATTTCCCCTAAACTTCCTCCTACTAATTTTGTTGTTAATTCACAACCAAGCATAATCCAAATGGCCTCATCCTGACTCATACTTTCAGGATGTTGTTGGGTATCATGATGGAAACATTCTGGATGATTGGTATTACTGCCGTCATTATTATAGTTATTTGTCGGTACCGCTGATGCATAAGGATGATATTTACAATAATCTGAGGTTCTATGATCAGCATACCCTGGATGTCCACGAGGCAAAAATATTCCTGTTTGTGAATTTCCAAACTTATATATTGGGGCGTCATGCCAAATATCATTTGACGTCAGATCCTTATTCAATAAACTGACATGAGATAGTCCTGTAACTGTGAATGCATTTGGATGATATGTGGGATTATTGTCAATATTAGTTTCAGGATATAGAAAATCGCAGGGGACGCTTCCTCTGGTAAAAAAGCCATTAAATTGATTTGAATATCCAAAATAACTCTCAGCATACTCATCCCAGTAAATTTTGATAGCATTTAATGCATAAAATAGTTCCTGTTTTGTTCTATTTGCATCATAATATTGCCCATTTCTGTTTAATAAATAATATTCTGTTGCTAAAACCCCAATATATAATCCTGTATATTTACCATGTTGTCCATAATCAACATTTTTTTGGTTACCGTATGACCACTCATACGGGATAATATTTCTGATGCAAATTATTTGGCTTTCGCCATGTTGCTCTCCAGGGATTACAAAATAATTATTTAAACGATTTCTATAATACCAATACTTAACCATATCGGTTGAAATCTGTGGAAAAGCCATAAATGCATTAAATATAAAAAAAACTAATATAAATGCTGAATTGATTTTTTTTAATTTATTGTCTATATTAGTTTTATTTATTGATAAGACATAATACATACTCTTTATTGTTATAGTTGGTTTTAAGTTTTACAATATCATTTTTTATTTTAATAATTTCCCAGTCTGGGGTTTTGTTCCCTCCAATAGGCCCAATGCCGCTTGTAAATGAATAAGTCTCAAATACTACCAAATTATTATAATTATTATGAAATGACCAATGCCAGATAATTAAATGATCGTCATAAACGTCGCTATATCCTAATATGTGTGCTTTATAGCGTTCATAAAGATCATCATAAAAAAAATAGAATTCTGTTCCCAATGAGTCTTTATATGATTGCAATGAATCTATTCCATTAACAGTATATTCTGTAAGTATATGTCTGCCCAATAATCTATTAAATGTCCGTTCTTTTTTACAGCTACTTACCAATGCTGCAATTACAATAAAAATCAACAATATTTTTTTCATTTCTGTTTCAAGTTTTTTAATTCATTAATCTCGTTTTGTAAACTGACGTTTTGTGCTTTCACCAATTCCAGTTGTTTGTTCATCTCAATAATATAAACCGTCAACTCCTCAATTTTCTGCAACAGCACGGCCTGTGAATTGCCCAGCGCCACACCGTTTTTCTCTACCTCTGCAGCTGATGGCACGCCCGGAAGATGATGGTGTTCATTTATATATTTTTCCACCTCAGGTAGCGGCATCAATTTATAATCTTTTTCAAAAACAAAATCAGACCAGTTGGTTTCAACCACTATTTCTTTCGCCCTGATCTTCCCGTTCACTGATAAGCGGAAGTCGGGATGAGGCGTAACGGTGCCTATGCCTACGTTGGTTTTATCAATCCGCATAGATTCTGTTCCACCGTTGGTAAATGCAATGACATCTGCAGCCGGGTGAAACATTCCGGTCATGTCATTGTTAAACCATGTATAATCAGGATTTGCCGATGAGGAAAAAGTATTGTTTCCCCTGATAAATGCTGAAGAAATAATGGCATTAGCTGTTTCGGAAAAAATACCGTTGCCGGTTACATGCAGATCCGACAAAGGATTATTTGTCCCTATGCCGACACTGCCGTTAATTCCAACTTTGCCTGCATTTAGTAGGGACATAATAGTATGGTCATCGAGGATAAAATACATATCGCCATCTTCCTGTAATGTAAAAATAGCATTTTTATCCTTCACTCCCATAAGTAATCCATCTGTGGCCAGCGAATCCGTTGCGTGATTGGTGATCTGAAAGGTGGTAATGGCATAATATTGTGAAAGCGGGATTGATGGTAAACTTTTAGTACTGCCGTGTTCATTGACAACAATATTATCCGACATTCTCATCTCATCAGAATGGATATGTAATTTTGACTTAGGTGTACTGGTGCCCAGCCCGATAAAATCACCGTTATCAAAAAACTGGCTTATCCCATAAGTAAAGGCTGCATCATTCAGAGATTTGACCAGATAATTTGCGGGAAGGCTGGGTTGCTGGGCCAGAAGAGGTAAGGATGCAATAAAACACAACATAGCAATCCCCTTTTTCATTATGCCGGAAAAACGAAAGACGAACCTTTTGATGAAAATTCTTAATCTGCTCATTATCATATCTTTATAATTTATGAGTTTATATATTATTTTAGTAATGATATTATTTAAACAAATATAAACCGGCAAAAAACATTTGTCAACTTTTTTAACATTTTTTTTATTGTTCTTAAAACCGGGTGACAGATTATTCATGAAAATATTTTATTAGAGCCAGACGTATCATAAAAAGAAGTGGTTTTCATGTGTAATAATTATTGCAGACTGATTCAATTAGCTGCTTGTGGGTGTCGCAAAAATATTTTGTTTTGAATTATCTTTTTTTGTGATCGCAGCAGAGAACGTAGTGGTTCAATTACTTGACTTACCACAAAGCACAAAGGGGTGCACAAAGTGGCACAAAGTGATTTAAATGATTTTCGTTGCCCTCTCCCCCCCCCCAAATGGTAGAAGTTGCTGAAAATCAGCACACCTTTCAGGTGTGGGCAATGATGATTTTCAGAAAAGGCTATGTTTGAAACAGTCTCAACAATTATTGGGGTCTGCATTGACGTGTTTTATACTTTTAATCGATGTGCTGCCAGGCACAAGCGGCGGAATAATAGTACGTTCCATTACAACAACTCCCAAAGTTAATAAACGTATCCATGCCTTTCAAGTTTTTACCCACCTCTCCATAGTGCCAGGCATTATTCTTACCGGCTGGTTTTCATTCTATCAAGAGAGTTTAATTTTCTGGTCAAGCAATTCAACATTGAGCCCACTCCGAAAAACATGATTTTCTGCGACTTCCCTTTGGGATAAAGGGCAAAAAGTCCCAGGATAAGAAAAACGGAGCTTTTCAGAGGGTACTCAAGAATAAAAATAAAACGTATCTATCCGTCAATTCATGATTGACATAACAGTAGAAATAATCGAAAACAGTGAAACGCTAACAACAAGCATTTAAAAAAAAGCGGGCATGGCTCAGGTATATTGTCGTTTCTCGCTTGTGCGGTTTTAGCTCGGGTGATAGATTACGATTCACGAATACAGCTTCATTATATGCTTGCAGACGTTATACTTGTTTTTCAATTCATTCACTCACAGGGCAACCCTCAAAAAACCATATTCTAAGGTTAGGTAATTCTTTTTCTTCAAAGCCATCACCATCCTGATGTTTTTATTAAGGCCATCCGGCACGCCTGTACCGACGAAATTTTTAATACCTTTGCCCTTGTCAAAAAACCGAAATGAAGCGCTTACCTTTTCTCATATATGCCGTGCTCACCATCTTGCCTTTTTTCGCCATAAGCCAGAGCAGCGATACGCTTCTTACCCGCAAAGACTCCATTAAAGTTGTCAGCTTCAGCATAAATAAAATTGATACCACCGCAGCCCCGCAGAACTCTGCTGCACCAATTGACACCAGTATCTTTGGCTTCCAGAACTACGACCCGCTAAGCACATCATATGTGTTTAATGCCAACCTCGGCAATGTGGGACTGGCTTCAGCAGATATGATGTTTGAAACGTCCCCGGCCTGTGGTTTCTCGTACGGCCTGAAATCTTTTGACGCATACAGGTTCAATACATCGCAGCATATAAATTACTTTTCGCTACTGCCGTATACCAACCTGTTCTGGACGCTGGGGATGAAACGTGAGCAGACCTTCCGAGTCACCCACTATCATCATGTGCACAACCAGGTGTTCATGGGGGTGGATTACCGTATCGTCAATTCGCCGGGACGCGACAATTTCCGGCAGAAAACCAACGACCATGCCTTATCGTTATTCACATGGTATGCCACCCGGAACAAGCGCTACGGTGTGTTTGTCAACTATATTTTTAACAGGATCAAAGCCCAGGAAAACGGCGGAGTGACCGACGATACCGCTTATATCAATTACCGCAAAGGCGATAATGCCGGCGCCTTCGACATCAACCTGAAAACCGCTGAAACCAACTGGCGTGAGTCGTCGGTGGTACTGAAGCATTATGTTACCTTGTCGCGCGAAAATGAATTTAACAAAAAAGACAGCCTCCGTCCCCTGAAAAAATTCAACCTGGGCAGGTTAGTGCATACCCTTGATTTCAGCCGGCAGCGCTTTAAATTCACCGACGAAACACCCAACCTTGCTTATTATCCCCTCTTGCCCGACGATACTACCACGCTGAACGATTCCACCTGGTTTTATAAGCTGGAAAATACCCTGGCATGGACGAACTCAGAACAAAAACCGGACAGTGCAATGCGGAGGCTGCGTTATTTTGTCGGGGTAAAACATGCCTATATACGTGTACGGCAGTTAAACGAAAGTCATTATATCTCCAACCTGATCCCCTCGCTGGGCATAAGTATAGAGCCTTACAAAACCCTGAAAATGAACCTGTCGGGTGAGTATGTTTTTATGGATTACAACAAAAACGATTTTGCGCTCCATGCCTCGGCAGTCCAGCAATTCATTTTTCATGAAAAATATTATGGCGCCTTGCAGCTTAAGGCAAGGTACAATAAGTCCGAACCTGCATGGTTTTACGAACATTTTTATTCAAAATATTACCAGTGGGATTATGACTTTGCGAAACAGTCCACCCTCTGTGCAGGACTTAACTACACCTACCGGAATTTAAGCGCCGGGCTTGATTATTATAATCTTTACAACTATGTATATATGGGCGCTGATGCCCGTCCGAGGCAGTATACCAGCAGAACTATAAATGTTCTGTTGGCCTATATTTATAAGGATTTTGTGATCGGCAAGTTCCGTATTGATAATAAGGTAGTGTATCAGTATACCGATAAGCCGGGATTGATCCGTAAACCCCAGCTTATGGCTATGCAGTCGTATATGTTCACCACCCCCATGTTCAAAAAGGCTTTGCTGGCGCAGATAGGGATTGACTTATTATATAACACGACATATTACGCCGATAGTTATCATCCGGAACTGGGCGCTTTTGTCCTTCAGAACACTAATAAGACAGGAAATTACCTCAATGCCGATGTGTTTATCAACCTGAAGGTAAAACGGATGAGGGTGTTTTTGAAATTATCCAATTTCTTGAGCGGCCTTATCGGTTATAATTATTTCACCGTTCCTCATTATCCCATGCAGGACCGGCTGTTCCGGTTTGGCATCAGCTGGAGGTTCCACGACTAGTTTTTTTCTGGCAAGTGAGAATTTCACTAACGACCTGAACTTAAAATGCATGTCCGATAAGCAAGTGAAACTCTCACTAAAAACACCTATTCAATCCTCTCATACTTCCCTATCGCCTCAGCCCCGCGATGTGCAAGTGAGAGCTTCACTAAAAGCTTTCACTTCAGCTGCAAATCCGATAAGCAAGTGAAACTCTCACTAAAAACACAAACCTATTCAATCCTCTCATACTTCCCTATCGCCTCAGCCCCGGCTCACGTATTAAAACGCCACCTCTCGGTCTGGAGATTGAAAAATCCTGCTTTTATCATCACCTGCCTTAACAGTTCGGGTTGTCCAACTTTTGCGGTACCAGATTCAGAAAAAGAATTTTTTTCTTTTTAACAGGTAATCCACAAAATCATTAAATTTGTTTTATGAAAATTTCAGATAACTTATTCTGGGATGTAGATGTTAATAGCATAGATTATAAAAAGCATGCTTCTTTTATTGTGCAAAGAGTTCTGGAATCAGGAACTCTGGAAGATTTTTTTGCTATCAGGGATTTTTATGGAAAACCGAGGTTAAAACAAATCATAAAAAAGTTACGATATCTTGATGAGAGAACCCTGAGCTTTTGCAGTATCTATTTTAAGATTAAACCCGAGGATTTCAGATGTTACACACTGAATCAATTGAACCAGTCACACTGGAACTGTTAAAGAGTTTTATGCAAAAAAACTACCTGGCGGATTTTGTTCTGGCCGGTGGAACTGCACTGGCATTTCAAATAGGGCATAGAAGATCGATTGATCTGGATATGTTTACGGGTAAGGATTTCGATTCCGATGTGTTATTATCAAAGTTGCTAAACGATTACGAGATTCTTGTATTGCTGAAAATGCCCAATACATTGATTTGTAATATCAACAATATCAAAGTTGATTTTATCCGGTTTAAATATCCACCTATCCGGCCATTAATTGAAGTTGATGATTTCAGATTGTTTGATATTATTGACATTGCCGCAATGAAAATTGATGCAATTACCGGCAGAGGCAATAAGAAAGATTTTTTTGATTTGTATTTTTTATTAAAGCAATTCAAACTAACATCCTTACTGGAGTTTTATAAAGAAAAATATCAGCATCAGACATTGTTTCATGTAATAAGAAGCATATCGTACTTTAAAGATGCCGAAAACAACCCGGAGCCACTGGTTTTTGATACAAAAGTCACTTGGTCTAAGGTTAAAAAGCAAATAAGCAAAGAGCTTCAAAATCTTTAAATTAAATGCAGGTAAGAGCTTCACTAAGAGCTTCAACTATAGATGCAAACCCAATAAGAAAGTGAAACTCTCACCAAAAAACACAATCCTATTCAATCCTCTCATACTTCCCTATCGCCTCAGCCCCGCGATGTGCAGGTGAGAGCTTCACAAAAAGCTTTCACTTCAGCTGCAAATCCGATAAGCAAGTGAAAATCTCACTAAAAACAAAACCTATTCAATCCTCTCATACTTTCCTATCGCCTCAGCCCCGCGATGTGCAGGTGAGAGATTCACTAAAAGCTTTCACTTCAGCTGCAAATCCGATAAGCAAGTGAAACTCTCACTAAAAAAACACAATCCTATTCAATCCTCTCATACTTCCCTATCGCCTCAGCGCTGGTGTACGAATTAAAATACCAAAAATGTCTTGAGTTCTAAAAAGATTCGATTACAGTCGAAATTTTTGTGTTTTATAAGAAATATTCGATTATAGTCGAAACTTTTTTATTTTTTTAAAGAATATCTGGTAAAGCCTGTGAATATCAGACAGAATCATTCGAAACAATAATACAAATAGCTATTTGTTTTACAATTCACTTATGATTACCCGATCTACCCTCAGTTTCGGTAGGATGTGAGGCAGATTCTGAGGAAATGAGAACAAAGACGATCTGGTACAGATTTTTACAGCACATAGGTCAATCCACCGCGTATCGAAGGATTTTTTTGCGGTGAATCAGCCCCGATATTTATGTCAAGGAAAGGATCGTACAGTATCATGGTCTTGATCCACAGTCCGCCAGAGATTTCATGTTCATAACCCACACCTATCGGGGCGCCAATGATCCATTTTCCCTTGATCAGATCGCCTACATTATTATGGATATAACCTGCATTGGTAGCCTGGCATTCGGCATGGGCAAAAATTCCTTTATAGATAGCAAACTCAGCAAATATTCTGCCTCCATAGGAAAACTGCCCGGTAAGCCCGCTGGTAGGGGAAGCCGCGGTATATAGTATAACCGGCGAAATTCCAGCGCTGAAATTTTTATACTTATATCCGGCTATCGGAGCTATGTCAATATTAACGCCATTGAGGAAGGTTATATTAAAATCTCCTCCTGTAAAAAACTGTGCTGATGCACGATAGCTAAAAGTTGATAAACAGATCAATGTGATCGCACACGTTAAAGATATTTTTTTCACCAGGTTTTTCATATTTTTTAAAATTTTGTGATAAGGAACAACAAAAATAATACCTTTTTCAATAATTAAGATTTTTTTACATACGAACGATAAATTCTTTTCCTTACGTTTTGATAATCAGATCAATTATTAATGTTCATTTAAAACCAATAATCCGGATAACAATCGCTATCCTCTTAAAATTTTTCATTACTTCCTTACCGGATTATGAAAATTGAGTAATTTCACTTTTTAAACCGGTCCGTTTCATTCCGGTCTGAAGCCCGGTATGTTCAATGTATCCAAAGGATGCCTGGCTTCATCACCGCATTGCGATACGGTTGGGACTATCGGGTATCCGGTAAATGAGACTGTCTCAAAAGCTACCTGTGTGGCTGCGTGTTTTCTCAGTGTCTGTGTAATCTCTATTGTGCTATTACACAGAAGTTCACAGAGATGTCACAGAGAACCACAGAGCAATAAATCAGTGAAAAATGGCTTTTGAGTCATCCTCTTCCGGAAGACACAAGATTGACCAGGTTTAAAAGAATGAAACATAGAATTATGCTCATAAGAATAAATAATTATATTTAATATGTATTTGATTGTCTGATACCTGATTGCAGTGAATGAAGCGAATGAAAATATCACTCCTGAAAGAAAATTCGGGCAATTTCCATGGAAATTCCGGGAAAGTATTTTAATATCCGCCGGGCTGTTGCTTTCGGGCTTTATCATTGAACTCCTCAGCGGTGGTAAAGGATTTTCGATGCCGGGCTGGCCTTCAAATATTTTGATATTACTTCTGTTCATAGCTTATATTGTTGCTTTTCACTTACTGGTAAAACATCCCTTAAAAAAATGGTTATCAAGCACATATGCAGCTATTTCTGCCGTCGGGGTCTTTGCATTGCTGCTGTTGCTCATGGGTATCATCCCGCAGAATAATGTAAATGCAGATTCCTTTCTGACCAAATCCGGCCTTGATCATATCACCCGAAGCTGGCCTTTTTTGCTCTGCAGCTTCAACCTGTTGCTTGTCCTCAGCCTCACCATTATCAGAAGGCTATGGCCTTTCTCTCTTAAAAATGCGGCTTTCATTCTGAATCATTTCGGCTTATGGATTGTTATTGTTGCCGCTTCACTGGGCGCTACGGATTCCATAAAGCTGAATATGGTGCTCCAGGAGAATAAAACGGTTTTTATTGCTTCTGATGACCAGGGACGTACCTTTGATGTGAACATAGGGCTTAAACTGTTGAAATTCAGTATGGATGAATATCCTCCGGAACTTGGATTGATCAATGCCTCCGACGGTAGTCTGAAAATTCCGGCCAAAAACCTCCTTACGGTAAAAAAGGGCAACAAAGGTATGATGGGCGGCTGGATAGTCGGGATAGAGAATTATATTGAAAACGCATACCAGGATTCGGCAGGTTTTGTCCCTACGGCGTCGTATGGGAGCGCGCCGGCAGTTTTTATCAATGTCAGCCACAAAGATAGTGGTAAGACATACACCGGCTGGGTGAGTTCCGGCAGTCCATACATATACCCCCAGGTTCTTGATTTACAGAATGGTGAAGCTATCGCTATGACGGTAAGCAAGCCCAGGAGGTTCGTCTCTCTCGTCAGAGCGTACAGCACGATGAATGAATCCCGGGATTTCGTGGTGGAAGTGAACAAACCTGCCAAATACAAAGGCTGGACTGTTTATCAGGCCGGATATGACCAGCAGATGGGAAAATGGTCGAGAAGAAGCGTGCTGCAGCTGGTCAGGGATCCCTGGCTGCCGGTAGTTTACACCGGGATTTTTATGATCATGGCCGGTGCCTTATATTTGCTATGGTGCGGCAGACCCAAAAGAACAACGGAATAAAAATTTATAAAATGAACTGGACCAATTATCCGTTTTTCATGTTTCTTAGTTGTGGTTTATGGCTGGCAGGGCTGCTGTTGATGATCCCAAAGAAAAAAAGCGCCGAAAAGCTTGCTTTAGCGTTGATCGTTGCGGGGATACTGGCGCTGGCCGTATACATTGCCGGATTGTGGATCGCGCTCGAAAGGCCTGTCTTCAGGACGCTTGGCGAAACACGGATGTGGTATTCCATATTTCTGTCCGTAATAAGCATCGTCATTTATTTTATCTGGCGTTATAAATGGATGCTCGTATACGGCCTGCTGATGGCGGTACTTTTTCTTTTTCTGAATTACCTCCATCCCGATAATTTCGACAAGACCCTGATGCCTGCCCTGCAAAGCCCGTGGTTCATACCGCACGTCATTGTGTATATGATCAGTTATGCGTTTATGGCTGCCGCCTCGGTGACAGCGGTCAAAGGACTTTATCTTTCCTTTAGATCAAGGCCTTGCGAAAAGACCTTGCAGTTGGCCGATACTATTGTTTATTCAGGTTTTGCCTTTCTGACCTTTGGCTTATTATTCGGTGCCTTGTGGGCAAAAGTAGCATGGGGAAGCTATTGGACATGGGATCCCAAAGAAACATGGGCCTTATTAACATGGCTGGTGTACCTCCTCTACCTTCATTTCAGAATCGACAAGAACCGGCATGTAAAATTTTCGCTCTGGATACTGGCCATTTCATTTATTGTGCTGCTGATCTGCTGGTTCGGCATCAATTACCTTCCCTCAGCCATGAACAGTGTTCATGTATACTCGCGATAGGGATATGAGAACTTGCGTGTAACTAATCATTGTGCTTTTTAAGTCATAAGGAAATTGGCCTCTGTTAAGTGACCATTCCGGTATGTACTATATCCGCCAGGTCAGCAATTTTTATATTCTTTAAATCTAAATGTTTATTGAAAACAAATTCATTTGAATATCCCGCAACCGGTAAATTTAACTTGATTTAACTAAAAAAAGCCTTTATATTTGTACTAAATATTTTAAACATGGCAAATTTAAATAAGATTCTTAAAGATCAGGGGCTTGATTATATAGATGGCCCCGTACGCAATCAGTTACTGCTATCCGTCTGGAATAAAAAAGACAACAACAGGATCACTTTTTTCCAGATGCTGCCTGACCTGTATGCAAGCCCGTATGTGCTGAAAAAGTATGTGGCGCCTGCTTTGTTTGTAGATTATTCAGCAAAGAGAGATTACGATATAGGTATTGGTATCACTGCCTTAGAAGAATTGTTGAGCAAACTCAACCTCGGCAATTTAGGGTTAAACGTAAAAATCAAAGGCGGCAAAAATGTGAGTATTGCTTTCAATGATGCGCAACTGACCGAATATCCCCATGCCGATTTCAGCAATTATTTCTATCAAAAAGATGGTGGTTTTGTCAGTTCCAACCCGGAAATTATTGACCAGGCAAATCAGAATAATTTAATACTGATCAGTGGGATACTGTATGCCAAAAACTTTGAAGCCCATATAAAAACGGATACAGATGTTGATGTGAACCTTGGACTCGAGTTAACGGAACTGGCAAAAGGCAAAATTGACTTTTCCCTGAAAAACTCAAAGGATCTCGTTATGAAATCCAACAAGGGAGAAGAAATACCCATTGCGGTAAAAGCGTTCCGGCTGAATTTCTTCAAAGGAAAATACAAATCCGCCAAACTGGTCACCGATCACCGGAACTGGTACTAATAACCCTTGCAGGGCATGTTTGTATTTGTAACTATGTCCTGCAACAAAGATTTTCAGGTGCAATAAGAAGGACTGATCTTAGGCGTGTTATAAACAGTCCTTTAAGGAAAAACATCCTGTTAGCGAAAATCTCCATCAGGCAACTTCCTCAATACCTTTACGACTGATATGCCCCCATGAGTACATACCGCCCCTGACAGCCCTGAACAATGATTTTATGGCTACAAAATACATGAGTTGACGGTAATAAAATTTCTGTGGGAAAAGATAAATGAGTTTTAAAAATTTCTCTTTTTCAAATGAAAAAGCCACCACTCCTGCAATAAATTCAAAAACAACAAATATCAGGTAATACAGGAGTACCGTACCAAAGTTTCCGAAAATAAAAGATATCAACAGCACCACATCGGCCAGCGGAGCAATAAGCGGCATAAAGATCTGAAATACCGCCATGTTGGGCAGAGCCACTAACCCCAATGCTTTATACTTTGGATTCATCAGGCATTGGCGGTGCTTCCAGAAACTCTGGAGTATACCGTAATTCCAGCGCAACCGCTGCCGTTGCAACATATTGGCTGTCAGCGGGGCTTCTGTGTAAGCGATGGCCGCAGAATCCGAAACAACTTTATAACCTTTACGGATCATCTGTATGGTGATGTCGCAATCTTCGGCCATGGTATTGGTGGCGTAATAGCCGCAGTCGATAACAGCCTGTTTCCGGAAGGCGCCGATAGCCCCGGGGACTACGGTGATGCAGTTCAGCAGGTTGAAGGCCCTCCGGTCAAAATTCTGGGTTGTGATATACTCTATACTCTGCCAGTGCGACAACAGATTTATTTCATTGCCTATCTTGACATTTCCCGCCACAGCGCCAACACGGGGATCGGCGAAATGCCTCACCAGAAAACCTATGGCGGATGGCAACAACTGGGTGTCGGCATCTATGCACACCAGTATCGTTCCGGACGATCGTTCAACACCGAAATTCAAGGCAGAGGCTTTGCCACCGTTTTCTTTCCGGTAAGTGTGGAAATGCGGGTCGTCCTTAAATTCATTACAGACCAGTTCGTAGGTGTTATCCTGTGAACCATCGTCCACCAGAATGATTTCAAAATCAGGATAGGTGGTTTTCCGCAGGTTGCTGAGGTTTCTGATGATACCCGTTTGTTCATTGTAAGCGGGAACAATAATGCTGACCTTAGGTAATTCAGTTTCGGGGATTTCTGGGAATACCTTACGATTGTGTTTCTTTTTATCAATAAATGCGAGGATCATTATGAATATACAACGCAGGGTTGAAATTGCGACTATAAATAAAAAAAATGCAAATATAACCTTCCTGAAAAGATACATTCCCATGAAACTGATCCAATTTGTTTTCGCCAGGTATTTGTCTGCCGGTGCTTTGACTTCAGGCATCAGGTAGCTTTTATCTTTTTGCATCAGCTGGGCCAGCGATACGAACTCATAGCCCTCAGCCCTGAAATAATCAATGATCTCGGGAAGCGCATCCACGGTGGCCTTACGGTTTCCGCCTGCATCGTGAAAGATCATGACCGACCCCCTGCTTATTTCCCTGTTGATGCTCCTGATAATGCTGTCTTTAGTAAACCCCGGCTTCCAGTCGTATGCCCCCACCGATTCGGTGACACAGAAATAATGTAAGTCCTCAGCCCATTTCACCGCCATGATATCATTATAACTCACAGCATTATAGGTCGTGTTGAACGGAGTCCGGAATATAATGGTAGAATGTCCGGTCACACTTTCGATCAGGCGCCGGGTGGCATTTAATTCCAGTTCAAACCTTGAGTTACTGACCTTATTGACATTCGGATGTGTGAATGTATGGTTGCCGATTTCGTGGCCTTCATCATAGATGCGTTTCACTAAGGGTAAATATTTCTGAGCATTTTCACCGATAATGAAAAACACAGCAGGGACATTTTTACTTCGTAATATCTCCAGGATTTTGGGCGTATAATCGGGATCGGGACCATCATCGAAGGTGATCACCAATTTCCGGGGATCATAGCCCTTTCTGTCTACCACACAGGTGGCCGGAAGTTTTTTATACACTTCCCCGGTAATCAGGAGCTTGTTACGGTCGCAGGTAAACGTTATTTCCCCTTTGCCGGGAACACTTTTGATATCCCAAACATCGCCCTGACCGTTATAATTGATATTATCCTGAACCTCCGAGGCATCGGTGACTTTCAACGTTAACGGATGGCGACTGATGCTGTCGTAACACAGGCTGTTCTCATAAAATTCCCATAGCCGCATATCTTCAACTCCTAAACGCCATAGTGCTGCACCGGCCAAACCATAGTCTTCGGCCAGTCTGATCGTATTGAAATTTGAAGCAGCATCGGGAAGCCATACCGTATGAATCCGGTTGCTGTCGTCAAGATATTGAAAATTAAGATTATATGAATAACAATCGAAGTTGATTTCAGTGTTATACTGCGAGGCCAGCGTTATCGCCTGTATATAAGAGATACTTTTGCCAGATATGCCCTCTGTCCAGTCATAACCATAACCGGCAAATCCGAGGATGAACTTCTGCAGGCCGCAACATTCCCCGATGGTGTCGAGCAGGTGTTCTGTCCAGGGATAGGCTGACACAGGCCCCGGCGAGCCTAAGGAATAATGCTGGTCGTAAGCCATAAGCACAAAATAATCACAATAATCCTTGACTTCATTAATAAACTCAGGATCAAGGTTTTTTGGAGAAATATCACATACAATGATATACTTTTTTTCGGCAAATGTATCATGCAATTCCCTGTAAAAATTGATGAGGGGTCCATTATCGGAGGGTGTCATTTCTTCAAAGTCAATATTGATCCCAAAGAAATTATACTGATCCATTATCCGGACGAGGTTATAAATAAATTTTTTTCTTTTCACAGGTGAATTCAACACATCTCTCACGTTTTCAGGATTAAAGCCCTGTGAGAAATTACTCAGTACCGGCACAATTTCCAGGTTGAAATCGCGCATAAGGCGGAGCGCCGCGGTGTCGATCTGCCGGTACGCCGTATCCTTTCCCTGGTGAACAAAGAACCACTCAGGAAAGATCATGTTCAGCGATCCGCCAAAATCCTCCAGTGTGGTAAAAGAACTTTTATCCCAGTTCACGTAGAATCCCGCTCTAATCCTGTCTCCGGCAGGAGCACATAGCCGCTTTCTTTTTCCGGGCTTGGTCCGTGGTGTCCGATATATCGTACCGGCAGGTTCTTTTACAGTTTCATGAAATGAATCCTGCCGGGCAAACCTCTTAAGTGCGGCATGGTCTGTTTCATCTTCAAAATCTGTAAGTGAGGGTTGAACAAGTGAAATACCGAGAACGAATATGCAAATTAAAACCATTGCCCCCAAAAGCCCGGTGATCCAAAGAAAACTGTTCCAACGGGTTTTGTGCGAGGTCTGAAAAACCTGTGCCTTGTTTTTATTTTTCTTTTTTGTACCGAACTTCACGAAAACTTAGTTCAAGAGGTTTGCAAGATTATGAATAGACGGGGTTTAACGGATCAGACAAAACAGAATAAAGGGAAAAACTTGTAATATCATATTTCCCAATCATTATTAATATATATACGATTCCACAATTATCCATATTTTATAATTATATGCAAATTTAACATTTTTTTTGCTTATTTAAAAATCCCGATGATAAATAATTATCTTATAAAGAGCAGGACCATATCCGGCTTGCTCTTTCCGGCAGAAATACAAAGGAAAAGGGATGCGGATCGGGATTTTTATGAAAATAAGGCCAGAAAATAAAAATACAGACAGATGCTGAAGCGAGCGGGCGATGTAGTTGACAATTTATTGCATATAGGTATGATACCAGAATATACCTATATTTTAGCCGGTACAGAGCCTTAACAGATTATACACTTGAGTACCGGCATATAATTCCTTATATTTGCCGTTGAAAGAGAAATGGTTTTCAAAAGTAAAAACAACTAACAATCCGTATTCATGAAGATATTTTGGTGCTTTTTGGTTTTATCCGTCATTATTTTTTCGTGCTGTACCGGTCAAATCTACCAGACGGCGCCAATATCCATTTCTAAACGAGATAATAGTGTACATGAAGAAAATACAAAGCATAATGAACGGATCATAAAAATTGACTCTTTTGTCATCCGGACTGTTACGGATAAACATCTTGCTTTTCCGGATGTGGCCCAGCTTCCCGACGGACGTTTTCTGCTGGTGTATCGTGAAGGGGCAGGACATGTGGATTCTACAGGAAGGATAATGTGCCAGCTGAGCAGGGATGGATACTCCTGGACAGAGCCGCAGGTTTTTTACGATGATTCGGTTTATGACGACCGCGATCCCTCCATCACGGTATTGCCCGATTCTACCGTTGGCCTGGTTTTTTTTAAATATAGAAAAGGAATAAAAAATAAAACTCCGAATGTTCATCATTTGTTTTTTGGATGTTGCCGGTTCCCGGCGCTGAAAATAGTGAAAGCCATTCAGCTTGATCCGGGCGAAATGAATATTACCGAGGCAATAACTGAAGGGAGCATATGGCAAACCATGTCCGGCAAAGAAATAAAAGTTGAAGCAGCATCAAGCAAAATGATCATCTATGGTAACAAATGGATCATCCCCGCCTACGGGGGATATCCCCTGTTACGCAGAGACACGGTATTCACCTCACCGGCATCGCGTATTTCACTCTTTATAAGTGCCGATAAGGGAAAAACATTTGTTCAGCACATGATACATCCCGGTGAAAAGAAAGACGTTTATTTACAGGAGCCCTGCCTGCTGGCATTGGATGACAGTACGATGCTCATGCACATACGCACTGCAACCGGAAGCCCCTACCTGGCCGGGCCAATGATGCAGTCCCGCTCGGGCGATGGCGGGCATACATGGTCGGGATGGACGGAATTACCCGTGATCGGTCATGCCCCCTTCCTTTATAAATGTGAGGGATGCCTAATTTCTGCTTTCAGGATGTTGAATCAGGAATATACGAGGGAATACACCGCTTTTATGGTTTCCTATGACCAGGGGCGGAGCTGGTCGGATCCGCAAATAGTGGAGGACTACGGAGAAGACGAATGTGGATATCCTTCCATTGTGAGTATTTCAGAAACAAAATTCCTGATGGTATATTATTCAGATGGAGGAAAATCAGTCAAAGGCGCTGTTTTTGAATTGAAGCAAAGTAAATAATACCGACAGAGCAGCTTTGTGAGTTCAAAGTGCTAATGCCCATATTGACCATAACAGAGAATATATGGGTATTATTCAATTATCTTATACTTAATCCAGGCCTCAGCCCGTGTGCACGAATTAAAGTGCCACCATTCCGTCTGTATATTGAAAAATCCTGCCTTATGCATCACCTGTCTCAGCAGTTTTCTGTTGTCGACCTGTTGTTGAGTGAGGCTGCCATCGGCAAGAAATTTTGTTTCCATGACCGGATAGGCCAAAGCGCCCATAAAGTCGTAGGGTGTTCCCATGTCTAATTCTTTGCCCTCCTCATCAAGGATGCTCAGATCAACGGCGGCGCCGAAATTATGTAAGGATCCTCTGGCCGGATTAGAGGCAAATTTTCCCTTTTCCCATACCGGCAGCTTCAGGGAATCCCAGATCATCTTCTGGAAAATTAACGGACGGGCAGCATCAAAAACGACAAGGCTGTAGCCGGGCTGCAATTCAGCAAGACCGGCCTGTGCTATTTTTAATTTGTCAGCCACCTCCGCCTGCAAGTATGCTTTATCGTATTCACCGTAGATGTCGGTTTTCAGAAAATTATCCGTTGTGGAATACCTGATATCAACCTGAATGTTGGTGTCCGCATTCTGAATATCTGTAAGCCCCATATGGATCATCTCCAGTTCAATGGCCGAAATGCCTTCCGTAGTATCCTCCGAAGGCTTGTTGTGCGAGGAATTTGGAGCGTTTAACTCATATTTATTTTCAGGTGAATGGCATGAAACTCCCAACATGGCTGGCAGCATCACGATGGTAAAAAGAAAGTACAGCAGATCAGTTTTTCGGCAGCAGGACGGCATGAACCGGGATAATGTATTTTGCTTTGGGTGTATTGGTGTAAATGGTGATGGTTTCTTTGTATTTTCCCGCATCTTCGCTGGTATTGAATGATAGTTTCATCGACCCTTCCTTTCCGGGGGCAAGGGCTTCTATGGGCCTGTCGGCGGTGATGCAACTGCAGCTGGTTTCGATGCCCGCAATGGTCAGCGGGGCTTTGCCCGTGTTCTTAAACTTTATTGTGATAGCGGTTTCGCTGCCTTGTGTAACAGAACCGAAATCAAAAACTTTTTCAGTAAAAAGAATATCCGGAAAATTTCCGGCTGCTGGCAAACCCTGGTGATCACTTTCATAGAGAATAATCTGAACTTTACGTTCAAAAGCAGCGGCACGGCTGTAAACAGAATTGCGCTGGTCATTGGGGTTGTCACTCACCAGCAGGCTGGCGGTTGATTTACCCAGCGGATCGCGGATGATGGTAAGTTTGGCGCCATTACGTGCGGTACCGTTGAGATATTCAAGCAATGCGCCGCTTTGGTATTCCTTCAGAAAATTGACTACGGAAGCTATGCGTCTTTTGGAAAGCCTGTAATTGTAGTTCGAGGTGTGCAGCGGGCTGCAGAAACCCTTGATCTTGATTTTGATGCTGTTGCCGCGCGACAGGTCGTTTTGCAGCATTTTGGCAAAAAGTTCAAGTTGCGTAAACCCTTTGGCAACATAATTTTCGAAGAAATCATGGATATCCTTTTCGGCTTTGGACTTCTCATGGCCTGACAGCCCCCCGGAATATTCTTCGGTATAGTTGCCTTTCATGGCATAGTAGCTGTTCAGCAGGTCCTGGTAGTTTTGTTTTGTAGTTGTATCATTCGACCGGGGATCCGGTTCATCATTATGAAAGTACAGGGTGAGCGGAAGTGTGGGTTTAATGGGTTCTTCAATGATGACAGTATCTTTGGGTATGTCCACCGGAACGATTACCACCGGTTTGGGTTTGACCGTATCCTGCCATTCATAGGAATAGATGTCATAGCAGCATGTTTCGCTTTTGATGGATAGCGAGCCCGGGCGGTTAGATGTGAAATAGCCATCGTTATCTACTTCTGTCACCGTGAAATAGGTGTCGTTGCAACTGCTGTTTATCGGATATCCGATGTTGAGCGGCAGCGACCAGGTATTGAAGTGTCCCTGTGAATAAAAAACATCAAAACCTCCGAGCCCTTTGTGGTAGTCGGAACTGAAATAAAGCATCTGCGTGCTGTCAAAGTAAAAAGGTGTGATCTCATCGCCGGGAGTGTTAATCAGACTGCCAAGGTTGACAGGATCCTGAAACACGCCGTCTTTGACAAGGCAGTACCAGATGTCGAGTCCGCCTATACCTCCCGGGCGGTTGGAAACGAAGTACAGCATGTTATAATCGCTGGTTTCCACGAAACAGGGATGTGTGGAGGTGTAACCTTCCAGATTTATTTTTTCTGAAAGTTTTTTCGCTTTTTGCCATTTACCGTCGGTGAGTTCCGAAACATAAATTTCCGCTTTCAGGCTGTTGTTATCTTCAGCTTTGGCACGGGTAAAAAACACCTTTTTATGGTCTTTGGAAAAACAGATATTAGCATTATGAGTCGCTTTATCATTGATCTTAGCGTCGAGTTCGATGGCTTTGTCCCAGCCCGAAACAGTAGCCCTGGCCATATATATCTTTGATATGTATGCATTGGGAATATAGGCATCGAAACTCCCCTGCGAAACGGGTTTAAGGGCTGAAAAAACCAATGCGGTATCGCTGAGCTGAACGGCGTTGAATTCTGAAAATTCCGTGTTTACCGAGGTTTCGGCAAGATGTTGAATAACTACATTTTTTTTATCTGCAATGATCTTCGGGGCATCCTGACAGGCAATAATTTCGTTACGGGCTTTTTCGATGAAAAATTCATCGGCTTTATTTATATTTTCATTATAATAAGCCCTGAATTGTAGTAGTGCCTCGGTATAATTGCCCAGCGATTTCTCCATCAGTCCAAGATAAAACTGCGACAGGGGCAGTTCTTTTTTTGAGTCGGCATTAAAGACATAATTGTACCACCGCCGTGCCTGCTGATAATTATTGAAAAAACGGTTGGCTTCGGCACATTTGTATGCAAGTTTTAAATCGGAGGAATCATGCCACAGTGCATTGTTATAAAAGGTGGAAGCCGAATAATAATCTCCTTCTTTAAAAGCTTCGTCGCCGATGCTGATGCTTTCTTCATAGTTTTGCGAACGGGTAGTTTCAGCCTGAAACAGGAATAACCCACCAAATAAAATGAGAAATATTATATGTAAATTCCAGAGTTTCATATTTATCAAAAAATTGGACATGGGATCTCTCTGATTCGTTTGTATTTGTTCTTATCGTAACAGTAGCTTATTGAAAACTCAAATCCGCCTCTGACATGGCTGGCAGGTTTCAACCGTGATAAATTGATGTCGTAACTGACGCCGAAATTGATATTTTTATAATCAAATCCTGCCACCACGATCAGGGCATCCGAAACACGTCCGAATACGCCCAGATTTATAGAGGTCTGGTCGAGAAAATGTTTGCTCCGGTTATACTTCAGCAACGTACCAAACACTATTTCCGAATAGGGTTGCTGAAAGGATGCCATGATGCTCGGGATCATATCCAGATCCTGTCCTACAGTGAACCGGGAACCTCCGTAAAGCGTGTGTTTAATACCCAGCCTGATGTTGTCATCATTCATATAACTCACCCTGGGCCGTGTGAGGTGGAAAGCCGAATAGCCGGCATAATAAGAGCTGTTTTTAGTATGCTGATATACCCAATGTGCTCCGGCGGCAAGGTCGAAATTGATAAAACTTCGTCTCCCGTACTCTTCCCCGTGATCGATATCCGGATCATAATAGTTACCATTATATTGGTTGTCGTAATAGAGTGCAGTATAGTCAATGCTTTGTTGAATGATGCCGGGCATCACGCCGACAGCAATAAAATTATTGTTCTGGTAAGAGAGGGATTTGATGTAGGATATGGCCAGTCCTGAATTAATTATTGAGTATTTTGAATCGCCGGCGATGTCGGCATTGAATACGATACCGGCACCCAGGGCATCTTTGCGGTATTTGCGCCGCACAGCCTGCATATCAAAATATGCTGCAATATTCTGATAAGGCTTGGTAACTGAACTCCACTGGCTCTTTGAGTTGATGCCCACACGGAACCGGCCCTTTATCAGGCCGGCATTGGCCGGATTAAGCTGGAGCGGCGCCGCATAATACTGAGAATAATGAACATCCTGGCTGAGCACCTCAGCAGCAATCATGGAAAAAATTATGAGGATAAAAATTTTTCTCAAAAACTCAGTTTTTAAATTTTAGTACAAAAATGCTAATTGTTTGTGTAAAAATAAACAATTAATACAGATTTTTTTCAAGCTTATTAAAAAAAATGGGAATTTTCTCCCGGCAAAATTACCGAAAAGAGTATTTTTGTAAAAAAAACTATGATACAGCGCATTCAAAGTCTTTACCTGCTGCTTGCCGTTGTGGCTTATGTCTTATTGTTTTTCTTTCCAATAGCCGAATTTGTTCATCAGGATACCGTGAGTTCTTTTTCATTGCTGGAAATCACAAATGCCAAAAGCAACAGCACCTTTCCTCTGATGATTGTTGACGGATTATTGGCAATTACATGTCTTGTAACCATATTTCTGTTCAAAAAACGTCTGTTGCAGATAAGAATAACTGCTGTAACGCTGTTGGTTCATATGGGATTTATCGCCGCTGTATTTTATTCAGCTGACTTTGTGGCAAAAAAACTGGGAACTGTGGCCGCCTACCAGACCGGTATGTATATTGCTCTGATTCCTCTGGTGTTGATTGTCCTTGCCTACCGTGCTATCAGGAAGGATGAAAAGATGGTTAATTCTTCCGACCGGCTCCGCTAACAGGCACTCAATAAAATATATTCGCCTTTTCTGCAGATATAATTTCCTTTAATGTCTGATGTGGCGCAAAAAATCAGTGCTTTTCCAATTCAAGGATTTCCATATCTTTAATAGTGCCGCCCTCAATCACAAAGCGCAGCAGGGTGATCTTCAGATGAAAACCGTATTTGCCTGCAGCGCCGGGGTTAAGGTACATTAGTTTATGTTTATGATCGTATTGTATTTTGCAGATGTGGGAATGGCCGCAAACAAAAATGCCGGGCCCCGTATTTTCTATTATTCTTTTGGCATCTTCATGATACCTGCCGGGTGTACCACCGATATGAGTGATAAATATACGTTGCTGTTCCACCCTGATCAGTTGTCTGACGGGGAAACGGAGCCGGAGTTCCTGTCCGTCGATATTGCCATAGACGGCAATCAGGGGCTTAAATTTTTCAAGACGGTCGGCGGTTTCCATGTTGCCGATATCGCCGGCATGCCATAGCTGGTCGCAGGATGCAAAGAATTCAAATATCTTGTCATGAAGAAAACAATGCGTGTCGGATAGCAGGCCAATGCGCGTCATACTAATTTTTTCTATCAGATTACCCGGAAATACATTAATCCAGCATAGTAAGCAGAAAATGCTGCATTAACGGGCATGAACAATTTCAGCGTAAAATTAGCATTTTAATCCATTGCCTATATTAATTTCGAACACTATGTGTCTTAGGTTTTCAGGAAATATGGCATTAATAAAGAACTCAAGAAAACACTGCCTGAGTTTTTCCGTAAAGGGGCTGCCGCAACGATTCTCCCTGATGATTCTGTACTGGCTGATCAAGCCGCTGCTGTCTATCTGCAGATCCACAGTGAGCAGAACTTTTGAGCATCGGGCACAACTGAGTTTGATATTGCTCTGCTTGAGGCAATCATAAAAACAACACGACAGCCATTGGTCGGTCATGTCGTTCCATGCCTGGCGCGCTTCATCCGTACTCAGTTCACTATACGTAATTATGGAGTCTTTTTTTTGATATTGTTCATCTTCCTGGGCATTCAGCCTGTTGCCTGTATGGCTGAGAAGAATTACGAATATGAGTGTGGTAATTTTTTTCATTTTTTTGCTTTTTATGAAACCCTGATCCTGGTATCAACATTTTTTTTATTAAAAACAGTCCAGCCATGCATGAGTTCGGAAGAAAGAATATAATACCATATCTTTGCATTATAAAAGTACAAAAAAATGCGGTATATCATCAAACAAAAAGTTTGGTCGTTAGCTGATCGTTTTACGATAAAGGATGAATATGAAAATGATAAATTCTTCGTGACTTCAAAGTATTTTACGCTGGGAAGAAAACTATATCTGGAAGATGTTCATGGTAACTCATTGTTTTACATTGAACAGAAGTTGTTTAAAATCCTTCCAGTATACGAAATATATAAGGGTGATCAATTATTTGCGGTACTCAGGAAAAAACTGGCATTTCTTAAGGCCAGAATTGAGATTGATCAAAATGGAACACCTTATTTTATCGCCGGAGATGTCCTGTCGCATGAGTTCACCATTGTGAGGGCAGACACGGTTGTGGCATGTGTTTCTAAAACATGGTTTGCCTTTGCTGATACTTATGGTGTAGAAATATCCACAGGTGAAAACGATGCTTTTATCATTGCCCTGACCATTTGCATCGATCAGATCTTATATGATAAAAAATCATGGCTCTAAGAACGAAAAATCGCTGAATCAGACAGTATGCAGATAAAGAAGTATCTAATATATATCATTTTGTTATTATACCTGGCCTGTGGCATACTGACGATTTGGTATTACGATGGTACAGGTGATGCCGGTGACAGTATGCTGCATTATTTATTTGCAAGGTATGCGCTTCAGCATCCCGGAAATTTTTTCGATCATTGGGCAAAACCAGTGTTTGTGCTCTTAAGCTCGCCCTTTGCACAATTTGGTTTCAACGGGATGAAGTTGTTTAACCTGGTGGTAACTGCCACTGCACTATATATTACGTATCTGTCCTGTAATTTATTGAAAATCAAAAATGCTGAGGTAGTTGCTTTGTTGATGATCTTTGCACCTTATGCATATGCACAGACGTTCTCAGGACTGACCGAACCTCTGTTTGCACTTTTCCTGATCACTGGTATTTACTTGGTATTGAAGCAAAAGCCACTGTCTGCTGCCATTGTCATTTCCTTCATGCCCTTTGTACGTTCTGAGGGATTGATGATACTGGTAATTTTTGCATTGTATTTTGTTGTCAGAAAAAAATGGAAATGCCTGTTATTTCTTTTGTGCGGGCATGTGTTGTATTCCATAGCCGGATTTTTCATTCATCATGATTTTTTATGGGTTTTCAGTAAAATACCTTATACGAGATTATCGAGTGCCTACGGAAGCGGCAATGCATTACATTTTGTGACTCAATTGATGTATGTGGCGGGCGTGCCTGTCTATATACTTTTCTGGTTGGGGATAGTAAGTTATATTTCTCTTTGGATCAGAAAAAAAGAAAAAATGATCTCAGAAAACACCCTGTTGGTAATGGGTTGTGCTGTAACTTTTATTTTTGCACACAGTCTTTTCTGGGCTTTGGGTATTTTTAACTCGATGGGACTGAAACGCGTGCTGATCGGCATCCTACCGCTGATAGCTATTATTTCTCTTCAAGGATTCAACTTTATTACGGAGCAAAAAAGTATCCACAGAAACTTAAAATCTGTCATTCAACTGCTTATTGTAATTTTTATCTGTCTGTTCCCATTTACAAAGAATCCGGCAGCATTAAATTTCAAAAAAGACCTGTCTCTGGACGAAAGTCAAAAATGTGCACGGGAAGTGACAAAGTTTGTTACGAGTAATTTCCGAACAATCGGTAAACTGTATTATTCCTACCCATATTTTTCGGAAACGTTTGGCATTGACTATTTTGATAAAACCAAACATTTAGAATTAAAAACCGGAAATCTTGATGAACTTTGCAGGGGCGACCTGATCATATGGGATGATTGGTTTGCGCTGCACACTTCAGGTACTACAACTTCATCTATTGAACAAATTCCCGGGATCGGGAAAATAGTAGAGTTTTCGGTTGACGGAAGGGTAAATGTATTTATTTTATACAGATATGATTAATAATAAAGTACTTATCCAATGGCTCAATTTTTGTGGCAATTTGTACTGCCTCTAAAAAATTAGAAAATCCCTGAAAATGAAAAAATTAATACATTTTATAGTTTTGTTTTCTATTGGTTATTTTGTTGCAGCACAGTCGAATATTCAGAAAAGTGTCAGTAACACCTATTCATCACACACCTCCTGTCCGGCTGGCGATGCTCAGAAAACCAGTATAACTATGGGACATGCGCCGGCAACTTATCAGCAGGTCAGTGCACCAACAAACAACGCCCCGGCCTCGTCCGTGCCTGCCAGTAATCAGTATGAAAATCATAATCAATATGAAACATACAATCAATATGTTGCACCAACATCCAGAGGTTATAAAAAAGGATATTATTCAAAACCCGAACAAGGACAGCTTCTGCATATTCCTGATTATTACATACCGGTAATAAGAAAAAGCGTTTTACCGGTGAACAGGCCCGATAAATGCATTGTTGTCCGGAAACCTGATGTGCTGCTTAGCCAAAGTTTTGACTCTGTAAGTCCGGCCGTTATAAAACCTGTTATGCAGCCTGAAATCAGTACCGGACACTCCCGGTATGGATCAACCACAAACCTTAAACCGAAAAGCAAGAGCTCCACCCCTGAATTGCCGGGCTACAGATGTGTGTATGGAGATTTTACGGAATGTAATGGTTTAAACTGGTATAGTATTCATGTTGCTTCATTTAAAAATCCTGATTTTTGCAGGACTGCTATACGTTATTTTAAAGGCCGCTACAAGCTGGAAGTGTTTGTTTTTTACGACTTTTCTGTCAACATGCGGTATCACCTCGTCATAGGCAAATACAGGAAACACTTTGCAGCAGAAAATATCCTCCGGAAAATGATCAAAGAAATGCCCGGCGCTTTTATTGTGAACTGGAACAGGTTTTCAAAGATGATCATATTTTAAAAAATACTATTTATTAGTCAATAACCATTACAATGAAAAGAAACCGGTTATTTATTCGTGTGACGATTTTGCTATTAATAACCAGTCTGTATTCGTGCCGGATTTTATATGTTCCGAACGCCGTGCATGCACCTATGCTGACAGAAAAAAACGAGTTTAACGGATCTGTTTTAGTAGGCTCTTCAGGTCTTGATATTGAAGCTGCTTTTTCTCCGGGCAAAAACTGGGGGATCATGGTTGATGGTAGTTTTTACAATAGTTCTGCTAATGCGGAGGATGCAGATATCACCTCCAACCATAAGCATTTATTTGGCGAAATTGGCGCCGGATATCATACCACATTTGGTGGAATCGGAAGGTTTGACGTATACGGTGGCGGCGGTTTGGGAACTTCCTCTACGACCAATCGCTGGTTTAGATCTTTCGGAGGAACATCCGAAGGTAATTACAACAGGTTTTTTATGCAACCATCGGTTGGCATTGGCACCGACTATGCAGATGTAAACCTGGCTACACGCATATCTTACTTATCGTTTAATGATATTTATAACTCCAACAGAACTTTTTATCATACGCGGGCTTTTTTCTGGGAGCCGGCGCTTACGGCCAGGGCCGGTTATAAATGGGTGAAATATTTTGTACAGATAGGGTTTTCCGTTCCTTTGGATACCTATTTTGATATACAGTACCAGCCATTTATGTTTTCCACAGGTATAAACCTGAATTTTGGAAAGTGGAAAGCTGCCGGGATCCAAAAATAAATTCATTTTCTTAGAAACTGTTTTGATTTTATGTTACATAAGATTTATGATGGATTTTTTAGC
>DAOORA010000009.1:0-94951 GCA_035389045.1 Bacteroidales bacterium | reverse complement strand
AGTTGTGATTTGCTCTCTAATTCTTATCTTTGACGTATTGATAACAGCATACCACGTTGCAATATCAATGAAATCAAGTAAAACAAGCTGTTTTCAAATTAAAAAAAATGAGGAAATCCTGCTGGTTTTTATATAACCGGCAGGATTTTTTCATTTCTGTCAGAACAGTTCTAATTGCTGGGGCGGGGGAGCAGCTTCGGTCGGTTTACGCCCGTAAAATATTTCCATACTCCCGAATTGTTTGTCGGTGATGCACAATATGCCCACATGGCCCAGTTCCGGGAGAAGTTTTTTTACCCGTTTTATATGTACATCGGCATTTTCGGCGCTGGCGCAATGCCGCACATAGATCGAAAACTGAAACATGGCAAAACCGTCGGCCATAATATCTTTACGGAATCGCGCCGCTACCTTCCGCTCTTTGGGCGTTACCACAGGAAGATCGAAAAATACCAACACCCACATGATACGGTACTGATTCAGATGACTTAACATGTTTAGTTCATTTCGGGATATATCAGCTTGCGCGTCTCTCCTTCGAAGCATTTGTACAATGAGGCAGTGGTGCGCTGCAAACCTACCATCAGCGGGCTGTTTTCACCGTCGATACTGATATCCATAGCCGGAATGATCAGCATTTTTTGTTTCAGCTCTTTATTGAGTTCGGTATAATCCTGTCCGTTCTGCACTATGTCGCAAACAAGGTTGTCTACAAAAGGACGATAGGGCTCCATAATGTCGTCGGCAAGACAATAGGCATTGTACTTGTTTTCGTGATGTATGCCCAGGGTGGGCAACAGTCCGGTGCCCACCAGTCCGCGGGCCACCACGGCGCGCAGTATGGCATAACCATAGTTCAGCAGGTTGTTGGGTGGTTCGCCGTCGCGCGATCTTTTAAAATTCATGTTTACAGGAAAAATATGCTGCCAGTAATAGGCGGCGGCCTGTGCTTCATAATTGTCGGGGTCGCCCGACCTGACATCGGCGCTCCATTTCATCATCCAGGAAGTGTCTTTTCCGTGTTTTTTCAACAGTGCCGCCTGGTTACGGATTTTTGCCATCACGGTCTGCTGCCATAATTGTTTTTTTAACGGAACACTGGCTTCTATCTGTACCCTGTAACGTTCATTCTGCAAAGTATTGACATCTAACGGAAGGAATAGTCCCGAAGGCATGTGGTTTTCCGAACAACTGATCAATGCCACGTTATTATCCAGCAACGAGCTGATCAATGCCTGTGTGATCGTTACCTGTTTGTCGTCGAGGATCACCACGCCAATATCTTCTATGGGGATGCTGGCCACCTGAGTTTTTTTGAAATTTTCATGCAGTTCGGTGTTTTTTTCAACCTGCGGCAGTTTCACAATCAGTTGTTTGTTGTCCAGATGAAGATATGCAGGATTACCGAAATACAGGGTGCGTTTTATCATTTGATCATTTATTAAAATAAATAGTACTTTATATGCTTGAATATTAATTAAATGGGATCACGAAAAATTTCGTAACGAATAAATTCGTAATTATGTTACCGGTATCTTACGATTTTTTCTTTTAAGTTTTCATTTTTTCACCACAGATAGGCTTTAACAAAATATTATTAAATCAATCCACATTCTTTTGCCCTCATATGATTTATGATGTTACTTTGCCGGTTTTCATAATAATCGCAGTAGGAGGAGAACTCCCATTCATTGGCATTTTTAACCAGACCTGCCTTCACAGGATTGTTGTGAATATAATTGAAACAAAGCTTCGGATATTCTTTATCCGGGTATGGTATATTAATCAATGCGCCATGGATGGTGTCGGAAAAGGATGGTGTAATCGTTGAATTATTTGTAAGACATAAGGCTTTTGTATGTGGCTTGAATAAAGAGCCGCTTCGGTTTTCCTGAATATTGACAGCACGGGTGTAGGACCGCAGCATGATGGCGATGGATTGTACGAAAGTTTGTTTACCCTTACTCATCTGATGGCTTGAAGTCATCTGATGAGTAAGCTGGGAAGTCATCTGATGACTTAATTTCTCCTGATGTGGAACAATCTGTTGGGAAGTCATCTGATGACTAGTATACACCATCAGATGAAAATGATTTGGCATCAGGCAATAGGCCAGCACATCTGCAAAAGGTAAAATATGCGTTTCAATTTTTTTCAGAAAGAAAAAATAATTCTCTCTGTTAAAGAATATCAACTCTCTATTATTGCCTTGGTTGAAGATATGGTAGCAGTGTTCCGGTTCAAAATGCATGTCGCAGTATTCTTTATGGTATCACTTATGGCCTACGTCTTTCACCAGCACTTAAAAACTCACTTTGTTATTGCTCTGAGGTGACATCTATTTCTTTCTTTTCCTGATCATATTGAGTTGTTCTATATCAGCTTTGTCTTTGAGGCGGCCGGTGATTATTTTGTTTGTTATCAAATCCTCAAATTTCAGGATGGGAATTTCATAATCACCTATTTTAAGAAAAACCCTGGTGTTAAAGGCTTCTTCGAAATTTAATCCATCAACACGGGTTAAAAAATCAATACGGTCAGGTTCTGCACCTATATGGAAAATTACAACGCCGCTGAAGTCTAATTTTTCAATAAGGTTGATGTCGTCAGGATTGAATTTCAATCGTGTAAATACTTCTATCAGTTTTGTTTTGTTGTTTTCGGTGGGGCGCAGCCATACGTCCATATCTCCTGTAGTTCTGATATAGCCGTGGTATATCACGGCATATCCGCCGACAAGGATAAAATCCACCTTGTTTTCGAGTAAAGCAGCGAGCATTTCCTGATGTGCCGGGTGTGTTATATTCATAAATCAAGGATTATTTTTTTTGTTGACCAATCGGGTTTAACAAATTTGTAGAAGCGGTTCATTAATTCCAGAAACTTTTCAAATCGTTGTTCGGGCGTGAGTTTTGCCCAGTAATCGAGTTGGGAATTTTCGGCATCTTCTGGTGATTGAGATACTGTGATTTTTTTTGGTGAAGTATATTGGGCAGAAGGTTCTTCAGTAGAATTATTATTATCTGATTTCCAATTAATTGTACCATCTGGTTTTATTTCAAAATCAATATTTTCAAAAAGACAATTTAAGTTATCGGCACTTAATTTAAGCCTGGGTTGGTATTTTGAAGGATTATATTCAGTTTCACCTTCAGTTTTATACCCTGCTTTTTTTAAATCATCATCATTTCTAGCTTCGATTATATTTTGTAAAAAGATATAATCAGTACCTGAATTGTTAAATTTATAAACACGATATATTTTATTAGATAAATCTACTAAGTTTTGCCTGGCAATTTCATCAATTGAATCTTTATACATAATTACTTTTTGCCCAACATTAATAATATTTGTTAAATACAAATGAAATTCGTTGTTCCTATTGATTTTAATAAAAACATTATATTTTGGATTACTAGACAGTGAAGATATTTTTTTATTCTCCAAATTTGAGAATTCAAATAGGTTTATGAATTTAAATGCTTTGATTTCTCGATTTCTATTATCTACTCCTTTATAAAATAAGCATAGATAATTAGAATCGTTATTCGTCAGATATAGCAATTTATGTTTGTATTTTGAGCTGTATGTGTGTGATTTTACTTTTAAAGTTTTGTCATAAGAAGGCGAAAATTTCTTGAATCGAATATGTCGAATCTGCTTGTCTGCAAAGTCTTTAACATCCTTAATTTCGATTTTATTTGCCAACTGTGATTTAATATGATTTTTTAAGGCTTCATCAACAATGGCATCTATATCTACATCATTAATATTTTTTCTTTGAACAACCCAAATAACATCATCTCCATTTATCTGTTTATTTAGATATTTGCCGGTTTCAGAATCTTTAATTGCTTTACCTTTTACATTAAATATATTTGGTTTAATTGCCCCTAAATAAGTTTCCTCATGAAGCTGCCCCTTGATACTATCTCCATTAGCTGTTTTGCCGGTTTTATTGCCACGTTTTCTTATGTTTTTGAGTGTTGCAGTTAGAGTTTTATTATGCACAATGTGGTTGATGAGGATGTTATTTTCAATATCGTGAACATGCGATGAAATGTATTTTTCGTATGGTATTGTGTGGTATTTCTGCATGTTTTCTTCAGCTTTGTAGTATTCTTTCAGAATGGCTTCCCGTATGGCAGACCCGGGTATTAAAGTTAGCACGGCAGCATCAACTGCATGATGGCTGTGTTTACTGCGGTCTTTTTGTTCATCACCTTTTATTTGATATATTTTTTTAAAAACATTGGTAACGGTTCCTTTTTGAACATCAACTTTTTCGAAAACTGTTTTTAGATAAGCTCGTGCATATTTTGAAATTATTTGAGTGTCTGTTAATTGGCTGTTTTTCCATTTATCTTTCCACTTATCTTTAGTTATTGTAAAAGTTATAAGTTTTTTTTCCCAATATTCCAATTCAAATTGTAAATAATGCCTTAATTGAATATTTGCATTTCTCTTTTCTTCATCAATTAATCCAATGTTGATAACCTCAAGATTTTTAATTCTTGTGTATAATTCTTTAACTTTTGGTAGGATATTTTTGTCAACTCTTTCTTTTATTGGTGAGCATTTCATGACACCATTAACCGTTTTACATTCTCTCATTTCATAATAATTAAGACAATCGGTTGGGAAACAGTTTTTTTTAACCTGACTATTATAAATAGAATCACATACTGTAACATTTTTTAGTTCGGAATCAAAAGAAATGCTTCTCGGAATTGTATGTTCGATTTGATAGTTAGCTGAAAATAATTGCGTAAGTGAAATATATTGTCCAGTATAAAAACACTGAAATTTTTGTTCTTTCCATAATCTGTATTTTAAAAGCATTTCCAATAATTCTTTTCGCTTTTTGTCAAAATTAAATGAAGTAGATATTAATTGATGATACCATTTGCTTGTATTAGGTATTTTGAAATTAAGCATCTTTCTAAATTCGTCTCTATTTAAAATAAGATACATTAAATAATCATAAAATTCATCGCTCATCAAAATATCTTTATTTTTATCAGAGATGCTTATTGTTTTCAGATAGGTTTCTATGAAATTATTATACTTATGATAGAATATTGGATTTTTATTTTCAGATAATTCATGGTTTATTATTTGTTCAACTGCTATTCGGTATTTATTATAATCATTTATAGATGGGTCTGTAATTCCATATAATTCAAGTATGCTTTTTTTACAATTAATATTTTCATTATCCTTATCTTTAGTCCAATTTGAATATGCTTTTCGATAGTTTTTAGTATTTAATTCCCTCGCCATTTCCACGATTATTTTGGTATCCTTGTCAATCTTTCCGATTTTTAAAAGATAATTTAAAAGATGCCTGAGTTCATGAAGGGTTCGCATAGCCATTGGGTTTTTCCAGCCTTTGCTCGGGGGCTGGGGGCTTTCCAATAATTTGATGAAATGATTATACCCATTTATTTCAAATTCTTTTTCTGTTTTTGATGCAGGGTACATTTCAATATCAGAAGGGTGATACAAATATTTCAAGTTTTTATCATCCAGATTTAAACCGGATTTCAGGTTGAGTTTAATTGCTTCATCAAGTCGTGGTATTTTGTAATAATCTATATCTGGTTCCTTATTATTTTTTGCAGAAGCTTTTTCGTCTTTGCTTTGTTCACCGTTTAAAAAGCGCAGATATAAAGTTAAAACTTCATTCTCAATTGTTTTTTTCTCGGTTTCAGTTTTTTTATTCCAATCGTTTTCGCCAAAGTGTTTTTTCAGTTTGTTAGTGGTGTCATGCCAGGCCATCTCTTTGATGATGTCATCAAAACCTTTTGCGTGAGTCATTTCAGTATCGGCGAAAAAGTTTTGTATAAGCCCATTTGTGATATTCAGTAATTCCTTTTTTTCTCCTGTCTCTTTAATAGTTTTAGTAATTATTATTTTTGCTTGTTCTTTTTTTTCTTCAAATTGAGGCCCTAAGGCTTTTTTTAAGTTAGCAAATAATACTGCTTCGGAATAGATGATACCATCTCGCAGAAATGGGAGAATATTTGAAATAGCTTTGTAACTTAATGAACCATAGCCTTGTGGTATATCAATAGATGAAAATGCTTTTGCTTTATTTTCGTCAAAGCCTAATACTTCAGTGCAAAATTTTTCTAATTTTTCAGCATTATCGTTAGTTTGTATATAATCAAACAGTAAATGCCATATATCATCAATTCTTAATGTTTTTTCCCAAAAGTCCTTATTAACATACAATTTTTTACCATCTTTTATCTTTCTCTTTATTTTGCCATATTTTGGAGTGTACTTAATTTGCAGACCGTCCCAATTAATGCCGATTTTGTTTTTGTCTTGTATGAATTTCTCACTCCAATCTGTATCAAATATGTTCATTAATGCTGCAATCGTTGGACAAGTAGATACATTGGGTAAATTTCTGTAATTAAATTCATAAAGCCCATTTTCTGAAAAATCTTTAATTATTTCTTCAAATTTAAAATAGTTTTCAAGGCTTATTTTTCCTTTGTTTTGCCCTTTTTCTAACTTTCTGAAAAATAATTCTTCAAATATCTTTTTCTTTAGAAGCATGGGTATTTCGATAAATTCTTTTTTACCATTTTCTCGCCATTTAATATTATTTATAAACTGTAATGCTCTGAACTCTTCAAATTTTGGATGGCTTATGGGTATTCTTGGCTTACCTTTTTCTAATGTGCAGTTACCAACTAATCCTTTTTGTGACCGGAGTGGCCTGACAAAATAAATCGCATTATGAAGTTTTTCTGTTAAATCATTACTGAGATTTTGTTTTCTGCAAATTGCATAAAATTCATCTTCAAAGTATTTCCTTTGGATTACACCACTTGAACGAAAGCGTTCCCCGTTATCTAATTTGTTTTTTGCCAAAATTGAAATTTGAAAATCGGGCTTTTCTGATTTTAATTTTTCAATATCTTCATTTTTTGCATAAGCAGATTGCCCGCTTTTTCTGCTAGATTTAAAACCTCGTCTTTGCACTAAATGATAGAATGCCCTGCCTGTTTTCAATTTTTTTAGATTGTCATTTTCTTCCTCATTTTCTAACAGTTCACAACGTAGGTCGTATGGATTTTTTCTTATAAGGTTATTGTTATTTGAAATCCCTTTTTGTCCAAAAAATGTAGGATCAAAAGCAAGCCATTGCTGGAAAAATTCATTTTTTATTGGGTAAATCCTTCCAGAATTCTTGTATTTTCCTTCCAGTTGCTTCCAGTTACCAATGCTCCACAAACGAAGCTCCTCCAGTGTTAGAGGACACATGTTATTTTCAATGAGGATTTTAAGCAATTCCCATTTTCTGTATCGTTTTGCATTATATAATCTGCGCTTGCTTCTGTTTGTTCTTCTTTCAGCAGCCAATGAAAATTCTCCATTCTTTCCGTCACCAACCCCTTTTTTAAATATTACAACTCCATAATCGACAAATTCATTATTAAGTGTTTTTTTGTCTTTGTCAGTCTCTTCATTGTAGCTTTTATAATCCATGAGAAATTGCCTTCTTAAATCTACATCACTTTCTCTTATTGCCCAACCAATTGAGTTTGTTCCGAGATCTAATCCTAATTTTTTTGCCATAATATTATTTTTGTCTAATTATTTTAATTATATTTGCTGCGCAAATCACAACAAGGCTATAAGCCGTAGAGTATTTGCTCTTGAGCCCCGCAAACTCTGTGGGGCTTTTTTTGCTTTCAAATATACGTTTTTTTAAAATAGAAATATAATAATAATTTTTTTTAAACATTTAAGCCGCCCTCGTCTTACCATACGGGGGCATTTTTTTTATCTGTTTTGCTCACTGTATCGGCTAAGCAGTTTTACCAAAGCACTTTTTTTTAACTTTGCATAAATATGTTACACTGAATGGACAGAGAATCCGCAAAAAAACGAATAGCACAACTCACCGAAGAGATTAACCTTCACAACTACAGATATTATGCGCTATCAGCGCCCGTCATCTCCGATTACGATTTTGATATGCTGCTGGAAGAGCTGATACAACTCGAAAAAGATTTTCCGGACCTTGCCTTGCCTGATTCACCTACACAACGGGTTGGAGGGGAGATAACAAAGAATTTTACACAGGTCGTCCATAAAAATCCCATGCTATCGTTGGGCAATACCTATTCGGCAGAAGAACTCAGTGAGTTTGACCAGCGTGTTCGCAAACTGCTGCCCGGCGAAGAACCTGAATATATCTGCGAACTCAAATACGATGGCGTGGCTATTGGGCTTACCTACGAAAAAGGCTCCCTGAGATATGCCGTCACCCGAGGCGACGGCATCCGCGGCGATGATGTCACCACCAATGTAAAAACTATTAAAACCATACCCCTGCGCCTTTTCGGCGATGATTTTCCTGATGAATTTGAGATACGCGGGGAGATCATTTTACCCCGAAGCGAGTTTGAGCGCCTCAACGAAGAACGCAGCGAGATCGGAGACTTGCCCTTTGCCAACCCGCGCAATGCCGCATCGGGCAGCCTGAAGATGCAGGATTCGGCAGAGGTGGCCAAACGTTCTCTCGATTGTTTCCTCTATCATATGATCGGAGAACAACTGCCCTTCAACAATCATTACGACAATCTGGCGAAAGCAAGGCAGTGGGGGTTCAATATTCCGAGGTTTATTGTCAAATGCAGAACCATTGATGAAATACTGGAGTTCATAAAGGAGTGGGATACTGCGCGTGAGGAACTGCCTTTTGATATTGACGGCATCGTCGTCAAGGTTAATTCTTACGATCAGCAAAAACGACTTGGGTTCACGGCCAAATCGCCGCGCTGGGCTATAGCTTATAAGTTCAAAGCCCGGCAGGTGGTTACCAAACTGCTGTCTGTGGATTTTCAGGTGGGACGTACCGGAGCGGTGACCCCGGTGGCTAACCTTGAACCGGTGCAACTGGCAGGGACCATCGTTAAACGTGCCTCGCTGCATAATGCCGACATCATCAAAAAGCTTGATGTACGCATCGGCGACATGGTTTTTGTGGAAAAAGGCGGCGAGATCATCCCAAAGATCGTTGATGTGGACTGGTCGCAGCGTGATCCGGCATCTGCAGAACTGCAGTTTATTTCCACCTGTCCGGAATGTGGCTGCAGGCTCGAACGTAACGAAGGGGAAGCCGCCCACTACTGCCCGAACGAAAACGGCTGTCCGCCCCAGCTAAAAGGAAAGATTGAACACTTTATCAGCCGGAAAGCCATGAATATTGAGAGCCTGGGCGAAGGAAAGGTGGGGATACTCTTTGACAATGGCCTCGTACGTAATATTGCCGACCTGTATGACCTCAAGTCCGAAGACCTGCTCGGCCTTGAAAAAGAATACGTTCTGGAAGGAAGGGAAAAGACCCGCGTGGTGAAGTTCCGCGAAAAAACTGTAGAAAATATCATCAAAGGTATTCAGGAATCCGGAAATGTACCTTTTGAACGCGTTCTGTATGCACTGGGGATAAGGTACGTAGGTGAAACCATCGCCCGTAAGCTGGCTCTGCATTTCGGAACTATTGAAGAACTCAGGAAAGCCGGCTTTGAAGAACTGAAACAGGCCGAGGAGATCGGCGATATCATTGCAGGAAGTATCCTGAAATATTTCAATGATCCCTTGAATATCATTACAATGGAACGCCTGAAAGAAAAGGGTTTGCAATTTAGCATACAGAAAAAGGAAGTACAGAAGTTTTCGGACAAACTGAACGGGAGATCCTTTGTGGTATCCGGCGTGTTCACCGTGTCGCGCGACGAGATCAAAGAACTGATCGAAAAACACGGCGGCAGAAATGCGGGATCGGTGTCGGCAAAAACCAGTTTTGTGCTGGCCGGAGAAAATATGGGGCCGGAAAAAAGAAAAAAAGCCGAAAAATTTAATATTCCGGTTATTTCAGAAGATGAGTTTTATGCTATGATTAAATGAGAAAATCCTATTTTTGCTTCATATTTACGCATTATGAAAATTGAAAACTGTATCAGGGAATCCATAGCGGTAAAAAAACGTATGCTTGACGATGTCCGCCTTATCGAAACCATTGATAAAATGAGCAGCCGTGCAGCAGAAATACTTAAAAACAAAGGCCGCATATTGCTCTGCGGCAATGGTGGAAGCGCAGCCGATGCCCAGCATATAGCGGCAGAGCTGTCGGGACGTTTTTCTTTCGAGCGGGAACCTCTTGATGCAGAGGCTCTTCATGTGAATACCTCTTATCTTACGGCTATTGCAAACGATTATTCGTACAACGATGTATATTCCCGTCTGGTGAAAGCCAAAGGACGGGCTGGAGACATGCTGATCGCTATTTCCACTTCAGGCAATTCGCAGAACATCATTAATGCGATACATGCGGCAAAAGAAATGAATATGACCGTTGTCGGAATGACGGGACAGGGAGGCGGAAAAATGAAAGATATGGTTGACTTTCTTATCAATATTCCTTCGGACGAAACGCCGCGCGTTCAGGAAGCACATATTCTGACAGGACATATTTTCTGCCTGCTCGTGGAAGAACAGATTTTTAAACCACTAACAGATTAACAGTCCAAATCTTACGTCATTGACCAGCAATAAAAATAGTGATCTTCCAATGTTTCCCAAAATTCAGGAGCCCCGCTTATGGACTTTGTTTCTCGACCGTGATGGTGTTATCAACAGAAAACTTCCCGGCGATTACGTTAAGACCTGGGATGAATTTGAATTTCTGCCCCTGGTTAAGGAATCTCTGGCGAGGTTGCGAATGTTTTTTGGAAAGATGATTATTATTTCCAATCAGCAGGGTATTGGTAAAGGCCTGATGACCGAAAACGACCTGAACATTATTCACCGGAAAATGTGCAGGGAAATAGCATCGAGTGGTGGTCTTATTGATAAGATTTATTTTTGCCCGCACCTGGCAGACGCCGGAAGTTTCGACCGCAAACCCGCCCCGGGTATGGCATGGCAGGCAAAAGCCGATTTTTCCGAAATATCCTTCGATCATGCCGTTATGGTGGGCGACGCCATGAGCGATATGGAACTGGCCGGCAACCTTGGCATGATTGCTGTGTACATTGGCCGTGCAGACGATGTAGCCGTAAATAATAAATACAGGATTGATTACGTTTTTAATGATCTCAACGAATTTGCTGATTTTTTATATGAAACCAACTTTTAATAAATTTTTTATATTAATTTTTTCTCTGTCTGTTCTCACACAAACAGCCTTAGCACAGCCCGCCAACAAGACCGATTCTCTCGGGCGTAAGCAGGGATACTGGAAGAAATATGCCGGCGACACCCTGAAGTACGAAGGAAATTTTATCAACGATAAACCCACCGGCGAATTCATATATTTTTATCCCGATGGAAAGACAAAGGCTCTTACAATATATTCCGACAGCGGACGAAGGGCGCAGACCGTCATGTATTTTAACAATGGTAAGAAAAATGCAGAAGGCGTTTATGTAGACCGGAAAAAGGACGGTCTATGGATTTATTACGGTACCAATGAAAAGAAGATTTCTGAAGAAAATTATAAAAATGGTGTAAAAGAAGGTATTTGGAAATATTTTTATGATGATGGAAAAATAAACAGGATGGAGAATTACAAAAACAACCTGCTCAATGGCGAGTGTATGGATTTTTATGCCGACAGCATCCTTAAGCAGAAATCCACATACGTTAACAACAAACTAAACGGAAAATTTCAGTATTTTTATAATTCAGGCAAGTTGCTTTTTACCGGTATATACAAGAATGATCTGAAAGATGGCGAATGGATGTTCTTTGACGAAAAAGGGCTGGGCGACAGAAAATTAACCTACAAGAATGGTTCACTGGTCAAAGAAGAGATACTGGTGATGTCCAAAGGTAACTATACATTTGTGGTGATGGCTGATATAGCCTATTGTTTTTCTGACATGAATGAGGTCCACGTAAAAATGAATTCAGGCGTGGAAGTAATAACTTCTGCCCCGCTGGGTGAACTGGAAAAATTACTCGACCAGTTTAATTTTTTCAGGATCAGCCCGAATTTTATCATTTCGAGGTGGTGTGTTAAAAACAGAAAAGATTTTGTAAAAGAAAATCCTGTTCTGATACTCAATCCCGATCCCGGAAAAACAGTGATGGTACATCCCGATAAGATCGATTCCTTTATGTCGTGGGCTTCCCTGTTAAAATATGAATGATATGCCGCAAAAGGGAAGTGTTCTGGTAGCGATGAGCGGCGGGGTTGACAGCAGTGTCGCCTGCCTGATGCTTATGGAGCAGGGATATTCAATTATTGGCGCTACTTTCCGTACCTGGGATTACATAGCGGAAGGCTGTTTGGCAAAAAACACCGGATGCTGCAGCATCGAAGCCATCCATGATGCGGCAGCATTTGCAGCACATAACCGATTTGAACACCATGTGCTGGATTTCAGGGATAGTTTCCGTAAGCTGGTTATTGATAATTTTGTTGACGAATACCAAGCGGGCCGCACACCCAACCCATGCGTTATATGCAATGCCAAAATTAAGTGGGGCTTGTTGCTCGAAAAGGCAAAAGAGTTGGGTTGCAGCCATATAGCTACCGGACATTATGCCGGTATCGGTATGCAACACGGAAGGTTTTTCCTGAAAACTGCACGGGACCTTGAAAAGGACCAAACCTATTTTTTATGGCAGCTGACCTCGGAACAACTTAGCAAAACACTTTTTCCACTGAGCCGTTACACCAAAAATCAAATCAAAGCTATGGCGCTGGAGGCGGGATATAAGCAACTTTCGTCAAAACGTGAGAGTCAGGAGATATGTTTTGTGCCGGATAACAATTATTGCGGATTTATTACGAAGGAGTACCCTCAGGTAATGTCTCAGATAAACGAAGGTGAGCTGCTCGACACTATGGGTAACACCATCGGGAAGCACAGAGGTTATATACATTACACCATAGGCCAGCGGAAAGGAATCGGCTATGCTGCCGGACATCCGCTGTATGTGATAAATATTGATGCAAACCGGAATACCCTGACGCTTGGCACAAAAGAAGAACTATACCGGGATCAGCTCACCGTTTCAGGTTTGACTCTTAATAAATATGATGATTTTACATGCCTTGAAAACATCATCGTTAAAATACGGTACAATAGCAAAGGAACAGAAGCTGTTCTGACCAAAGAAGGTAATCGGGTGCATGTGGTTTTTCAGTTGCCCGTCATGGCTGTTACACCCGGACAATCAGCGGTTTTTTACGAAGGTACGGATCTGATAGGAGGCGGTATCATTGAATAAGAAGTACTGAATCTCTTTGAGAAAAATAGAAAGTTTCTGGAAAAGTTTGGTCGTATCCATAAAAAATGTTGACGAAATATGAATATTTTTAGTAACTTCGCATAAAGATTATTTATGAGGAAATTCGGCTATGTTTTAGTGTCTTTTCTTCTTACGGTGACTTTTTTTTCCTGCAAAAAAGAAACCGCTGAACCGGTTGATATGGGATATAAATATTTCCCTGTAAATACCGGCCATTGGGTGGTGTATAATGTAGATTCGGTCAGCTATAATGATTTTACCGGTACGGTTGACAGTTTTCATTATCAGATTAAAGAATATGTCGAATCGGTTTTTACTGATAATTCGGGGAGGCGAAGTCAAAGACTCGAACGTTACATCAGGTATTCCGACACCGCTGCATGGAAGATCAAAGACGTATGGTTTGAAACACTTACCAGCTCTTGTGCCGAGCGGGTTGAGGAAAATCTGCGCATCATCAAGCTCATATTTCCGGTCAGGGAATCCCTTAAATGGAACGGGAACAATTATAACATGCTCGGGGAGCAGGTATATAAATACCAGGATGTTCATAAGGTTGCCACCATTAATCATACAATCCTGGATTCTACGGTAACAGTGGTTCAGAAAAATGGTTCAACCCTGATCAGTGAAGATTTTCAGGAGGAGATTTATGCCGCTCACATTGGTCTGGTCTATAAAAAATATGTTTCACTGGAAAAAGAACCTGTCGGCACAATAAAAAGCGGGACAGACTATACATACACTTTACACTCTTACGGGAATTAATTACATCATGATGAAGAAAAGTTTTTTTCTTATAGCCTTTATTTTTGTTTTCAGTGCTGCTGAAGCTCAATATGTTGTTTCGAAATACCGGATCAGTTTTACAGATAAGAATGATTCACCCTATACGATAGAGAACCCTGCACAGTATTTATCGGCCAGAGCCATAGAACGGCGGGAGCGTCAGCATATCGCCATTAACACTGCGGATCTGCCGGTGAATTCATGGTATATTGACAGCGTTAGAAATACGGGGGCGCAGGTTTACACGGTTTCGAAATGGTTTAACTGCATCACGGTCGGGACAACTGATACTGCCGTACTTTCAAAGATCAGCGCTTTACCTTTTGTTGCTGATATTGATTCGCTGGCCGAAACTTCCTTAAAAAAAGGCGAGAAATTGAAAAAAAGAAAAGATACCATGGACGGCAGTAAGAGTTTGGGCGGGTTAATCACTGCTGCTGATGGCCGGTACATGAATAATTTCGAAAAATACCCGACGGTGCTGAGTACCGGAAGGTTTGAATATGGAAATGCCTACAATCAGATACATATGATCGGTACAGATTATTTGCATAAACAGAATTATTGCGGGCAGGGAATGGTCATAGCCGTTTTGGATGCCGGTTTTTATAAGGTCGATTCGATTTCTGTTTTCGATAGTCTATGGGCTAACAACCGCATTTTAGGCACCAAAGATTTTGTGGAACCCGGAGGTAATGTCTTTGCACGCAGCACCCATGGGATGATGGTGTTGTCCATCATGGGCGGCAATGTCCCCGGAGGCCTCATCGGCACTGCTCCCGAAGCAGAATACTGGCTGTTACGATCCGAAGATTCCGACAGCGAATATCCTGTTGAAGAAGACAATTGGGTGGTTGCAGCCGAGTTTGCCGACAGTGTTGGCGCTGACATAATAAACTCTTCCCTGGGGTATACTGATTTTTTTAATCCGGTCTGGGACCATACCTATGCCGAAATGAACGGTAAGGTCGCCAGGGCGTCGCTGGGTGCAGAAATTGCTGCCGGCAAAGGGATACTGGTTTGTAACAGCGCCGGAAACTCCGGAAATAATGATTGGCATTACATCGGCGCTCCTGCCGATGCTGAAAATGTTCTTACCGTGGGAGCCGTGGATAAAAACGGAAAGATAGCTCCGTTCAGTTCCCGCGGCCCGACAGCCGATGGCCGTGTCAAACCTTCGGTATGCGCCATCGGGCAGGGAACCTTTGTATCATCAGTTTCCGGAAATATCATGTCGGGCAACGGCACATCGTTTTCTTCACCTGTTATGGCGGGGTCAGTGGCCTGTTTATGGCAGGCTAACCTCGCCAAAACAAACCTGAAGATCATGGAAGCGGTCATTGCCTCATCAAGCAGATTCCTCGACCCTGATGACGATTACGGGTATGGCATACCGAACATGAGCGCAGCCGATATCATTCTGAAAGGGGATGCCATCCATAATTTTGATACTGAAAATGCCATGACGGTTTTCCCTAATCCGTTCACCGATATGTTTCAGATCGTTTTTTATTCGGGAGATACTTCTGCCGTCGATGTTCAGCTTATCGACCTGGCAGGAAAGATCGTGTTTGAAAAAAACGATATTTCAAAGAATCCGGGATGTAATAATATCATCATTAACCTGGCTGATGAACTGGCAAAAGGATATTACATGCTAAAGGTAGCTTCGGAAACCAATACCATAACTTCGAAAATAATGAAACTGCAATAAAAGTTTTTTTAATTTCAAAAAAAAGAGGCTGTTCCCAGCCTCTTTTTTTTATTTCCTCCGGTTGCCATAGCCGGGCACCCCCGATGTATTGCGTTTGTTTTTGATGATATAATTTTTGTTGATCGGGATGATATTCTTTTTTAATTTTTTCTGATAAGGTGAATGATACCTTTTTGCTATTGCAGTTCGTCTGCGTTTGATCATTCTTTTGTAACGGTAATGCCGGTTGCATGAGTCAAAGGTGATCTCTGCAATAAACACCGCCAACAATATCACGTACCATTTTTTTAAGTACTTCATATCTTCTAATTATCTTTTTCCAGTATCTTTTTCTACACAATTAATAAACGACAGTAAAACTAATAAAATTTTCAAATGAACAAATAAAAAAATATGAATTTTTTATCAATACGTTTTATACTGTTTTTTTTCAATTTGGTTACAAAAGAAAAACTTTTTTTTAAATAAAATCAGAAATCATTGAAAAAATAATGAAAATTTTATCAAAAATACATAAAAAAATAAGAAAATGGCAAAATTTATCTTAATGTGAAATAATAATATATACTGATGAGATTTGCCGGAATCATAAATGAGCGGGAAAGGGTTTTATTCAGGATTGTACTTATCAATTTTTGTCTGGCCGGAAACATAGTGTTTGAATTTATAATTTCATTTTCGGAGGATGCCCGGCGATGACTATGTCATTTGGGCACGCGAAACAGAAAAATCGAAACTTTCTCATGCTAATGCGATGCGATAAGTGTGCCATAACAAGCAGTTTGGGAACTAGCATACCGAATAAAATGGAGTTTTCGAACATACACTATTTACCTGTTGCAGAGATAAAAAGAATCGGTTACATGGTGCTGTTCATTATAGTTGTTGAAAAAAAACTTTGTCAGTATTCAGAAAATTGTATTTTTGTAAATGTAAAACAACCTTGCTTGTTGTTATCATTAACTCTAATGAGATACAGCTTGTTTTCACGTTTGGATTAAAATGATTTGGAAATTATTACGTTTACTTTTTTGGGGATTTGCGGGCATACTGATACCGTCGTCAGTCTTGTATGCGCAGAACAATGACGCTCCTTTTGAAATTATTGAAAGCATTAATGACAGTATAGATCTGCGTTCCAATTTTTATGACGATACGGATTCTCTTTCTGAGTTTTTTCCTGCCAGTGAGCTCTATGAATCCTGGGATAACAACGGCATCTATTATCCTCATATTGATTTTTCGAAAAAAACCGACACCACAATACTTTTGTTATGTGATAACAGTACCAACTTTTATTCGCATCCGATAAAAGGAAGAGTCACTTCAGAATATGGTTACCGCCACAGGCGTTTTCATTATGGTACGGATGTGGACCTGAATACAGGCGACAGTGTGAAATGTGCTTTCGACGGAATGATCCGTATAGCAAAATACCATAGAGGTTATGGTAATGTCGTGGTTGTCAGGCATTTTAACGGGCTTGAAACCGTTTACGGACATATGTCGGGTTTCCGGGTGCGTGAAAACCAGATGGTAAAAGCCGGGACCTTGCTGGGTTATGGGGGCAGCACCGGACGCTCCACGGGGCCTCATCTTCACTTTGAAGTCCGTTATCTGGGAACACCCATGAATCCCAAGAAAGTCATCGACTTTGATAAGTACCAGCTGTTAAATGACACCCTGTTTATTACCAGTAAAACATTTGATAAAACGCGCAGCCAGACCTATGCGAGTAAAAAATCATCTGCTTCAAAAAGCGGATATAAGAGCACGGGAAATTATCACTACGTAAAAAAAGGTGACACCCTGGGCCATATTGCGGTAAAATATGGAACGTCCGTATCGGCGCTGTGCAAATTAAACCGGCTTACACCCAAAAGTCTGCTGCAGATCGGGCAGAAAATACGTATCCGATGATTGGTCTACACATCCTTGTTTATAACTATTTTTAGCTGTTTATTTTTATCCGATAATAAATTTATACTTTTGCCTGTGAAATGGTGCCCGCAGAAATTTTTTTTGTGGTAAAGGGAATCAGGTGAAAAACCTGAACAGTACCCGCTGCTGTGAGTTCTGTTTAACTTTTAGGCACTCTTGGTCACTGTCCCGCCCTGGCGGGATGGGAAGACGCCTGAAAAGGGGACAAGTCAGAAAACCTGCCGTTTCATGAACCTGTTATTTATGGCTTTCGGGGAAAAAAGCTTGAATGGATAAACCGTATGACATTATCTGTTTTTTTCTCAGACTGCTGGCAATAATACAAAAAGAACTGAACTGTGAAAAGAGGTTGTGGTAGTTTTCTTTTTCTTGTTTTGCTGGTCATCGGCGCTGCTGGTCAGAAAAATCTGACCGATTCCGTTTATGTGATAAATGGTGTGGAAGTGGCTACCGACCGTTTTTCAAATGCGGTATGCGGCGTACGGAAAGATCAGATTGATTCGGTTGCCATGAAACATTTTGCTGCCGGCGACCTTGGCCGGCTTCTTCTGCAGAACACTTCCGTGTATATAAAATCCAATGGCATAAACGGTATGAGTACTGTTTCTGTCAGAGGCAGCGGAACCTCGCAAACCGCAGTATTGTGGAACGGATTTAATATCCAGAATCCAATGAACGGCGGATTGGATATATCGATGATACCGGTAGATTTTATGAATAAAATTTCAGTTCAGTACAATGGTATGGCTGCATTATATGGCGGCGGCGCTATGGGAGGCGCCATTCATCTTTCTAATGAACCTGAATATAATAAAGGACTGGATGTGTCGGTAGGTGGTTATTACGCAAGCTACGGAAACTATTCTGTCAACCTGAAGCTTGGCCTGAGCGGGAAAAAATCAACTATAATGGTGAAGGCATTTTATCATGCCGGAAAAAATGATTTTTCGTTTATAAATACTGCAAAATACGGTGCTCCCAGGGAAAAGCAAACCAATTCGGAAACGGTCAGTTATGGGGTTATACATGATAAAGCAATAAAAATTAACAATAAAAACCAACTGACCATCCGATTATGGATACAGGAAAGCAAACGGCAGATACCGCCCCTGATGACACAGGAATACAGCAATGCACGGCAGGGGGATAATTTTTTCAGACCTGCCGTTGAATGGGTCAATAAAGGTGCAACATATAAACTTTTTGTCCGTACAGCTCTGCTTATTGATAAATACACTTATAAGGACCCCGAACGTTCAGTCAATTCAGCGAGCGGAACAACAGCCTCGGTGACGGAAAGCGAAATTTATTTCAAATTGTTTCCGTACCACACCATGAATGTGGGTATCCATTATAAGTACACATCGGGATACTGCGACTATTACCTTCACCGGCAATCACAGCAGGAGCTTTCTGCTTTTGTATCCTATACAGCCACAGACAAGAGTGACAAATGGAAACTGAACCTCGGACTGAGAGAGGAATACAGCAATAATAGTTTTGTACCGGTATTGCCTTCCGTAGCTATGGATGTCCGTCTGTATAAGGATATGTTTCTGTATTTCAATGTAAGCAGAAATTACCGGATTCCGACACTCAATGACCTGTACTGGAACCCGGGCGGCAACCCCGGGCTGAAACCTGAAAGCGGCTTTGCTGAGGAATTAGGAATAAAACACATGATGCATCGGGAGCATGTTTCATTCAGCTATTCCGTTTCCGGATATAATATCAATACCAAAAACTGGATCATCTGGCTGCCGGTGTCGTCTTACTGGTCACCTCAGAATATTCAGGCTGTATGGAGCAAAGGTGCAGAGATCGATCTCAGACTATATACTCATGTAAAACAGATCAGATTTGGCTTTTCAGGAAAACTTGCATACGTAAATGCTACCGTGCAGCGAAGCAATAACCAAAGCGCTATTGGCCGTCAACTGATATATACTCCTGAGTGGGTCGCCCATGCAGGTTTAAATATCAGTTACAAATTATACGATTTTGGTTTTGATGCCGTATATAATTCCAGATGTTATACTTCACCGGATAATTCGGATTTTCTGGACGCATATGTTCTGGGGAATTTGTATATATCGCGTGATTTTCAATATAAAGCATTTGCCGTAAACGTTTTTCTTGCGGTAAATAATATATGGGATCAGCGCTATCAGTCCGTTGCCTGGCAGGCGATGCCCGGAATAAACTTTAAAACAGGAATTCAGATAAATTTTAAACACTCTATAAAGAAAAAATCATGAAAAAGTTTTATCTTCTTTTAAGCGCCCTACTGACAATCGACGCATTAATGCTGGCCGGAACTACTACGGCTCAGACTGTTGCTGATTTTGAAAACCTTGTTTTGGCTGATGACAGCTGCTGGAATGGTTCCGATTTAAGCGGATCTTTTGTAAGCGGCAATGCATCCTTCGTCAACAGGTTTACTGACTGGGGCGGAGGAATCACTTCCTGGAGCGGATTTGCATATTCAAATAAACGCGATACCACGTCACAAAGCTATACTAATGAATTCAGCGCCATTACAGCCCTGGGATACGGAGCATCGGATAAATATGCCGTATGTTATGTAAGCGCTTTCGAGCCGCTGCCTAAGATCAGGATGAATGGCATTGCTCTGGGAGATACACTCAGCGGTTTTTTTGTCACGAATTCAACCTATGGCTACCTGACGATGAGAAATGGCGGCGGCCCGGCCAGGAAATTCGGTGGTGCGACAGGTGCCGATCCCGACTGGTTCGCACTGGTGGTATACGGTTATAAGGACGGAAGCAGAAAGTCCGACAGTGTGACGTTTTATCTTGCGGATTACAGGTTTACGGCCTCTGCCCAGGACTATATCGTGAAAGACTGGCAATGGGTCGATTTGAGTGTTCTGGGAATGGTTGACAGCCTTGAGTTTAACATGTTTTCTTCGGATACAGGTGCGTTTGGTATGAATAATCCTTCATATTTCTGTATGGATAATTTGATTACTGATAACAATAGCGCGGCTGGGATTGCCGGGATAGCATCAGAGAAAATTGACGTCTATCCATGCCCTGCTGAGGATTGGCTCATCATACGGGGCATGGATGAAAACTCTGTATTACATATTTTTGATATAACGGGCAAACAGGTCCGCTGTTTACAGATAACCGATCAAAAAATACATGTGAAAGATTTAGCGGGCGGCATATATTTTCTGCAGATTCACAATGGTAATTCAGTGTATTATACAAAGTTTGTAAAAAAATAAGGATGAAATTATTTGTTGTCAGTATCTTACTATGCTTTTTTCTGGTTTTTGATGTTTTGGGACAGTTTCCGCCTCCTGCCGGACAACCGGGCAGCACAGCGATCTACAAGGACAGTTCGGTTTTTGTTGCCTGGGCAAGCGGATGTAATATCATTCGAGGATGGCAGCATATTGCAGATACTTCGCTGGGTAAGGCCGGCGCAGGGGACAGTTCTATGGCTGTTGGCATGGCAGGAGCAAACGGTGTGGTGAGCCTGGGCGATGGCGGGGTGGCGGTATTGACTTTTGACAAACCAGTCCTGAATGGCGCATCATGGGACTTTGCGGTTTTCGAGAATTCTTTTTCCGATCACTTTCTTGAACTGGCTTTTGTGGAGGTGAGTTCTGATGGTATTCATTATTTCCGTTTTCCTCCGGTGTCACTTACAGACACACTTTTACAGGTAGGGCCCTATGACAGCCTGGATGCGGAAAAAATCAATAACCTTGCCGGTAAATACCGGGCCATGTACGGAACCCCCTTCGACCTGCAGGAACTTGAAGGAATTTCAGGCCTGGACCTGAATAATATTACACATATAAAAATCATAGATGTTGTCGGCTCTGTTGATTCGGGATATGCTTCATACGACGCTTATGGCCATAAAGTCAATGATCCCTGGCCGACACCGTTTACCACATCCGGTTTTGACCTGGACGCTGTAGGCGTGATACACCAGGCGTTAAATGCTGTTCCGGAGAATGTCGGGAAAGGCGACCTGACCATATTTCCCAACCCCGTTAACGACTTACTGTATATTTCATTGAATCCCGGGAATCAGCGATCTGAAATTTCCTTATGGAATATAAAAGGAGAATTAATTAATGAAATCAGGAGTGATCGTACATTGGAAACCATAAACCTGTCCGGCCTGCCCCCAGGTATTTACATTTTAAAGATCAGCAATACAATTACAACCCTTCAAAAAAAAGTAATCAAATATTAATATGAAACAACTTTATATCTTGTTGTGTTTATGGGTTTTCGCGGTTATTTCTCTGGTATCATGTAAAAAAGATCCGCCACCGGATGATCATGATATTGAAACAACCGGCAGTCATGGCGTCTTTATTGTGAATGAAGGTAATTTTCAATGGAGTAATGCATCAGTAACTTATTATAATTTTACTGACGGCGATTATAAAGAGGATGTTTTTAAGGATGTAAATGCCCGGCCTCTGGGTGATGTGGCGCAGTCCATCAGTGTTCATAACGGCAAAGCCTATATCGTGGTAAATAACTCTAATAAAATAGAAGTGGTGAATCTGAGTGATTTTACTTCCTGTGGCGTGATCAGCGGGCTTATGTCTCCCCGGTATTTTATTCCCGTGAGTGCTTCCAAGGCCTATGTCAGCGATCTGTATAGCAATTACATCAGCATCGTTGATCTGAGCAGCAATCTTGTTACAGGTACCATTGCATGTAAAGGAAGTACCGAAGAAATGCTGATGTATGATGATATGATGATAGTCACCAATACCAGGACGGACAAGATTTACTTGATAAACACCGTAAGTGATGTCATTACCGACAGCATACAGGTTGGTTATGGTTCCAATTCGCTTCAGCTGGATAAAAACGGCAGGTTGTGGGTGATGTGTGCCGGCGATGCCGGTAATAATATTAACGCTTCATTATACAGAATCGATTTGTCCATAAAGCAGGTCGAACAGACTTTTCAGCTAAGCACCCCGCTGGATATCTGGGATAAAATGGCGATGAATAGCACAAAGGACAGCATTTATTATATGTGTCATGGTATATTTCGCATGGCGGTGACCGCTCAGGAACTGCCCGTAAATATTTTTATTCCCCAGGGAACCGCCCTGTTTCATGCAATAGCCGTCAATCCTGTGACTAACAACATATTTGTTGCAGATGCGGTGGATTATGTCCAGAAAGGAAGAGTATATTATTTTTCTTCAGCCGGTTCTTTGCTTGGCACTATTAATACAGGAATAATACCGGCAGATTTTTATTTTTTTTAGAAACAAATTCTTAGAAACAATTTCTTAAAGCCGGTCGAGAAATATGATGCCATTGAGGTGGTCAATTTCGTGCTGGAAGATCACTGCGGTGAAATTGGCGCTGATATACCCTTCGATCAGTTCGGTATGGTTGCTTCCGTCTGGTTTATCATAATTGACCACCACAGCGGAATACCGGTGCGAGGCCCCGGAAGTGTCCGGAACAGAGAGGCAGCCATCCCATGGAAATATCACAGCCTTGTTCGAATACAGGATGATTTTGGGATTGAGGTAACATTCAAAGGGTTGCCCGGGTTTATCCAGACGCTGAACCCACATAACGTTTCTGTTGATGCCAACTTGCGGAGAGGCCAGCCCGACGCCGTTTGATTCATGAAAAAGCGTGGCCTTCATCCGGTTGATCAGATGGTTTAAGGTAGCCGTATCATTGAAATTTACATCTATGGATTGTTTCCGCAATATGAGTGAATCGGCATGAACGAAATAATTCATGATACGCATAATAGAATCGTTGCTTCCACTGTAAATAAGCGCTTTTTCAGCTTCGGTAAACGCCAGTTCGTCAGTTTTCGTAGTTACATTCTCTTCTTTCTTACATTGGGCAAAAGCCATTACAAAGCCGAACAGAAGCAGAAATAAATAAAACCGGGATTGAGTTTTCATTTTTTTACTAAGTTTGTGATATCTGCAAATTTATAAAAAATACAATATAATGAAGTCAAAAATAGAATGTCGCTGGATTGACAATATGGCATTTGAAGCCCAGATTGATGACCATATCATAATTATGGATACCGATGAAATGTCGGGTGGCAGCAACCGTGGCCCCAAGCCCAAGGCCCTTACATTGGTTTCTTTGTCAGGTTGCACCGGCATGGATGTTATTTCGGTACTGAAAAAAATGAGGGTATACCCTGAGGAATTTCACATCACTGTGGAAGGGGAGCTTACTGAAGAACATCCGAAATATTATAAAAAAATAACTATCACATATTATTTTAAAGGTAAAAACCTTCCTGAAGACAAGCTTAGGAAAGCCATTGAGTTGTCGCAGGAAAAATATTGCGGGGTAAGTGCGCTGCTCCGGAAGGGTACCGAGATCGTTTATGAGATTAATTCAGAATAATAACTTTGTTTCTTGAGCATGGATTTATTACCGAAAATTATTTAAAAATAATAACTTTGTGAATCTGATTTATGATTAAAATAGGATTATGTCACTGATTTCAATTATAATACCCTGCTATAATGAAGGGGAGAATGTGGAGCGGGTTTATGGAAAAATATTCGAAAACGACTATGCCGGAGATCAACTGGAAATATTGTTTATTGATGACGGGAGCAGCGACGATACTTTGTTGAGGATCAAACATTTGTCCGAAGCACACCCCGGCAGGGTCAAATATATTTCGCTATCGCGGAATTTCGGACATCAGAATGCCTTATTTGCCGGTATGTCCAAAGCCAAAGGAGACTGTCTGATTATGATGGACGGGGATATGCAGCATCCTGCTGAGTTGATTCCCGCCATGATCAGTAAATGGAAAGAAGGTTTTGATATTGTTTATACGATCAGGGAAAAGGATCCTTCGCTTTCGTTTTTTAAAAATATAACTTCCGCGATGTATTATAAACTCCTGAATATTTTTTCTGATGTTACTGTCGATGCCGGTGCAGCTGACTTCCGCCTGATTGATAAAAAAGTGGCAGCCGTGCTGAAGAACGATATTAACGAAAGTTTTCTTTTTTTAAGAGGTATTTTTAACTGGGTAGGATATGACCGTTATGGCATCATGTATAAACCCAATAAGCGTTTTTCGGGTAGCACCAAGTATACATTTAAAAAAATGATTTCTCTGGCCACCAGCGGAATATTTTCTTTTTCTATAAAGCCCTTAAAATTAGCAACTTACCTGGGACTTATTGTGTCTTTTCTGTCATTCTGTTATGGCGTTTATGCATTATTAATAAATATACTCACAGACAAGACCGTCAGTGGCTGGACATCGGTTATCATCAGCGTTTTGTTTGTGGGCGGTATCATTATGATCTTACTCGGGATAATAGGAGAGTATGTTGGCCGGATCTATATGGAGGTTAAGAAAAGGCCCCGGTTCATCATAAAGGAATCCAATTATGATTAAAGCAGGATACCTGCAGTTGAATTGTGTTAAGTCCGGCTTGTGAAATACTACAGATAACCAGAAGAAATTTGAACCTATAATGCATTTTAACAAATGCTAGCCCGCAAACTGAAAATAGTCCTGAAAAAAATGAAGCTGCTCCCCGGCGCCCGCTTCTTACTTGTTTTAGTTGCCGTTTCTTTCTTATATAATTTCCACGATATTATACGATATCCTCCGTTTTCCAATCATTACTGGCGGCAGGCAGATGGATATTCTATGGCATTGAATTACTATCATGAAGGAATGAATTTCTGTGCGCCAAAGATCCATCATCAGGGTTCTGTCGATGGCAGGGGAGTCGGGGAGTTTCCGGGCCTGTATTATTTAAATGCGCTTATCTGGAAAATCACCACTCCGAATTTTATAACGTTCCGTCTGCTGAACCTGATCATTACCTTTTTAGGATTGTTTTTTTTATTCAAAACAGCTTTTTATGTGTTGAAGGATTTCACCTGGGCCTGTGCCATTGCTTTGTTTGTTCTGAGCTCTCCGCTTTATGCATTTTATGCTAATAATTTCATGATCAATGCAGCAGCACTTGGCTTGATTTTTATTGCATGGTATTTGATAATCGTCTTCTCTGCTGAAAAAAAATCCCGGTATTTTTGTCTGTCGGTTTTTTTAATGATACTATCTGTTTTGCTCAGGGCTACCATGATCATTGGCGTTTTACCGCTGATTTTGATTTTGTTTCTTGAACTAGTCGGTTTTCTGAAATCAGGTATTTTTCATAAAAAAGGACTGCACCTGTTCATGCTGCTGTTGCCGGTTATTTGTCTATTAGCATGGGTTATATTAGCAAGATATTATAATAAAACCTATGTGTCGCGGTATTTTCTGACCACGATCAGGCCGTTATGGGAGGCAGACGATATCAGGCAGATATGGTCGGGGTTTTATAAAAATGCTCTGCACGAATTACATTTCATGCCTCTGTTGATATTGGTGCCATTAATACTGGTGGTTATGTTCATCACCGGTAAAAAACAAAACAGGTATGGGTTGATATTTACAGTAATTGTAGCGCTGGAGTTATCCTTGTATTTAGTTTTATGGTTTAATAATCTCACCGAACATGAGTATTATCTGCTTGAATTGTTTCTTATTGTTCCTCCGTTATTTGTTTCATTTTTGTGGTTTTTGAAATCCAGCAAAGCCACTATCTTTAATTCAAAAAAAGTTAAAATGGCTGTGATGGCCGTGTTGATTTTTTGCACTTATTGTTGTGCACTGAAAGAGCGGATCAAATATGATTATGCCCATACATGGCCGGGAACGCATGTTATTATTTTGAAGGATGAATTTGATTGGCGGGCTTACAGTATATGGGATTATTTTAACAGGTTCAAAGCGTACCAGACCATCACTCCATATATTCGCTCGCTGGGCATGAACCGCGATGACCTGGTGGTCAGCATTCCCGATATAAGTCCGAACGTCAGCTTGTCACTTATGGATCAGAAAGGGTTTACCTCGCTTTATTACAACGATATGCCGGAGGGGGAACGGATAAGGCTTTTTATCAGCAGTGGTGCTAAATATCTTTTTATTAATGATCCGGAACTATATAAAAATCCCGAAATAGCATATTTTACTACAAAGAAAATAGGGCAGTATCACAATATCGGTATCTTTGATTTAAGGAATTTGAAATAAGTATTTTTAAATGAATTCATCACTTTCAGGAAGAAATTATCTGGTATCAGTAATAGTAATTGTTTTTGCATTGATTTACGGATCAATCTCCCTGGTAAACCATTTTCTGTTCAGAACCTATGCCCTTGACCTTGGCATGTTTAATCAGGCATTGTACTGTTTCTCTCATTTCAGGGCAAATTATTTTACTTTAGATGTAAACGGAAATGAAGTCAATTATTTTGGAGACCATTTTTCGCCTATAACTCTGTTATTTAGTCCATTGTACTATGTGTTCGGCTCCTATACGCTGCTTATCATACAAATTGTGTTTATACTGGCCGGGGGTATTGGCATTTATAAATATGCCTGCATCAGGCATACTTCCTCCCGGTTGCCTGTTCTTCTATTGTTTCAGTTTTTCTGCATCTGGGGGATCTATTTTGCCCTGGCTTCCGATTATCACAACAATGTGATTGCAGCCATGTTAGTTCCATGGTTGTTTTATTCTTATGAAAAGGACAACAAAAAACTATTCCTGCTTTTTTTTCTGCTGATCCTTATTTCAAAAGAGAATATGTCGCTGTGGCTGGGATTTATTATGCTGGGGCTGATCATAAAACGGTTTATGGAAAAAGGTGTAAAATCTGAATTTATACGAATTCTGAAATTTGAATTACCCCTGGTGCTGCTGTCTTTTTTTTATTTTGTGGTAATCGTGAGCATGGTCATGCCGGTGCTGGATCCTGACGGAGTCAATCCGGTTAACCGGTATTCACAATTAGGGAATTCTGTTTCGGAGATTTTTATTAATGTGTTTAAAGACCCCAGGTATATATTTTCACACTTATTTGAAAGCCCTTTAAATAATGAAATGACTTTCGGAATGAAATCTGAACTGCATTTCATGGTGCTGGTTTCGGGTGGCTATGCCTTATTTTGCAGACCTTATTATCTGGTGATGCTCATACCGGTATATTTTCAGAAGTTTCTGACAAACGATTTCGGTATCTGGGGTATCGGGGGACAATATTCCATTGAGTTTGTGCCGCTGATAAGTCTTTGTCTGACAGATTTGCTGGGAAATATAAAATCTAAGAAGACAGCCTGGATCATTGCCCTGTTAACAACTGCTGCAACAATGTGGTTCACATACAGCGCTATGGAAATATGCAAAAAACCATGGTATAATAAAACGAATGTAGCATTTTATGATAAAATACACTACAAAACCCATCTGAATATCAAAGAGATTAATTCGGCGCTTAGATCTATACCAGATAAGGTTCCTGTTTCAGTGACTTCCACTATTGCACCCCATTTGGCTTGCCGTGAAAAGTTATATCATTTTCCCGTGGTCAAAGATGCTGCCTACGTTGTTTTAGTGCAGGGAGATTATTACCCGTTGACCAAAGAAGATTTTTTTAAAAAGATGAACGAATGTATCGAAAAAGATCATTTTGTTTTGAAATATGACGAAAACGATTTGTTTATCTTAAAAAAAGAACCATAATACCACCGGACATACATGGTTTGCCGGTTCATTCTTTTTAGTTAGTGTCTGAACGAAAACTCCATTTTCTTCGTTACGCTTGCTCCAAAAATGCTCATTTACCCCAGTAAACTCCGCTTTTTGTCGCTTCGCAAGCCTGCCTGGCTGGCCAGTCAGACAGGCCTCGAAACTGAACTTTTCGATTCAGACACTGAGTTTCCGCTCAGACACTAGTTACTGAAGTTTCGCATAAAAAATAAAATTGATAAAATACCAATCATTTGTGGATTGCAAAGAGATTAACACTATGGGAAACAACTTTTTACATATAGTCAAAATGAACAAACTACGGTCAGTCACGGACTCAACCCTCATTGCCCCGTTGGGTCCGGCTGCTTGACATAAAAAAATCATGCAAAACTTAAGTCAGTTATTACCGGGATGCCTTCATCATTGATATCTCAAGATCATCAAAATATACATTCCCCTTTTTATCAGGATTAAAAACATATACTGACAATTCTTTACCCTGCATTGTGTCGGGGGGCTTTATTTCGATGGAAATTTGCTGCCAGCCATCAGCGCCGTTGTTTCCCGGTTTGGAATTAAAGGCATAAAAATCATCAGGATTTTCGGCAGATACACAAATACCGGCATTGGTATTTTCATAATCCGAATAACGCCAAACCGAAATTCTGATGACCTCACCGGCAGTGACAACGGGTAACTTGGCCGTAAAGCCGAATTGGTTGGTTGCATCCAGCCCGACAGAATATTTCCCACCGTGTGATTTTTTATCGGTTCTTAAATATGCATTGCCAAATTGCATGTTGCTACCTGCCTTACCTTCAAAAAATTCACTTTTGTCATCCGGAACTTCTGCGTCACATGCGGCATATTCGTTATAAACCGCAATGCCGCTGATATCGTAAACAGAGACAGTCTGGTATGCTCCGATTTTTTTTGACAGCAATTTTTTAATCGTTTCATCATGCAGCAGACTGGTATCGCCAAGAATAAAATATTTAATGCCAAGAATTTTATAATAGTCTAAGGTTTTCAGTAGACCTGTACCATTGTCCTGCTGGATGGAGATACCTCTTTGACCCATCAGGTACAGGGTGATATTCGGTGAAGGATCCGGAAAAGAAAATACCAGGTCTTTTTCAGTGATTCCTATCGAACGGAGGTAGGGAGTTATGGTTTCAAATGCTTTTCGCTGCATGGGATATATCCAATGCGAATACCTCAGATATTCTACTTCATGCGTGGATAACAATGATGAATACTGATATTCCTGTTTGTCTGCTGCGGCATAACGTCCGTCAATTTTTGCATATCCCCAGTAAATACTTATCAGGGCGATGCCCAATATAGGTATCTTCATGCGCAGCGATTGGAGCCATTGCGGATGTTTCGACTGCAGGTATTCGAAAAAAGTAAGACAGCTTGCCGGAATAAAAATAAGATAGTTGACCAGGTAATAATCATGATCGTCAAACACCCTGAACCATAACAATATGCCGCCGATGCATGAAATAAAAATGATGACGTTTATCAGCAATAACCTCCGGTTAGTTTTTTTATAATTTACTAAAACAATGATGAAAAAGGTAAACACGGAAAACAATCCCAATTTGTTGAAATAATTTCCGGCCTGGTAATCAAAAATAATTCTGAGTATTCTTATTATTTCCTCATAGGATAAATCCCATACAGGTAATATCCCGGTGAGAAATATCTGGTATTCGTCGGGCCGGGTATTGGCCTTATTATAGAGTACGGCATATAAATACCAGGAAAACACAATAGCACAAACAGACAATATCAATGAAAGAGCGATCCACGGACGCTGAAACAGCGGCTTTTCATTATTTTTGAAAAATTTTAGCCGCTCCGATACGAACAATCCTGTAAGGGCGAGAAAACTTATGCCGGCTGTAATCTTCAGCAGCATAGCCAGGCAGAAAAATAAAAATACTAACACCAGGCTGATGGATGCCGGTTTTTTCAGATATCGGATAAAAAAATACCACCCAATAAATGTCAGGCTCAGGGCGGGCACATCTGCCAAAAAATTATTACCATAATATATCAGGATGGGTGAAGAAAAAAGCCATAAGGGCAGAAGTATCTGCCAGAACGTATCGTTGAGTATGTATCGGAATACAAAGAACAATGCCAGCAGGCCTGAGAACATGATAAAAAATACCAGGAATCTGTAAATCCATTCATGATACCCGAATACGTTCCAGAGTTGTGCGACCAGGTACTGTAATACAGGAAATTCAGCAGCAGCCCTGCCTTCAAAACTTTTCCCTGACAAATAATTGATCCCGGGTTCGAAAAAATTATTGTTGCATTTATAATAGTTGTATGCAAACGAAAGGCAGTCGCATTGCCTGTGCTGATGCACCGAAACCGGGCGGTACGTAAAAATTTTATCGTATTGGTATAAAAAACACAATCCCGCCAGAAATATTATAAAAATCACCGGACTGAATTTCTGTACAAAGCGTTGTTTCATAGATCGTAATTAAGCATTGTCGTTTACCAAATACATAGGTAATAGGCATCATTTAGGTTAATCGGTTGAATAGTTATTTATGTGCAAAAATTCCCCGTACAGTTCGGCAAATTCGCTCAGTATCATGGCGGTTGCTCCCCATATGGTCAGTCCGTTGATATCGTAATAAAAAGTGTCATATTCCATGCCGTTCCGGATACGTATTTTTTTTGATTTTATATTTTTATTTCCGGCGAATTCATTGATGTCAACAGTATGGATTTCCTGGACTTCACGCTGGTCAGGAGTGAATTTTTCTATGCTACTGCCGAAGGCAACAAAAGGTTTTATCCTGTAATTGCTTGGTGGGATATACAGGTCGGTAAGGCTTCCGATGATGCTTACCCGTTTCCGGTCTATGCCTATTTCTTCTTCAGTTTCACGCAGTGCCGTATTTTCAAGGCTGATATCCCGTTCTTCGAAACTTCCGCCCGGGAATGATATCTGGGCGCTGTGAACGCCGTTGTATTCGGGACGTTGGATGAGAATTGTAAATAGGTGTCCGTTTTTTTCAAAAAGGAGTAGCAGCACGCTGCTTTTTCTGGCGTTTTCAGGAATAGGGTCAAATTCAGACAGGCGGACTGATGGTATCATCCTGAAATGAGCCTGCTTGCCCGGAAGCTCTTTTGAAAGCCTTACTTTCAAAAAATCCGTAAAATCAATAATATCAGGATGTTGTTTTATAATCTCGTGTTTCATTCTGGTCTTTTCATGCCAAAGTTACTTAGTTTTTCAAAAAAAAATGAAAATATTAGTTACTAACAAAAACGATTGTTAGTAAAATTTTCTTAAAAAATGTTAAAATCAAAAAAATCTTATTATCTTTGTCCCGTTCAAAAATTAATAACCAAAAAAAAGAAAACATGAAAAAAGTATTTAGTTTAGTAATTGCAGCTATCGTCGTTATAGCATTTGCATCATGCGGAGACAAAGCAAACACCCCTGAAGCAGTAGCGACAAAATATCTGAATCATTTAAACAAAAAAGAATTTGACGACGCTAAAAAAATTGCTACCGAAGAAACCGGCCAGATGCTTGATATGATGAAAAGTTTTTCAGGTGTTGGCGGAACTCAGGAAGTGAAAGAAAAGAAAATTGAAAACATGAAATGCGAAACGACGGAAGACAAATCAGTATGTAAATATACTGCTGATGGCAAAGAAGAATCAATTGACTTAGTAAAAAAAGATGGCAAATGGCTTGTTGACCAGAAAAAAGAAGGAACCGGCGAAGAAACTAATCCTATTGAAGATACTACTGCTGTTGACACAACCGCCGCTGTTGAATAATTAATTTCTTTGACATGCTCATCCGATAGATGAAAAAAATAGTTGTAATACTTTTTATTATCATCTTATCAATAGCAGCATCACTCCGATTGTTCCTGTATGCTTATGAACATCATAGCATGCAGGAACAATCTTTTTATAGGTATACCCTTTCCGATAAAGAAGTTGATATGATTCAGGACGGGGATATTATACTCAGGCATGGTTACGGGCTGGTCAGCGATATGATCGTTGAACAGCTCGATGAACAGTATGATATTTCTCATTGCGCCATTGTTTGTAAAGACGATACCGGATGCATGGTAGTACATTCCGTATCAAGTTCCCTTTCGAATGTTGATGGTGTCCAGTCACAGAATCTTAAAGCTTTTATTAGAGACAGTCATTATAATTCTGTCATCGTAATAAGGTATAAATCCAGAATTAATAAACCGTTATCTGCTATCAGCCGCAAAGCAAAATACTACCTGGCACAGCAGGTGCCGTTTGATAATGCTTTCAATATCGACGACAGTTCGGAATTTTATTGTACCGAGCTGTTATGGAAAGTAATACTTAACGAATATGGTGATGACATCATGAAGGGCAAAAACAATGAGCGTAAAGACCACCTGCGTTTTGACACTTTTCTTGATACCACCAAATTTGAAATAATTATTAACCACCACCTCAGAAAAAAAGCACAGACTTCTCAGGTCAATCCTTCTGACCTTTCAGCCGGACATCTATATTGCCTTCCTGCTCAGTCCAGCAAACGGAATCACAAACGTAATTCCTGATCTTTTTTATATTATCGCTCCCGATACCGTAAATGATCTTATTTCCGGAAACATATCGCGCTGACACTGTATAGTATTTGTCAGGTGGCAGTAATACGCTGTAAGTAGATGCCGAAACCGTGTCCGTAAGCACAATGAGGTTATTATCAAGTTTTCCTTCATATATAGTCACCGGTACCTTAGGATTTTCATCATTTATGGTCAGTTTGATATGTAAGGCGACCAAAGCCGGCTCAGACGTATTGCAGTCGGAATAATCATAATTCTGACAATCCTGCGAATTGCTGAAATAACTATTTTGCTCACAGGATTGAAAAATTGCCATAGACATCAGTAATATAAACGGCCTGAAAGCTTTAATTGTATGCATGGTTAGATCCAATAAATGGTTTTGTGAAGGTTTTTGGTTAAATTGATCGAAATGCCAGCAGAGAGTGTGATCCAGTGTTTCATACCTTGGTAAACCCCAAGATCGCAGTATTCATAGCCTGCTTTGACAAAGAAATTCCTGAACAGGTAGCTGTATCCGATCCCGGGCACAAAAGTGAAATGGCTGGCGGGTTTACGGCTAAGCCCTTCGTACGATCCAAAAGTGAATAATCCTTTGGCGCGGATATATATCCCCTGCCTGTGTTCTGTTTTTTTTGTTTTAAAACCGATAAGTTTTTCTGCATCCAGATAGATATACTTCCTTTTTTCCCACAACTGATAAAAAATATGTTCCGACTGCTGTTCAAGCACTCTTTTTTTTGCCACCCTTCCGCTAAAACCCAGTTCAACGCTGAGGTTGTATTTTGAATCGGATATGCCGATACCTGCTCCCATAAAACAGTCCTGAGTATTAAAAGAGGCTACATGATAATTCAATGTTATTTTGTTGAAAAAAGGCCATATGGAGCCACGAAGTCCCTGGTTTTTAAGTTTTTTTACAATAAGCTTGCGGTTATTTATCCTGGCATAGTCTATCAGGTTTAATGAAGGATATTCTTTAAAATGTGTTTTGAGTTCAGGACTATTAATTAATAAGGTATCAGCAAGTCTTGAATCGTTGTTTTGGATAGCCATGGTAAGCGGTGTAAAACCATTGTAATCCCGGGTATTTATATCGGCATTTTGCCTGCAGAGCAGGTCTGCAATATCCGTGTTGCCGAAACATGCCGCCGCCAGCAAAGCATCAGTTCCATCCTGTGCTTTGATCACATGCTGTGCACCATTTTTCAGCAGATATGCGACCATATCAACGAGGTTGTACGAAGCCGCATAAATCAGGGCTGTGACTCCGTATTCGTCGGACGCATTGATGTCGGCGCCATAGATCAATAAAAGATATACAATCTCCTGGTAATTATGAATGGTTGCGGAGATAAGCGCTGTGCGACCGTTCGCGGGCTTTAAATCAGGATCTGCGTTATGATATAATAATATTTTTACAATTTCAGTATACCCTTTTTCAGATGCATACATGAGCGCTGAAATACCTTCGTCGTTACATGCATTGACGTCAGCGCTGTCTGCGATCAGCTGGTTTACTCCGTTTATATCGCCGTTGTAAGCTGCAAGTATCAGTTGAAGGTCAGTAGAATCTTTTTCCTGAGCATCAGCCATCCGGAACGAAAATAATAACAGAAAGAATATATTGCAAAACAAAGCAATTTTCATAGGGAAAAAGAAATATACTGGTTTCTTATGAAATTTCAGAACTCAAAAATATGAATTATATTGCTATTTTTGTTAAAAAAAATGACTATGAAACTACTTGAGGGAAAAACAGCACTTATTACAGGTGCATCTAGGGGAATCGGGAGATCCATTGCGCTGGCCTTTGCAAAAAATGGTTGTAATATTGCTTTTACAGACCTGTTTTATGATGATTACATGATACAACTGGAAAAAGAACTGATGGATATGGGAGTGAAAGCCCAAGGGTATGCTTCTGATGCCGGTTCTTTTGTACACAGTGAAGAAACGGTTAATAAAATAATCAATGATTTCACGGTAATCAATATACTTGTTAATAATGCTGGTATCACCCGTGATAATTTATTGCTGAGGATGACCGAAACGGAGTGGGATATGGTAATTACTATTAACCTGAAATCAGTTTTTAATCTCACTAAAGCATGTCAGAAGATCATGCTAAAGCAGCGTTACGGGTCTATCATTAACATGAGTTCGGTGGTGGGCGTTAGTGGAAATGCAGGTCAGGCGAATTATGCAGCTTCCAAGGCGGGAATAATCGGATTTACAAAATCTGTAGCTCGGGAACTTGGATCACGTAATATACGCTGTAACGCGATAGCTCCGGGATTCATCGAAACCGGGATGACTCATAAAATTCCTGAAGAAGCCCGGTTAAAATGGATCAATGACATACCGTTGAAACGTCCGGGTACGCCGGAGGATGTGGCCGGTGTCGCCGTATTTCTGGCCTCAGATCTATCTGCCTACGTCAGCGGACAGGTGATCAATGTCTGTGGTGGGCTGAATACCTGACAATACGTGGTATATATAAGTTCCCGCAGTCCACATTCCGGCTTTGTGGCGGGTAGTTTGCAAATTTGTACTACCAAATACTACTAAAACAGACTTTTACTTGTTTTGGTGAACAGCGGGGTGATATACCTGAAAGCAACTTCAAGTCCTCCGGCACTTTTGCTGGCTGCTGCAAGTTTTGATGTATTGATATCGTAACTGAGCGAGAACAGGAAATTTCTCCATTCCATCTGTGCTGAAACCACACAGGCATCTTTCATGCGGTAATAAACTCCCAGGCCTATAGCGGTCTCCGAAACAAAGTTGGTATATTTGGAGGCGTCGTTCAGCCGATAACGGAACAGGGAACCAAAAATGATTTCGTTGGCAGGGCCTTGCATAAACCAGGCGGCCGTGGGTAATAATGAGAAATTGGTATTGGAAAAACCGATGAATGCATTGGCATGTAAGGTCATTTTCATGCTCATCCGGTTGGAGTTCAACTCCGAAAAAGTCTGTCGCGGCCGGTTCATATGCATCATGGATATCCCGACACAAACTTTTTTTGCGTCGTTAGCCGAAAGGGTGGTGGAATTTGAGTTATAAGTCCATGTTAATCCTGCACCGATATCTCCATACAACATTTTATTGAAATCCATTGTTTCCCCGGTGGGCAGGGAAGGATTGTATCCATCGGTAAAGGCCGGGTCATACTGACTGTCCCAGCGCATGTTGTCCATTTTTATTCTTTTTTGCGCCATGCCGCCCTGTATCCCTGCGGTGAGCATATTGTGCTTGTTAAGCGGCAGGTGATATGCGATAGAAATATTTACCATCGTCTGATTCAACTTATTATCTCCTGCCTGATCGTTAAATAATTGTATCCCTATACCAAGAATGCCGCCTTTAAGCTTTCCTTTCAGGATACCGCAATCATAAGAAATACCATACGTGAGATATGATTTTGAAATGCTGCGCCACTGGCTCTTGTAATTGGCGATGATCCTGTGGTCAGCGCTGAAAGCTCCGGCTAAGGCCGGATTAAGTGATAAAGGAGCATTGTTGAACTGCGAAAAGTGTATGTCCTGTCCTGATGCCCAAAGAGAACTTACTATCAACACTGTTAGTAATAAAAATCTTTTCATATTTATTATAAGTAAAAAATCACTTAATTAATTTCAGTATCAAAGATATGAAATTTACAAGATATGATGGCTAAAGAAAAAAAATGATTTAGAAACTGTTTTGATTTTTATTGATATAGAAGCATTATTTTCGACATTGTCCCGCCTCAAAGGGGGCCTGCCCGGCTGCGACAGTCTGGCGGTCGTTGAAAATCGATTGGCCCTCCTGGTTTAAAGGCTAACCAATGTTTATTTTCTGGCAAATGCCTGTTAATTAAGAGAATGGATTAAAAAACGGTTGAAGTTATGAATGATAAAAACTACAGGAACTGTTTTTTTTATATTTTTGCATTATCATATTATACAGGCGGTAATACGATGTGCTTACAATTAAATGTTTGATTTTCAATTTTATGCTGCTGTTTATAGCTGATTTTCTTTCATTCCAGATCACTGATATTGTTGATGTCGTTTTAGTGGCTATACTGCTGTATCAGATTTACAGACTGATGAAAGGGACGGCGGCTATAAATATTTTCATCGGAATTGTTGCGATCTACTTTGTCTGGAAGATTGTTAACCTTCTTCAGCTTAATTTGTTGTCTGAAATACTCGGGCAGTTTGTTAGTGTTGGTGTTATAGCTTTAATTGTGGTTTTTCAGCGCGAGATACGTCAGTTTCTGCTTTTGCTTGGCTCACCGCGTTTTTTGACAAGGAAACAAAAATGGAGAGCATTCTGGAATCTCAACGTGCAGCAGAGCGGGATAATTGAACTCGACCGGATCGTAAAAGTCAGTGAAACATTGTCGACTGCTAAAACCGGTGCTCTGATTGTAATATCGAAAAGAAGCAACCTGGAAGAATACGTCAATACCGGTGAAAAAATTGATGCCCGCATATCGGAACAACTTATTGAAAATATTTTTTATAAGAACAGTCCTTTGCACGATGGTGCCATTGTCATTAACGGAAACCGTATCGTAGCAGCCCGTTGTGTGCTGCCGCTGACACGTAATGAAAAATTTCCGAATACGCTTGGATTAAGGCACAGGGCAGCAGTAGGCATTTCTGAACTTACCGATGCCATCACTCTTGTTGTCTCTGAACAGACGGGAAACATTTCTTATACAAAAAACGGGACACTTTATGCTAACATCAGGCCCGAGGCATTAAAGGTTTTCCTGGAAATTGAATTTGCCTGAGGATACGCATCATTTATTTTTTTGCGGCAACAGCGGCAGAGTCAGCTTGCTGTTTCATTTTTGCTTCAAATTCCATGACCATCTGTTCGGGAGTTTTTCCCAGATTGTCAATAGATATCATGGCATCATCCGCGAGGTCGTGTTTGGGGTACTTTTGAAGAAAATCCGTATAGGCTTCACGGGCTTTTTTTATGTTTTTTATGTTATTTTCAAAAATAAACGCCTTCAAAAAATATACTTCGGGCAGTTTTGAAAAATCATTATAGTTTTTTATGAGGATATCAAGCAGAGCAACGGCATCTTCATTTTGTGAATTGTTCATCTGAAGATTGGCAGCTTTGTAAAGATAAACAGGCGACAAGGAATCTTTTGGATGCTGATCTGCAAATTTCTTATACAGGGCAACCATTTCATTTACCTTCGTTTTGTCGGGTATGGTGTTGTTACCCGAGAATAATGCCTTTTCCATTGCGGTTATTTCTTTAACCATTTTTTCTTTCGATTGAGTGCAGCTGGTAACTAAAAAAACGATTAAAACAAGAATGATAAAATTGATTTTTTTCATTTTTCTGAATATTTTATTTAACATGTTTTTTTTCTAAAGGAAATATCATTTTGTACTTTGTTTTGATCAGGCCTTTTGAGATGTCGGTAAGTTTGCGTTTGAGGACCATTTTTTTTAGCGAACTCAGCCTGTCAACAAATAAAACACCTTCCAGGTGGTCGTATTCGTGTTGTATAACCCGTGAGAGGATACCGGAATATTCTTCGGAATAAAATTTGAAATTTTCGTCGTAATACTCAATTTTAATGGTTTCATGCCGCACCACATCTTCCCTTATTTCCGGAACGCTGAGACAACCCTCGTTGAAGGACCATTCTTTGCCGCTGTATTCAGTGATTTGAGGATTGATAAAAACTTTCTTAAAATCTTTTCCTTCGGGATAATCTTCGGCATAGGGATTCGTGTCAATCACTATCAGCCTGATGTTAAGCCCCACCTGTGGAGCTGCCAATCCAACGCCAATAGAGGCATACATGGTTTCATACATATCGGCAATAAGTTTTCTCAGGTCTGGATAAGTATTGTCAATATCTACTGATTTTTTCTTTAGCAGGGGAGTCCCGTATGCAACGATAGGAAGTTTCATAAGCCTGTTTTTGTGAGTGATTCAAGATACGATTGCAAAATAATGGTGGCGCTTATTGTATCTACCAGGGCTTTGTTCTGACGTTTCTTTTTGCTGATACCCGAGTCTATCATTGTTTGAAAAGCCATCTTCGAGGTAAAACGCTCGTCAAATCTTTTTACCGGGATGCCGGGTAAGGATTTTTGAAGGGATTTCAGGAATGGCGTGATAAATTTTTCCGATTCCGAGGCTGTGTTGTTCATCTGCAGCGGTTTGCCAACAACAATAAGCTCAACTGGTTCTTTGGAACAGTAGTTTTTCAGAAAAGGCATCAGCTCGTTTGAATTGACGGTGGTCAATCCGGTGGCAATAATTTTAAGTTCATCGGTAACCGCGATGCCCGTTCTTTTTTGTCCGTAGTCGATAGCTAGTATACGTCCCATATTATTTTGCGGGGCAAAGGTACTAAAATTGCCTCAAATTGACGATTAATTTGTCTATTTCTCATCAGAAACCGACCTGTTAAACATTTTTTTCTAACTTTGAACGATTACTGTTAAAATATATTTTTATGAATGCTGATATAAAGTTATTGGTAGAAGCCGCCTGGGATGACCGTACACTGCTGAAAGATGACAACATCTGTAATGCCATTCGCAACGTCATTGATATGCTTGATAAAGGGGCAATTCGGGTATGTGAGCCTGTTGATGGTGGTTGGAAATTAAACGAATGGGTCAAAAAAGCAGTTATTTTATATTTTCCTATACAGCAGATGGAAACCATTGAGGTTGGCCCCCTGGAATTCCGCGATAAAATAAAACTGAAAAGAAATTATGAATCGCTGGGAGTGCGTGTGGTACCTCATGCTATCGCACGATATGGCTCTTTTCTGGCGCCAGGCGTCGTGATGATGCCTTCCTATGTGAATATTGGTGCCTATGTAGACAGTGGTACTATGGTTGATACATGGGCCACCGTGGGCTCTTGTGCCCAGATTGGTAAAAATGTCCACCTGAGCGGAGGTGTGGGCATAGGAGGCGTTCTGGAACCTGTGCAGGCGGCGCCTGTGGTCATTGAAGATAACTGTTTCATAGGTTCACGATCTATCGTTGTTGAGGGTGTCCGGGTAAAATCAGAAGCTGTTCTCGGGGCAAATACCGTTATTACTAACTCAACCAGAATCATTGACGTCAGTGGCAACGAACCTGTTGAATATCATGGAGTCATTCCTGAACGTTCTGTTGTTATTCCGGGAACTTACCTTAAAGAATTTCCGGCCGGAAAATATCCTGTGGCTTGTGCGCTGATCGTTGGCAAACGCAAAGAATCCACCAACCTCAAAACCTCGCTGAACGAATGCCTGAGGGATTTTAATATGGCGGTATAGTATTCATCAATGCCGGTTTTTCAAGCCTTATGCTTGTCATAATAATTTACAAAATGTTGGTAGAGACCTCTTTCAGTTAATTCTATCCTGTCGGGACTCATAGTGTTGAACCGACTGTTTTTTACCAATATCAGGCTCCTACGCGGGCGAGACAACACATATCGTTTTTTTAATAATGTAAAGTATTGCCTTTTCTGCATAGGAAGACACCATTTCGGCATATAAGTTTCCAAACCAGGCATTTTCCAGTCAGGGAAAAGATATTGAAGTGTGTTTAATATTTATTTTCCCCATTTGGGAAGCTGGAATTTTGCAGAACAGATTTCTGATTTTGAAGATGCATTATAATCATCTGGTAGTTAGTATTTTTCATATATTTAATTTGTGTATATCATTATTTATTAAATTATTACAATTTTCTTGCATTTTTAAATAATTAAATATAACTTTGAAAATTAAAAATTTATTAACATGAAAAAAGCATTATTTTTGGTTTTTTGGTTTGCTGTTACCATCTGCTGTTCCCAGACGCTCACACGTGAAGTGATATCCACGGGCGGGGATTTCCAGCAAAACAGCACAGGGTCGGTAAGTTTTACTATAGGTGAAACGGTGGTCGAAACCTTCGAAACCGCCAATATCGACCTCACACAGGGCTTTCAGCAGAACGATGTTTTAAAGTTTATGATCTATGGCAAGGTGAAATATGCCGGCAAAGCCATTCCGGGAAGCCCGGCGCCCAATCCGCCCTCGTACAATCAGGCGATATACAACATCGACAATGTGATCGTGATTTTGAAGCTGCAGTCCAACGGTGAGGAGATTGCCCGCGATACCAGCGACAATGCAGGAAATTACCAGCTAAGCAATGTTTCTCCCGGAAATTACCTTCTGTGTTATGACAAATACACGGCAGACACGATGCAGTCGGGCAATGGCATAGATGCTATTGATGTGACCATGCTGAAATATTACATAGGCATCGACACTACGGTAGATCCCTCCCGTAATTTCACGATCCGGTACAAGAAGGCTGCCAATGTGGATAATAATTTGGCGATCAATGCGATAGATATTTCCCGGATCAAGGCCAAGATCGGATCTCCTTACAGCACGGCGAAGAATTTTCCCAAAGGCAACTGGGTAGCCCTCGATACGGTGGTCAGCGTGGGTGGCAGCGACCTGAACGTGACGTTGAAAACGATCTGCTACGGGGATTATAATGCATCCAGCAGTAAATACCGCGACTCGACGGTCAACTGGAGCCAGGCCAAGTCGGTAGACCAAAACATCATAAGTGTTACTGACGAATACCTGATGACAACAGATCCCTTGTATTTTGAACTGCCTCTGCGTATCAGTACCGGCATGAATGAATTCTCGGCGCTGGGGCTTGAACTGAGTTATCCTCATAAAGATTACGAACTGGTGCGTGTTTATATGCCGGGGGCTGGCGATAAAAGCAGCGCCGTAACCATCAATCCGACGCTGGAAGAGATCATAGCATCGGATGACGATCTGCTGGTCACCGACGAGGAAGGCGTGATCCGGGTGGTGTATGCCACCACCGGCTATTATGATGTCGCTGAGGGCGCAGAACTTATCCGCCTAGGCTTCCGTGCGAAAAGAGATCCGGGAAAGGGAGCCATAGATTTTGAACTTTCCGGTACGGGTGTGATCGGCAATCGTTACGGGGAGGAAGATGAGGATGCATATCTGCTGATGCCGAAAGTTTTTATACAGGGTGATCAGGCAGGGACAGGCTTTGAGTTTATGGGCTATCCCAACCCGTTTGATGGTGATGCTACCTTAGTATATACCCTTCCTGAAGAAGGAATGGTGAAGATCGATGCATACAATGCTATCGGAGAGCTGGTGTCCGTCTTGGTGAATGAAACCCGCGCTGCCGGCAAACACACCTTGTTATTTTCAGCGAATGCGCTGCCGGCAGGGATGTACACGTTCAAACTTGAATTTTCGGGAACCCAAAAGAACGAACAGGCTATTTTAAAAATGATAAACAAACCATAACGAACCATATATGAAAACAACAAATTAAAATCAATAAAAAAATGAAAACACACATTTTTAAATTTAGTGCAATTTTAATTTTTGCATTGGCTAATCAGCTGATCAGCACATCATCTTTTGCGCAGGCCCCGGAAAAGTTTAATTACCAGACCGTGGTCAGGGATAATTCAGGAAATATTCTGGCCAACCACCCGGTTTCATTCCGTATAAGCCTGTTACAGGATTCCGTTTATGGGAGTGCCGTCTATGTGGAAACACATAATGATACCACAAATGCCTATGGATTGTCCGTATTGAAAATAGGCGGTGGTTCGCCTTTATCCGGCAGCATGGCCGGCATAAACTGGGCCGACGGTCCTTATTATCTTAAAGTGGAGCTTGACCAAAACGGTGGGACGTTGTTTACCACTATGGGCGTTACCCAGCTTATCAGTGTTCCCTATGCCTTGCATTCCGGAACGGCAGACAGTGTTTCAGGAACTTATCCGGAAACGGACCCCGTTTTTGGTGTTTCGGTGGCAGGCGGTATCACGGCAACGGATACAACATTCTGGAATAACAAACTGGACAATGAAATTGATGGCTCGGTGACCAATGAGTTGCAGGTATTGAGTATGGGTCATGACACCATCTATCTCAGCGACGGAGGCTTTGTCAGCATTGCTTCTTATAGCGATACCTTATGGAAGAAGAGCGGAAACAATATCTTTAATACCAATTCCGGCAATGTGGGTATAGGAACTACAAGCCCTGCAGCCCTGCTTCATACCAGCGGCGCAGGTACCGGAGGCGGTAATGTGCTTTTTGAAGGCGAATTTAAACTGTCAGATCCTGGTGAAACGCCTGTTTCAGGAGAAGGTACGCGCATGATGTGGTATCCTGATAAAGCGGCCTTCAGAGCCGGGTATGTGGATAATGCACAATGGGACAAGGACAGCATTGGTTATTTTTCGTTTGCTGTCGGAATAGATACCAGAGCAAAAAACTTTTCTTCAGCTTTTGGAAATAATACCTGCGCTTCGGGCATGGCATCCATAGCTATGGGATATAATTCGACTGCTTCCGGATTTAGTTCTACTGCCATGGGAAATTTTACAATCGCCTCTGGATATTTATCTACAGCACTCGGGGATGACACACGGGCATCCGGATCTCGTTCCACCGCAATGGGACATCTTACAACCGCTTCGGGGGATTTTTCCACAGCAATGGGTGCATATACCACAGCCCTGTCAGAGGGTGAAATGGTGATAGGACATTTTAATACTTTATATACGCCGGCGAGCACCGCATATTGGATTAATTCCGACCGCCTTTTTGTGATCGGCAATGGAACTGATTATAGTGCCAGAAGTAACGCTATGACCGTATTAAAAAACGGTAAAGTGGGTATTGGGACTTCAAACCCTGCAGCCCTGCTTCATGCCAGTGACACCGGTACCGGAGGAGGTAACGTGCTTTTTGATGGTGTGTTGAAATTATCAAATCCTGGTGAGCCTCCTGTTTCGGGAGCAGGTACGCGGATGATGTGGTATCCTGATAAAGGGGCATTCAGAGCAGGAACTGTGATCGGACCAAACTGGGACAAAGACAGCATCGGTTATTTGTCTTTCGCTGCCGGATTTGATACAAGAGCAAAAGACTATTCTACTGCACTGGGGTATGCTACAACCGCTACAGGTGTAGTGTCCACTGCTATGGGATTTGCTACAACTGCTTATGGGGATTATTCCATGGCATTTGGAAGTTATGCATTTGCCTGGGGAGATCATTCCACTGCTATGGGTTATCAGACAATCGCCTCCGGACATATAACTACCGCACTTGGCGATCACACAGTGGCATACGGAGAGCGTTCCACTGCGATGGGGTATAACACCTACGCCTCTGGGCTTACTTCTACTGCAATAGGACATGGTACTATCGCTTCCGGGGATTATTCTGCAGCTATGGGAATAAGCACCGCAGCCCCATCTTTCTGTGAAACAGTGATTGGCCTTTACAATAGTCCATATACCCCGGCGAGCATGACCGGTTGGAATAACAACGACCGGCTTTTTGTGATCGGCAATGGAAGCAATGATGATACAAGAAGCAACGCTGTCACCGTATTAAAAAGCGGCAATGTAGGCATTGGAACTTCAAGCCCTGTTGCCCTGCTTCATACCAGTGGCACGGGTACCGGAGGCGGTAATGTGCTTTTTGATGGTGTATTGAAATCATTAAATCCTGTTGAACCTCCTGTTTCGGGAGCAGGTACGCGGATGATGTGGTATCCTGATAAAGCGGCATTCAGAGCAGGAAAGGTGAACGGAACAAACTGGGACAAAGACAGCATCGGTTATTTTTCATTTGCTGCCGGAATTAATACAAAAGCAAAAGGCAGCTATTCTATGGCAATGGGGTATGATGCTCGCGCTACCGGAGCAGCATCTATTGCAATGGGAGGTTCAAAAGCTTCAGGAGATTATTCAACAGCAATGGGATTTAATACAACTGCTTCAGGAAATTATTCAACAGCAATGGGAGATCTTACAACGGCTACAGGTGGTGGGTCAACAGCAATGGGATTAAACTCTGTCGCATCGGGTACTTATTCCACAGCTATGGGCTTATACACCACAGCCCCATCATATGGCGAAACGGTAATAGGAAGTTATAATACCCAATACACTCCTGCTAGTTCCCTTGAATGGAACAGCGGTGACCGGCTTTTTGTGATCGGTAATGGAACAGGTGCAGGTGACAGAAGCAACGCTGTCACCGTATTTAAAAGCGGTAAAGTAGGCATAGGTACATCAACTCCGGAAAATAAATTACATGTAGTGACAAGTAATCCTGTAGTCGCAATAAAGGGACATTCGACTGGAAACAACGGTGTTGGTGTATGGGGAGAGGCTACCGGTGTCCTTTATAATAACATTGGAGTTTATGGCAATGCGACAGGGAGTGCATCCATGAATATTGGAGTTTATGGAAGTGCATCCGGGGCAACATCAAACTGGGCGGGATATTTTGAAACCGGGAACGTGCACATCACAAATATGATGAGAATTGGCGCGTCTGCCTCAATAGATTCTCATAAACTTGCGGCATATGGAAGTACAGGCGGAGTAGATGGCGCAACCGTACATATTCAGAATAGCGCCTCAAATGGAATTTCAGCATTAATAGAAAATACCAGCGCCAGCTCTTCTGATGTTGCTCTTTTAGCGGTTAAACAGGGAGGATCAGGTGATATTGTCCGTTTCGACCAGGGCAACCCCTGGAACCCCAGGTTCAGATTCACCCTTGATGGTAACGGGCTCTGCGACGGAAGCTGGAGTGGCGGAGGTGCCGATTACGCAGAGTACTTCCCCGTAGCCGATCCGGGCATTGCATATGAACCGGGCGATGTTATCATTATTTCAGATAAAACATCTTACTCGGTCGAAAGTTCCAGCCAGCCGTATTCGAATCTTATACTTGGAGTTTATTCTTCGAACCCCGCATTTATTGGAAACTCAAATATTAATGACAATAATGGAAACAAGATTCTCGTCGGCATGATGGGTGTTATCAGCACAAAAGTCTGTAATGAAACAGGGAGTATTGCCATCGGTGATTATGTTACAACATCATCAGTGACTGGCGTCGCCATGAAGGCTGTAAAATCAGGTTACGTTATCGGGAGGGCATTGGAAGCATATAACGATGGTACCTTAGGTTACATAAAAGTGCTGGTTGATCCGGGATGGGCTCAGATAAATAATTCTGAGATCACCGGTAAGTCAGAAAATGAACTGCAAACCGTCATACAAAATCAGCAAAAGCAAATTGATGATCTGAACAGGAAGTATGAAGAACTTCTCAAACTTTTTGACTATTCTGCAAATAAGTAGTTTAAAATCATATATGAGTTCATAATCTAAATAAAATGAAAAAAATTCTGAGTGTTATTTTCTGTGTAATATGTGTTACCACTTTATTTGCCCAGATTCCTGATCAATTCAACTATCAGGCAGTCGTGAGGGATAATGCAGGTAATATCCTGTCAAACCAGGCTGTGTCATTCCGTATCAGTATAATTCAGGGTTCAATGTATGGGACATCTGTGTATATTGAATTGCAGAAAGATACAACAAATTCATATGGACTTTCAGTGCTTAAGATCGGCGCCGGCAATCCACAATATGGAAGTATGACAGGAATAAACTGGACAAATGGTCCTTATTATTTAAAAGTGGAGCTTGACCAGAATGGCGGGACAGCTTATACCACCATGGGGGTGACACAACTTATCAGTGTCCCTTATGCGATACATTCCAAAACGGCAGACAGTATTTCCGGAACTTATCCGGAAACGGACCCTGTTTTTGGTGTTTCGGTGGCAGGCGGTATCACGGCAACAGATACAGTATTCTGGAATAACAAACTGGACAATGAAATTGATGGTTCGGTGACCAATGAGTTGCAGGTATTAAGTTTTAGTCACGACACCATCTATCTCAGCGACGGAGGTTTTGTCAGTATTGCTTCCTATAGCGATACCTTATGGAAGAAGATCGGAGACGATATCTTTAATACCAATTCCGGCAATGTGGGTATAGGAACTACAAGCCCTGCTGCCTTGCTACATACCTACGGCACAGGGACAGGTGAAGGCAATGTGTTGTTTACCGGGGAATATAAATCATCCAATCCAGGTGCTGCTCCGGACTCTGGGGCAGGTACACGCATGATGTGGTATCCTGATAAGGCCGCTTTCAGAGCTGGACGATTGACAGTAAACTACTGGGACAAGGACAGCATAGGTTATTACTCAGTTGCTACTGGTTATAACACCAAAGCAAAAGGAATGGCTTCAACATCAATTGGACATTCTACAAGGGCTTTGGGTTCTTATTCAACAGCAATGGGGCGTTTTTCTACAGCTTCAGGAATATATTCAGCAGCAATGGGAAATAGTACGACAGCTTCAGGTATTTCTTCAATAGCAATGGGACATTATTCAACTGCTTCAGGAGATTATTCAACAGCAATGGGAAGTAACACAATTGCTTCAGGAATATATTCAACAGCACTGGGAGATCAAACAACTGCTTCAGGTTATTACTCAACAGCATTGGGATATTTTACAACAGCTTCAGAAGGTTATTCAATGGCAATGGGAACTGGTGCAACTGCTTCAGGTTCTTACTCAACAGCAATGGGGCATTATACAACAGCTTCAGGAAGTCTTTCAACAGCAATGGGAGATCAAACAACTGCACCTTCAGGATATGAAATGGCAATAGGGAGATTTAACACGGATTATACCCCTGTAAGTAATACGGGATGGAATGCTTCAGACCGTCTTTTTATAGTGGGTAATGGAACAAGCAGTATAGCCAAAAGTGATGCCCTGGTGATATTGAAAAATGGAAATGCTGGTATCGGAACTTCGACACCAACAGCCAAACTTGATGTAGCAGGTGGTTCCATTCAAACAACCCATCAACTGATCTCTTCTATCGCAACAGGAATGCCTCCACTGACAGTAAGTTCAACGACCCTGGTATCCAACCTGAATGCCGACCAGCTCGACGGGCAGCATGCCAGTTCATTTGCAATGGCAGGACACACACATCAGAATCTTACTCAGGGAACAGGGGTGGCAATATTCACCTATAACGGCAGTGCGGCTACCACTGTTGGGCTCACAGGGCAGGCGCTGGCATTGCATAACCTTGCCACTAACGGACTGATAGCAAGAACGGGATCAGGAACAGTGGCAGGGCGCACAATAACATGGTCCGGCAATGGGGGTACCGTTACCAATGGCGATGGCGTGGCCGGAAATCCCACGATACAGCTTTCCATCGGAACCGCTTCGACGCAGGTTGCTGCCGGAGACCATACCCACACAGGACTGCTTCCATCGGGCGCATCAGGACAAACACTCCGGCACGACGGCAGCTCATGGGTTTCAAATTCCCGTTTGTACAACAATGGCACCAATATTGGCATAGGCACCATTACACCAACCGCCCTTTTGCACACCAACGGCACAGGAACGGGCGAAGGTAATGTGTTATTCGTTGGCTCTTATAAATCAACAAGTCCCGGAAATGTGCCTGTTTCCGGTACCGGCACCCGCATGATGTGGTATCCTGATAAAGCAGCTTTCAGAGTCGGACATGTGACAGGAACCCACTGGGACAAGGACAGCATTGGTAATTACTCAGTTGCAACAGGATATAACACAAAAGCAAAGGGAAATTATTCAACAGCAATGGGACATTCCACAATAGCATCAGGAGATTTTTCAACAGCCATGGGCGTTCAAGCTACGGCATCAGGACATGTTTCCGCAGCAATGGGGGATAACACAACTGCTTCAGGAGATCGTTCAGCAGCAATTGGAAATTATCTAACCGCACCTTCAGGCTATGAAACCGTAATTGGATTGTTCAATACAGATTATACTCCTTTGAGCAAAACAACCTGGAATGGCGCTGACCGCCTTTTTGTAGTGGGTAATGGAACAAGCAGTATAAACAGAAGTAACGCCCTGGTAATATTAAAAAATGGAAATACCGGAATAGGAACATCAAACCCGGCAGCCAAACTTGATGTGGCAGGTGGTTCCATAAAAACAACCCATCAACTGATCTCCACCATTGCAACAGGAACGTCTCCACTGACTGTAAATTCTACGACTCTGGTGTCAAACCTGAATGCCGACCAGCTTGATGGACTTAATACCGGAAATTCCGGCGGAAACATCCCCTTATCCAATGGAACGCTTAACACAAATCTCAATGCCGATATGGTTGATGGTAAACATCAGGATTTCCATACAGAATGGTTGTCAATAGTTTCTTCGTCAGCTACTACATATCACACCTTCTATAATGCTACACTTGAAACCGTTGGTGCCACAGGGAGGATACTTATCAGATGCAATAGTACTGACAGGTTGAGTTATGTTGCTTATCATAACGGAACGCGTTCTTGGGGAACACTTAATAGTGGAAATACTGTGACATGGGACCTTGTAACCGGTGATGATCTTAAAATTATACTGACGCCATCCCTTAATAATTTCAATATGGGGATAATTGAAATATATGATATGAACGGACAATACATGAGTGGGATAGTCTGGGATTCATATTCAGGTGATTAAAAATATTTTCTTTTTTGCTGAATTTATTAAATATCAAATCGTTGCATTGTTGTGCAGACAAGTTTTGACATAAATATTCATGAACAAAATTATGAGGTTGTTTGAAGTTATACGTGAAAATTAGTGTTGAATTGCGGTTATGGCTGTTTTTTTTAAGAATATTATTATTTTTAAGAAAATAAAAAAATCAGAAATAGTAATCAATCATGCGCATATTAGTTTTTTTCATAAAGGAAGGAAGGATTCGACCCGGGTCGGGCATAAATATAGTCCCGGTTGGAAATTAGAATTGATGATAATGATGAGCCGATGAAATGATGAGTTGATTATCTTATTAGATGATTATTCGATGAAGCAGATTAATGTTATATAATTCGATGTTATTAATATTAATTAAAAAGGATAATGGAAAAAAGAAATGAAATTCTTGAGCTGAGTTTGGAGTTCGCATTGAACATCATTGATTACTGTGAATTGCTTGAAGAAAAGAGAAAATATGTTATTGCACGTCAATTAATAAGTTCAGGTACCTCAATAGGAGCAAATGTAAACGAAGCCCAAAATGCAGAAAGTGATGCCGATTTTATTTATAAGCTCAAAATTGCTGCGAAGCAAGCTGATGAAACCGGATACTTGCCGGAATTATGCACACGGTCAAAGCATTATCCCAAACCGGAAAAACTCACTATTTAACTACTTAGCATAAAAAAACTGCTGAAACATTATTTCAACCATGAAAAGAAAACATAACATTATATAAAATCAAAAAAAATGAAAACACACATCCTAAAATTAGTAGCAATTTTTATCATCACATTAGCACATCAGCTAATCAGCACATCAGTTTTTGCACAAGCGCCGGAAATGTTCAACTATCAGGCAGTAGTAAGGGATAATGCAGGTAATATCCTGACAAACCAGGCTGTATCATTCCGGCTCAGTATCCTTCAGGGCTCAATGTATGGTGCATCTGTATATGTTGAAACACAGAAAGATACAACAAATTCATATGGAATTTCTGTGCTTAAGATCGGCGCTGGCAATCCGCAATATGGAAGCATGACAGGAATAAACTGGACAAATGGTCCTTATTATATTAAAGTGGAGCTTGATCAAAGCGGCGGAACAACATATACGACTATGGGAATTACCCAGCTTATCAGCGTGCCTTATGCATTACATTCCAAAACAGCAGGCAGTATTACAGGAACTTATCCTGAAACCGACCCGATTTTTGGTATTTCGGTGGCAAGTGGTATCACGGCAATAGATACGGCATGGTGGAATAGCAAACTGGATAGTGAAATTGATGGTTCCGTGACCAATGAACTACAGGTATTAAGTATAGGTCATGACACCATCTACCTGAGTAACGGCGGTTATGTTAATATTGCCTCATACCATGATACCTTATGGAAGATGAGCGGAAATAATATTTATAATACAAACGCCGGCAATGTGGGCATTGGTACAACAAGCCCTGCTGCTCTTTTACATATACACGACACTGCCACAGGCAACGGAAATGTCTTGTTTACCGGAACGTTTAAATCCTCAAATCCCGGCCCCGCGCCGGCAATAGGAGGCGGTACCCGTATGATGTGGTATCCTGATAAAGGCGCATTCAGGGCAGGAGGCGCAGCAGATACCCACTGGGATACCGATAGTATCGGCAGTTATTCCATCGCTCTGGGAAACAGCCCAAAGGCAAAAGGGTTTAATTCGGTTGCCCTGGGATGTTATGCCACGGCTATCGGGACCTTTACGATGGGCTTGGGTTATAATGCTCATGCCACAGGTGATTATGCTGTGACTTTGGGTAGTTTTACCAATGCCTTGGGTTATGGTTCCAATGCTATGGGCTACTGGACCAATGCTACGGGAGCATATGCCACTGCTATGGGTGCCCACACTACAGCATCAGGTTCCTGCTCGATGGCTATTGGGTTTAAAACCGATGCTCCTTCCGGATATGAAACAGTTATCGGAAGATACAATACCCTCTACACCCCTGCAAGTGCAACGGGCTGGGATATCAGCGACCGTCTTTTTGTGATCGGCAATGGTACCAGTCCCACCGCAACAGCAAATGCTGTTACCGTGCTTAAAAACGGTAATACAGGTATTGGCGTAGCAACACCTGCCGCTCTTCTTCAGCTTGGCGATCGCGGCCTGATATTTAAATATACAGGTGAAATACAAACAATAGGAATGGGAAATGGGCACGTTACCGCCAACGTCAGAGATTCCGGTGCTGTTGACCTGCAAACATGGAGGGATTCAACCCATCAGGTCGCTTCCGGAAAATATGCTGTTATCGGAGGTGGAAGAAGCAATAGTGCTGGATTTATGTATTCAACGGTTAGCGGGGGCTATAAAAACAAAGCTAAAGATTCATATACAACAATAAGTGGAGGTTATGGGAACAAGGCTGTTGGAACTCTGGCAACCATTGGCGGAGGCGACAGTAATGAAGCAAGCGGCGCTGCCTCTGCCGTAGGCGGAGGGCGTTTTAATATAAACTCCGGATATCGTGGAACCATAGCAGGAGGTTATTCAAATAAGGTTTACAATTATTATGGGAGCGTTGGCGGTGGTTATATGAATTTAGATTCCGGTTATGCTGCCACTATCCCCGGAGGATACCTGGTGGTTGCCGGAGGTAGTTATTCCTTTGCTACTGGTTACAGGGCCAAAGCAATTCATCATGGTTCGGTGGTATTTGGCGATGCAACAAACGCTGATGTGTCATCAACTGTAGATAATCAGTTTACAATACGTGCAGCAGGCGGTACAAGGATCTTTTCAAATGGAACGCTGTCAGCAGGTGTTCTACTTGCTCCCGGTGGCAGTTCCTGGTCGTCTGTATCCGACAGCACACTCAAACGTAACATACGCCCGGTCGATGGAAAAGAAATCCTTGACAAACTTGTCCAGGTGCCTATAAGCCGCTGGAGTTATAAAGCACAGGATCCTTCCATTGAACATATTGGCCCAATGGCGCAGGATTTTTATGCAGCATTCGGCCTTGGCGAAGACAATGAACACATAAATTCCCTGGACCCCGATGGTATTGCCCTGGCAGGTGTCCAGCAGTTGGCCCGCGACAAAACTTCGCAGCAAAATATGATTAACCAGCTACTGGAAGAGGTTACCCTATTAAAATCTGCAATCAGTGAGTTGAAAGCTATCAATGAGAGTTATGAAAAACGTATTAAGAAACTTGAAGATAATAAATAGGATGATATTTAAAGAACAAGGCTCATAGTATATACTGATATCAAGCACCAGCCAAGATGATCAGCTATTTCTGTTTCCTTAAAATGAAAAGATGACTCCTCATGTCAGGGATATGAAAGAGGGCATAAAAAGGCAGTTTTCTGAAGGCATTTCATACAGATATATGCTATGGATAACCCAAAAACATAATATTCGGGGAGTGTGTTCCCTGAATATTATAATTTTGGGGGATTATATTTCCCGAAAGTGAAAGTGTTATGAAATCTAAAATTTGTATTTTTACCCTCAGATTATATGACAATATCTGATAAGATAAAAAGTCTGCAAGAACAACTTCCTGCTGGTGTTCAACTGGTTGTAGTATCTAAAACCCAGCCGGTAAAAGAAATAGTAGCAGCTTATGATGCCGGTCAAAGGATATTCGGAGAAAACAAGGTACAGGAATTGGCAGAAAAAAAAGCATTGCTGCCCGACGACATCCAATGGCACATGATCGGGCATCTGCAGACCAACAAAGTAAAATACATAGCTCCTTTTGTTTCACTGATACAAAGTGTGGACAGTCTTAAATTGCTGGCCGAAATTAATAAGGAGGCTATAAAAAATGGTCGTATCATTGATTGTTTGCTCGAGTTTCACATTGCCTCCGAAGAAAGTAAATTCGGGTTAATCATCGATAATGCCCGTGAAATCTTGCTTTCGGATAATTATTTCGCGATGAGGAATGTCAGGATATGCGGTGTGATGGGAATGGCCAGTTTTGTCGATGACGAGGCCGTTGTGAGAGCAGAGTTCAGGTTTCTGGCAAACATATTTCATCAGCTAAAATCGGAATTTTTCGCCGGTAAGGAGTATTTTTCTGAGATATCTATGGGTATGAGCATCGATTACCCGCTTGCCATTGAGGAAGGCTCAACCATGGTGAGGGTGGGTACTGCAATTTTTGGTGAAAGGAATTATTTGTAATAGTTTTTCGAAAATCCCGAGGCGGTTTTTTTACCTGTCCATACCTGGAACAGTCCTTTCCACATGCCCAGTCCGTAGGCAATAATCTGAATATACAAGGTGATGATGGAAAGCAAGGAGGTTTTCAGATTTTTATATTGAGCATAAGATTGCAAAAAAGCAATGGCGGCAATACCCAGCATACCGGCAAGCACAATCAGCCATAACCATTTTGGAAAAAACGGAAAAGGCGTAAGCGCTACGAGCAAAACAAACCCTGCAATGAGCAAGGCCGGCAGAAAATGTACCGCTTTAAACATCTGTTTGTCTATCCGGCCTAAATTCACACGGGCAATGCCCCAGTTGAACACCTGTTTGTAAAAACGTTTTAGTGAAGTACGGCGTTTATGATAAACAAAGGCATCGGCAATAAGCCCGACTTTGAATTCATTATTATAAATACGGCCTGAGAATTCCATATCCTGCCCGTGTCTGAGTTTTCCCATACCACCGATGGTTTCGAATACTTTTTTGGAAACGCCCATGTTGAAACTGCGGGGATAGAATTTTTTTTGTACTGATTTTTTGCCGCCTCTTGTGCCGCCTGTCCCGATAAACGAGGTCATCGAATAGTTAATGGCTTTGAGCAGCGGCGAAAAACTTTCGTGGCAGGTGTCGGGTCCTCCCCATGCATCTAAAGGCTCTTGTGCCAGATGGTCGTCAATTCTGCGGAGCCATTCCGGCGGAAACATACAGTCGGAATCCACAAAAATGAAATATTCGCCTTGTGATTCGCGCATGCCGTGGTTGCGTGCTTCGCCGGGGCCTTTGTTCTGCTGGTATAAATAGCGGATATTCAGGCCGCTGGCCGACGGATAGCTTTTCAGAAACTTCTCTGTATCGTCGGTGGAACCGTCGTCAGAAAAAACAAACTCGAATTTTTCTCTAGGAAACTCCAGGTTCTCAGCTGAAGCAAGCAATTCTTTCACCTCCTCCAACCGGTTGTATGTGGCGATTATTATTGAGTATTTCATTTCTTTTTCTTATTTATTCTGCGTCTTTGCGTCTCAGCGAGAAACTAATTGGAATAATAATCTTTGATGTCAATTTCTTTGTTTTTAAACATATCTGAATCGATATACATCTTTTGCCAGATAGCCAATCCTGTCACGATCCACAAATAATTGTAGTGCCAGCGCATCTTAGGATGCGGCGAATGATCAAGTATCCTTTTTATGTAACGATAGTTGAAAATACCCTGTTTTTCAATGAATTCAGGTGTGAGTATCGCCTCGGCGGTAGTTTTCAGGTCTTTCTGAAACTGTATATATGGATTCACAGCAAATCCCCATTTTTTCTTGCTGATGATCTTCGGGGGGAGTTTTTGTGCCATGGCTTTCCGGAAAAGGTACTTCGTCTGGTTGTTCTTTATTTTCAAATGAACCGGAATAGAAAATCCAAAATTAACAAGGTCCAGATCCAGAAATGGTACCCGTTCCTCTACAGAATTGGCCATCGACATACGGTCTTCGGTCAGCAGGTAATCATTCACCATTTTACTTTGAAACTCTGTGAACAACACCTGGTCCAGCCCACTCATCTGTTTCGACCGGGCAAAAAATCCGTCAAATTCAATGTGAGTCTTCTGACAATTTTCCAACATCATTTTATAAAAAGAAGGATGATAAATCTCCTTGTAAAAGCCCTTGTCGTAATCCCAGACGTTGCGCAAAATCAGGTAAAACCTTTCGATATCGCCAATGGCCAGCAGCATCTGTAACCCACGTCGGTATTCATCGAGGGTCACGGTATGAGTAGGATTTTGCATTTTGAACAACAGAGCCGATTTCCATTTCAACAGGTTTTGCAGCCATGAGGGGGTTTGTTTGTGGTATCTGTTGAACGGATAAATGAATTTATGAATATCATAACCTGCAAACAGTTCGTCGCCACCTAACCCGCCAAGAACTACCGTGATGTCTTTTCTGACAAATTTCGACATATTGTAACCCTGCAGGAGGTTTATTTTAGGCTCTTCGGCATGCCAGATAACTTTTGGAAATTGCTGCATAGGGTTCAATGTCAGTGAGAGGGTATGGTGATTGGTGCCGAAATGTTTTGCTATCTGTTCTGCATCGGGAAATTCATCCGTTGGCTCGTTGAATCCCATGGTAAATGTATTGATCTGCGAAACACCCAACTCGTGCATTTTCTGGACAATGGTCGATGAATCCATCCCGCCCGAAAGATAAACACCCAGCGGTACATCGCTCATCAGTTGCCTGTCAATAGCCTGTTTGATAAAAAAGTGCATCATTTCGATGGATTCATCCTCATTCATTTCAGGGTCTGGTCTGGGCGTGAGTTCCCAGTATCGCTGGACGTTTATATTATCATTTTCATATATGAGGAAATGAGCTGGCGGCAAACGTTTAATCCCTTCAAAAAGGGTTTCATTTCTTTGAGTGTACCGAAGGTTTAGATGGGAGTGAAGCGCATTATAATTGATACTTCGGCTGACGGATGGATGCAGTAAAATACTTTTTTGTTCCGAGCCGAAGATCAGCAAACCACTGTTAAAGTAATAATGCAAAGGTTTTACACCAAAATGATCACGTACGAGTAATAACCTGTCTTTATTTTTATCTAAAAGTGCAAACGCAAAAATACCATTCAGTTTATGAAAAAAATTGTTGCCTTCTTCCTCATACAAATGCACAATAACTTCTGTATCGCTGGTCGTGTAAAAGGTGTGGCCTTTTTGTAAAAGTTCCGCTTTTAATTCATTATAATTGTATATCTCGCCGTTAAATATTATGCAAATACTTTTGTCTTCGTTGAAGATGGGCTGGTTGCCGGTGCTCAGGTCAATGATGGAGAGTCGGCGGTGTCCCAGGCAAAAATCCTTGTAAGAATGAACAGCAAAATCATCAGGCCCGCGGTGCTCAATGATCTTGAGCATATCTACCATGAGTGAACTGTTGTCCTTGTTTTTTTCAACGATGCCGCAGATACCGCACATAATAATAATTTAATGGCAAAGATAAAACTATTATAAGAAAACTAAGTTTGTTATTGCCAAATACTATGGTTTATGTTGGAAATTACAGATGTTTTATTAGATATTTTCAATTCCATGTATTTGAAATAAATTGAAAAAAGCCGGCAAATACCGGCTTTCTTTAAGATGATACAAAGTTGATAATTCCTTTTTGTTTAAAAATTAATAGGCAGTGTTATTTTCATTGCAGTAACTTTTCCGTTTTTCTTGCCTGGTTTCCATTTTTTATTCATCAGTTTCACAATCCTTACTGCTTCTTCGTCACAGCCTCCTCCGATCCCACGGATCAGATTAATATTTTCTATACTTCCATCCATTTTCACGGTAAATTCAACATAGACAGTACCCGAAATGCCTTTCACTTTGGCTGAAGCAGGGTATATAAGATTCATTTTAATAAAGGCATCCAGGGCTTTCTGACCACCAATATATTCCGGCATCTCTTCACTTGCATTTAAAACACCCGAATCTGATGCCTTATCTATTTTGTTTTCTTTTTCTAAAGTTTTGGTAGGGCTATGAAATGATCTCGTTTTACAAGCACTAGATCCGGCGGGGCCTCCATAACCACCCCCGACAGCATAATCACTCACGTTTTCGGGCAGGGGTAATGGTTGTTTTATACTGACCTGTTTTCCGCCATTATTCCGGACCACGGAGTCGATGGCAACGAAAGAGGTGTAATTTGTCAACAAGTTATATTTTAATCCTAATCCGGTAATCTGTTCTGTAAGTTTGGAGTCGCCGGCTGCATTGTTAAAATCGTCAAGCATCCTGATCTTCTGCCGTGCCCATAAATATTTCAGCGCAACATTGGCTTTGCTGGCATCCGATTTACTTACATCGAGCGTGCAGACAAAATTATCCTTTCCGCTTTTACCAGATATTTTTATTGTCCCATCAGGATTACCTTTCCATTTGCCGAAAATGATAACAGGACGTTCGGCCAGTACATCAGGTACATTGGATGGCTCGATATCATAAACCTCAAATCCTTCATAGCTTACTTTAATATCAGTGAGAACAGGACTTTGTATATAATTCCTGAAACGTTCTGCTTTTTCATCGGCTTCTTCCTGTTTGGTTACAATGAATGATTCTCCCATACCGGCATGAGCAATACCTTCGATGAGAAAACGGTTTACCGAGGAGCCAATGCCAAAGGCAAAGAAATTTGCTTTGTTCAGATTGTTTTGTATCAGTTCAAATGATTCTTTTTCAACGTCGACGTAACCATCTGTTGCGATTACAAAGGTTCGCGAAAATCCGGATTGTTTTTCAACCGACAATGCTTTTTTCAATGCCGTCAATAGTTCAGTTCCACCGGAACCCTGCTGCTGATCAATCATCTGAAGGGCTTTATTAAGGTTTTCATCCGTAGCGTACACCGACTGAGGCATGAACATATTGGCACATCCGGCAAACAGCAAAACATTGAATTTATCTGTTGTGCGGATGTTTTTTATAAGGTTTTTCAGCACTTTTTTTGAGGTTTCAATAGGATAGCCGTTCATAGAACCCGAAACGTCCATGATAAAAATATATTCTCTTGGAGGCACCTGGTCAACCGTGGGCTTGGGTGGTGGCTGAACCATGGCAAGGAAAAAATTTTCAGAAGGGCTTTCTCCTTTGTAGAGAAGCAATCCCGATTCTATTTTCTGGTCTGCAAGACGGTATTGGATGATAACATCACGATTTCCTTCAAACATCTCGGTGTTTTTGAGTCTGAGGCTGGCACTTGCGGGGTTTTCATAATTTATCGTCATCTCATGCGATGGGCAACGCACATCTTTGATCGGCATACCTGCAGCAAGGTTTATACCGATATTAAAAGTATATACCGGCTTTTCACCCGAATGTGAATATGGATTTGACACCCATTTGTCATTGGCAGAGGCCAGTTCATCAGATTTGTTTGAATAACGTGGCCCAACAACTGTGGGATATACAAATTCATAAACACCCTGTTCTGGAATTAATAGTTCGGTATAACACATTTCTATGCTGATAGTGTCACCGGGCAGGATGTTGCCGACATTCATCTGAAAAACATTAGGACGTTGCTGTTCCAGCAGAGAAGCGCTTCTGCCCTCATTTATAGCCTGTTGGTAATCCTGCCTGGCTTTTTCTTTTTCCTGTATTTTTGCAGTAATCAGACGATCACCAACTTTCATTTTCATGCTGTAAACCGCAGCACGTGTGGATGCCGGAAAAATGTAAATAGCTTCAATAACACTTTTTCCGGTATTTACATAAATCTGCTTTACGCTTACATCAGCGATTACTCCGGCAATATTCACGTCGGCAGATGTCCCCTTAAGTGGTAATTGTTCGGTTTCGCTGTTTTCACTTTTAATAAAAAAGTAAGGAGACAGGGTTTTGTCTTCATCATCACCATCAGTTATTTGTTTAACAATCAAGGATTGCTGGTTCACTAAAGCAGCATAGTTTTTTGTGCTGTAACTCTTTTGGATGGTCATGGTCAGCAGACTTGCAAAGACGAGCATAAGCAGGAGGGTTCCTGCTAATACACTGTGGCCGGATAATTTTAATGTTTTCATGATTCTGTTTTTTGATTTTGTGAATACATAATGATGTTTTAAGTTTTATTTTTTTTGATTTTTTTCAGTCGTGTTTATTGATGTTTATATTTCAATTTTCCATAAAAAAATAATTAAAATAATCAATGATTTGATTATAAATGTATTATGCGTAATTATTGGTGTTGTAGTTTTCTTTTGGAAATGGGTAGCTGGTAAATTGTGTGATAACTTACGAAGTAATGATTTTTAATTCCTGAATTCATGTATCCCATGGCCAAAATACATGACTGCTAAAAACATTATTATTATTTTTGTCCAAATTTTATCAGATGGTACAAAATATCGGAAAGATTGAACAATCACTGCATAAAGTCCTTTCTTATGCTGAAAAAAATGACTACAAAGGCTATAATAAATATGACGCGTTAGACAGCAGGTTTTTGTGGTTTTTTTCGTTTGGTAATAAGTTTCTGCGTTTGCTGTACAGCCAGATAGTGATGCGTTTTCCTGTAAATATCCGGCCATTGTTTTTTGTTCCCCAAACCCGTAATCCCAAAGGGATAGCTTTGTTTGCCATGGCTTACATGAATCGTTATCAGGCGCATGGAGAAGTCAAAGATCTTGCTCAGGCTGAAACCTTGCTCGACTGGCTTCTGCAAAATCCCTCAAAAACTGAGTGGGGAATGTGTTGGGGGTACCAGCATCCCTGGCAGGATGTGGGCTTTTTTGCTCCTGCATATCTGCCTAACCGTGTGGTTACATATTTTGTTACGACAGCGATGATGGATGCCTATGAAATCACCAAAAACGAAAAGTATCTGGAAGCTTCAAAAAGTGCGCTTACTTTTCTGTTGAAAGCTCCAAAAGTATTGTTTGAGGATGATTCCATGAAATGCATGAGCTATGTGCCTTCTGAAAAGATCAACTGGATCGTCATGGATGTAAGCATTCTTACCGGTTCTGTCGTGGCGCGTGTAAATAAATATGTAAAAGATGAACAACTGGCAAAAGAAGCCCGAAAACTGGTAAACTTTGTGGTTGACAAGCAAACAGATTACGGGGCATGGTATTATACACATCCCGCCGTTGATCATCCGCGCAAGCACGATAATTACCACACGGGATATATTGTGGATGCGATCCTCGATTATATGGATCACACCGGCGATCAGTCATTTATGAGCCAATACCTGAAAGGTGTGGAGTATTATAAGGAGAATTTGTTTTTACCTGACGGTGCTCCAAAATGGGCTAATGATAAGACATATCCATTTGATGTGCATGGTTCGGCTCAGGGTATTATCTCTTTTGTTAAGGCTTCCCGTTTTGATAAAACATATCTTGATCTTGCCGAAAAGATTGCGAATTGGGCAATTGATAATATGCAGAACCAGAAAAAAGGATTTTTTTATTATCAGAAAACCTCTTTATTCCGCAAGCCCTTCACACTGATGCGTTGGTCGTGCGGATGGATGAGCCGGGGATTGAGTATGTTATTAATATCTGAACCAATGTTAAAGTCAGAATTCAGAAGTAAGAAGTCAAAATAAATTCGGAAGTAAATTTAAATTTTATCTTTTATGGCAAATTCTATTTTAACATAAAAGTACAAAAAAATAGTTAGGATGCTAAAATATTGACTTTGTATAATTTATATAAGCTTATAATCTAATTCTGACTTCATAATTCTGCTTCATAAATCTGAATTCATATGAAAAAAGTCCTCTTTATTACATATTATTGGCCGCCTGCCGGCGGAGCGCCTATCAACAGGATATTGAAGTTCTATCAGTATCTTCCTGAATTTGGCTGGGAGCCTGTAATTCTAACCACAGAGGGGGGGGACTTTCCTTTTGAGGATGCCAGTTTGCTACACGAAGTAAGGTCTGAAACAAAAATCTATCGTTCAAAGGGACTCAGTCTTCACAAGATATTCAGCAAGGTATCGCCAAAATCAAAAAAGAATTTTGTGCCGTATGGCTTTACTGATGCATCAAAGAGTTCTTTTATGGACAAATTATCACGATGGGTAAAATACAACTTCATTCCCGATACGCGGTTCCCCTGGTATTTCTCTACTGTCGGCAAAGCTGTCAAGATAATTAAAGAAGAAAAAATCGACCTGATCTTTAGTTCGTCGCCACCTCAAACCAACCATATTATTGCACGTAAGGCAGCTCAAAAAACCGGACTGCCCTGGGTTGCTGACTTTCGAGATCCCTGGACCGATGTTTTCTGGCTGTTGAATAATTCGATACGCTGGAAGTGTATTCACAATATTGATAAACGGATTGAACACAAAACGATAGCCGACATGGATACGGTAATTACTGTAGGCCCCTCGCTGGTTGAGATATTACAGCGCAAAACAAGCAAAAAAATTCATTTGATTACTAATGGATACGATGATAAGTATTTTAGCCATTTGGAATATAAACCGAATCCTAAATTCAGAATTACCTATGCCGGCAGTCTGAGTAAAGAGCAGGATCCTGTCTGCTTTTTTAATGCCATTGAACTGCTGAAACATAATAAAGAATTTTATGAGAATTCTGAGTTGCTTTTCCTTGGTAATTTTCCATCATATCTTACAGAACTTGTTAATTCCTCTTCATATAAAGCTCATACGAAATTTTCGCCCTATACGTATTATGTCGAATCTCTTAATGGTATTGCCGCTTCCGAGCTTTTGCTGCTGATTGTACCTAAAACTGATGATAACAAATGTATAATAACCAGCAAACTGTTCGACTATATGGGTGCTGCACGTCCGCTTGTTGCTTTTGGCCCGGTGAATGGCGATGCTGCCAGCATCATGCTGGGGGCAGGGGCAGGGCAGATGTTTGATTATGCCGACAGTATAAATGCAGCAGGTTTTATACTTGAATGTTTTGAAAACTGGAAAAACAATAAAACCAGTTCATCTGCAGATAAAAGCAAAATTGCGGAATATACCCGTAGAAATCTAACCAAAAAGCTGGCCGCTATATTTGATAATGTTGTTAATTACTAAAAGGGGTCCCGACTTCTGACTTCCAATTTCCGGCTTCCGGCTTCCGACTTCCGACTTCCGACTACTTCCCTTAAAATTCAATCCTGTACGAAGCCAGCGGTATAAGCGGCAGGTCATAAATATTCTCTATCTCATTGGTATACGGATTATAACGTAAGCCAGCAACATTCTTCCTGTTTAATATATTACCAAGTTCAAATGCAAATTCGTGGGAACATCTCCTGGCATTCAACCGGTAACGTAAGCGGAAATCTATTTTGATAAAATCTTTGGTTTTTTTTGTATATGCGAGCGAATCAATATACACAGCTCTTTGTTGTATGATCGATTGTTCCAGATCAAGCGGGGTGTAACGCTGCCCGCCGATTTCCACCATCTTCATGCTAAATCCGATGGTGCTGTTTTTTTTCTTTCCGATCTTGAATTCTTTTCCGCCCAGTAAATTAAAAGCATAATTACTGTTGTACCTTGTATTTCTCTTGATCCCGTTTGCATCATAATATTCAGAGTTATAAACAGAAGTAGTGAGTAAAATGTAATAACCATGACTCAGGAATTTTTCTAAAGTAAGTTCTACCCCGTAATTTTGACCTTTACCTTTGTTTATAAGTATCTTGTTTGCAAACACATTGTCAGAATTGCTGAAATTGACCAGTGATAATATGGGTTCATCTGTACATACTGGTATTTGTTTCAGGTGTTGAAAATATAATTCAATTTTTGATCGCCAGAATTCTGAGATAAGCCAGTCGTAACTTATTACTGCATGATAACTTTTTGTATAATTGAGATCGATATTCGGAAACGTGACTTCATTGCCGATGAGAACTTCGGAATAATAAATCTGAGAGGGTTGTGTTTGCCCATGAATACCAAAACCCAGGGTTAATGAATGATTGCTGCTAATAGCCCATCGAAAGGCAATTCTGGGTTCAAAGCTAAATCGCGCGTTGTTGAACAGGTATAGCGAATGAAATCCGGGTGTCAATGAAAATTTTTCGCTAATAATGTATTTATATTGAAAATAGGCCTGAAAGAGATTGAGAATGCCTTTGTTGTCATTCACGATGTGCTTATTTTGCCCGCTATTATATGTGTAAAAATAGGTGTTGTCTGTGAAGTTCTGATTTTTGAATATAATCCCGGTTCTGATGATGTGTTTTACATTAATTTTACTATTGAACAAGAGAGAAATAATATTGTTTTGCTGTACTGTGGACTTTCTGTTAAGTAAATAAATGTTGTAATCACTTCCTGTAGAATCTTCAGTATAATCCGGATTAAAATAAGAGGATGAAACTATTGTTTTAAAATATGAACTTTTACCCACCGGATAAAACCATGTTAAGGAACCTAATGCAGAACGGGAACCGGAAATATCGCCAAGACGGCTTCCGTCATTTTCCCATTTCGTAGAATCTTTAGGAGGCCTGTAGACAGATTTGCTTAACCCTCCAACACCAAGAACTGAAATATATCCTTTTTTCAAAGGGAAATTCAATTTGAAGGAGAGATCCTGAAAATTTGGAACGGCGTCGATTATTTTAATTCCTATCAGGTTTAACAATGCTACTGTAGAGTAATTGTAGAAAACCAGATACGAAGACTGTTTCCCTTTAATAAAAGGCCCTTCAGCTCCTATCTGCACTCCTCTTGCACCGATCTGTCCCAGGTATTCGTGTTTTTCATTATTGCCATTGCGCAATTTCAGATCAAATACTGCCGAAGTGGCATTCCCATATTCCGGTGCAAAGGCCCCTGAAAGGAAATCCGAATTATCTAGCAGATTATTGTTTATCATGCTGATGCCTCCGCCAGAACTGCCAACTTCAGCAAAATGATTCGGATTTGGCATTTCGATACCGTCAATCCGCCATAATATCCCCATTGGTGAATTTCCCCTGACCACAATGTCATTGCGTTCATCTGACGCCACCGATACTCCGGCAAAATTTGATGCCATTCTCGAAATATCACCCCAGGCACCGGCATATTGGTTAGATTCCTCAACTGTAAATTGCCGGGTACTGATAACAGACATCTCATTAATGTTGTTTTGCTTTTCATTTTTTGCAGAAATGACAACTTCACGGCTGGTATAGATTTTTTCGCTGAGTTCAATAGTTAGTACCAGTTCATGTGCCGAACTTACTTCAATATTTTTAAAAATAAAATCATCATAACCGAGAAATGAAATTTTTAAGTTTTGTCTGCCTACGGCAATATTTTCTAATCGGAATTTTCCATTGTTATCTGTTGAGGTTCCTTTCACCGGATCAGAATCTATTAGTATCACATACGCTCCGGGTAAAGGAAATTTTGTTTCTTTGTCCATTACCGTTCCACGGATAGTCTGAAACAAATTCTGTGAAAATCCCGAAATGGAAGGTAAAAGAAAGATCATAAGCAGAATTCCCCGGATATTCACAGAAAACATTTGGATGTTTATATCTCAAAATTATGAAAAAAAATGGGATTTTTTTATTGTTTTTCAAAATCTGTTTAATTTCGTAAAAAAAAACATGAGATTAATTTCGCTTATAAGTCTTGTCATACTGTTCTCTGCTGTCAACTGCACAACTTCGAAAACATCTAAAAGCGGCGACGCTGAAAAGCAATTTGTATCTACTTTTCTTTCGTACATGGATCATCAAAACATCCCCAATCAAAGTGGAATGAAAAAATGCATTTCTCCTTCATACTTGAAAAAGAACGGGCTAAATATCGAGAAATATAAAGTGAACAATTATACGTTGTGGGGATCAAGCATTGAATATTATGTTGCTTCTGATGGGTTGGTTGTGGCCAAAATATGGGGTGAAAACAAAAATTGGATACATGAGCTGGAATTTAAAGTTGTGAAAGAAGACAGCAGGTTATACCTTATGCCGTCCAAACACAGCGATGCTTATATTGATCCATGGCATACCGTGAAATTATATGTTAAATAATGATAAAATTTTTGATAGTATTATTGTGGAATAGTTTTTTGTACCTTAATTGAGTTGGGGGTCAATAGGGTAGTTAATCCAGTCAGCATATTCCCTTCCTAATAACTTCACCGCGTTTTTCCATAATGTTTCAGGCGGATTTTTGAGCAAAAAATCAGCATTTGTATTAGCCACAACCCATGAATGTTCATTAAGTTCCCGGTCAAGCTGTTTGGGCTCCCAGCCTGAATATCCCAAATAAAAGCGGATATCATTTTTCGAAAGAACTTTGGATTCAATCAGTCTGTTCACATGTTTTATATCTCCGCCCCAGAATAGTCCATCAATGATTTTAACACAGTCTTTAATCAAATCATTTCTTGTGTGAATAAAAAACAGGCTGTCAGTCTTAACAGGACCACCCAGATATACATAATTATCAAAATCTTCCGGCATATGGAAAGATTTTTCATTAATAATTTCAGAGAGCCTTATTTCGGTCGGTTTATTCAGAACAAGTCCAAAAGTTCCATCATCATTATGTTCTGCAAGAAGGACAATTGACCTTTTAAAATAAAAATCTTTGAGGAATGGCTCCGAAACGAGTATCTTGCCTTGTGCCGGATTAACTAAAGGTGACATTTGCCGGGTGTTTTATATTTTTTAAATTCAATACTGACGATACTTAATTTATTAACGTTATTTTTGTAAATAAAATTTGTCATTATTACTCAAAAATAGTACCAATACTATGTGTCTTGCTGACAATAATAGAAAATTCAATGAATTTCGCCAGGAGTTTTCATATTTTATTTATGAGAGATATGAATATTCTTTTTTAAGTGATTCCTTAGATTTGAAATATTATTTCAATATGGCCGGCAAATTCATTTTTACACCAATGATCCATATTCCACGGACGGATTTGTTTGATTTTAAAAATGTTCCGAAAGCGGCTATAGAAAATATTGTATTTCATATTGGTTTGATTGAATTAATTAGTTACTGGAAAGCCACATGCCCGCCAACAGTGATTATAAAACCTTATAAATTGGAAGAAGCTCAGGTAAAATGGTGGAAAAAGCTTTATTTTTTGGGCTTGGGCGAGTTTTTTTATCTGAATGGAATTGATACAGACTCTGATACTTTTTTGAATATCATAAGCGAAAGTGACTCAATGCTTTCAAAAGCCGATTTATCTCTTGAGGAGTCAGTTATTGTGCCTGTCGGAGGTGGAAAAGATTCGGTAGTAACACTTGAACTGTTGAAAGAAAAATATGCGGTGACTCCACTCGTTATTAATCCTCGTCAAGCAACTTCGCAATGTATTCAGACTGCAGGTATTTTGACAAAAGACAGTATTGAAATTTTCCGCACAATAGATCCCTTATTGCTTGAACTAAATGATCAGGGTTATCTGAATGGGCATACTCCATTTTCTGCATTGCTGGCCTTTTTAAGTCTATTAGCCAGTGTGCTGTCTAATAAGAGAAACATCGCTCTGTCCAACGAAGCCAGTGCAAATGAAGCTACAGTATTGGGACAAAAAGTTAATCATCAATATTCTAAAAGTTATGAGTTTGAAAGAGACTTCAGAGATTATGTAGGAACATTCATCAGCGAAGATATAAATTACTATAGCTTTCTTAGGCCTTTGCACGAAATTCAGATAGCTTATATTTTTTCAAAGTATCCACAATATTTTGATGTCTTTAAAAGTTGCAATGCAGGAAGTAAAACTGATATTTGGTGCTGTACCTGTCCTAAATGCCTTTTTGCATTTATAATACTTTCGCCCTTTATAAAGTTGGAAAAACTCACGGAGATATTTGGGGAGAATTTGCTTGATAAGCCGTCATTATTGTCATATTTTAAAAAACTTACAGGGGAGGATAAAGTTAAACCCTTCGAATGTATTGGTACGATTAGTGAAATTAATATGGCATTATCGATTTCAATTAAAAAATATGAGGGTGAATTGCCATTTCTATTGAAAGCATATTCAGAAAAACAGGCAAGTAATAATTTAAACGAAATATACTGTATTGATTGGAAGAATTCTTTCAATAATGAAAACTTCCTTACTGAAGAAAATATTAATATAATCAAACATGCGCTATCATGCTGAATTCTCTTAAAGAATATTTTAAGGATAAAAGGATTCTCATTTTAGGTTTTGGAATTGAGGGGCAGTCCACATTTAGATTACTGCGAAAGCTATTTCCTGACGAGATCCTGAACGTAGCTGATATTAATGAGAATCTATCGGAGAATTTAATTCTCACTAATGACCGTTTGAAGGTCAATTTTCAATCTGGCACAAATTATCTGAAAAATATTAATGATTATGACCTCATCATAAAATCCCCTGGTATCCCGCTAAAAAATATTTCACAAGGCGATTTTTCAAAATTTTCTTCACATACCGAATTGTTCATTAAAATATTCAGAAGGCAAATTATTGGAATTACAGGCACAAAAGGAAAAAGTACAACGGCAAGTCTGATTCATCATATAATAAAAACATATAATAATAATTGTATTCTTGTTGGAAACATTGGCATTCCGCCTTTTGACCTGATCGATGAAATTAATAATGAAACGAAAATTGTTTTTGAATTATCTTCACACCAGCTCGAAATGATCCATTACTCCCCACGTATTGCGGTATTGCTAAATTTATTTGAGGAACATCTTGATCATTACAAAACGTTTGAGAAATACCAAAATGCAAAATTAAATATTGCTTTATTTCAGAAACGAAACGATTTTTTTATTTTCAATGCAGATGATCCGATAATTAATGCCCTGATAAGTGAGAAAATATTGAAAAGCAAATTGTTGAAATTCACATTATCACATAAGGATGTTAAAGGTTGTTATATCAGTGATAATAAGATTTATTACAATGGAAATTATAACAAGGTTGTCCTGAATGAAACAGAATTTAATAATTTAATTGGTGAACATAACCTAAGAAATCTATTGGCTGCTGTTTCTGTTTTGCTTGTTTCCGGAATTCCTGTGGAACATATAAGAACGAGTGTAGAATCATTTAAGCCATTAGAACATCGGATTGAATTTGTGGGAAAATTCAAAGACATTTTATATTATAACGATTCAATTTCTACAATTCCTGAAGCGACAATAGCTGCTGTGACATCCTTAAAAAATGTTGATTCGCTCATTTTGGGCGGTTTTGACAGGGGAATTTCATATAATTCTTTAATTAAATTTCTTATAAAAAGCAATATCAGAAATTTAATTTTCATAGGAGTGGCGGGTAATCGTATGGTAAAATTATACCAATCAGAAGAAGGTAATGGAAAGAATATTTTTTGGACTTCAGATTTTGAAGAAGCGGTGAGTTACGCAATACAACATACCCAAAAAGACATGATTTGTCTTTTATCTCCTGCAGCAGCAAGTTACGATATGTTTAAGAACTTTATAGAAAGAGGAAACAGATTTAAGAAACTGGTAAGTGAGTGAAGGGTAGCGGGTTATTTATTAAAAAGTATTAATCTTTTTTAGTTGTTTTTTTTGATTTTGGTTTTTCAGCAACACCTTCAACTACATCTGTTTCTATTTTAGGTTCTTTCTTTTTGGGAGAGGTTTTTTTTACTTTTGGTACAGAAATTTCCTCTTCAGTATTTTTTGACGCAAGTTCTTTTTTTGTTTTTTGGGGTTTTTCTTCAATTGCAACAACTGGTTCAGCAATCTGTTCTATTATATCATTTTTTTTCTCTTTTTTGACATCTGGCTCAGCTTTATTGAGTTTTGTTTTTTTCTTAAGTCGTCTCACGCCATAACTACCGATCCAGATTTTACCTTTTCTTGATTTTTTATCTCCTTTTCCCATTGTTTTTTTTTTTAATATTTTACAAAAATATAAAAAATACGAATTCCTTTAAAAATTATTTCAAATTATAAATTTTTTTTTGAAATCTGACTCGATAGCATTTGCATTTTTAATTGAATTTTTCAGCCATTGTAATTTTATTGCTGACTTTTCTTCTTCGGTAAGTTGCCAAATAATATCTGATTTTCTTAATCTATTTGTAAGACTATAAAGACATATTGCAACTGAAACAGAGATATTGAAACTTTCAGTAAAGCCAAACATTGGAATTTTGACAAAGCAATCAGCATTATCAATAACATCATTGCTTACTCCATCCTTTTCAGTACCAAAAAACAGCGCTATTTTTTTATCTACAGAGATTTGTTCAATACTTTGACCATTAAGATTGGAGGAAGTGGCAACGATTTGGTAGCCAGTTTTTTTTAAATTCTTGATACAATTTGATGTATTGTATTCAATTTGATTGTATCTTATAAGCGTCAGCCATTTTGAAGAACCAAGTGTAATGTTTGGATTAATTTCATATTTGTTTTTGTTTTCAATTATATGAACATCCTGAACGCCAATGCACTCGCATGAGCGAAGGACAGCACTTGCATTATGAGGTTGGTAGATATCTTCAAGTACAATGGTAATAAAACGAGTGCGAAGGTTGATGATTTTATTAAATTTATCAAGCCGGTTTTCTGTGATAAAACCACTGAGATAATCTATCAGTGCGTTTGTATATACTATTTTTTTTTTCATAAAAAAAGTCCCGAAATTTCATTCGGGACTTTCAACAGCTTGAAACAATGTTACTTAACTTTTGAAGATAAATCGTTACCGGCTTTGAATTTTACCACTTTCTTGGCGGCAATTTTGATTTCTTTTCCAGTTTGTGGATTACGGCCTTTTCTTGCAGCCCTTTTTGCTACTGCGAACGATCCGAAACCTACTAATGCCACCCGGTCACCTTTTTTAAGTGCCAAAGAAGTAGCCTTAATGAAAGCGTCCAATGCTTTTTTTGCATCAGCTTTGGTCAATTTAGCTTCACCAGCCATTGCATCAATTAATTCTGCTTTGTTCATGTTTAAAAAATTTTAATTAAATGTTAATTGATTTAATTAAGTTAATAATAAAACAAAAGTAATAAAAAATTCAAATAAAACAAGCATAAATCATGAAAAACCCTTGTTTTGTTAATAAAATGGGGTTTTTGTTAAAAACTTTGCCCGAAATACAAGCATTTGAGAAGTTTTTTTTTACAAATCAGCCTGTTTTCCATAGATCAGTTAGCTTGAATCCTCTGAGTAGCTCGTTAATATTCATAATTTTTTTCCCGGAAAGTTGTATCTCTTTAATATCAATATACCCATCACAGGTATATATCCGGAGATATTTGCTGCTATCGGTTTCAATTAAACCAGGCAACATTTTATGAGCAATGACGGCATATTCAGAACGAAATATTTTAAATTGAAAATTTTTACCATCTGGGGCTATAAACTCACAATAAGCCCCTGGTAGATAGCTCAATCCTCTTATTTGGTTGTGAATTGAAATAGCTGAATCTTGCCAATTTATTTTGCAATTTTCTTTTAAAATTTTAGGAGCTTTTTTTAAATAATTTTCATTTTTAATTATTGATTCCTGCTCTATTGTCTGATAATTGCCATGTATGATGGCATTAACAGTATTACCTACTAACTCAGCTCCTGAAATTTTCATAATATCATAAAGCCTGGAAGCATTGTATTCAGGTAGAATGGCTACTCTTTGCTGTAAGATTATTTTACCTGTATCAATTTTATTATTGAGTAAAAATGTTGTAAGGCCAGTTTCTGTTTCACCATTTATTATTGCCCAGTTGATTGGCGCAGCTCCACGATAATTCGGCAGCAATGACGCATGAAGGTTAAATGCCGCAATTCTGGGTATTTTAATAATAATATCTGGAATTTTACGAAAAGCTACTACAATGATGAGATCAGGAGATAAACTTTTTAATGTATTAATAAAAAATTCATCTTCCAGGTTGTCAGGTTGATAAATAGGTAGACCCTTGGCAATTGAAAACTTCTTCACTTCCGATTCTTGAATTTTAAGACCTCTTCCGGCAGGTTTATCCGGAGTGGTGACTACCAGAACAATATTATATCTTTCTGATAAAAGTCTTTTCAGGGACTCTACAGCAAAATCTGGTGTACCCATAAATATAATGCGTACTTCTTTCATGGATGCTAAATTTGAACTTATTTTATATCTTTTTGCGAAGAAAGAGCATTTTTATGGCTGCTACAGCAGCTTCAACGCCCTTGTTTCCATGTTTTCCTCCTGCGCGATCTTTGGCTTGCTGCATATTGTCTGTGGTCAAAACACCAAAGATGACAGGAATACCATAATCAATATTAAGACGTGCAATTTGGTGACTAACGGCCTGACAGATGAATTCAAAATGCCGGGTTTCACCCTGAATTACACAACCTAAACAGATAACAGCATCAACATTTTTATATCTAATAAGGTATTGCGCACCCAGGGGAAGCTCAAAACTCCCGGGAACACGTTGCATGAAAATATTTGGCAGTATTATTCCGTTTTCAATCAGGGTTTCAACTGCCGCATTACACAACGAATCAGTAATTTCCGCATTCCATTCGGAAACTACTATTCCTATTGAAATATCATCAGATAATTTTTCAGAAAATTTTTTGTATTCAGAAAGATTTGTCTTCTTCAGGCTCATCAGGTATTATTTGCTTTCCTGCATACCTTTTGCATAGGCAATATACTTTTCTATATCACGAGCTTCGTAGCTTTTATAATGCTCTTTCTGTATTTTTGTATATATTTCAATAGCTTTATCCCATTGGTTTAGACTTTCATAAGCCCAGCCTGCTTTTAAAAGAAAAATGGGAGCTGTGAAATCATTATTGTCTTTTTCAAAAGCTTTTTGATAATTTTCAATTGCTTTTTCGGTTTCACCAAGTTCCATGTAGGCATCACCAATGGCACCTATTGCCAGAGGAGCAATGATGTGATCATCAGAGTCAAAATCTTCAAGATATTCAATTGCAGTTTGGTATTCACCTGTTTTTAAATAACAAATACCCAAATAATATCGGGCAAGGTTACCCTGTTTGGTAGAGCCATAGTCATCAACAATCTGGAGAAATCCAGGATTTGTTCCATCGCCATTTATGGCGAGTTGAAGTGAATCTTTTTCAAAATATTGCTCAGCGGTAAACATTACCGATTGTGCTTCAATTTCTTTTGGCATCCGTATAAACTTATTATATGCAAATATGCCTCCTACTATTGCAATAATTCCAAGCAGAATATAAAACAACAGATTTTTATTTTTTTCAAGAAATTGTTCACCTTTACCTAAAGCACTTTCAACGGCTAATATTTTATCTTCTGTTTTATCTGTCTTTTTTGCCATAAATATATTTTTAAGGGTGCAAAGATAGTTTTTTTTTAGTATTTGTGCGAAATTTACTTAATTTTTACTAACAACTGCTTATTTTAGTATCCTTCTAAGACTATAACTTTCTACAGAATTCTCTTTGTTTTCTATCAGAATTTTTAGTTTATCAGGATCGGTAAAAAGGTAGGTAATCCTGTTTTCTTCAGTATTTGATGGGTTCTCAAAGATGATTCGGTTCTTTTTTATACTTATGAGCTTATAAAAATTTGTATTTCCTTCAGTATTTATTTTACTTTTACTTGTCAGATAAATATATTTTTTGTTTATTTCTATATTCATCAGGTCATACAGCACGGTGTCGCCTGTTACAAGCATAATGCTTTTACCAGTAAATAACGTGTCATTTTCTTTATGCCAGTTTTCACTGTAATAGAAGTTATTGGTTCTGATATCCCACCGACCTTGCAACCATTCCATTTTTTTATAGGTACTGATTTTATGTTTTGCCAGTTGAGTGGCGGTATGGCATGAAGAAAAAATAATCATAGAAAAAAAAAGAAAAATCGTTTTTTTCATCAGCTTTTAATATTGAGCCATAAAAGTAATTGATATTTTTGTATAAAAAAGTTTATATGAAAAAGATAATAAATCCATACATAAATATTTCCGGGTATAATTGTTTTGGTTGTGCACCCAACAATAAGAATGGACTGAAGATGGAATTTTATGAAGACAGAGAATATGTTTGTTGTCAATGGGAACCGACTGAATCTTTTCAGGGATACAAGGGCGTTCTTCATGGAGGCATCCAGCAGACACTTATGGATGAAATAGCCAGTTGGGCCGTTCAATTAAAACTTAAGACAGCTGGAGTTACATCTCGAATGAACACAAGATTTACGAAACCAGTTTTAATAGAATCAACTCCCATATTTCTGAAAGCCCGTCTAATTGCACAAAAGAAACAATTTGCAGAGATAGAAGTGCATTTATACAATAGTAAAAATGATTTATGCACAAGTTCAGTTGTTACTTATTTCATTATGAACGAAAAAGAAGCCGTAGAAAAATTTTTCTATCCGGGTATTGAATCTTTTTATGATATCCATAGTGTTTGAAGCAGGATAATTATTAGCATATGAAAAAGCACTTAGATTTCCAATAATCAGGATGATAATAGCATATTGAATTATTTTATTTTTCTAATTCAATGAATGTATCGGTGTCTTGAAGCCTTTCTAATTCCGTGCCGTAATGTAGTTTTAAGTAGGGTATTATTGCCGCATCGTAATTCGCGACCGTATTGACATCAAAAATTTTACTGTTATGGGGGTCATCAATGAATTCCTGGGTTTCTGTTCCTGAAAGAAATCGCCAGCCACTGTCATTGCCGTCTTCAGGTTTTTCACGATACATAAACCCTACTTTTTCGCCATCTACTGTAATTTTGTTTGAAACCAGGCAAAATCCCATAGGTTTTATAAGGTCTTTTATTTGTTCAGGTGGTATTCTAAAGTAATCTTGACTCATGGATATAATAGTGTTAAATTGTCATCCGATTTAGTGGAATATTTGTTTGTATCTGCCGGTCTAATCAAAAAATACGGCAAGCCAAATACATGACGGGTCGGTCGAAGTATAAACCACCTTATGCTTACAATGTGGTGGGATCAGCAAAAAGTCTCCTCTATGTAAATGTTTTATTAGTTTTTTTTCAAATTCAAGTTGGGCTTCTCCCTGAAGCAACAGTACCCATTCATGCTGCATTTGGTCGAACCATCCTTCAGCAGGAGAAGTCTGACCTGAAGAAATGATTTGTTCAATTTTAATATTTTTTCCGGATAAAAGAGTGTTAATAACTTCTTCCCTGGAAGTACTAGCATGACTGTTATATATGTTTCCTTCCGAAATTAACATAACTTATAATAAATCTTCTATAATACCTTTTCCCTGACGGACCAGTAATGGGTCTCCTGAAGTGCAGTTTATTACCGTGGAGGCTTCGTTGTCACCATAGCCTCCGTCAATAACGATATCAACAAGTTTCTGGAACTTATCATGAATGAGTTCGGGATCGGTGGTATATTCAATTATTTCATCTTCATCATGAATAGAGGTTGAAGCCATGGGGTTTCCAAGCATCAGGACCAGTTCCCGGGCAATATTATTGTCGGGTACACGGATTCCTACGGTTCTTTTTTTACTGTGAAAAATTTTCGGAACATTGTTATTGGCTTCAAGAATATATGTAAAAGGCCCCGGAAGTGTTTTCCGCATCAATTTGTAAATCTGATTGGGTATCGGTTTAGTATATTCAGAAAGTGTGCTCAGATCATAGCATATTAAAGAAAAGTTAGCTTTTTCCGGATTGATGTTTTTTAGGCGGGCTATCCGCTCAAGCGCCTTAGGTTTGTAAATATCGCAGGCGATACCGTAAACAGTATCCGTTGGATAAACTATAATACCTCCGTCGGCAAGGCAATCAACGGCCATTTTCATCTGGCGTTCGGAAGGGTTTTGAGGATGGATTTTTAATAACATAACCTAAAACAATAAAAAAGGGTAAGCTCCTTATATCGCACCGCTACAACCGCTTACCCTTGCTGCCTTCCGGACCTGGGGGAGTTCACAGGAGCTGGTCGTACAAGACTTACCCGCTGCAAAATTAAAAAAAAATCTATTAACTTCGTAATTTGTGTTATTTTTGTTTCAATAAAAAAATTTATATCAATGAATACAACTACTGAATTGTTTAAAAAAGCTTTAATGGTTGGGTTGATGATTGCCGGTGCCATGATACTTGTAGATATGCTTTTATATGTTTTTGACTTAACAGGTATGGGCATGATTGCTAATTTATTAATACTTATTGTTACGCTGGCTGTTTACTTTGGTTTTTATATATGGGGCGGAAGAAAATACAGAAATGAGTTACATGGTGGTTATCTCAGTTATGGTAAGGCAATTATGTTCTGTGTAGCGGCCGCAGTTGTTTCATCTGTAGTTTTGGTTTTATACAATTATTTGTTTTATAATTTCTTTGATCCGCAGCGTGCAGCCAACGAGGTACAGCTTGCAATAAATATAATCTCTGAAAATGACTATATACCCGATGAGAAGAAAGAAGAAATCATTCAGGGTATGATAGAAGGTTCAACACCCGGTAAACTTGTTCTCAGTCATTTTTTTAATAGTTTAACAGTATCTGTTATTATTGCTGTGATTGCAGCTTTGTTTGTCCGTAAAAAAGAGAAAATCACCGATGGTCTTTTATAATTAATTATCAATGGATTTATCAATTGTTATACCGCTATATAACGAAGAGGAGTCACTGCCGGAATTGTGCGCCTGGATCAGCAAAGTTGCTGAATTGCAGAAATATACCTATGAGATTATTCTTGTTGACGATGGGAGCAGTGATAATTCATGGAATGTTATTGAGAAACTTGGTAAAGAAAACGATAACGTAAAAGGAGTGAGGTTTCGCAGAAATTACGGCAAATCAGCAGCTTTGAATGTGGGTTTTCAGGAGGTGCGGGGCGATGTGGTAATTACCATGGATGCTGATCTGCAGGACAGCCCGGATGAAATTCCGGAATTGTACAGAATGATTAAGGATGAAAAATACGACCTTGTTTCGGGATGGAAGAAAGTACGTCACGATCCTTCACTTACTAAAAATCTGCCGTCAAAACTTTATAATTGGATGACCAGTAAGATGTCCGGTGTGAAGCTTCACGATCATAACTGCGGAATTAAAGCATACCGGAAGACGGTAGTAAAAAGTATTGAAGTTTATGGTGAAATGCACAGGTACATTCCGGTAATTGCCAAATGGGCTGGTTTTAAGAGGATAGGTGAAAAAGTTGTGGAACACCGCAAGCGTAAATACGGAACATCAAAATTCGGGATGAACCGCTTTATGAACGGCCCGCTTGATCTGATGTCAATAATGTTTGTTTCAAAATTTGGCAAGAAGCCCATGCACCTTTTTGGCACAATAGGTACTATCATATTTATTTTAGGTTTTATTGCAGCACTTGGTATTGGCATACAGAAATTATACTATTTAAATATAGGTATAAAGGCGCCACTGGTAACTAACAGCCCATATTTTTACATAGCGCTGGTAGCAATGGTACTGGGAACTCAGCTTTTTTTGACAGGATTTCTGGCCGAAATGGTCGCCCGGAGTTCTTACGACAGAAATAAATATCAGATCGAGGAACGGCTGAATTTTCTTTAAAATCCTTATGGACTCATTGATTTGGAATCAATGTATTTCATGAATTTTTCTTTGTAAATATCAGCAATGGTGATACGTGTTTTGCCAATAATCACCTGATTACGTTCAATCTGTTCGATCTTGTTCAGGTTGATGATATAGGAACGGTGAATCCTCATGAATTGTTCAGGAGGCAGTTGCAATTCCAGTGATTTCAGGCTCATAAGGGATAAAACGGATTTTTCTTTATCGAGAAGGACAATTTTGACATAATCCTTCAGTCCTTCAATGAATAATATCTGGCCAAGATCAATTTTAATAAGTTTGTACTCCGATTTCACAAAAATTGCTTTTGTGGGTTCCGGAGCGGACGGGATGGTGTCGGACATTTGGAACCATGCCCTGACTTTGTTGGCTGCTTTTAAAAATTCTTCATAATTATATGGCTTGAGCAAATAGTCAAGGGCATCCACTTTATAACCCTCCAGCGCATATTTTTCATAGGCTGTGGTGAACACCACTTTTTGTTCTTTTGACAGCGTGCGCGAAAATTCGAGACCGTTTAATTCCGGCATGCTGATATCCAGGAAAATCAAATCCACTCTTTCATTATTGATCACTTCAATAGCTTCAAAAGCATTGCTGCAGCGTGCTGCCAGGTGCAGAAAAGATGTTTTTCGAACATAACTTTCCAGAAGGTCGAGCGCAAGAGGCTCATCGTCAACAATAATACAATTTATTATTCTCATGGTTTATCGAAAATCAAAGGTAGTATATCTTCATTTTGGTTAATTGGTTTTTACAGATAACCAGGTAAAATAAGTTCTATCATTTATCTCTGTTTTGAATTCATGTTTCCCGGGGTAGAGAAGTTCAAGTCTTTTTTTAAGATTATAAATGCCAATACCTTTCTCAGCGGCCATACTTTCAACCGGACTATATTCATTCATCGACCTGAAAATCACAACATCTTTATCCGTTGTTATCTCGATGACTAATTTTGATGCGGTACTTGTAATGCCATGCTTGAAAACATTTTCTATCAAAGGCAGGAAGAGCAGGGGGGCAATAATCAGATCTCCGGTGCTTTCAGGAAAAGAAGTAGTCAGTTTGATTTTATCATTCAGCCTGAGTTGCATGAGCTGGGTATATTTTTTCAGGAAATCAATTTCCTGAGAAAGTTTGACAAAATTAGTGTCGGTTTCATATAGTAAATAACGTATAAGTTTTGCAAGCCCATGAATTGCAACTTTTGATTTTTCGGGAGAGATATCTACCAAAGCGTAGATGTTATTCAGCGAATTAAAAAAGAAATGGGGGTGAAGCTGGTTTTTCAGGTGCATTAATTCAGCCTGGAGCCTTTCACGTTCGATGTCTTTTTTTTCTGCTTCAACTTTTTTTATTCTTTTCAAAACCCGTAATACCAGACTAATGATCACCGGGACTAAATAGGTGCCTGCATTTCTTATGAAAAACATATTCCTGTCGGGTTTAAACATGGGCATTTGTCCATGTCCCGGAGGATGTGGCGGCCCGGGATCGCCAAGTAATGGCCTGTGTAAGTTCATTATTAACTGATCGTTTAGCCATGTAAAGGCTGCAATAAGGAGCAGATTTATAATGACAAACCAAATTGTTTTTTTTCCAAAAACAAAAAAATCAACAAGAAAAAAATAGTTCAGATAGAATAATATACCTGCAAAAAATAAAAAAATCCAGTTCATCCGGAATACAACCCTGAACGAACTTAACTCTCCGGGATAAAACAATACCGGAAGGCTGAATAATATTACCCAGACAGCAAGATGCATCAGGATATTGAACACCAAAGGACTTTTGTTATATGAAGTGGTTAATTTCATTATTTTAAAATAATAACAAATTTCCTAAAAAGAAGATTAATAAAAAAATAAAATAGATATAATGTTGAATTTTATAGAGAAAAAGTTTTTTTTTGTCTTTGATCCTTTCATACGGGCAACGAATTAATTATGATTAATTCTGTATCAGGATTGATTCTCCGATTTTTGTTGTGGTCTGAGTTTTTATTAAGAGGAAAATATAAATAATACATATTTGATAGAAGTTGTGTGATTTTTGCTGTACTTATTGCTTTAAAATCGTATTAATGCAAGCTGGATAAATATTTATTATCGACAAACAAAGTTCTTTTGTCGATTATTTTGTAATAAACGTAGATTATTTAAGAATTACTGATTTTTTTTAAAAAAAATTTATATTTTTGTTTATAAAAATTTGCTATTCATTAGTTTAAATAATCATTCTAAAAACATCTTTATTGAAATTTTGGTCAAATATGAAAAAAACGTTGTTTGTTTTTATAATTATGTACTTGTCTTTTGGTGCAGAAAAGACTGATGCTCAGCAACAGGAGATGTATACGTTCTGTACGGGAAGCAGTTATGCTTATTTGTTCGATACAACATCCACGACATCATCAAGTTATTTTGCCCGGTGGAATATTGGTCAAACACCATATACAGCACATTTCCAAAATGATACTATCTATCAGGGCTACGGTCAGGGTTCGGGTACCGGAGGTTATGGTTCGGTGAAAAAATGGGCGATAACCAGCCCCACAACTGCGACCTGTGTTTGGACTTACACTGCCTCCAAAATGCATCATGATTTATGCCCGATGCCCAATGGCAATGTGTTGGTTCTGGTACGTGAAACCAAAACTCTTTCTCAGGTGCAGGCTATAGGTGGTAATGTCTCAAGCGGCACTACTTATTCTTTTGATATCATTCGTGAAATTAAGCCAACTGGGGCAACAAGCGGTACAGTAGTTTGGGAGTGGAAGTTGTGGGATCATTTGTGTCAAAGCAAAGGGTCTTCTTATCCGAATTATTATTCCAATGTAGCCAATTGTCCTCAGCGCTGGAATATTAACTGTAATCTGACCACGGATGGTTTTCATCCAAACGGCCTGGACTATAATCCCACCTTAGACCAGATTGTATTCAGTTCACACAATCATGACGAAATATTTGTGATAGATCACAGCACCACAACTGCAGAGGCGGCTACCAGTGCGGGAGGAAATTCCGGAAAAGGCGGAGATTTTTTATACCGTTGGGGCAAACCCCAAAATTATAATTGTACTGCGAATGGCAACGGCGTAACATTAAATGTTATTCATGACGTGCGCTGGGTACTCACGACAAATACATTATATCCCGGTTATATCAGCTTTTTCCATAACGGCGGATGCAGTTCAGGACATGCTGCAGTTCTTTGTTTGCCCCCCTATAACGGGTATAACTATACGTATACGGCAGGGTCAGTAATCGGTCCTACATCTGGTGTTACACCCACCACGCCTGCATTTACAGTGCAGAATATGGGTGGCTGCCAGGCGCTTGAAAATGGTAATATCCTGGTTATGAACCCCAATGCCCGGTTTTATGAGTGTAACGGAGCCGGAACAACCTACCAGAATGTTCAAGTCATGTCGGTTCAGGCCGACAGACTCAAAAAATGTGAGGTGAGATATCCTGTTGTGACAGCTACCACTTCAGATAATTCCATATGTGTTAATACTCCGTTTTCTTTAGGGTCATCAGCCACATCAATTATGGAAACCAACCCGACACATTCATATTCATGGACGTCTGATATAGGGGGTTTTTCTTCATCATCACAAAATCCAACAGTCACACCAACAACAGCCGGCAATTACACCTATACGGTTACGGTTACCAACAATGCAGGCTGCACGGCCACTGCATCGGTTAGTATTACAGTGAATGCATGTACAGGAACTGAAGAAAGCGAAATGAAAAATGCCGGATTACAATTTTTTCCCAACCCAACCACCGGAATGATCAATCTAAATGAAGCATTTACACTTGATAATGATTTTGAAGTCAGCATTTATAATTCTTTCGGAGAACTTATCATACAGAAAAATAATGTGACACATATTGATCTTTCACCTTATGCAATTGGCATTTACTACATCATTGTTAAAACTAGTGATAAAGAGCTAATTAGAAAAAAAGTTGTTTTAATTAAGTAAAAATATCAGGGTATAAGTGAACTAATGTGTATTAATTTATAATAAAATATTTTATATGAACACAAGCAATCACCTGATTAGATTTTCGCTAATAATCATTAGTTTTTTCGTTTTAAATCATGTAAATGCTCAGCAACAGGAGATGTATACCTTCTGTACCGGCAGTAGTTATGCTTATTTAATTGATACTGCGGCAACTACATCTTCAGGTTATTTTCAAAGGTTTAATATCGGAAGTACCACCTATTCGGCTCATTTTTATCACGATACAATTTATCAGACTTATGGGAATGGCGGTACTGCGGGAGGTTATGGATCCGTGAGAAAATGGGCATGGACCGGAAATAATACTGTTAACAACGTCTGGACCTATACTTTATCCGGCGCCCATCATGATATTTGTCCCATGCCCAACGGCAATGTACTGGTGATAGTCGACGAGTCAAAGGTGCCAAGCAGTGTGGGCGGTACATCAAGCTCCACTGTTAAGTCGCCGGTTATCAGGGAAATAAAACCTACCGGTTCAACAACAGGAACCGTTGTCTGGGAATGGCATTTATGGGATCATCTCTGCCAGAGCACAAATTCAGCTTATCCGGCCACCTATGTGACCAATATTGCACAGCATCCCGAACGGTTCAATGTAAACTGCACTACTAACGGAGGCATAACATCCGACTGGTTTCATATGAACGGTATAGATTATAACCCGACACTTGACCAGATTGCTATATGTTCGCACGTTAAAGAAGAGATTTATGTTATAGACCATAGTACCACAACAGCTGAAGCTGCGACACATGCCGGAGGTAAATCAGGTAAGGGGGGTGATTTTCTTTACCGGTGGGGAAGCCCTGAGAATTATGGCTGCACTACCGATGGCAACGGCATATCACTAAATACCATTCATGACTGCCGGTGGGTTCCGGCGACCAATTTGGTATGGCCAAATTATCTGAGTGTGTTGCATAACAATTCCGGAGGTAATGCCCAGGCGGTTTTGCATCTTCCGCCTTACTCAACTTCCAATCCTTATAATTATACCTATGCCCCCGGTTCGGTGGTCGGCCCTTCTACCTGTGTAAAACCAACCATACCCAACCTTTCTATTCAGGGACAGGGTGGTTGCCAGGCGCTGGATAATGGAAATATTCTTATGACGGTACCGAATTCGAAATTTGTGGAATCCAGAAACAGTACAACTGCTCTGCAAAGTATTACCGTAAGTACAACACAATCGGACCGGCTTAAAAAAACTGATGTTTTCGGACCCTGGATAACTGCAACAGCCACGTCCGACACCCTATGTGCCGGCAGTATGATAACACTCAATTGTAACATAAAATCAGCGCCCGTGATTTCCAATCCTGTCTATACTTATTCCTGGGTATCCGTTCCTGCCACATCATCTTTTTCTTCTGCTTCTGATCAAAACCCGACAGCAGTGCCGTCCGTTGCAGGAACATATACCTATCTGGTAACCGTTTCCATGTCAGGTACTTTCAATTCAAATACCATTACCACCACAACTACGGCGTTTGCTACCGTGGTTGTTGAAGCCTGTACTGGCATGAATGAAAACAGTACCGAAAAGGCATCATTAACTATCTACCCCAATCCGACATCCGGCATCATCAATATCAATGAAGAATTCGCACTGAATAATGACTATGAAGTAAAGATATGCAGTTCATTCGGAGATGTGGTTTTTTGCGGGAAAAACAGCAAAATGATCAATTTGTCAGATTTTGCAAATGGTATATATTATCTGAGTGTAAAAACTTCAGACAATAACCTTATCAATAAAAAAATAATTTTAATAAAATAGAAATCATGTAAAACCACAGTTTTTATCCGATTTTTTCTTTTCTAAAAGATGTATTATAAAAAGTATATAGTAATAAGTTATAAAACTAACGTAAATCAAACATTATGAAAAAGTTACATTTAGTCACCATTTGCATTTTCATGTTTGGCATGATCTGTAGTGTGAATGCTCAGTTCACCAATTACACAACCGGGAACAGCATCCTCCCCAGTGATTATGTGGTCGGAGGGGTTGTTATTGATACCAGCAATAATGTATGGGTGGGGACGGATGCAGGGGTTGCAAAATTTGACGGTACGAACTGGACTGTATATACCACTGCCGATGGGCTGCCTGTGGATATCATATCGTGTATAGCCGTTGATAAAACCAATAATAATATCTGGATCGGAACCGAGGGTGACGGTGTGGCCAGATACGACGGCGTTTCATGGACGACTTATACCAATGCGGATGGCTTATGTGATAATGGTATTCATGCAATCGCAAGTGAAAATACCGGAGATATCTGGTTCGGCTCATGGGGCGCAGGCTTGTCGAAGCTGAGCGGTTCCACATGGACCACTTACACTGATGCTGACGGGCTCCCATCGGATGCCGGTGCGATAGCTTCGATTTATTATATTTATATTGATGGAATGAATAATAAATGGTTCGGTACGGATCTGGGACTGGTGAAATATAATTCTACATTTTCCACATACAATCAGACTACCATAACCCAGCTCAAAAGCAATATCATTACCTCCATTGCTGTGGATGCCGGCAACAACAGGTGGCTGGGCGTTTCGGCAAATGGTATTGCCAAACTGAACAGTTCGGATGCCTGGGTTGCCAATTATGACACAACGAATGGAATTTGTGACCCCGGAGTGCAGGACATTGAAATTGATGCTGAAGGCAATATCTGGTTAGGGGAATTTACCAAATACGGCTCATTGATCGAAGGAGGTATCACTAAATTCAATGCTGCCACCGGCACCGGCGTATCATTTTCGGAACCGGATGGCCTTGTTGATGATCAGGTATTCAGTATTGCCGCAGACCAGAATAATGTATTATGGATCGCTACAGGAGCAGGACTTTCAAAATATGTTGACCAATCAGGTATCAGTGAAAATATAAAAGATTTGAATATTAATATATACCCGAACCCCGTTCAGCAGGTGCTTAACATTAACGGCTACGTACGTTCAGGCAGTGTTGTTCTATCAGATGTTACCGGCAGGGTGTTTTTAAATGAAGTTATTTCTGTGCCTGCCACCATTGATACTGAAAAATTGGATAGTGGTGTATATTTTATGAAAATTACGGATGGCGAAAAAGTGTTTTATGGGAAATTCATTAAGGAATAAGGAATAATCAAAAATTTCATATATCTGATAAGAAATCCTGAGGGAAAGTGGCTAAGGTAAAAAGCATCATATTGTTTCTTATACTATCTGTTTTATGTGCATTCACTGTGCGTTCACAGAGTGATTTCTATGATGCTGACAGTATCCGGGAGGTTCGTATTTATTTTAAAGAGGGTAACTGGGATTATATACTCGACAGTCTGCATCAATATGTTGGAGAAGATGGGCGGTTGCTGGGCGATGTGATGGTCGAAGGAAAGATGTTCCGTAACATTGGAGTGCGATATAAAGGGTATAGTTCTTTCGATCCCGATGTTGTGAAAAGCCCTTTTAATATAGACCTTGAATATAATTACAATAATCAGAATTACCAGGGTTATACAAAACTGAAACTTAGTAATGTCATACAGGACCCCTCTTTTGTGAGAGAGGTGTTGTCGTATGAAATTGCAAGAAAATATCTCCCTGCTTCAAAGGCAAATTTTGCCAATGTGTATGTCAATGATACTTTGCTGGGATTATATACTAATGTGGAAGCTGTGGACAAGAATTTTGCCGGTTCCCGTTTCGGCGAAAGAGATAACACTTTTTTCAAGGGCGCACCCGAACACCTGATCATTCCGGGTGGACAAAACTCTAATCTTACCTATTTTGATGATGACACATCAAGTTATAAGCCCTATTATAAACTTGAATCGGATGACCCTGAAAAGGCCTGGCCTGATCTTTTAAGACTCATTGACATTTTGAATAATGATACTTCTCATATCGATACTATTTTATATATTGACAGGACGCTCTGGATGCATGCCATCAACTATGCACTGGTCAACCTGGATAGCTATATAGGATATTCGCAGAATTATTATCTTTATATGGATAATTATGGGCGTTTCAACCCGGTTATGTGGGATTTTAATATGTCGTTCGGCAGTTTCAAGGAAACCGATGGTATTACTGCCCCGCCCAACGGACTTACCATTCTCAAGAGAAAATCATTGGATCCGCTGAAAATGCTGGCATCCACGCCTTTGTCACCGCGACCTCTTATTGTGAATCTTCTGCAGAATCCGACGAGGAAAAAGATGTTCCTGGCGCATATGAAGACCATTATCAATGAGAATTTCCGAAACAACTTTTACCTCACAAGAGGACTGGAGTTGCAAAACAGGATCGATCAGTATGTGCAAAACGACACCAATAAGTTTTATCCCTATGCACAGTTTCATCAGAACCTAGATACCACGGTAGGTTCGGGGAATAATGTTTTTCCGGGACTCAGGGACCTTATGGAAGCCCGGATCGCGTATCTGGATACTTTTCCGGGTTTTCAGGGCGCTCCTGTAATTTCCGAAATAAGTCATGATCCGGATTTTCCGGCACAGGGAGCACAAGTATGGATCAATGCAGCAGTTTCCGGAGCCGGAGAGGTTTTTCTTCACTATCGTTACAAAACGGATGCTGTTTTTAAAAGCATATGTATGTATGATGACGGTGCTCATAACGACAGCGTTTCCGGTGACGGGATATTCGGTGCAGGCATTATGACTAAGGGACCTGTGGTACAGTATTATATTTATGCCCAGAACGACAGCGCAGGGATGTTCTCACCCGAACGGGCCGCGTATGAATTTTATCATATACAGCCTTTGTTTAATTCCGGCGATATGGTTATTAATGAATTAATGTCTGGTTACGGTATGGGAAATTCTCAGGGTTGCGGGCTGGGTGGCTGGATCGAGATTTTCAACACTACCGGGGAAAGCCAGGATATCGGGCAATTATTTTTGTCGGATGATCCGGAGGAACCTTTAAAATGGGCTTTTCCGGATACCGTTGTGGCTGGTCAATCTTTTATTGTTGTCTGGGCTGATGCTGATACCAGCCAGGGAAAACTTCATGCAGGGTTTTCAACGAACCATGAAGGGGGCAGGCTTTATTTACTGGACGCCAATACGAATGTGCTGGATTCGGTTCGGTATGGATTACAATCTGCCGACAGAACGTATGGCCGTTATCCTAATGGTTATGGGCCTTTTATTTTTATGCAGCCTTCTTTCGCGGAAAATAATTACATCGAAACGCTTCCTGCCGGCAGTTTTGTCCTGTTTCCCAACCCGGCCACCGGCAATATTTATTGCGAGCTGAGCAACTCCGGTGATATTGTTTCTTATAAGATATATAATTCTAAGGGACAGCATGTCATTTCGGGTTATCCTTGCCATAAATCATCCATGGGATCTGAAATTGTGAAAATTGATATTTCCGGTTTACATATCGGTTTATATCTTATGGTTATTGAAACTTCAAATGGATTGATCTGTAATAAATTTGTTATAGGACAATGATTTTTAATTTTATTAGAATTTATTATACTATTTTTAAGTCGAATATAAAAGGAAGTATTAAATTAAATTATATGAGAACCAAAGTCATAATCTTTTTGTTAGCTGCACTGCCGGCTATGTTTTTTAATTCCTGTAAAAAAGAGGCCGGCGAAGGAGGTACATCGAGTATTTATGGAAAAATAATTGTAAGGGATTATAATTCAACATATTCCGTTTTTCTCGAACAGTACTTTGGGCAGGATATAGATGTTTATATTATTTACGGTGATGATAAAACATACAGTGAACGCATAAGGTCGAATTACGACGGAACCTTTGAGTTTAAGTACCTCAGAAAGGGTATGTATCATGTGTATGCTTATTCTGAAGACTCCACATTGCAGACCAATGCTATGATCCCGGTAATACGGGATGTTGAGATCACCAAAAATAATCAGGAAGTCGAAACTGAAGATATTGTGATATTTAAATAAAGGATCATGAAGAAAATAACACTGCTGATCCTATGTATTTCTTTGTTGTCCGCTGTATACGGCCAAAAGAAGAAAGAGATCAGGGCCAATAAAATCAAGAGTATTACCACCTGGCAGGCCGATAAAAAGGACAGTAAAACCGATGGCTATAAAGTTGCCTATACATTGTATAACAAAGATGGTGAAGAGTTAGAAAAATCCGAATATAACAAAGACGGAAGCATAAAGATCAAGGAAACCCAAAAATTTGATGCCTTTGGTAATAAGACCGAGGAAACTCTCTTTGACCAGAAAAAAAATATCAATGAAAAAAAAATATATAAATTCAATGCCAATGGTGATTGTACTGAAGAAGCAGAATATAAGGATGGAGCCCTGATAAAAAAGACAACATATACCTATAATGCCAACGGTGATAAGGCCACAGAGATGGTTTATGATGGCGCAGGGAATCTGGATAAGAAATTTGTCTACACCTATAATTCCAGGAAAATGAAGGAAACCAGGCAGACATTTAATAAAGCAGGCGATCTGGAGTCGGGCAGGCATTATATATATGAGTATTATTGATCATTGCAATGATTGATACATGGATGAAATACTGAAAATATTAGATTCTTTTGACCCCATCTCATTAGAAGAAATGAATGAGGTGAAATTACTGAACAGGGTAGATACAAAATTTACGTTTAATATCAGTTATTTACCCGGAATATTAAAAGCGCTGGTTTCGGATTACCGTATACTGAGTTTCGGCGATATCCGTACCAACCATTATGAAACACTTTATTATGATACAAAAGATTTTAATCTTTTCCGCCAGCATCAATGCGGTAAATTAAACCGCTATAAAGTACGGTATCGTTGCTATAAGGATACCGATGTGACCTTTTTTGAAGTTAAATTCAAGAGCAATAAAAGCCGTACCCTGAAACAACGTTTCCGCATGTATGGTATTGAAGAACAACTATCGGAAGAAACAAAACGTTTTGTTTTAAAAAAATCCACGATCAATCCTGACACTTTGCTTGCAAGACTATGGGTTAAATACAAAAGGATCACCCTGGTCAATAAAAGTTCCCGCGAACGCCTGACCATTGATCTTAACCTCACTTACGAAAGCAATGGAAAGACCGTATCTTATCCCAATCTTGTAATTGCTGAATTAAAACAGGATAAAAGTACAAAATCCTTTTTTGCCCTGCTGATGCGCGACATACATATTCCGCGTGTTTCCATAAGCAAATATTGTTTTGGCATTTATAGTGTATATGATAATATCAGAATAAATAATTTTAAACCCAAGTTCCGAATTGTTAAAAAATCGCATCATGATACAATTAAAATTTCTTTTAGCAGCGCTATTGTTGTTATGCTATCTTGCACCCGCACAACCGGCCATCGCCCAGACCAATGTCAGCCAGGAAACATCTATTATGGTTGATGATGACTCCGGAACCACTGTTGAAAAAAAGAAGAAGAATGATGTTGAGATCAATGAGAAATTCTGGTATGGCCTGCTCATTGATGTGGTAACCATGCTTATGCTTATAATCCTTATTTATTATCCCAATAATAAAAGATACGAAAATATCTTTACTTTCTTCATGTTTAATCTGATGATTTTCATGCTGACCTTTGTGCTGAACAAAATCAAATTGTCCATGGGGGCTGCCTTTGGGTTGTTTGCCGTATTCTCTATGCTCCGGTACCGGACACAGGGTATATCCATGAAAGATATGACCTACCTGTTCCTTTTTGTCGGCATAGGACTGATAAGCGCTATCAGGCTTGACTATTATGAACTTATAATTATTAACGGAATTATTCTGGTATTTACATTTTTGCTGGACTGCAGATGGCTTTTCCGGCATGAGAGCTCGAAGGAGATCAGGTACGAAAATATCGAGATGATTAAACAGGAGAACCATGCTGAATTACTGAACGATTTGAAAAAAAGAACCGGATTGAATGTTCACCGTTTTGAGATTCAGAAGATTGATTTTCTTAAAGATGCAGCGAAAATCATCGTATATTACTATAACAAAAAATGAGGAACGGTTTAATAAAAAGGATAGTACTGTTTTTTGCAGGTTTGTTAACTGCAACAACTTGCTTTTCCCAGGTGCAGGATGCCAATTTATGGATCTATGCGGGCATCGAGAAGAAAATCATTCCTGGTTTATCTGTCAACCTGAACCAGGAATTCAGAATGAATGAAAATTTTACTGAACTGGGGACTTTTTTCACCGATGCAGGTGTTACATATAAAATTAATAAATATTTGAAAATTTCTGCCAATTACCGTTTTATCAACAAACGCAGGTCGAACGATTCTTACAGTATGCGGCATCGTTATTATTTTGACCTGACGCTGCGAAAAAAATTCAACCCGGTGGTAATTACCTTACGGACGCGTTTCCAAAGCCAGTATACCGATGTGTTGTCAAGTGCTGATGGTGAAATACCGGCAAATCATATACGTAATAAGCTGATGATTAAATATGACGACGGCAGAAGCATTAAACCCTATTTTTATGCCGAGATTTATTCGCCGCTTAAACGACCGTATGATATTTTCCTTGACAACACCCGCTATTGTGCCGGATTGGAGTATGAAATAAACCGGATGAATACCATAGATTTGTTTTATATGTTCCAGAAGGAATACCATGTCGTAAACCCCGGAACCGACCATATTATCGGTATTGGATACAATATCAGTTTATAGCGGCTGCTTTATCTGAAAACAAGTTTTCCGCTTTTTAAATAGCCGTCTGAAGAAAAAATCCTATAGAAGTATATTCCGGGTAGGTAATTGTTAAGCACAGTAAATTCATCTGAGGGTATGTCATTTATTTTATAAACTGTCTTTCCCATCATGTCATACAGGGTAAACGAAAAATCTGCCTTAGCCAGGCTGCCGGGGTTGATGTTGATGATCAAGCTTTCCGTAACAGGGTTGGGGTAAACAGCAATAATCCCATCTGAATTACCATTGATGGTATCTTCTCCCGAGTTATCGCACGGGATAAAAGGACCGCACGGAGAGCCTCCGGGGCAGCCGGCAAACCAGTTCAACGGATTGTCAATATTCACGCTCACCGAAAGCAACTCGAGTGTTCGTCCGGTACCGTTGGCGCCTGCCGGCCAGGGACTGTTACCTGAAAAAGTCATCGAAAGGTAAATGTTCATATCCCTGTCGAACAAACGCAGGCTTTCTGCAGCAGAATTCAGTCCGAAATCAAAAGAGCCAAGGATATTATTAATTCCGGGATAAACAGACCGGAATTCTGTGGTGTCCTGGCAAAGCACCAGGTATTCATCAGGGGGTATAATGGTATTTTCCGGTAAAAGAAAAATGTTATTATCCTGGCTGTCCTTGAACTTCCATCCTGATATATCCATCGGCCAGTTGCTGTAATTGTGCAATTCTATCCAATCACCGGAGTTCATTCCCTGCCATGAATTATAATTGATCTCGCTGAAGGTGATTTTTGCTGTATCTGCTTGCCCCATAAAGTATGCAGTGATTACATCGGAAGTATCGGGAACAAATGTCAGCGTTGAATCATATTGTGGTGCAGGGAACTTTATCACAGACTGCCAGAAACTGAAATGATACCCGGGATTGGGAATAACAGTGATGGTGACCGGGACACTGTCGAAATAAATCCCCGACCAGGGCATATCTTCAAGGCTTATGGTGTTGATCAGAATTTTACCTGCCTGTGGAGGATACACATTCAGAGTGACGGGAACCTGTTTTTTTAGCCCGAAAGTTTCCTGAATATGGTTGCGTGCAGTGATCTGCCTGTTGTTGCAGAATGCCGTCAACTCGGGTAACTGATAATTTTTCCAGTTGTCATAACTGCCATGTCCGTTGATACCCCAGTCGGGATTACTAAAGCCGCTTCCCCATCGTTTGAAATGCCTGACCATTTCATGGTCCAGCCGGTTTCTGAATTTGTTCAGGGTTGCATTAAAATGCTGAGGCGTAAATAGTGTGTTGATCAGGTCAGCGTAGCGATTGATAAAATAGTTACGGTAAGCCTGGTTGGCCAGCAGCCTGCTGAAAAGTATGGATGTATAATCAGTGGTTTTATGCAGGTTGGTATCCAGCGAATTGAAAACATACGACCAGGGGCCGCCCATTCCGTTATCCAGGTCCCATAAAATATAACGCCACTTTTTTCCGGCTTTGTTCTCCCTCCAGTAACGTACATTGTTGGTCAGCCAGTCCCAGTTATCGGTCCATGTTTCCACAGCAAAATAATCCGCAAAGTTTTTAAGGTCAATAAGAGAATCTGCAAACTCAAAGTTTGACGGGATGGACATATCATGTAAAAGTACATACATGCCCATTTGTAAAAAAGCATCATTAGAGCCCGACATCACAAATCCGTTGTATTCCAAAAGGTCAACAGAATCAGGGTCAACATTATGGTTTTCAGCCAGATAATCCTTATTGATTTTTTCGCGCATGTTATAAACACCCCAGTATTTTCCATTTATGTATACCACCGCGGGCTGATACGCCATAACATCACAATCCGTAGGTTTTAATGAAAGGCTTTGTATGAGTGCGTCACGCATATGTGTCTGGTTCCAGTCTGTGCCTGAATTCCGGATGATGAATTGTTTAAAAGAGTGAATATCCTTATCGGGGAACAGATGATAGTCAAAAGAACCATTTCCATAGCTTTCCCGTGCAATGATCTTCAAGCTTTTCTGAGGATATGACCTGGAATAATTCCCGTATATTTCAATTCCGATGTTTTGTTTAAAACCAAGATGGCGCAAGGTGTCAAAATATTCAATATGAGCAGGGATTTCTTTTTCCTGCCAGAAATTAGCGCCGAAGAACGGCGCCGAAGCATCGGCATTCGGGCCTTTCACATAAATGCCGGTATTGGGGTCGAACATAAGCGACGGGGGAACCGTAAGCGAGATGACGGGCAGTCTGGCTGAAGAAGAATCTTTGATGAAATATGAGTTGGAAAGGGTATTCCCCTCAAGCAGGCCTGGATGAAAAGTGCGTGCCCTGATAACCACCGTGGAATCAATCTGCACCGGCATGGTGTATACGGGGGATGAGATTTCAGGAATACTCCCGTCGGCAGTGAAATGAATGATACCCCCCGGCGTAGAGGTATACAGGGCTAATGACTGTGTACCGGGATAAAATCCTCCCTGAAGTGAAAACTGGGGCTCCGAAGTATATCCGACGTAAGCGGTCACAAGGTTATTGGAGGCATCGGGAGTAGGGGTTTTGAAGTATTTGGGCTGTGTCGTTCCATCGGGCTGGAATCCGTATGAATGATCGGAAAGTACAAGACCAAAGGTCACCTGGCTGATAACAGAACCGGCAGGATTTGATAAAATCAGTGTTTCACCGTTCTGAGATAATTTAAAATTGGTGTGCAGGGCGGAAGCGCTGAGGTTAAACCACGAAGGTACTGCACCGTAATTTGCTGAAGTGTTTTTTATTCCTGCCGAAAGCCATGGCAGAGCGCTCATGTCGGACGACAAAGGGCTTAGGTTATGTACCTGTATGGCCAGTACATTATTACCATTCACAAGAAATGATTTCAGAACACTCTCGCTGATGACAAAGGCTTCCGGCTTTCCTCCGGCGTACATCCGGGCTTCGTGTTCGGCAAAGGCTGTAACTGAAAAGCCTACCGGTGTTCCGTTGACACCTATGTTGGCCCGGGCAATTTCAACCCCGTTGATATAGGCAACAAAAGCATCATCATAATCCATATGTAACACTGCGGAAGCAATCACCGAGGTATCTGCGATAGTAAATACGCGCCGCATATAAACCGATGTGGCCGGTGCTGTAATCAGTGTATTGTCGTCCCCGTCGCCGTATCCTATTCCGCCAGGGCCTTGCGACCAGGCACCGTCGTTGAACGAAGGAAGTTTTCTCCAGTTCGAATCGGGCTCGGATAACGGCTTTATGTAACGCCAGTTATCATTGGCATATACGACGGTTTCCCAGTGATTGAAAAACGCTTTACGGTTTTTATCCGAAGCGAACACCGTCAGAAACCCATGGGGCTGTAAGCTAATTCCCGATGGAAAAATCCATTTATCCGGCTGTGAACTGTTATCACTTAGCTTGTAACCTCCTAAATAAACCACAGATGAGCCCGTGTTATACAATTCAATCCAATCGGGGTAATCTCCGTCTTCATCCACCCGGACAGAATTATTCGATGGCGACAACTCATTAATGACCACCTGTGCAGATGTTTCCAAAAAGATCATTATGATCAGCGCAAAAAAAGATATTTTTTTTATCATTTTTTTATTTCGTTTTGATCCATTTGTGCAGCGTGATTTGTTCTCCGTTTTTAATGAGTTCGATCATATAAACACCCTGTTCCAGTTGGCTGAAATCATTTTGTAATCTGAAATCTCCGGATATATTTTTATAAAATGCAACATTTCTTTTGCGGCCCAGCATGTCTATCGTATTTATTTCAAGACTGGCGGATTTATCAAAGTGGCCTTCAATGAAAAGATGATCTGCACCGGGGTTGGGATAAATGGCATAAACATCAGAAAACGCCTGGCTGCCGATAAAAGTCCCGTCATGGATCATTATCGAGTCTGTGATGGTATCGGAATAACACGTATTTGATGCGATCAGTATGATGTGCTTCATTCCCGGCACAGCATAGGTATGTGAAGGATATGGCAGGCTGCTGAAACCATCCGGCACATCATCAAAACTCCACTGGTAAATGGAGGCATTGGACGAAAGGTTGATAAACTGTATCAAATCACCGGTATTATAATGGTCGAGTGTTGTCCAGAACATGGCCGTTACCGGTTTATCCACGGTCACCTCAACAGAGGCCAGGGCATGACATACAGGGCTGTTGCTGACATATGCGGTATATACTGTTGTTTCTGTGGGTGTTACAGCAAGGGATGATCCTGTGCTGCCGTCGGACCAAAGATAACTGCTTCCTCCGCTGATATTCAATGTTATGGCCGTTCCCTGGCAAATGGTAGTGTCGGGAGTTATCGAATAATTGACAGAACAATAGATACAGTTGCCATCAGCCTGATTGGCCAGCGGGTTGTAATTTAGTGCCATGCTATCCATACAGCCTGTTATTACCGGTGGTGTATAGAGGTACTCAAAGTACTGGAGATTGTAATTTTTGTCAGTATGTGCTCTGACGACAGGTTGGCGGACATCTTTAGCATAGTAATCATAGTAATATTGGGTATCTGCCACATAGTAGGAGGGCGTTGTGATAATAAATGCCGTATCGTAGCGGTATTCGGCATATTTCACCCTAAGCACATCAGAATAGTAGTTCAGAGGTGTTTCTAACTGCCCCCATCCGTCTACCAAAATATTTCTTCTGGTTTTTATCTGATAATTGACCAGGGTAAGAATGTTCGGAATGGTCACGGATGAATATACTGTTTTGGAATATCCATACGTATACTGGTTTGTCAATAAAGTGTCCGGTGATGAGTAATTACCATGAACGGTATCGATGCCTTGTCCGAAATCTCCGATGAGAGTGAGTCCTGTCCTGCAAAACGCTCCGGGACCGGGAGTGTAATAATAAACATACTTTATATTGTTTGAAGCCTCCATACCGGCCACTGTCGCTCCCGGATGGTAAGATGTCCATAGTGTCTGTGCGGCGATATAATACTTTATGCTGTCGTGCAAAACAGGGGTAATATTGGTGAAATCGTAAAACTGGTTTGCGCCCGGGTTACCCAAAGCATTGGCATAAGAGAGTACATAACCGCGTCCTGCCTGTAAACCGCCTACCGGAAAATTATTGCTGTTGAGCGTGATCTGTGAGAACAGGAGTGTTGCTGCGTGGAAAAAAATAAGGTACAGTAAAAATAACCTGGGTTTCATCCGGATTTAATAGGTAAATTATATCACAAATTAAAGGAAAAAAAATGATATTTCAAACTGTAAAAGAATTTTGGTTCACGTTTCCGATACTATTTATTTGCAGTTTTTTTCTTTGTCAGAATAATTATCATTGATTTTTCGAATACTTATATATAACCACAAATAATTTATTGTGAGTACGTTAGGAACAATGTCAATAGTAATTATTTTAGTATTGTCTTTCAAGACATCTGATTTTATTCTGAAATGGAATTTAAGAAATTGTTTTGATTTTATCTTTTCATATCTTTATGCGTCTTTTTTGCTG
>DAOORA010000008.1:82880-96632 GCA_035389045.1 Bacteroidales bacterium | reverse complement strand
TCAAACAGTTAATAACTCTCATTTTTATATTCAATTCAACCCTTGATTCGCATTATTAATTAAACTTCATCTATGAAAATATTTAAAAGGATACTAAGGATTTTTATAGTTATTTTATTATTTATTTTTATAAGTATTTCGGGTTTGTTGTATTTTTTTACCCGAAAGGATTATACACCACCGCCAGTCGGGCGTCTTACCCTTAATAACAATATATCCATAAAACAGGTTGACAGTGTTCCACTTACATTTGTATCATGGAATATCGGATATTGCGGACTCGACAAAGACATGGATTTTTTTTATGACGGAGGCAAACGGGTTCGTCCGGACCAGGAAACCCTTCAGAAGAATCTGAATGGGGTTTTTGATTTTCTGTCGAAAAATGATAGCATTGATTTTTTTTTGATACAGGAAATTGACAGCTTTTCAAAGCGGAGCTATTACGCGAATCAGGTCAGTTTGTTCTCCAAGGCACTGCCGGGACATTCCTGTTGTTTTGCAACCAATTACAATGTACTGTTTGTACCTCTTCCCGTTTTTAACCCCATGGGTCAGGTATTATCGGGGATAACGACATTTTCCGGCTACTCGCCGGCTAAGAGCGAAAGGTATTCATACCCTGTCAACTATTCATGGCCTATGAAAATTTTTATGCTCGACCGTTGTTTCTTAATGCAGCGTTATAAACTGTCGTACAGCCCTAAGGAGTTGGTGGTAATTAACCTGCATAATTCCGCTTTTGGCGATGCGGATGTACTCAGGCTATACGAAACATGGATGTTACGCAGCTTCCTGCTCAGCGAATTTGAAAAAGGGAATTATGTGATTGCCGGCGGGGACTGGAATCAAAACACCCCTGATTATAACATACTTTCTTTTGTTCCGGGATTTAATAAAAAAACGGGGCTGCCCAAGATCCCGGCAGACTATCTGCCCAAAGGCTGGCATATAGTTCATGATACGCTCCTGCCAACCAACCGTGATGTTAACACGGCTTATCAACATGGGGTAACGCCGACAACCATATATGATTTTTTCATCACCTCGCCCAATGTAAGCATTGAACGGGCAGGCGTGATCAACTGCGGGTTTGAGTTTTCTGACCATCAGCCGGTATTTATGCGTGTGCGGTTAAATCCTGACCTGGTTTGCGGCAGCAGGGCGGAAATGAAAAATGCTATCAGCACTATGATTGATTCTGTCAGTAAACTCACGGAAAAACTAAACACCGAAAAATAAATCCCAAGCGATTCATATATCTTGTAAAAAATCAATTGTTGTCCTTAATCCCAAACGGAGATTGATTTTCAACCCGACTGACCGGTCTATTCGTGCGGGTACGCATCAGGAATGACAGGTATTGAGTATCCTTACTCTGATAAACATTCAAGTTCAAAGCAGTTTATCAATCCACGATAAAAAAATCCGAAATTATCCTGTCTGCCATCAGCACACCCTCATCCGAGAGCTGAATGTTATCATCTGAACTTTTAATATAGCTGCTGTTTTCGTAAAGCTTAAAAATCCTGAAAAAACTTTTCAGATAATCCCCGCCAAAAAGTTTTTTAATGTTTTGAACCGATATTCCCCTGTTTGTCCTGAGCGACATCATAATGTATTCATTATAATGCTGATCCTGAGTAAGGGTTTCTTTTTCACAGGGGATTATATTTTCCTCAATGGACGCGAGATATTTGTCCATATCCGAACAATTCCATTGCCGAGACGTTTTATTAAAAGAATGTGCCGACGGGCCAATGCCGAGGTAGGGAATATTTTCCCAGTAAGCCCTGTTATGTTTTGACTCGAAGCCAGGCAAAGAAAAATTAGATATTTCGTAATGTATATATTCTTTTTCTCTGAGATAATTCATAATAAAACGAAACTGTGCTGCGCCTTCGGCTTCGGATATGGGTTGTTTTTTATCTTTGCGGATGAGCACATCCAGGATGGTATTGGGCTCAACCGTAATCGCATAGGCAGATATGTGTGGAATTTGCATTTCTGTGGCCTGAAACAGGTTTTTTCTCCAGTGTTCCTGCCCCAGCGATGGCATGCCAAAAATCAGGTCAATGCTGATATTGGTTAAACCGGCATCCTGCAGCGCTTTAATGGCATATTCAGACTGTCCTGCAGTATGTAAACGGTTCAGATAGGTAAGGTCTTCATAAAAAAATGACTGTACGCCAAGACTGATGCGGTTGATATTGGTTGTTCGCAACTCACGGATTTTTTGTGTATTAATATCGTCAGGGTTGGCCTCAAGAGTAATTTCAGGTTCATTACTGATGACGAAGTTTGCATCAACAGAGTCAAGTAAGCGGCTTATTTCGCTTGTAGGCAGCAGTGAGGGCGTCCCTCCTCCGATATATATTGTTTCGATTTTTTCGCCCGTGTACTGTTTCTGAAGTGAAATCTCTTTGTGCAAGGCTGCGATAAGATTGTCCATCCGTTTTACCGGGGGGATAGAATAAAAATTACAATAATGACATTTTTTTTTACAAAATGGGATATGAATATATATTCCGGCCATAAGGAAGGACAGGTTTAGAGAATTCCTGAAAACAAGGTACCCATATTAAAATTTGAAACTTACGCCCAGGCTTGGCATGATGGGCAGCTGGTCAATACGCTGATAGGTGATCCTGTCGAAATAAAAGATATTTTTCCGGTTGTAAACATTGGTCAGGCCGAGATTAATGTCAAGTTTCATGTTTTCGCCAAATTCAAATACCTTATTAAACGAAACATCCAGCCGGTGATAAAAAGGCAGGCGTCCGCTGTCATATTCGGCATAAATGATACCCATAGTTCCGTTATTCGTTGTATAATCCGTGTTTATTCCATCCGCAAAATCGAGCAGTTCATAAAAACCCTGTGTCTGGGCAAAGGGGAATCCTGAACCCAGGTTCCATCTGACATTTACGCCCCATGAAAAGTTTTTACCAAAATTTACGGAACCCACCAGGTTTACGTTATGCCTGCGGTCGTAATGCGGAAAATAGGTCGTATAGCCGTCATATCTGTGAATAAAACCGTATGAATATACTGCCCATAAATACAACTGCCTGTTTTTCTTAACGTTTTTGTCTTTGTGTTTATGCTCATACTTAATAGTAAAATCCACTCCTTCCGCATCACCTTTTTCGATAATAAAGTCTTTTTTAAGTACATCCGGCTTGCTTGCATAATCAGGAGAATCTTCATAGACTTTGTTACGATTGATATTGGAAAGCTGGGTGAACCACTTATAATACCCCTCCACATTAAATGTAAGGTTTTTCAATATATCAACTTCTACACCAAAAATCACATGATCGGCTTTCTGAAGAGCATGTGTAACCAATTTGCCATCGAATTCATCCTGCAGGTTGTCAGGGCCTGAGATAAATCCATAGAACAGGTTAACCACATCGCGGTCGGAACTTGAACTGATAAGATTCTGGGAATACATGCCCGCGGCCAGTTTTAACCGTAATATCTTTGTAACATTGTATTTCACAGCAAGCCGTGGCTCCGGCGAAAACGTGGACAACGAAGCATATTCGTGCGCCCTGATGCTGGGCTCGATAAGGAACTTACCTATTACCCATTTATATTTAAGGAACAGTGCGAACTCCGTTGTAGATTCTTTCTGATAAATGAGTCTGTTGGCTGAATTATAAAATTCTAAATTGGTACCAAATCCTAAAACTTCAATGCCGTAACGTAGTTCGCTCTTACCAAAAAACGAAGTGAAGTTTAATCCCATGTTAAACCCATTGATAGTAGATGCGGAGGTGTCTGTTGAACTGTTCAGCGAAATCCCATAGCGGGAATAGGCAAAAGCACCTTCGATCAACATGGATGCTTTACCGGGAATGACAACGAAATTGGTGCCGGCGCCGTATGAATTCCACTTGAATGTGGCAATCTGCCTGTAATCGGCTTTATCAGCAAAACGGTATCCGTAGAAGTTTACCTTGCTGCCATTGGGTGCGTTGACAGAAATTTTTCCGTACAAATCCATGTAGTTGAACGGAAGTCCGGCAGTGTCAATGTAAGTGTACAACAATTTGGATGACTGTTTCAGGTAAGAGTTTTTTACAGAAAAGATAAAGGAAGAGTTTGCTTTATCATCCTGTTTTTGTTTTACGATAGGGCCTTCCAGGAGTAATTTTGCGCCAAAGGTGCTGGCATCAATCTTTCCGCTTATTCTTTTTTTGTTGCCATCGCGTGTTGTGATATCCATCACCGATGATATTCTCCCTCCGTATTCGGCGCCAAAACCGCCGGTGTAAACATCGGCATTTTTCAGGATATCCGTGTCAAAGACCGAAAAAAGCCCTATAGAGTGAAAAGGGTTGTAGACGATCATGCCATCAAGCAACACCTTGTTCTGCACAGGAGAACCTCCTCTGATGTATAGCTGGCCGCCCTGGTCTCCTGTAAAAACCACTCCGGGCAGTACCTGAAGGTATTGTGCCAGGTCGGCCTGCCCGCCCACGGCCGGTATGCGTTCAATTTTCTCAATATTGACCACATCTTTCGATACGTTGGTTTCGGTTTTTTTATCCACCTCCTCCCCGACAATATTAATAACATCCATTTCAATCGCCTGACGCTGCAGATAAAGTTTTTTATTAATGTTATCACCCTTATTGACAGTGACAGGCATTCTGACGGTATCATAACCGATAAAAGTCGCCATAAGGATATAATCGCCCGGAGGTATCTGGGTGATGGCAAAAAAACCATTGATATCCGTAGTAGCCCCTATGGTGGTCTTGTATAAGTAAACGCTGGTAAACAGAGCCGGTTCGCCGGTTTCTTTATCATAGACAAAGCCCTTGATGGACCCTTTTTGTGCATTTGCAGTAAAAACGACGAACAACAATAAAATGCCAATAAAAAAACGACGGAATCTCACAGAATTCATATACGGAATATCAAAAACCTATAATTTTGCCAAAATTATAGATATTTTCGGAATAAAAGGAATAAAGCAATCATATTTTGCGTTTTACAGAAACAATAATTTTTTTTGACCTGTAACTGTCCGGTAAAAACACAGGAGCATACCAGCGATGGGCAGTGCATAGAAAAACCAAAATTACACATGAAATCATCAATTATTACCATCCTAATACTTGCTTCCGGCCTTGCCTTGTCGGGCCAGAACCTCTCATACCGCGCCGGTAAGTGCAACACGAAAAGTGATTTTTGCCCAAAAATAGCGTTGTTTCACCAAACATCATATAATTTCGGCGGATTGGGCATCAACTCTGTCAATGCCGATATTATTCTGCTATGTAACCGCAATTATATGGCCAGCCTGCGTGCAGGCATCAATTATTTTTCCTTTCCCCAGGCACATTCTGCGGGAGCGCCACTTGAATTTAATTTTATGATAGGCCGCGGAGCATGGCTATTTGAGGCCGGGCTGGGCGCCGATTACCTTTATTTTTATAAGGCATACCCCAAATTTGAAGGGGTGGTGCACACAAACTTTTCATATCTTGCCATAACCGGCATGATCGGTGTGCGCTACGAACGGGTGAACGGGCTGTTTTTCAGGGCAGGTTATAATCCTCATTATACGGTTGTTGGATTCGAAAATGCGGAACCATTGATAAAGCATCCGTTTGTTCACATGGCGGCTATCGGGATTGGATACACTTTCAATAACTGATAAGTTCATTAAACAGGGATTGGTTTGCTGCTGTTTTTTGCAACGATTCTATTTTGCGGTTACAATTCGGGAAAAATTTTGATCCTCCTGCAAAAGACCATGCTTGAAAAAGTGGTGCTTTTTATTTACGAAAAGCCTTACTTCTTATTTGCAAATTGCGAAATGCACAACAAAATGAGCAATTATTTTAATAATTGTTTATCCAAATGAGCAATTTTGATGGCTTGCGAAGTTACAAGTGTTTGTTGCACAATTACAAACTTCGCACAACGCAACAAAAAAGGCAAAGGCCCAAACTAACTAATATTCCATTTCGTCGAATATTTCTCGACATAGTGATTGACCCATGTCTTATGGTGGTGTGTTTGTGTTTTTTCTTGTACCGGCATATTCATTCTCATAATCAAATCAAACCATTTTTGACATAATATTTTCAAATCGTGCATTGCTAATTGGATGATAACTAATGATCTCCCCCTTATAAATTATGCAAAATGTCCCGAAAGCACACGGAGTTCTTTGTGCCGATTCCGAATCTTTTAAGTCTATCAGATTCGTTTTTAGTTTAAACGTCTTTTCTGCCGATTCTATGATGGCATTTACATTTTTCTCAGTATATGGACATTGGGCAGAACGTAATATGGTCAGTCCATTTTTGTAATCATTCAGGTTGTGAAGCACATCCGATTTAAAACAAGGGGATGTCGATTCATTGTCAAACTTAATAGCCAATAACCCGAAGTCCGGTTTGGCTTTATCCACAATACCGAAACCTTTTTTTATGAAAATTTCATCACTGGCCATAAAAGATCCCTTTCTTGTGACTACCGCTACCCCCAACATTTTTTGCGTTTTGGCATCATGGATACATTCATCAATTAAAGCTGATGCGTAACCTTTTCCCTTATACTCATTCCTGAAACCAACGAAGATACAATGTATAAACATATAGCCATCTGCATTAACCGGGCGGTGTGCAAATTTGCCGGGAAGATATTCGAGCATTCCCTGATAACCCCCTTTTTTAGAAAAAAGCACTTTAATTTTCAGTCCTTTTGAATAATATTCATTAAACCATGCTATTTTATTTCTCAATTCTTTGTGTTTCCCGACATCTTTATATCCACATACACCATAATCCGCAATGTTTTCCGGTGTGAGGTCAATGATTTGAATATCGTTACTCATAGCTTTTTTGTTTAGTGATTTAATTATCTGTACTGAAGATGATTATCTATCTGGTTTAACGTACAACTCCTGTAATAGTACCCCCAAACACACCTATACGCCAGCTTTTGATGAATATGATCATTGAAGTAACCATGCTAAAATCAAAGATAATGTATTATTTTATAAATCGGTAAAAGGGGAATAGTTTTTTTGTTAAAAGGCACAAACTTAACACAAAGGCAAATTTTGAAATTTACATAAATACATGCGTCGCAAACGCCCGTGTTAGGTTACTCTTTAATTATTTTACCTGTTAGTCTTTCATTGTCAAAATTGGTTACCACTATAAAATACAAGCCGCTTGCCAAGAAACCTATGTCAGTGTCCGTGAATTTGTCTGTTATTAGTTTTCGCAATTGTCCGGTGCCATCAAATATTTCCACTGTTTTAATTTTACCAAAATGCTGAGATGTCTGAATGTTTATTTTTCCGGTCGTTGGATTGGGTAAAACTATAATACTGTTTTCAGTTTTTATATCTGATATACCCCCGACCCACGGCACACAACCGAAAGAGCTATTAACAACGATGGGGTCAATAATTGTATTGAATGTGCTAATCGTTGCACCATCGACAAGGGTGTATACATTTGGCACAACGCCAATAGTGCCCGTATCGGAATCTACATTTTTGTCAAACACACAATCCAATCCATTGCCAAGCGAGTCCATTTTTATAAGGCCTGCTGATAAAAAACTATCATCTTTAGAATATTCACCTGATTTTACCGCACACATTGGCCCATTACCTAATACCATAAATCCTTTATCATTGGTTTCTATTACATCTGATGCAATAATAGCCAGGTTTTTTGCCCAATTCAAATTTCCGTTACTATCTGTTTTTATTATACTGCTATTATAACATTCTGATTCGGATATAAAAGCAAATCCGCCATCACTTGTTTTGTATAATCCGGGCACAATCTGGCAGTAATTAAATGGCATAGTGGTATTAAAGACTTTATTCCATAAAATATTCCCGGAAAAATCAAGCTTTATTAAAATGCCTGATGAATTAAATACAATGCCGTCACCAGTATATACTGAATTATAATTATTTCCGGATACAGATGGCTGGAATATTTTAGACCATGAAACCATTCCATCCTGTGTAAGCTTTGTAAGAATCGGGTCCCCGCTATATGTATTATATCCGGTTAGTAAAAAACCGCTATCGGGAGCCTGTATTACCGAAAGGCCTATCTCGTCATTGCTTCCGCTGATCAATTGTTTTGCCCATTGCAAAATTCCGGATATATCAAGTTTTGCCAGTATGATCCTATTGTCATTTCCATTGTTCAAACAACCATAGCCGGTTATAATGTAACCTGAGTCCAAGGTCTGCTGAATGGAATTGGCAGTACTTTCAAGTCCGGTAAACTTAAGTGTTTTTGACCATATGACATCACCATTGAAATTCAGTTTAAGACAAAAAATACTTGTTCTGCTTGACAAAGAATCATAACAACTTCCGGCTGCAACATATGAAGAATCGTTACTGACAACTATGCTTTTAAAACAAATATCAGGGTATATATGCGTATAATTATAAAATGTCTTATTCCAAATTACATTACCGTTTAAATCTGATTTCAATATTAAACCTCTCTGGCCTGCACTGCCTGAAATGATATAAGCATCATTTTCAGCGGGTCTGATACAACTTGCCTGTACGGTTTGGACACTTGAAAGCACCTTTGAAAATTTTAGCGGCTGTGAATAAATAAAAGTCGAACTAAGCAGTAAGAAAGAAAGAATTATAACAGATTTTTTCATGATATTATTTTTTTAGATAATGTTTCAACTGTGCGAAGTTATAAACTTCAAAAAACGGGCACATGAAAGAGATTTAAAATCATTTTTTTTCAAAATTTTTTTTTGGCTGTCTTTTGTTTGAATATGCACTATTACAGTTGATAGTATGGTGTCGTGCGGGATTTCGAAGCGATTTCTAATCAGTTTACACTGAACTTTTTTACGAGCCACAAACACTCGAAAACCTCTGAAACCCGCATGCACTATACCATGTTGTGTGCTGCGCATTATTGTTTCCCAGTCTTAATCGTCACCCAATTTTTATCAATCATGTATTTTACAAATTCGGCTTCCCCTTTTTCCTTTATCATCTCAATCCCTAATCTCCGATTTGTCCGTGTAATAAATTGTCCAAATCTTATCATAAATGGATTATATAATTTACAATCCTTAACTGATTCAAATTTATTACAGATTGCGCATGAATTATATCCATTCTCAATGCAGCATGGTTTTACCTGACAGGATTTGTATCCAACAGCACATTTTGGAGTATCCCCTTTGCAACCTTCACATTGTCCTTATATATTTTGGACATGCGCCACAGTAAAATCCACAATAGGAAATCATTTTAATATTTATTTGCTCAATTGTTACTATTTTTTTGTTTTTTGAAATTTTGCTTTATTGTCCTTATTCATTTTTTCTGTCGCATAATGAATTATTTTCCGTCCGCATTTATCTTTCCATTTTAAAAGGAATCCTTCTGCTAGTTCAGGTTGTTTTTTCCAAATTTCTCTTAGAAGTGTACCTAACCCTTTTTGAACATCTTCTTCTTTATCTTCCATTAGTTTCTCAATCACAGATAAAATGGATTCAGGACTATGGCCCTTTTTAATCACTTCATAAAAAGTTACCGGAACTGCTCTCCTTTTCCATTTAGATTCAGATTTTGTCCAATTTATAAAATCTTTGGGTTCAATGATTTTGTTGTAAATAAACTCGGGTAAAACCAACATACACAATACGTCAGTAGTTGCCCAGTTTTGAATTCCATTTTCCAACCACTTTCCAACTCTATCAAATGTTTCAATTGAAAATTCATCTTTTTTTGATGCTATGAACTGGGTAGCCAAACTTGCTTCTTCTAATTTACCTGTAGCAATTAGCATATCGCCCAGATTTAAGTAATCAGAAATAGTCATTTCATTTTTCCATGAATCTAACCATTTAGTTTTTTGCGATTCGAGAATTTTCGAATCAATGCCGTATCCATTATAACCATCTTTAAAGTATCTTGAATACTTTTTAATAATCGAATCGTCTGTATTTGCTATACAAAAGTCAATTATTTCGTTATGTTTTAATTCCAATTTATTCATGCTTTACGTTTTAATGCAAAAATAATAGTTTGTGCAAATAAAAAAATTATAAAAAATGGTCTTTATTTGAAATCGATAACAAATTCTTTTGGAGAAAGTCCTGTAAAACTTTTAAAATCATGTAGAAAATGAGCATGGTCTTAATACCCATTATCAAAGGCTAATTGAAACATGCTTGAAAATTTTACCGGCTGTGAATGAATATAAGTTGAACTAACCATCAAGAAAGAAAGAATTATAATAGATTTTTTCATGATGTTATTTTTTTAGATAATGTTTAATTTGTTGATATTCAACTGTGCGAAGGTACAAACTTCGCACAACAGGAAAAAATCATGAAAAACTCCTAAGTGCCGCTGGCCCGGAATATTTAAAAATATCCCGATAGGGATAAAATATCGGTAAAAAAAGTATGCGAAAGTTATTACAAGTGCCGTAGGTACGGAATATTTTTTTTAATACTCAACAGGATTAAAGATATATCTTTCATCATATTCAACTTCAAAAGCATCTAAAAACTCTTTGTACTCTGCTAAAAAGGTCTTTTTTTTATGATGTTCTTCCTGACTTTCTATGTACTGAATTATTTGTGGTAATTGAGATTTACTGTATGAAAACGCTCCATATCCTTCCTGCCAGGAGAATCTGCCATTGATAAATTTTTTATCATTTATCCATTTTGATGAATTACCCTTGATATCCTGAAGCAAATCTGATAGAGATTGTGTAGGCCTCATGCCGAACAAAATATGAATATGGTCGGGCATGCCATTAATTACAAGCATTTTATGCCCGTTATTACGAATGATTCCTGTGATGTATTTGTAGAGTTCATTTTTCCAATGATTTTTGATTATACATTCGCGATTTTGTTCTGCAAATACTGCTTGAATGTGAATTTGCGTGTAAGTGTTTGCCATAATAATTGTTTTTATTGAAGATTTAATCAAATAGGTTGATTCGCACGGATTATATCGTAAAAATAAAATAGATCTTTCACAATCAAAAAATATCTTGGATGCATATAAAATATATTGTCCCTACGGGACAAAGGTGGTTTTTGGGATTCTCTTTCTACCGATATGTTGTCCCTAACGGGACGAGGGTTTTTTGGAGAGATTGATGGCAACTTCCAAAAGTTGCGGGTTAATTTGGCCTGGCCCGCACACGATCTGCCGGGTGCAAATCCCGACATGGAAAATCTGTAGCGTAATGTATGGATTAATTCTGCGCCTAAGAAATCACCTCTTTTTCTTAAAAAACTCCTCCATCAGCCTGGCTGCTTCATCCTGCATTAACCCGCCTTCTGCTTTAGTTTTCGGATGAAGTACGGTGGCATTTATCAGGGTATAACCCCGTTTGGGATCGCCGGCTGCATAAACCACCCTGCTGATCTGCGACCAAAACAAGGCTCCCGCGCACATCACACAAGGCTCAAGGGTCACATAAAGTGTACAGTCGGTCAGGTATTTGCTTCCGAGAAAGTTTGCAGCGGCGGTGATGGCCTGCATCTCGGCATGGGCTGTCACATCGTTCAGCCGTTCGGTAAGATTATGGGCACGGGCGATCACTTTGTTCTGACAAACCACTACCGCACCCACAGGAACTTCGTCTTCATCATAGGCTTTTACCGCCTCTTTCAAGGCTTCTTTCATAAAGGTTTCATCCGAAAAATACACCAGGTCCATAAAACAATTTTCACAAAAATAATCAAATACCCATCAATAGGATACGCTAATATGATTAATTTAGCCCTCAAAATCACAGTTTATGTTAAGAAGTCATACCTGCGGGGAATTAAAGATAGCAGATCAGGGAAAAAAAGTTGTTTTATCCGGCTGGGTGCAGCGTTCCAGGAACCTGGGCGGCCTCACTTTTGCGGACCTCCGCGACCGTTATGGAATTACACAGCTTGTTTTTAATATGGATGTCAATCCGGTTTTGTGTGAGAAAGCAAGAGAACTTGGCCGGGAGTATGTTGTTTCTGTGACAGGCGTTGTTACCGAGCGCAGCAATAAAAACCCCAAAATGCCAACCGGCGAAATAGAAATAATGGTGGATGAACTTGAAATTCTCAACACCTCGAAGATACCTCCCTTCACCATTGAAGACAACACCGACGGGGGCGATGAACTCAGGATGAAATACCGTTACATAGACCTTCGCCGTTCTGTAAACAAAGCCAACCTTGAATTGCGGCATAAACTGAGCGTGGAAACGCGAATTTACATGAATGCGCAGAATTTCATGGAAATAGAAACCCCTTACCTCATCAAATCCACCCCCGAAGGTGCACGGGATTTTGTGGTTCCTTCGAGGATGAATCCCGGTGAGTTTTATGCGTTGCCGCAGTCGCCGCAGACTTTCAAGCAACTGTTGATGGTAGCGGGTTTTGACCGTTATTTTCAGATTGTACGATGTTTCCGTGACGAAGACCTGCGAGCCGACCGTCAGCCCGAATTCACGCAGATTGATTGTGAAATGTCGTTTGTTACCCGCGAAGATATTTTACAAACCTTCGAGGGGCTGATCAAGCATCTGTTCAAAACTGTTAAAGGAATGGAATTCCCTGAGTTTCCGGTCATGTCGTACGATGATGCCATGCGATACTACGGTTCGGACAAGCCGGATATCCGTTTCGGGATGAAATTTGTTGAACTCAGCCACCTGGTCAGGGGAAAAGGCTTTAAAGTGTTCGACGATGCAGAAACTGTTGCCGGTATTTGTGTCCCGGGCTGTGGTGATTATTCACGCAAACAAATTGATGAACTGACGGAATTTGTAAAAATGCCTCAGATAGGTGCCAGCGGCCTGGTTTATGTTAAATGGAACACTGACAATACTTTGAGTTCTTCTGTGAGCAAATTTTTTACGGCTGACGATCTGAAAATATGGGCAGAGGTCTTTGGCGCCCAACCCGGCGACCTGATGCTGATACTGGCCGGAAAAGAAGAAAAAACATTAAAAGCGCTTTGCGAGCTTCGTCTTGAAATGGGCAACAGGCTCGGACTGCGTAATCCTGATGTGTATAAACCTTTGTGGGTGGTAGATTTTCCGATGCTGGAGTGGGACGAAGAAACCCAGCGGTTTTATGCCAAACATCATCCGTTTACCTCTCCCAAGCCCGAAGACATTCTGTTACTTGATTCTCATCCCGGTCGGGTTAAAGCCAATGCATACGACCTGGTGATCAATGGGGTTGAGATCGGTGGTGGCTCCATAAGAATTCATAACAAAGACCTTCAGCGAAAAGTCTTCAGCGTGCTGGGTTTCACAGAAGAAGATGCCTATAAGCAATTCGGGTTCCTGATGAATGCTTTTGAATTCGGTGCGCCGCCACACGGGGGTATTGCCTTTGGTTTCGACCGTTTGTGCGCTGTTTTCGGAGGATCTGATTCCATAAGGGACTACATCGCCTTCCCCAAAAACAATTCGGGCAGGGATGTAATGAGCGATTCGCCTTCAAGCATTTCTCCCGAACAATTAAAGGAACTGAACATCAGGCTGGGATAAAAAACAGGATGCATCATAAGTGCTTTGCACCTTTTTAGCTGCCAACCTGATTAATTCACATACTTGAGACCCTTTGTGCAAAGTCTGCCTGGCCGTCAGATAGGCTTGGTGATTTTTAGTGGTTGTTATTTTTAACACAAAGGCACACAAAGTACACCACAAAGTAGCACCAAGTAAGATAATTAGTGTCTGAATG
>DAOORA010000008.1:41358-82780 GCA_035389045.1 Bacteroidales bacterium | reverse complement strand
GGCACACAAAGTACACCACAAAGTAGCACCAAGTAAGATAATTAGTGTCTGAATGTAAACTCCATTTTCTTTGTTACGCTTGCTCCAGAAATGCTCATCCGCCAGCTGGCGGATGAGGCGGGGATGAAGTCGGACATTATGGACAAACTCTGATTAGTTTGGCCAATCTATGGATCAATCTGGCTAAGCTCTGAATCTGTAGCTAATCACAAAAATAACGCACAGGTAAGCTAATGGGTGTAGCTCGAAAACGGATTTGTTAAAAATCACGATTTCAACAAGATAAGCCCTAAGGTGTCAAATTCAAAAGACAACTACGTTTTGTTCCTGCATATTTTTTAGTTGTTTCCTCTGACTTTTTCTTCTATCGTTTTGTCAATGAGGATTCTTCCGCAATATTCACAAACGATGATTTTTTTGTGAACTTTTATATCCAGTTGTCGCTGGGGAGGGATTTTATTGAAACAGCCGCCGCAGGCATCGCGCTCAACCACCACTACGGCCAATCCGTTACGGGCGTTTTTCTTAATGCGCTGGTAGGCCGTTAAAAGGCGTTCTTCGATACATTTATGATTTTCTTCCAGTCGGTTCAGCAGCTTCTTTTCTTCTTTTTCTGTTTCAGCAACAATTTCTTCCAATTCAACTTTTTTCTGCTTCAGGTCGTCTTTCCGGTCTTGTAGTACCTGTTTGGTTTCGTCAATAACCTTGTTTTTCAGTTCCAGTCCATAGGTTATTTCCTTGATCTTCTTTTCGCATAACTGAATTTCCAAGGTCTGAAATTCAATTTCCTTGGTAAGAGAGTCGTATTCTCGGTTGTTTCTGACATTCATTTGCTGCGATTCGTACTTTTTTATCTGAGCCTGATGTTCTTTAATCGCTGTTTTTTTCTCTTTTACTGCGTTTTCAAATTCTTTTATTTCAGTATTGAAGTTTTCAAGACGGGTTTCAAGTCCCTCAATCTCATCTTCAAGATCCTGAACTTCCAGTGGTAATTCTCCACGGATAATTCTAATCTTATTGATTTCTGTATCAACTAATTGCAATCCAAACAATGCCACCAGCTTTTTCTCAATGGTGCTGTCTCCTTTTTCCTCAGTACCAGACACAGAAGGCTGTTTTTCAGTCACTTCCTCTTGTCCGGATGGAGATGCTGTTTGCTTTTTCGATTTATCTTTCGGAAGTTCTTTTGACGGGACAGATTTTGGTAATACAGGTTTTGCAGCTTCTTTTCCTTTCGGTTCGGGTTTCAGCGCTTTATCCTTTGCTGATTCAGTTTTTTTATCAGCTGCTGTTTTTGTTTCCTTTACCAAAGGGGGTGTTTTTGCGCCAGTTGTTTTTGGTGTGGCGGCCGGCTTGGTCTTTACTGGTTTTTCGGGTTCAGGTTTTGATGTTGATTTAGCAGGTTCCATTTTATCAGCTTTTTTATCAGCAGGTTTTGCAGCACTTTTTACGGGTTTTGACTGAACGGCCTTACCTTTTGTAATTGACTTTGCCATAATTTATTTATTAATATTAAAAGTAATGTACGGGGTTTATATTTTGTTCTGAAAATAAAAATGCAAAAGTAGGAAATTTTTTTGTTATGATAGAGGCAATTAATTCGGCTGAAAAATATTCAGATTCAAAATGCCCGACATCGGCAAGCATTATTTTTTCGTTAAAGAAGTCGTGGTATTTAATGTCGGCGGTAACCAGAATGTCCGCCTTATTTTTCATGGCTGATTTTATCAGAAAGCTGCCCGAGCCTCCGCAGAGGGCTACTTTACGGATCAGCGGGCACAGGGGTTTATTGTAACGTATGCTCCCGGTTTTAAAGATGTCTTTCAGAAGGCGGATAAAATCCATAGCGTCTGTTTCGTTCAGAAGTTCGCCGATGATGCCGGAGCCAACTTTCTGATATAGATTATCCAATGGGTAAATATCATAAGCCACTTCTTCATAAGGATGTGCCTCCAGCATGGCCTGTATCACCTGACTACGGATATTATCAGGAAAGATAGTCTCGATCCTGATTTCCGGTTCAAAATGCAATTCGTTAAGTTCTCCGACAAAGGGACGTGCATTTTCATTGGCCCTGAAACTTCCCGCACCGCTGCCGTTAAAACTGCAGCAATCGTAATTGCCAATGTGACCTGCGCCGGCAGAAAAAATAGCCGTTCTCACTTTTTCAGCATGTTCTACAGGGCAGAAAACAACCAGCTTTTTCAGGACACTCCCGGCCGGTTCTAATATTTTTACATGCTGCAACCCTATTTTTCCTGCAATAAAGGTGTTCAGCCCGTTGAAATTATTGTCGAGGCTTGTATGTGCGCAATAGATGCAGACATCCGATTTCAGAGCCTTTTGCAGTATCCGTTCGGTGGCATTTGCGCCGGTAATTTTTTTTATGGCCTGAAATATCAGCGGGTGGTGCGAAATAATGAGGTTGCAGTTTTTTTCTATGGCTTCCTCCAGAACGCGTTCGCTGATGTCAAGCGTGATGAGTGCGCTGCTGAGTTCGTTGCCGGCATTACCAACCTGCAAACCGCAATTATCATATGATTCCTGAAAATCAACGGGAATTACCTGTTCAAAATGTTCAATGATTTGAGCGATTCTCATGTGCCGGGCATTTTATTCAACCGTCACTGATTTTGCCAGGTTCCGGGGCTGGTCGATATTACAACCACGCATAACGGCAATGTGGTAGGCGAGGAGTTGAAGCGGCACGGTAGCTAATAAGGGTGTTAATATTTCATCGCAGTCGGGAATTTCTATTACATAATCCGCGATGTTTTTCACGATCTCATCGCCTTCGGTAACTATGGCAATAATTTTTCCCTTCCGGGCTTTAACTTCCTCAATGTTTGAAATGATTTTCTCGTAAACACTCTGGTTGGTTGCCACCACCACCACAGGCATTTCCTCGTCGATAAGGGCAATGGGCCCGTGTTTCATTTCTGCGGCGGGGTAGCCTTCGGCATGGATGTACGAGATTTCCTTTAACTTCAGAGCTCCCTCAAGAGCCACAGGAAAGTTGTATCCCCTGCCCAGGTAAAGAAAGTTTCTAACATCTTTAAATATATCGGATATCTCGATGATCTTATCATTTACCAGTAAGGTTTTTTCAATTTTTTCGGGGATGTGTTCCAACTCATGGATCAGTTGCTGAAATCTGGTTTTTGGAATACAGCCCTTTCTGTTGCCGATCATCAGGGCCATCAGGGTAAGAATGGTAACCTGGGCTGTGAATGCTTTTGTTGATGCCACCCCGATTTCGGGGCCGGCATGGGTATATGAACCGGCATGGGTAACCCTCGGTATAGAAGACCCGACAACATTGCAAATCCCTATGATGGTGGCGCCTTTTGATTTTGCAAGTTCAATGGCAGCGAGGGTATCGGCAGTTTCTCCCGACTGGGATATGGCGATGACCACATCATTTTCATAAATGACCGGGTTCCGGTAGCGGAATTCGGAAGCATATTCAACTTCCACGGGTATCCGTGCCAGGTCTTCAAATAAATATTCTCCCACCAGGCTGGCATGCCATGACGTGCCGCAGGCTACAATAATGATCCTGTTGGCGCGGGTCATTTTTTCGATATAATCCAGTATGCCACCCAGAGAGACTATGCCTTCTTCAATATTCAGACGGCCCCTCATACAATCCCTGACCGATCGAGGCTGCTCGTAGATCTCTTTTAACATAAAATGGTCGAAACCGCCTTTCTCAATGGCATCCAGATTCATTTGCAACTTATGGAAATAAGGTGTTTTCTTGATGTCTTTTATCGTCTTGATCTGAAGTTTTTTATGTCGATGGATTATAGCCACTTCTTCGTCATCCAGGTACACAACTTTCTTGGTATATTCAATGATCGGTGTGGCATCCGAAGCGACAAAAGTTTCTTTATCACCAATACCTATTACGAGCGGGCTGCCTTTTTTTGCGGCTATCAGCATATCGGGATCTTCCCTGGATAGTATGACAATAGCATAGGCTCCGATCACTTGATTTAATGCAAGTTGTACAGCTTTTACCAGGTCCACATTCTCATGTGTGCGTATATCATCAATAAGATGTATCAGGACTTCGGTATCGGTATTGCTGGAAAATATGTATCCGCGGCTGATCAATTCTTTGCGCAGGGCTGCATAGTTTTCGATAATGCCGTTATGGATCAGCGCCAGATTATTTGAATTAGAGGCATGCGGATGTGCGTTGGCATCGGTGGGTTCGCCATGTGTTGCCCATCGTGTATGGGCTATTCCAATGGTGCCCGACAGGTCTTTGTCTTTGATCAGATGCTCTAGGTCAGAAACTTTCCCTTTATTTTTATAAAGTTGTATTTCATCATTTAAAATGGCTACTCCCGCACTGTCGTAACCCCTGTATTCCAGACGATACAGGCCTTTTATCAGTATAGGATAGGCTTGCTGGGGACCGACATAAGCAACAATTCCACACATATAATTAATCTATTATTGTATAAATGATTTCTAATCGTAAATTATCCTGGGATGTATTATTACCTTTAATCACGGCCCTGTTGGATTTAACGGCAGCCCCTGAAACCACAAGATACAGTCCATAATCCATAAAATCATCATCCAGCATGGCATCCTGTATGTGTTTTGCAACATTAAAACGGTATTCTTTTGCAGTGGACGAATAGCTCCCGCCGTAGTAAGCATCGCCATAAGCGTAATCGGCCAGAAAACTTAAGGTTCCGTCGCTGTTGATCTTCGACAAAATAAGTTTTTCGGGAGGGGCAAACTCCGTGATGGTGTTTTCATCAACTTTTACAACCAGTGTTGCTTTGTTTATGGCAATTCTTCCGTTGACCGTGTCTTTCAGAAAAGCGTTCAGACCCACGATGTCGTTGTATCCGATCCACAATTTTATTTTTGTACCGGCCATGGCCTGAACGTATAAGATACTGTCGCCGAGCAACGTGTCTCCTGATAGTTGCTGTTTGAACAAGGGATCGGCCGTGGAAAATCCCTTATGATCGAAGGTGTTAAAACGGGCTGTTTTGCTGTCAATGACAAAGTTATAAGCGGCCGTATCGTCATCGCTGTGATAGTAGAGGGTGAGTTTAGTAATGGAGGAGAGCATATTAAAATAAAGCATTACCCCGTCTGATGTTACAGACTTCACTGAGATGTTCAGGCCTTTGAAAAATTTCAAAAAACTTGCATTATCCGTAAGGTAGGAAGTGCCGGAGGCATCAATAAATTTTTGACCTAAGGTGTTTTTGAGCCTGACGCGTAAATGAGGAGGATATTTTATGCTTCCGACCTGGACGCTATCTTTGAAATTGGGCTTAAATGTTATTCCGGCATAATTATTCTTGTAAGTACCAAGGATATCATCGGAATAATACGTATTATCATAATAAAAATCATCGGATATTTCGAAGACATTCAGTGTCAACATGGAGGAGGTATCGCCGTAAAATCCCTGGTAAGCGAGTGACAGCACCACGGAATCGCACACCGGATTATCGCCAAAAGGCACAGAAGTCGTGGTCAGGTTAAACTGGGTGAAAACCCCGGCGTCGGTCAGTCCGAAAACAGGATCAAGATAGCTGCCAATCAGGTTATAGGTAGTTTCATCCGTTCTGACCGAATCTTCATAAACGGTATGAGCATAAACAGGTATATCAACCGTATTTATGCCCAGCATGTCCTGCGAAGGTTGGACATTTACACCTAATTCTTCGTTTTTATTGCATGAAGTTAAAAAACCAACGAATAAAAGTAAAAATAAGGTTAAGCGGGGGTGCGAGAGGATGTTTTTCAAAAAAATAAGATATTAAAGTTATTTTACAGCATTTTCATTAATCAACTCATCGACAATTTCATCGTAGAATAAGCTGTATGCATTGATATATCTATCCGGGGTCTGATAAGCCAGAAAAGGCTTATTAGATTTTTTTGCATATGTCATTACTTCAGCGTTTATTTTTTCCGCTCCCTGAATGATACCGTCACTGAAATCAATAGCCGCTTTCATCATCCCGACAAAATCTAAGCTCTTATATTGTTTGATGTCCTTATCGGTGATTCCGTCATATTTTAGTTTTTTGACGGACTCTTTGCTGAAACACTTTGTAAAATCATCATCGTAAAGGGAACAGATGATTTTGGTATCAGAAAATAAGGGGTTGTTCTTAAAGGCGGTTTTTATGTAAAACGGCACGAGGCTCGAAAACCATCCGTGGACATGAATAATATCGGGCGACCATCCTAGTTTTTTTACAGTCTCTATTACTCCTCTGGCATAGAAAATCGCTCTTTCATCATTATCGGCAAAGAACTCACCGCTTTTGTCTGTAAAAATTGATTTCCGCTGAAAATAGTCTTCGTTATCAATAAAATAAACCTGCAAGCGTGCCGACTGAATAGAAGCCACCTTTATAATCAGCGGATGGTCGGTATCGTCGATGATAAGGTTCATACCTGAAAGCCTGATCACTTCGTGAAGCTGGTTTCGTCTTTCATTAATACAACCAAACCGGGGCATAAAAGTTCTGATTTCCCTTCCTTTTTCCTGAATACCCTGCGGAAGGTCCCTGCAGATTTGTCCCATAGGGCTATCACACAGATATGGAACAATTTCCTGTGCCACAAATAACACCTTGTATTTTGACATAATTTAAGGTTTTCTGAATTGAATTTACAAAATTACGAAATTTTCCCCAATTTATTGTTTTTTATTTATGCTTTTTTAGTTTTCGGCTACATTATTATTTAATAAATTACGTAAAAATCAATACATATACCAAAAAAATAGAGTTTCACTCCTAACGATATCCTTCATCACTGAGCATTCATATAAAAGCCAATAAAAATCAGCGCAGCATTTTGTTTGTTAAGGTTTTAGCTATTTGTTTCCCAATCTTTTGCAGGGATTATAAAAAATAAATTTACCCCTTGATTTTCATAATATTTATATTTGCGGAACTATTTTATGAAAGTTTTTTCGTACATACTTGATATTAAGGAGTTTTTGCAATCAAGAAAAACGCTCGGGCATACCATAGGATTTGTACCGACCATGGGGGCGCTCCACGAGGGGCATATTTCACTAATTGAAAGAGCCCGGCATGAAAATGACCTTTGTGTCTGCAGTGTATTTGTCAATCCTATACAGTTCAACAATCCGGAGGATTTTAAGCGGTATCCCGTTGATAAGGAAAAAGATATGGCTATGCTTGCCGATGTCGGCTGCGATATTATTTTCATGCCCGATCATAACGAAATGTATCCGGAACCTGTTCTTGATGTATATGATTTTGGCGCCCTGGATCAGGTAATGGAAGGAAAATTCCGTCCTGGACATTTTAATGGGGTGGCCATTGTGGTAAAAAAACTTTTTGAGATCATAGAGCCGGACAATGCATATTTTGGAGAAAAAGATTATCAACAGCTTCAGATTATTTTATCATTGGTCAGAATGATGAATATGCCGGTCAATATCGTTCCTTGTCCGATCATCAGGGATCCCGACGGACTGGCGTTAAGTTCACGAAATGCACTGCTTTCGGAACACGAACGCAGTATTGCACCTGCCATAGCCGCCATACTCAATGAGTCGGCTTCATTAGCCGGAACGATGAGTGTCACCGCATTAAAGTCTTTTGTCCGGTCAAAAATCAGGGCGGTACCGGAGTTCAGACTGGATTATTTTGAAATCGCTGACGGGACGACGCTCCGTCCGGTAAAAGTCTGGGCAGCATCAGAAAATATCAGGGCATTCATTGCAGTTTATCTGGGTAAAGTCCGCCTGATCGATAACATAAAAATTTTTTTGTAACTTTGCAGCATCATGATGATAGAAGTTTTAAAATCAAAAATCCATCGGGTTAAAGTCACTCATTCAGAGTTGAATTATATCGGGAGTATTTCCATTGATGAAGACCTGATGAATGCCGCCCATATTGTTGAAAACGAGAGAGTTTATATTTACGATGTAAATAACGGGGAACGTTTTGACACCTACGTAATTAAGGGTGAGAAAGGAAGCGGGACTATTGGCATAAATGGTGCGGCTGCCCGGAAAGTAGCCTTAGGGGATATCATTCTTATTGTTTCCTATGCCAGCATGACACCGGAAGAAGCCCTGTCATTCAGGCCGGTTATTCTCTTTCCCGATACGGATACCAATAAATTAAAATAACCGTTTTGAAAAAGCATTTTTTTACTACAGTCAAACTCCTTATATTCCTTGGTGTCGGGATCTTTTTCATCTGGTTGTCGGTGATCAAACTCGGGGATGAAGATAAAAAGCAAATCCTCATTTCGTTTAAAGAAGCCAACTACTGGTGGTTGTTGCTTTGCCTGATCCTGGGTCTGTTCAGCCATATATTGCGGACACTTCGCTGGGAAATGTTGCTTCACACGGTGGGCTATAAACCCAGGTTCAAAAACACATTTCTGAGTCTTATGATCGGTTATTTTGCAAACCTTGCCATTCCGCGGCTGGGAGAAATCACAAGATGCAGTATGTTGTCCAAATATGAAAAAATACCTTTTGAGAAGTCCTTCGGTACCGTAATTGCCGAACGGGGACTTGATGTGCTGACTTTTGTTGTTTTGTTTTTCATCAATTTGCTAATACAATACAAAGCCATATCCGGATATGTTTACGAAAAAGTGTATCACCCCCTGACCGAGAAGTTTCATTTGCTGGGCCAGGCATCTTTTTTATACAGTGTTGCTGCATTTTGCGTGTTAATGATCATACTCATTATTATCTTCCATTCCAAATTAATGCGTTACAAAATATATAATAAAATTTTCAATGTGGTGAAAGGTTTTTGGGATGGTATTAAGTCTCTTGTCAAAGTTCAGCAACCATTGCTTTTTATTTTGTATACCTGTTTAATGTGGGTAATGTACTTTTTGATGATGTATGTATGTTTTTACAGTCTTCCGCTCACAAGCAATCCTGCTTTTGGCGCTACCTGTACGGTTTTTGTCATGGGAACCATTGCTGTGATGATCTCTCCCGGCGGGATAGGCGCTTACCCGGCATTCGTTGCTGCTACACTGACACTTTATGGCATACCCGGTTTTATTTCTCCCAATCCCGTCGGATTATCCCTGGGCTGGCTGATATGGAGTGCACAGACCATAACGATCATACTGGCAGGTGTTGTTTCGCTGATACTGTTACCATTAATAAACGCCCGAAATGACAAACCTGGAACTTATTAAGAAAAAGATTTTCAATTCGGCTGCCGCGTTTGAAAAAAAACTGAACTTTTACCGTTTCAAAAAACATAAAATAGTATTCACCAACGGGTGTTTCGACATCATGCACCTGGGGCATATCGATTATCTTTCAAAAGCGGCGGATCTTGGCGACACGTTAATTGTCGGCTTAAACAGTGATGTGTCGGTAAAAAAAATAAAAGGCAACGACAGACCTATCAACGATATCAATTCCCGTTCACTATTGCTGGCCTCCCTGTCGTTTGTGGACGCGGTGGTGATTTTTGATGAGGAAACACCCAAAGACCTGATCCGTTTTATCATGCCGGATGTCCTTGTAAAGGGAAATGATTATACTATTGAGAATATTGCCGGCTCGGCTGATGTACTTAATAATGGCGGAAAAGTCATTACCATTGATCTGGTAAAAGGCTATTCCACAACACTTATTGAAAAAAAAATATTGAAAAACGCAGGCAAAGATTAAACGTTCAATAATTATTACTTAGTTTTGTATGATCAAACATAAAACAATGAAAACTTTTCAAAGGTTTGTTTTTTTGTCAGTACTATTAATTGGCATTGTATTTACAGTTTCCTGTAAAAAAAACACCCAGTCATTTCTCATGGGGAAATGGGACCGGGTATATGTTGCCAATATTGAAGACACCGTATTTTATGAAACATGGGAATTTACTGCTGACGGGCAGTTGTTCATTGAATGCTCAGGATATGATAATCTCATTGATAGTTTAAACTATAAAGGGGTTATGAGTTACGTGATAGACTCCAGGAACAAGTTCACGGTTTCCAATGGCGCCTTTTCTGACCAGTGGGAAATCGTGCTGCGTAAAAATAATAAAATCCGGATTGTACACAATTACGGTGAAGACCAGAATATCCAAAAAGGCCTTGACGAAAGAGAATTTGTCAAGGAATAGGAATACTTTTATCTGTTAATGCCAAAAATACAAACCATTTTTTTCTGCCAGAATTGCGGGGCGCAATCTTCAAAATGGATTGGAAAATGCCCGGCTTGTAACGAATGGAACACTTACGTTGAAGAGGTCATTAAGAAGGATTCCTCGTCACTGAAAAAGAAGTTGTCTGCTCAGCATCAGGCGCAGCCGAAACTGATCAGTGAAATAAACAGTGATACTGCCAGACGCATTGACACCGGCAATAATGAGTTAAACCGCGTTCTGGGCGGAGGCATCGTTCCCGGCTCCCTGGTACTGATTGGGGGAGAGCCGGGAATCGGCAAGTCTACCCTGATGCTCCAGGTAGCTTTAGGCATAAAAGATAATAAAGTACTGTATATCACCGGAGAAGAAAGTGAACAGCAGATAAAAATGAGGAGCGAACGCATCAATGCCTATAGTGATAACTGTTACATACTAAATGAAACAAACACTCAGAACATCTTTCAGCTTATTGAAAGCCTCAATCCCGGCATTGTAATCATCGACTCTGTGCAGACCCTGCAGACCGAACTTATCGAATCGTCGGCAGGCAGTATCTCTCAGATACGGGAATGTGCTTCAGAGTTCCAGAAATATTCCAAACTGACATCCACACCTGTTTTCCTTATCGGGCATATAACAAAGGATGGGATCATTGCGGGCCCGAAAATACTGGAGCATATGGTGGATACGGTATTGCAGTTTGAAGGCGACCGTAACAACATGTACCGTATTCTCCGCTCGGTAAAAAACCGTTTCGGCAGCACTTCCGAACTGGGTATTTTCGAAATGCAGGGTAACGGTCTGCGTGAAGTTTCCAACCCTTCGGAGATATTGCTTTCGCAGCGCGATGAGAGCCACAGCGGGATAGCTGTTTCTTCAACCATTGAAGGCCTGAGACCTTTGCTTATCGAAGTACAGTCGCTGGTCAGTTCTGCTGCCTACGGCACCCCGCAGCGTTCGTCCACCGGGTTTGATCTGCGCCGGATGAACATGTTATTAGCGGTACTTGAAAAAAGATGCGGGTTCCGGCTTGGAACCAAGGATGTTTTTTTAAACATCGCGGGCGGCATACGCGTGGATGATCCGGCCATTGACCTGGCTGTCATTGCATCTGTTTTATCCTCCAATGAAGATATTGCACTGGACATGAAATGCTGTTTTGCAGCCGAAGTTGGCCTTTCGGGAGAAATCCGCGCCGTAAACCGCATTGAGCAGCGTATTTCTGAAGCTGAAAAACTGGGGTTTGATGAAATTGCTATTTCAAAATACAATGCATTGAACCTGGATCCGGGCAATTTCAAAATAAAGATCATCGCCCTACAAAAAATCGAAGACCTGCTGAAATACCTTTTTGGTTAGTCTGCTTCCTGAGTTTTATTTCGTCGGGATTGCCCAGATGCAATACACAATCCAACCCACTGCTCAATAGTTAACTACATTCCTATTGCGCAACCGGGGTTAACTCAAAATTATATTTATCTGCAAATTTTAACTGAACTTCCTGAAATTCAGCCAATCCTGCATCCATTTTTTTTAAAGCCAGATTCTGAATTTCATTGAAGCGGGATTCAGTTTCAGCAGCGTTCTCTGCTTCCGGTTTCTCCAGGATTTCGATCATTGCCCTGATTTCGGTCTGAACCACGGACTTATACATAGAAAACAATTTCACAGCTCCCTCGCGCATCCCGGTGTTCCCGTCGAAATCATTCATCTTCGAAACTTTTTCAGCGCCGGAATCAATTTGTATCAATGCGTGCTTATAAGCTTCGTGCATTTGTTCAGGATGCTCAGATAGGTTCATCGTTTCATATAAAACGTTTATTTTGTCGACGATCTTTGTCTGTTCGTCTATGATTTTATCATTGTAATCAATGGCTTCATCGCCTGAAGGACCGCAGGATGTAAACACCAAAACAAGAGCACAGATGCCAAGAGCTATACATAATTTTATCTTCATGATTTATAATAATTTATAAGATAGTATCTTTTTTTAATTTAAAATTATATTTTTTCGCAAATAGTTTTAAGTCGTTGATCAATGTGCTTATTTTTTCCTGCAGGGTACTATCAATTTTTTCGGATATTTCGAGAAATCTGTCGTCATCTTCATGCGAATACTTGTTCTCCGGTGTTTTAACAATACTGATCAGTTCCCGGTATTCATTCAGACAAATCATTGAATACTCATCAAGTACGGCTAATGCCGATTTTTTAATATCGTCTTGTTTATCAAAATCAGGGAGGGATACCAGTTTGTCCTTTGATACTTTGATTTGCTGCTGCAGATCACTGAAGGCTGTTTCAATTTCCTGGCAGACCGTATCACAAGGGATGGTATCCATAAGAGTTAAGATTATTGTAGAATCGTTGACGGATTTGTCCATTTCGTTATTGATCAACGCAATAAATTTTTCTTCTTTGCTGAATACTTCTTCCAACGGGACGATGATACTATCATAATATTTTTCAGCTTTTTGAGGAGAGGGTTTACATGAGGATATAATCATACAAACTGCAAGAATGTTGAGTTTTAAAATTTGTTTCATCAAAAAATATTTTCCGGTAAAATTATAAAAAACTTCATTTGTAAGGGTTGAATGATAATGGTACTTGACAATTTACTGCCATAGCCGTGCATATATTCGCAGCAAACGGGAGATCTTACAGGTCCGATCAAAAATGGTTGCGTGCTGTTTAAAGTGGTTTCCACGGTCAAAAAGTCCCGATTAAAATGTTTACGTGCTGTTTAATTTGGTACCATTGTCGGTGGGCAAAACCATCCGGTATATATTTTTGTTTGTACCTTTACAAAAAAATCCATGAACAACATTGAACTTCTTGCACCGGTGGGGTCTTTTGAATCTCTGGCTGCTGCCATACAAGGCGGAGCAGATGCTGTATATTTCGGTGTTGGTAATTTAAATATGCGTTCCCGTTCTTCGGTTAATTTCACCATAAATGATCTTCATGAAATAACTGCCATCTGCCGTAAAAACAATATCAAGTCCTATCTGACACTGAATACAATTATTTATGATACCGAAATTCAGGAGGTAACAGCAATTCTGGAGGCGGTTAAACAAAGCGGTATTGATGCTGTAATTGCTTCAGACTTTTGCGTGATTGAACGGGCTCATCGCCTGGGTATTCCGGTGCATATTTCCACCCAATGCAATATCACCAATATTGATGCAGTGCGGTTTTATGCACAGTTTTCCGATGTGATGGTTACTGCCCGTGAACTGCATTTAGACCATGTTGCCGGTATCGTCAGGCAGATAGAACGAGAACAGATCAAAGGCCCTTCCGGCGAATTAGTCAGGATAGAGGTGTTTGTTCACGGCGCATTATGCATGGCTGTTTCGGGCAAGTGTTACCTGAGCCTGCATGAAAACAATCATTCTGCTAACCGCGGCGCCTGTTATCAGCTATGCCGCAGAGCCTATATTGTAAAAGACAAAGAAAGCGATACCGAACTGGAGATCGATAATGAATACATCATGTCGCCCAAGGACCTGTGTACCATAGGTTTTCTGGATAAAGTACTTAAATCCGGTGCCACCACCTTAAAAATTGAAGGCCGTGGACGGTCTGCGGATTATGTAAAAACAGTTACTGCCTGTTATAAAGAGGCTATAAACAGTATTGCCGACGGAAGCTATTCTGAAGCCAAAATAAAGGCCTGGAACGACAGGCTGAAAACCGTATATAACCGTGGTTTCTGGGATGGTTACTACCTGGGCCGGACACTGGGCGAATGGAACAATGTTTATGGATCACGGGCCGTCAAAGAAAAAGTGTATATCGGGAAAATCACCAATTATTATTCAAAAATTAAAGTGGCCGACATTAAAGTTGAAACCCAGCCCTTGTCTGTGGGCGATGAAATAGTTATTATCGGCAATACCACAGGTGTTTATGAAGATGTTGTAAAAGAAATCAGGATGGACGACCAAGCCGTTTCTGCAGCCGGTAAAGGCCAGGTATGTTCCATACAGTTACATTCGCCTGTTCACAGGGGAGATAAACTCTATATTCTGAATGAAAAAGTAACCGAATAACACGGTTTTTTATTCAGCAGGCTGCTGTAAATCAGTAACTACGCAGTCTGTCCTTACTTGCTTAATATCTTAAACTCTGTTCTTCTGTTGAGTTGCCGGCCTTCGTCGGTGTCATTAGAGGCGACAGGTTTATCAAAACCAAAACCAATAGCAACCATACGGCTTTTATCCATACCCTTGTCAACCAGGTAATCCATCACTGCTTTGGCGCGGTTTTCAGACAATGTTTTGTTATATGCAGCCGAACCGATGTTATCGGTATGTCCGGAAATTTCAATTTTCACCGTCGGGTATTCGACCATGAATTTCAATAGTCGTTCCAACTCCGGTACAGATTCGGAGCGTAACGAATATTTGTTAAAATCAAAGAAGATGTTATTTAAAACAACGGTACTGCCGATTTCGAGTTTTTTCAGATATATATTTTTTTCCACCTCACGGTAAGATGTTGACGGGGGGATGTTGATGTTTTCGGAATGGAACAGATAATTCGGCGCTTTTACAGCTATTCCGTAATTTTTTCCTGAAGGCAATGATATCAGGTATTTGCCGGTTGCGCTGTTCGATTCATAAGTGGCAATCACTTCATTTATGGTATTATCAACTACTTCGATAGAAGCGCCCAGCGGGTTTTTGGTGATTTCGTCCATCACAATTCCCTTGAGTATGGTAACCTGGTTTTCTTTTATCTCGACAGGCTGTTCGATGACGGTTTCGTTGACCGGCTGCGTAATGCTGGCTAAAAGATTATCCTCGGTATTATTGATCAATTGTTTTTCAGGGCCTAAGAATGTGATGACATAAATATCCTGCCCTCCGAAACCGTCCTGTTTCACTGATGAATAATATCCGTGGACTCCGCTTGCTGAAATGGAGAAAAACACATCGTCATCAGGGGTGTTAATAGGATATCCCAGGTTGACGGGTTCACTCCATTTGCCGTTTTCATAAGCAGATTTGAAAATATCGAGGCCACCCATAGTGTTGTGCCCTTTCGAGCTGAAATACAGTGTTTTTCCGTCGGGATGAATAAATACACCTTCTTCATCATATGGGGTATTGATCACTGCACCCAGGTTTTGAGGTTCGCCCCAGTTCCCTTTATTATCTTTTCGCGACAGATAGATATCGTTACCGCCATAACCATTGGGACGGTCGCTTACAAAATACAGGGTCTTTCCATCATACGAAATGGTTGCTGCCGACTCGTGGTACTGCGTATTAATATTTCCGCTAATTTTTTTCGGCGTTGACCAATCAGTTCCTTTAAGATTACACTCATAAATATCGCCTCCATTCACTCCTTTATAAGTAAGCAGTGTCTGTCCGTCGGGAGAAATCCCGACCGTGGCATCATGTAATTTCCCATTCAAAGGGCTTGGAGGATTAACCGGGGTTGTCCATCCGGAAGGAGTTTTTTCGGTGATATAAATATCTTCAAAATAGCCCTGGTCGTTTTCATCTTTTTTGCCGCCTGTTGAATTATCGCGTCTGGAGGTAAAAAACATGACTGATTCGTCAGCATTGATCAGGGGTGAATATTCCGGATATATCGAGTTCACTGTTACTCCCAGGTTGTCAATAAAAACCCGTGCAGATGTTTTAACCATCTCATTACCGTTTTTACACTCCTGGATCTTTTTTTCTATTTCTGCAGAACTCTTGGCAAGGTCCGCCGGAGATAACGATTGTTTATATTCGTTTAACAGCTTTATTGCCTTATCAAATTCGGAATTTAACTGATAGCCTTTTGCCAGTTGGAATTTAATATCCTTGTAAAGTCCGGGGTTAAGCGTCAGGGATTTTTCAAAATAACCAATAGACTTGGTTTTCTGAACCGTATTCAAATAACAGTTCCCGATCATATAATTCAGGTCTGCATTATCCGGATTGAATTTCTGGGCATCCAGCAGATATTCGAGCGCAGTCAGGTACATACCTTTTCCCATTTCATAATACTTGCTCCCGGTAACGAAACTATTACGGGCTTCTTTAAATTCCTTTTCCCTTCCGGGAAAATTGTTTTTTTCAAATTCAACGTTCTGAGCAGTTGAATTAAAAGCAAACCATCCGATCAACACTATGATGAATAATACTTTTATTTTTTTCATGATCTGTTTTTTAAATTATGAAATACTATTTACATTGCAGACTATTATAGCTGGCTGCAGAGGTAATGCCCAAGGATGCCGCCTGTTTCCAATCCGCACAGGCGTTGTTGGGTTTTCTCAGCATTTCATAAGAAATGCCCCGGTTCAGATAGGCATAACCGTATTGGGGATTCAATTCAATAGCTTTGGTGTAATCCGCCACTGCGCCTTCATAATCTTTGAGTTTATATTTTGCGTTTGCCCTGTTATTATAGGCATAATAATAATCGGGGTTTAGTTTTATTGCCTGGTTGTAATCCATGATTGCATTCTGATAATCTCCGAGTTCAAAATATGTTGTCCCCCTGTTGTTATATGCCATAAAATAATCCGGTTTCATTTTTATGGCTTTGGTATAATCTTCGATAGCCCCGTTAAAATCCTTCAATTTCTTTTTTACACTACCCAGGTTGTTATATGTAAAAACCATATCCGGATTAATAGTTGCTGCAAGTAAGTAATCGGCTTTGGCCTCCTCATATTTTTCAAGTTTGACTTTTGTACTTCCCCTGTCGTTATAAGCATAAGCATAATCCGGCTTAATTCTTATTGCCGCATTAAAATCATTAAGGGCTTTCTGATATTCGTTTTTCTCAAAAAAAGCTTCCCCCCGGTAGTAATATGCCTGGGCATGATTTGAATCTATATTCAGCGCATATGTAAAATCTATTATGGCATTGTCATGATCTTTAAGTTCAAATCGGGCTTTACCTCTACTGAAATAAGCCTTAGCAGAAGATATTATTTCCACAGATTTTGTAAAGTCAGGGATCGCTTCGGAATACCTTTTTAATTCAAGATTCACAATGCCCCTGTTGTAATAAGCCTTCTCAAAGTCCGGCTTAGCCGCAATGGCTTCATCAAATTTCTTTATGGCTTCAAAAAAGTTTTTATTTTCATAGAGTTTAACACCTTCGTTATATAATTTTTCGGCTTCCTGATAGTCGCCTTTAAACAATGTGTCAACAGGTGTTTCCTGTGCCCAAACAGCAAATCCGAGCGAAATAAATAACAAAACACTGATAATTTTTTTCATAATGATTTATGGAATTGTTAATTTGTGCAAAAATAGTAAAAATTAAACTACTTATGATTGAATAGTGTAAGAATTTTTCACCGTTCCGCCATGGGCAGTTAACAAGGGATGTTTATTAATGCACGTTACAAACACGCTTAACCATCGCTAGGCTGGCAGAGCAAGGGACATGACCAAAATACCGGCATCAACGTTAATATGGGATTGATGATGTGTTTTTTATTTCTGCAAAAATATATCCAGCATAAAAAACAACAAAAACACAAGGCCTGAAAATCCATTCACTGTAAAAAAAGCGCGATTTATCCTGCTTAAATCACCGGGACTGACAATTAAATGCTGATAAAAAAGTAAAACTGAAAATATTAGGGTTCCGATCCAGAACAATATTCCGTTGGGACAAAGTACTCCTGCAGCAATAATTAAGAGCAGGGTGATCATATGCAAAATCCATGATATGATCAATGCCCTGTTTATTCCGAAGTGTTCCGGAATAGAATGAAGACCTTGTTTCTTATCAAAAGAAATATCACTCAGCGAATAGATAATATCGAATCCGCTTACCCAGAACAGTACTGCTCCTGAATATAACAACGGAAGGTAATCAATTTGTGCTGTAAGAGCCATATATGCACCTATTGGTGCCATGGACAAACCAAGCCCTAAAACAAAATGCGACAGGTATGTAAAACGCTTTGTAAAACTATAACCTAATATTACGACAAGTGCTACGGGAGATAAAATGAAACACAAAAAATTGAGAAAAAATGCCGTGGTAATAAATAATAAGATATTGATAAACAAAAAGATATATGCCTGCTTCACCTTTATTTTCCCGGAGGGAATGTCACGATCGCAGGTACGCGGGTTTTTCCCGTCAATATGCCTGTCAATTATGCGGTTGAAACTCATAGCGGCATTACGTGCAAAGAACATACATAACACCATCAGTAAAAAACTTTTCAGGTCAAAGGGAGCATGGAGGTTTTTCATGGCAAGAAAAAATCCGATAACAGCGAAGGGCATAGCAAAAACCGTATGTGAAATTTTCACCAGGGAAGAAAAATCAGAAACACGTTTAAAAATTTTTGCAACCACCTTAATTTAATGCAACTTGTTTAAAACCAACACGTTTCATTTATGATTCTTTTGGGTTCCCGGCGAACCGGAAACTATACATCTAAGGCTGCCCCCTAAAGGAAAGAAAACAGGGGAGCATTGCCAGCCAAAATTGCTAATAAACCATTGCCGGGCAGATTTTTTTGTATCCGTATCGATCTTTGACATGGTTGTAATAAAAGACTTCTCCCGAATATCCCTCAGGTTATTGCACATTGTTAATTGCATTTACCAGTGTCTCTTTGTTCTGAAGGCCCACAAAACGGCTCACAGGTTTGCCATTGCTGAAAATGATGATTGTTGGGAGGTATTGTATGTTGTATTTGTAAGAGGTGATTTTGTTCTTGTCCACATCCATTTTCGCAATTATAGCCTTCTTTCCAATTTCCGAAGCAATTTCTTCGATGATCGGAGCAAGTATCCGGCATGGCCCGCACCACGTTGCCCAAAAATCAACCAAAACGACACCGTTTTTAATAGTTTTATCAAAATTCTCATCCGTAAGGATATAAACACCGTTAGACACATTTTGTGTGACAATATGTTTATGGCCGGAAATATTTGCAGGAACTGCAAATAATATCAATACCAGAAGAATATAAGACAAATGTTTCATAAAAAAGTTTTCTGTTTGTTATCAATAATCAATCCAATTTATTTCAGCCTCACCACCGTGATGCCATCGCCGCCATGTTCGATATGTTCATTTTCATAAGACACCACATTTTTGTGCCGGGCAAGAAGTTCATGAATAATCTTTCGCAGCACGCCATAACCCTTTCCATGCAAAATCCTGACATTATAAACTTTTAACAGCAGCGCATCATCAATATACCGTTCAACTATTTCACTTATCTCTGCGGCTCTTTTTCCACGGACATCCAGGGTCGTTTTAAATTCAGTGATTTTTTCGTCAAGATACTTATTTATGTCAGGATAATTACTTTTTGTTTTGCGTTTCAGAGCGGTCTGATACTCGGCGCTGTCGGCCACTTCCAGCCTGGAAACCGGAATTTTCATACGGGTATTATCGAATACAACCAGTGCCAGATCGTTATGGAGTTCAATGATTTCACCAATGACCTGCTGTCCTTTAATTTTAACAAAACTGCCTTGCTGTGGCGGTGTTTTGTCTTTCTCTGTTTTAAGGCCGGCGGCAATCGTTTTAGGGAGTGAGCATTTTTTTTCAGTTTTGTTTCCGTTTTCTGCACCCGCATTTATTTCTTCTTTAAGCGTTTCCAGTTCGTCACGTATATGCCTGGTTTTTTCTTTGTCCGCTCCGGCTTCTTTGATTTGCCTGATGGTATTTTCAATAGATTTATTGGCATTTTGTATCAGCAGAACCGCTTGTTCGCGCGCTTCCTGTAATATGGACTTCTTTTTAGATTCCAGTTCAGACAACAGGTTTTGATACTTGTCAATGAGTTCCGAAAAAAAATCATCGGCCATTTTTACTTTTTCCTGTTGCCGTGCCAACTCTTCTTTGTCGGCTTCAAAGATCTTCACTTGTTTTTCGAAAGAAATACGTTCCGTTCCTGCAATATTGGTGGCCTTTTCGGTAACTTCTCTGGGAAAACCTATATTGTCGGCAATTTCAAGGGCATAGGAGCTTCCCGGATTCCCGGTGGAAAGTCTGAACAAGGGCAGCATTTTGCGGGTATCGAACAGCATGGAAGCATTAATAATACCGTCGGTTCTTGCAGCATATTCCTTGATATTGGAATAATGAGTGGTAACCGCACCAAAAGATTGTTTTCTGTTCAGTTCATCAAGGGTGGCTTCAGCTATGGCTCCTCCCAGTATAGGCTCGGTGCCGCTTCCGAACTCATCAATTAAAAAAATGGTGGTGGGGCTCACCTGTTCGATAAAAAATTTCAGGTTCAGCAGATGTGAACTATAGGTACTCAGGTCGTTTTCAATGGATTGTTCGTCTCCGATCTCAATAAAAATATCTGAAAATATGCCGGCTTCAGACTCTTCCCTTACCGGAATCAAAAAACCGCATTGCAACATATATTGCAGTAAACCGATGGTCTTCAGACACACCGATTTACCACCGGCGTTAGGGCCTGAAATGACGAGTATTCTTTGTGTCTCATTCAATAAAATATCATAAGGTATGACCTTTTTGCCCTTTTCTTTCAGGTGTAAAAATAATAGAGGATTTACAGCTTTATACCAATTAATACCCGGATTTGACGATAAAAGAGGCCTGACCGCATTTGTTCCGATGGCAAAAAGCGCTTTTGCCCTGATAAAATCAATTTGTCCGAGAAAATCGTATCCATGAACCAGATCATTATAAAACGGCCTGATAAAATCAGTAAAAACGGTTAGTATCTTTATTATTTCTTTTTTTTCAGCATTTTCAAGTTCCCGAAGGCTGTTGTTCATCTCAAAAATCTCTGCCGGCTCAATAAAGACCGTTTGTCCGGTAGCCGATTCATCATGAATAAATCCTTTGATTTTTCGCTTGCTGGAAGCGTTTACCGGCACCACACAGCGACCGTTACGCACCGTCATTTCGGTTTCCGGCTGAATAACATTTTCTTTTTTCAACCCAAGAAGTATTTGCCGTGTCCGTTTCTCAATCTGCTGCTGAACTGCAATAAGATTTAAACGGATTAGTTTCAATTCCGGTGAAGCATCATCGCGTATCCTCCCTTTTTCATCCAGTATGTGGTCAATTCTGTGAATAATTTCATCATGTATTACTACTCCCGATGATAAAAGGTACAGATTGGGATATTTCTCATCCCGCTGCCATAAATATTCAAGTATGTTCTGAATGGCAGCATAAGAAATCCGCAGATCAATCAATCTGTTAACCTCAATAAAAGTCCCCGGGGTATTAAGCCGCCTTAGCTCCGGGGTGAGATTATAATAATCATCCGAAGGAAATGCTTCGTCGGTGGTCAGTATTGTCTTTAACTCGCCGGTAAGATTCAGTTTTTCACCAATTTCCCCGAAAACACTTGAAAAAGATGCTTGGCCGGCGTGCTCACGCCCCATATCGCTCAGACAATATCCGGCTACCAGCTGCCTGATTTTGTCAAAACCAATTTTTCTTTCGTAATTTTCCGAATAGATCACGGCCTGTTGTTATTTATGTAAAAGTCTGTCATATATTTTATGATATACACTGATGCCGTGATCCAGCGAATAATCGGCCATAGCGCAAATCCTGATATATCCGGGATCCAGCATGAGAAGTTTCGGAATATTTCGGATTACTTCATCATAACACGTGTCTGTAAAATCATTTACCAACAAAGCGGTTCCGGTTTTTTTGACAAAATCATCAACATCACCGATGCCGGCATTGGTAACAAAAGGTATGCCCATACTCATAAGCTCGCCCATTTTGGTCGGGGAAGATGCTTTTTTGGAATAAACAGGTTTTATAAAAAACAGTGCCATCGAACTCAGTGAAAGCATTACGGGCATTTGCTCCCTGCTGGCTTTAGCAACTATGATTTTTTTTACATCTATTTTTTTTTGAGAAGCTGCCTTAATTATTTTTTCCGGTTCATCGTGCGTAATAAAAAACAGTCTGGCATTTGTATATACGGTATGCAGCCGTTTGAAAAAATCAAGCATTTCATCCTGCATATACCATGTTCCGATGGAACCTGAATAGGACACAACAAAATCACCGGGGCTTATTCCGAGTTGCTGCGAAAGGATATTTCTTTCGTTTTCATCAATTTTCTCCCGTGAAAAAAAGCCGGTATCTGCACAGCAGGGAATGACCTCGATCTGAGATGTTTTTTCCTTCAGGTTAAAATTAGTACCGATTTCTGTTTTTGCATTTTCCGTGAGGGATACTACTACATCCGAGCTGCACAGAAAACAACGTTCCTTTTTTTTAAAATACTTATATATGGCTCTGTATAAGGGGCTTTTAAGATCCCAGAGCTTACCATCCACCCGTTCATCAGCCCAGAATCCGCGCATATCAAAAATGAACTTCGCACCGGCCTTACGCTTAAGGTATAATCCGACAAAAGCAGCAATGTAACTCCGGCAATGCACCATTGAAAACTGATGCTCTTTGTTTAATTTCCGGGCACGTAATTTTAAGTGCATGATGTCATAAAGAGTAGATAACACCGGCGGTTTACGGGTATAGGAAACAGGATGCCAGACGATGCCGGATTTGCGTAACACCTTTTCAATATTCGTCTTTTGTTCAGCAAACCGTTTTTTTTTCTCGCAGCTTAATATATGTATATTATATCCATATTTGCTTAATCCGGCAAGATAAGGAATTATCTGTGATTGCCCCAACGGATCGGTTAGTCCGTCATACGTGACATAAAGCACATCCGGTCTGTTATCCATGCATTAAATAAAACTATCAGGCCACAAAGTTATTTATAATAATTTCAGCGGCAGACAACACCTGTCGTTTGTTCTGGGGCAGATTATCAGCCACAATGAAAATATTTTTCAACCAGGGAGAGCATTTCTTCTTTATTATCCTTGAGTTTTGTACGTAACTCCCGGTCGTCAAATTTTTTCAGATTATGGACAACACCATCAATAATGTTTTTAGAAAAAACACCATATTTTTTATAAATCTCTGCCTGTTTTTCGAGCATTTCTGCAGAGGCCCAGCATGAAAACGGCAAAGTGTCAAGTTGATGTAATTTTTCTTTGAATTCGTTGGAAAAAATATTTACATCTACGTAAGTGTCTTTTGCATACTGCAGGGCATTTTCCATTTCTAATCCGTGACGTGCGGCAACGGTAAGACCGGCGAGCAACAGATAGATATCGGCAGAGCCATCGGGGCAGCGGAACTCAACGGTTTGTTTATCCGTAAAATCATCGGTTGGCACGTCTTCCAGCGGATTTGCCTTTTTAATCATATCGTTGGCCCCGCACCATCCTAAGGGCACCCTAACTAGAACAGAACGGTTTCTGTCTCCCCAGCAGATATTGGTCGGGGCTTCCTGGTGCGGAACAAGGCGGAAATAAGATGTGGGATTAGTATTCCCAAATGCCGTGAGTGAAGGCGCTAAAGACAAATATCCGGCAATAGTCTTTCTGGCGGTCTCGCTAATGCCATGATTGTCCACCATCATATTGCGCCCGTCTTTCATCAGGCGGGTATGTATGTGCATGCCGCTTCCGGCTTTTCCCACAGTAATTTTAGGTGCAAAAGTGATATTAACACCATATTTGTAAGCCAGGTTTCTGAGTATCCATTTGGCAATAACTAATTGATCTGCAGCATCTTCAACATCTACAGGCAGAAATTCTATTTCATCCTGTTCGTAATCTAAATTGTCGATAGAGAAATTCCCCACCTCAGAATGGGCATATTTTACAAGGCCTCCGCATCGTACAATTTCCTGTAGCGCTTCGGTGCGAAAATCTTCAAATTTGTTGTAAGGAGAAGATTCATGATAACCTCTTTGGTCGCTGGCCCTGAAAAGATCATCTTTTTCGCTGATCAGATAATATTCCAGTTCTCCCATGGTCTCGAAGGTAAGACCGGTTTTTTCTTTGAGCACATTGTGTGCTTTGTGCAGAATATATTCCGGGGAGGAAGTCAGGGGTTCGCCGTCTTTATTGAAGTAGGAGCATAATATGTTAAGTGTGGGGATACTGCCGAAAGGATCGACAAAAGCCGAGCGGAACCGGGGTATCACATACAGATCGCTTGAACCGGCTTCAATATATGAGAACAGGCTGGAACCGTCCACCCGCTCACCGGTGGATAAGACGGTGTCGAGGTGTTTGAGGTTGTTAATGAAGATATTCATTGTTTTCAGGCGGTTGTCACCACCCACATACCTGAAGTTAACCATTTTAATCCCTTTTTCTTTGATAAACCTTATCAAATCGGTTTTGGTGAAATCTTTTGAAGGTTTGTCGAGAAATCCAACCAAAGGATTGGGGTTTAATTCTGTGAAATTGTTTTTGCTCATGTCTGTTTTTTTTGTTTTTTATCCGGCGTCAAACTTAATAAATATTTTCTAATAAAAAGAATTTATCGAATGTATATCTTTTTAAAAATATCAGGTGTGTTGAAAAAAATTTGAGATAAAAACCTGCTTGTATTGACAAGCATCGTCTAAGTTTTGAATTTTTTCACACCATTCAATATTTTTTTATATTTTTGCAGCCAAATTCTCTTCGTAGCTCAGCTGGTAGAGCAATTGACTCTTAATCAATGGGTCCGGGGTTCGAGTCCCCGCGAGGAGACCTTAAAGGACAATTTTGTTTTTTCACAGAATTGTCCTTTTTTAATGTTGAAAATATTGCCAGTATTTCGCAAAATGGAAAATGTTCGGTCATGGTATTCATGGTAAACATTTTATGCCTGTTATGTTTATGAATGCCGGGGATAAATGCCTGTCTATATGGATGTATAACAAAATGTATCCATCAACCATACAGGTGGGGTGTATTCAGGATTATAATAATACGGTACGCTGTAACTTGCTTTTTATTGTATTTTTTTTACAAATGTTGCGGCGCTTTGCTACGGTCATTTGTGCCGTAAAAAAATAATACCAAAGAAAAATTCCGGATTGTCCATGTCAGCAGGGTACGCCGTGGCGGATCGAAGCATACATGCACTGCATATCGTGCTTTGCCTGCCATTTTGCTGATAGTCAGACAGTGGTGTGCCTGAAAAATATCAGCCAGGTTAGAAAAACAAACAAGTAAAATCATCACCTAAACTTACGCAAAGCAATTATTTTATTGACAAACGTGGATCAGTTTAAGAAACTGTTTTGATTTTATGTTACATAAGATTTATGATGGATTTTTTAGCGAAACGAGGCAGATTTTGCAGACATAGTTTATCCTATGTCGAAAAATCTAACGAAGTTGCAGCAAAAAAGACGCATAAAGATATGAAAAGATAAAATCAAAACAGTTTCTAAGCACCTCAAAAAAAGATTTAACCAGTTTCTTGATAATAGAAGTTTTTTATTCTTAATTTTACATAAATAAATTTGTTATTTCACATTATAAAATTTTACATCATGGATAAGAAAAAAATCCTGCTGTTTGCAGTCATTGGTATTTTTGTAATACTGGTAATTTTCCTGATTTCAAAATCAAAATCACAGACGATCATAAAAGTTAATCCTGCGTTCAGGGAATATGTTGCCGCTTTTACTTCGGGGGTGATATCAACAGAATCAGCCATAAAAGTAAGAATGAATATGGACCTTGTAGATTCTTCCATGTTTGAGCAACAGGTTAAAGACGAATTATTTGAGTTCTCTCCGGGTATTGGCGGAAAGGCTTTCTGGACCGATACAAGAACTGTTGAATTCCGCCCCGATAAAAAACTGCCGGCGGACAAGCTCTATACGGTGAAATTTTACCTGTACAAACTGATCAGTGTTCCGGACAGCATGAAAATATTCGTGTTCCAGTTTCATACGGTAAAGCAGGTGTTTGAAGTGAATGTTGAAAATCATAAGGCTTATAATACAAATGATCCCGGATGGGAAAAAATTTCAGGATCGCTGATTGCGGCTGACATTGCTCAAACTGAAGATGTTCAGCAATTGCTGGAGGCCAGCCAGGGCGACCGGAAACTAAAAATTAATGTTTTTCCCGGAGGCGATAAAAAAACCTTCACCTATATCATCGACAGCGTAAAACGCGGAGACAAAGAATCGCTGGTGGATATCAGATGGAACGGAAAACCAATAGGATCAGAAACTAAAGGTTCTGTAACGGTGGCCATCCCATCTGTTAACGATTTTAAACTGCTGTCCATACAAGTCGTTCAGAACCCCGAACAATACATTAAACTTCAATTTTCCGATCCGCTACTCGAAGATCAGGACCTGAACGGCATTATTACCATGGAAAAAATCAAAGACCTGAAATTTATTATTGAAGACAACACCATCAGGATATATCCTCCCGTCGAAAATGCAGGCAACGACAGGCTCACCATCGGCAACACCGTGAAAAACAATAAAAATAAAGAGCTTGGAAAAATGACGACCGATACGGTGGCTTTCGACGATATAAAACCAAACATCCGCCTGATAGGACAGGGAACCATACTGCCGGGCACCAACGGGCTGATCTTGCCCTTCGAAGCCGTAAACGTTAACACGGTGGACATCAAGATATTTAAAATTTATGAAAACAATGTTTCACAATTTCTACAGGTCAATGATCTGGAAGGCGAACGGGAACTCAGCCGTGTCGGCAAGCTGATACTGAAAAAGTCAATGCCCCTGCAGTCGGCTAATTCTTCCGTGCTCAATTATGGTAAATGGAACCGATATTATCTCGACCTGGCCGAACTGATAAAAGCTGAACAGGGCGCAATATATAAAGTCACACTGAGTATAAAAAAATCATATTCTACCTATACCGGTTGTACGGGAGAGGCATCAGACCAGGAAGACAACATGTCTGCATCCTGGGATGAAACGGGGGAAACAGAGCCTGAAGACTGGTACTACTATGATTATGACGGCTATTATTATTATGAAGATTATGAATACTATTATTATGACTGGTATGAACGGGATAATCCCTGCGAAGAATCGTATTACAGCAGCAAAACGGTGAGCCGTAATGTCCTGGCTACGGATATCGGCATCATTGCTAAAGTGGGCAATACGGGCCAGCTGACTATTTTTACCACCGACCTGGTATCGGCCAAACCCCTGGCTGAAGTTTCCATCAGTATTAAAGATTACCAGAACAAGGAACTTCACAAAGTCCAGACCAATAGCGACGGAAAAGCCGTGGTACAACTGAAAAAAGTTCCGTTTCTTATTATTGCAAGCAAAGGAAATCAAAAAGCATACCTCAAACTTACAGGTGGATCAGCATTGTCGCTGAGCATGTTTGATGTGAATGGAGAGAATGTCCGCAAAGGATTAAAAGGTTTCTTTTATGGAGAACGCGGCGTATGGCGCCCCGGTGATTCAATTTTCCTGACTTTCATACTGGAAGATAAGCTTCACAAGCTATCGCCCGAAACCCCTGTTGTGTTCGACCTTTCTAATCCCCGCGGACAAAAAGTACAGCATATAGTTAAAACAAAATCGGTGAATGGATTTTATGATTTTCATACGGCTACCGACCCCGGTGCGCTGACAGGTTATTGGACGGCAACGGTGTCCGTTGGGGGAACAGCATTTTCAAAATCATTAAAAATTGAAACCATTAAGCCGAACCGGCTGAAAATAAAACTCGACTTTGGCTCAGAAAAGATCAACAGCGAATCAAAAGGGATTCTCGAAGCGAAATGGCTTCACGGCGCTATTGCACGCAACCTCAAAGCTGATATCAATGTGGTGCTGAACAGATCAACTACCGCATTCCCCAAATTCTCGAATTATATTTTTGATGATCCGTCAAAACGCTTTTATTCGGAAACATTCAAAGTTTTCAGCGGAACACTCAACGATGAAGGTAAAGCAGATGTTTTCCCGGATATTGCCATCACAGGTTCCGCACCCGGCGTGCTGAAAGCTAACTTTGAAACAAGGGTTTTTGAACAGGGCGGGGAATTCAGCGTTGATCAGTTTTCTTTGTTCTACTATCCCTATAAAACATATGTGGGTATCAGTGTCCCCGAAGGAAGCCGGTATTCGGGTATGCTTCAGACTCGGAAAAATTATACCGTTAACCTTGTGAATGTGGATATTACCGGAGCTTTAATCCCTTCATCCAAAATAAAAGTCGATATTTATAAAGTGAACTGGCGCTGGTGGTGGGATAATTCAGGCGATGAACTGGCTGATTTTGTGCGCGGTACAGACAATGAGCCCTATAAGTCCCTTGATGTTTCTGCCGTTAATGGCAGGGGAAGTTTTGTACTTAATATCCCTGATGCAGACTGGGGAAGATACTTTATCAGGCTCACCGATACGGAAAGCGGCCATACAACGGGAAAAACAGTGTACTTCGACTGGCCCGACTGGGCAAGCCGCTCCCGTGAAGGAAAAGAAGGCGCTGCCATGCTGATTTTTTCTGCCGACAAAGAAAAATACCAGGTTGGCGATGAGGTTAAACTCACTATTCCTTCGAGTGCAGGTGCACGTGCACTGATTACGCTGGAAACCGGTAACCAGGTGCTGCAGTCTTACTGGATAGACACTGAAAAAGACCAGACCATATTTAAATTTAAGGTTGCCGGAGAGATGGCGCCTAACATTTATGTCAGTGTCACGTTGATCCAGCCGCACAGCCAGACAGCCAACGACCTGCCCATTAGGCTTTATGGCGTAATACCCATAATGGTGGAAGACCCCGGCACCCATCTCAGGCCGGTGATACAAATGGCTGATGTCCTGCGTCCTGAGGAAAATGCTTCCATCACGGTTAAAGAGGAAAACGGAAAAGCCATGACCTATACCGTGGCCATGGTGGACGAAGGCTTACTTGACCTTACCCGATTTAAAACTCCTGACCCGTGGAATTATTTTTATGCACGGGAAGCGCTGGGTATTAAAACATGGGACCTCTACGATTATGTCATGGGCGCTTATGGTGGACAGCTCGAACGTATCCTGAGCATCGGAGGCGGCGATGACGGCGATGCAGGAAACGGAGCCAAGCGGGCCAACCGGTTTAAACCTATGGTCAGGTTCTTTGGCCCGTTTGCACTGAAAAAAGGCGCTTCGCATGCGTATAACTTCAAAATGCCCCGCTATGTGGGTTCGGTGAGGGTAATGGTGATCGCCGGTCAGGACGGCGCATACGGCAATGCAGAAAAGACCGTAGCGGTGCGCAAGCCGCTGATGCTTTTAGCCACCCTGCCGAGGGTAGTGGGTCCGGGTGAAACAGTTACGCTTCCGGTGAGCGTCTTTGCTATGGAAAAATACATCAGAAATGTAAATGTCAGGGTCACCACCAATGGTATGTTCTCCATAGACGACAACAGCTCAAAAAACATTACTTTTAATGAAATAGGCGACGACCTGGTGAATTTTCAGCTAAAGGCAAAAGATGCTGTTGGTATCGGAAAAGTTACCGTAATGGCCTCAAGCGGAAAAGAATCAGCTGTTTACGAAATCGAAATTGATGTCCGCAATCCTAATCCCGAAGTTACCGACGTCATTTCCGATGTCATGAAATCAGGACAATCATGGAATACATCGTTTAAGCCCGTGGGCGTCGCAGGAACCAATAAAGGCACGATAGAGGTTTCGTCCATACCGCCTGTAAATCTTGAACGAAGACTGAAATTCCTGGTACAATATCCATACGGATGTATAGAACAGACTACTTCATCGGTATTCCCGCAGTTATACCTTTCCGATCTTATCGACTTAGACGATAACACGAAGAAAAATACCGAACGCAACATCAAAGCAGGCATCAGCAGGATTTGTTCGTTTCAGTCACCCTCAGGAGGTTTCTCATATTGGCCGGGTGGTTACGAAGCCGACCAGTGGGCCAGCTGTTATGCCGGACAGTTCCTGCTTGAAGCCAAAGACAAGGGATATACGGTGTCTTCCGCCGTCCTGAAAAAATGGGAAAAATATCAGAAACGCATGTCTTTAAACTGGACAACAGAATATCAGAAATATTATTATAATTCCGATCTTGTTCAGGCATATCGTCTTTATACCCTTGCCCTGTCCAAAACTCCTGAAATGGGAGCCATGAACCTGCTGAAGGAACAAAAAAACCTTTCGGTACAGGCCAAATGGAGGTTGGCTGCCGCTTACCAGCTTGCCGGACATCCTTCGGTGGCACGGCAGCTTGCGGCAAATGCCTCGACCACCATAAAAACCTACAAAGAAATGGCGTTTACATATGGCTCTGATGACCGCGACCGGGCCATGATCGTGGAAGCACTTTCACTGATGGATATGCGTAATAAAGCTGCGCCCATCGTTAAGCAGATTTCGGAACACCTGAGCAAAGAACTCTGGATGAGTACACAAACTACCGCCTTTTGTCTGTTGGCCATCTCAAAATATGCTGGTAACAACAGTAGCAGCGGGATAGATTTTACCTATACCCTCAATAATAGTTCACCAGTGACAAAAAAATCGGGCAAATCTCTGGTTACCATAGATATGAATTTAAAAAATGCGACACAAAAAGGCAAATTGAAAATCAAAAATAATGGAAAGGGAATTTTATATGCAAGGGTGATATTGTCTGGCGTTCCTGCTGCCGGTGAGGAAAATGCCGGCGACAACAACCTAAAAATAGAATTGATGTACAAATCGCTCAGCGGTGATAAAATAGACCCGTCGAAACTCGAACAGGGAACAGATTTTATGGCTGAGGTGAGTATTGCAAACCCCGGGCTGATGGGATATTATTATAATATGGCTTTGTCACATATCTTCCCGTCGGGATGGGAGATACATAATACCCGCATGGATGATTCCTATGGCCGTGTTGAAATGTCGTCTTATGATTATCAGGATTTTCGCGACGACCGGGTGTATACTTTTTTCAGTATCGGCGGCAATGAAAAGAAAACATACAAGGTTCTGCTGAACGCCAGTTATCTCGGACGTTTTTATCTGCCGGCGGTCAATTGTGCTGCCATGTACGACGACGCTGTTTATGCCCGCACCAAAGGACAGTGGGTGGAAGTGGTGCCTTACAACGATAATGCAACCGTGGAGAAATAAAAGATACGGCCGCAATTAATTGTATGACGATATCGGTTATTGCCATTTCATAGTTCACCCGATAATTTCAGGTGGGTATAGACAATGCTCCTGTTCTTACATATAATAGCGGGGTAGATATAATACATAGCAGGGATGGTTTGTATCAGACCGTTTCTTTGCTTTCCGCATGATATGTAAAAAAATCCGGGAGTTGTACCGCAAAATATTGAAAATTCAAATTAATATTTGTATTTTTGCAGTATAATTAATATATTATTTTTTTCCTGTTTTGTATATAAAAAATCAAATCATATCCTATGAAAACATTTGCGACTCAATTAAAAATCACTATTGTTATTTTAATTTTTAGCCTGCTGTGTGCCGAAGTTTATGCACAGCATCCATCCATAGGCGGATATAATGTCTATTACGGAGATCTGCATAATCACACATCATATTCTGATGGACAGGGAACCCCTGCACAGGCATACAGTTATGCAAAAGACACCGCAGGGCTCGATTTTTTCAGCCTGGCCGACCATGATTATATTCCCTATTATACGGAAACGACTGTTGCGGAATATGATGATATCAAAGCCCAGGCAAATGTGTATAATGAAGATGGCGTTTTTACAGCTTTTTATGGATTTGAATGGTCATCGTCGATTGGTATCGGCCATATTGCTGTTATTAATTCTGATGACTTAACGACCAATCAGGTTACATCCTCTTTTAATGATCTGCTCAGTTGGTTGACGGCCAGAAGCAATGTGGTGGCTTTCTTTAATCATCCTGACAAATACGCTAATCACGGGCAGTACAGCTATAATTCAACCGCCTCGCCCTCAGAGAAGATTGTTGGTATGGAATTGTGGAATTCCAATGATGGGTACAATGTGCATTATGAAAATGACGGCTATGTCGCTGGTGACGGAAAAGGGGATTTTGATGAAGCACTGGGCAAGGGATGGATCCTGGGGGCTTCAGGAGCAGGGGATGATCATTCGGCTACCTGGGGGACAAAAAATGATCATCGCATGGCTATACTGGCAAATAGCCTGACACGTGCCGATCTGCTGGCGGCCATGAAAGCCAGAAGATTTTACAGCACCCTGGAGTCCGACATACGATTATCGTTTAAAATCAATGGCCAGGAAATGGGTTCGGCCATGACAGGAGGGACCTATTCACTCCAGATACAAGCTAATGATGGCGGAGGTGAGAGTTTTACAAAAGTTGTTCTTTATGATAAAAATCACAATCGAGTTAAAGTCTGGACACCCAATTCAAATAATTTTAATATTACCGACAGCATCACCGTGGCTCCAAGCGAATATTACTATGTGAAAGTGTTACAGGCCGACTCCTCCGCAAATTCAGGTCAGGCAATATCTTCACCAATATTCATCTCATCATTGCAAGCCAACGGCCCTCAGACCTTGAACCTGTGTCCCGGCTGGAGTATGTACCTCAACAATAATGTCGTTGGCGGTATCGGACCTTATTCCTATTCCTGGTCGCCGGCCACCGGATTGAATTCAACAACAGCTGCCCGCCCGCTGGCCAACCCGGCAACAAGCACCATCTATACCGTTACAGTGACGGATGCATACGGCGGCACAGCTACCAATTATGCTATTGTTAATTTAAACAATTGTATCTCCCCGCCACAGCATATCATCAGCACGGGTGAGCTGTGGAAATATAACGACAGCGGCACCGACTTAGGAACCGGCTGGAAAGAACCTGGCTACAATGATTCGGCCTGGCTCAGTGGAAATGCCTTGCTGGGATATGGCACCATCGATGCGGAACCGGTAACGACCACCATCAGTTATGGCGTTGATCCCACCAATAAATACGTCACCTATTATTTCAGAAAGAATTTTACCTATGCACTTACCGGATCGGAATCGTATTATGAGATCAATACGGTGATCGACGACGGGGCTGTCTTTTATATTAACGGAATCGAAGTCCAACGGGTGAATATGCCGGCAGGTACCATCAATTACAGCACGCTGGCATCAACTTACGCAAACGAATCGTTTCAGCAGTTCATCATTCCGAAAAGCTATATTAAAAACGGAAACAATACCATTGCTGTCGAAGTTCATCAATGTGATACCACAAGCAGCGATCTTGGCTTCGAAATGAACCTCATTGTTCATTCCAACCTGGTCGACCGGAACAGTACATGGAAATATAACGACAGCGGCGCCGACCTTGGAACAAGCTGGAAAGATTCAGCGTATGATGATTCGTCCTGGTCAGGCGGTAATGCCATGCTCGGCTATGGTGGTATCGATGCAGAACCTGTGGTAACCACTGTGAACTACGGGCCTGATGCCAACAATAAATATCCTACTACGTATTTCAGAAAAACTTTCAATTATGCTGTTAACGGAAATGAAGCTTATTATGAGATCAATGCCGTGGTAGATGATGGCGCCGTGTTTTATATCAACGGTGCAGAAGTCAAAAGACTGTCCATGCCTGCGGGCATCATTTCCTTTAGTACCTATGCTACATTCAGTGGAAATGAAAATTATCAGCAGTTTATTATTCCTGCGTTCTATATTCATAATGGCAGTAACACCATTGCCGTTGAAGTGCATCAAACCAGCGGAACCAGTAGCGATCTGGGATTTAATATGGACATCACCGTGCATTATAATCCTGTTACCAATAATGATGTTTGGAAATATAATGATAGCGGCGCCGATCTCGGAACAAGCTGGAAAGAGCCAGGATATAATGATGCTGCCTGGTCATCCGGTGCTGCACAGCTGGGTTACGGAACCATTGATGCAGAACCGGTAGCAACGACTATCAGCTATGGAGGCGTAGATACAAATAAATATATAACCTATTATTTCAGAAAAACAGTTGACGTTTCACTTACCGGTAACGAAATCTATTATGAAATAAACGCCCTGGTTGATGACGGCGCCGTTTTTTATATCAACGGCATGGAAGTGAAAAGGTTGAATATGCCGGACGGTGCAATTACCTATAATACTTTTGCAGCAGCCAACGGTAATGAGTCTTATCAGCAATTTTTTATTCCGGCTTATCTTATCCGCAACGGAAGCAACACCATAGCCGTTGAAGTGCACCAAATCAGTCTGACCAGTTCGGATCTTGGATTTAACATGAATATTATCACGCACACCAAGGTGATCGAACGAAATGAAACATGGAAGTACAGCGCTGACGGCATCGACCTGGGAACAAGCTGGAAAGAGGTGGGCTTCGATGATGCTGCATGGCAAAGTGGTAACACCCTGCTCGGTTACGGGGGAATAGATGCAGAACCGGTCAATACTATCATCAGTTATGGCAATGATGTAAATAATAAGTACCCGACCTATTATTTCAGAAAAACCTTTAATTATTCGCTCACCGGCAATGAAGCCTATTGTGAGATCAATGCGCTGATAGATGACGGCGCTGTTTTTTATATCAACGGCCATGAAGTAAAAAGGGTGAATTTGAATACCTATTGGAATAACTATTGGGCATGGGCGCTCAGCGCAGCCGATGAAACGTACCAGCAAATCATTATACCGGCCTATTATCTGCTGAATGGTACGAATACCCTTGCTGTTGAAGTTCATCAATATGTCAATACCGATACAGATCTCGGATTCAATATGGACCTTACGGTTCACTATAATCCACTGTCGGGCAACGACAGTTGGAAATATAATGACAGCGGCACCGACCCGGGAGTTAACTGGAAAGATGCCGGGTATGATGATTCCTCATGGCCTGCCGGTAATGCGCTCCTTGGTTACGGGACAATCGACGCCGGACCGGTCATCACAACCATCAGCTATGGTGGTGATCCTAATAATAAGTATCCAACGTATTATTTCAGAAAAACGATTAACTGCTCCGTTACCGGTAATGAAACATATTATGAGATCAATACCCTGATAGATGATGGCGCTGTGTTCTATATCAACGGTGTGGAAGTTCAGCGTGTCAACATGCCTGCCGGAACGATAACCCATAGTACACTGGCAATAACTTACGCCGGCGAAACATACCAGCAGTTCAACATTCCTGCTTCTTACATTCAAAACGGGCTTAATACCATAGCGGTCGAGGTGCATCAGAACAGTGTGAGCAGTTCTGACCTCGGGTTTGATATGAACCTTATTCCCCATGTTAATCCGGTTGACCTTAATTCGACCTGGAAATATAATGATACCGGCACAGATCTCGGCACTGACTGGAAAGAGGCAGGTTATAACGATTCAACATGGGCTATGGGAAATGCACTGCTGGGCTATGGAACCATAGATGCCGAACCTGTCATCACCACGGTAAGCTATGGAGGCGTTGACACCAACAGATACCCGACTTGTTATTTCCGTAAAACCTTTGGTTACATGACCACCGGTACGGAAAACTATTTTATTATCAGGGCTTTGGTTGATGACGGCGCTGTTTTTTATATCAATGGCACAGAAGTTCAGCGAGTGAATATGCCTTCAGGGACGATCACTTACAGCACACTTGCGCCTACCTATGCCGATGAGGCCAATTACCAGCAGCTCATCATCCCGGCAAATTATGTTCAGAACGGGATGAATACCATTGCCGTGGAAGTGCATCAGACGAGTGCGACAAGTTCCGATCTCGGATTCAACATGGAATTGATCCCTCAGACGGCTTCCACCATAAGCCAGATACATTTCGGAACTACCAATCTGCCGCTCGACGGTGCAACAATAACCTGGCGGGGCCCCGGTACATCCGACAGCCTCCGCTGGGGTTATGATACCTTATATATGGAGGGTACCTACGCCGGAGTGATGAGAAGTAATTATGTCCAAAGTCTTTTTGATTACAGTTTTCCTGTTTTACTTAAAGACACCGTAATACATTACACAATATGGGATTCATTCATGCAGAAATGGACAGATGATAACGTATATTACACCGCTAAAGGTTCTGATGCAGAACATTTTACTTTTACGGCTATGGGCGACAGCCGTACCAACTGGGATGACTGGAATTCTATATCGGAGGCGGTCAGGCCATCGGACTTTGTGCTGTTCCTCGGCGACATGGTGGATGTAGGTGGAACAACCTCCTCATGGGATACATGGTTTGATCACGGCGAGAAGTTTTTCAAAAACAATATGGTATACTATACCTTAGGAAATCATGATCTCGTCAATGACCCTGATGCCGTAAATTTTACCAATCTGATGGTTCAGCCCCCGGCCCCGGGAGATGAACTTTATTATTCCTTTGTGGTAGGGAATTCTTTGTTTATCGGACTTAACAGCGAAGATGCGTCGGATTCCCTGCAGTACAACTGGCTGCTTAATACCCTGGAAAGTAATAAAGATAAAAAATGGAAATTCGTGTTCTTTCACAGGCCGTTCTATACCAGCCCTTCCCATGCGGGTGAAATGGATTATCTGTTTCCTACATGGTGGAAGGCATTCGATGATTACGGCGTGGATGTAATCTTTAACGGGCACACACATAACTATCAGAGAACCGTTCCCATAAACAGGAATATCTCCGATACTTCCGGTGTTGCCAGCTATGGTCACTGTCCTTTGAATGGCCGCTGTCAGATCGTTTCCGGAGCTGCCGGAGCGCCCATGTATGGCCCGGGATACGGCTGGTTCATGGCAAAAAGTGCCAGTATCATGCATTATGTGAATATTGAAGTTGCCGGCGATTCGCTCGTCATTAAAACGTTCGATTATAATAATGTGATGATTGACAGTCTTATGATATTTAACACCCTCAATCTGAATATCACAGCTACAGCTACGGGAATATGCTATGACGACTCAGTAACCCTGACGGGAAGCGGTGCTGAAACCTATTCATGGGACCAGGGTGTTAGCAATGGCATCCCCTTTGCCCCTTGGCAAACGGAACTCTATACCCTGATTGCTTCCAATGCCGATCAGTGTTCTGATACAGCGAGTATTACGGTAACGGTGCATCCCACTTTTGCACTTACCGAAGATCATGCCATATGCAGTGGCGATAGCATTATCTGGCACGGAAACGTTTACAATTCCCCCGGAACCTATACCGTAAGCTATCAGACGGCATTCGGCTGCGACAGTATATACACCATGAACCTCGCTGTGGACCCGTCGTATTTGTTTACAGAAAATCAAAACATATGTAGCGGCCAGTCTTATACCTGGCACGGAAACATATATAATACAGCAGGAACCTATACCGACAACTACCAAACAGCTTGCGGAAATGACAGTATATACACCTTGAACCTTACTGTAGACGCCGCCTTTTCATTTACGCAATACGATACCATTTGCGCCAGCGAAATCTATTTCTGGCAAGGTGGTATTTACAATGCTTCCGGTACGTATTCAGCAAATTATCTGACAATGTGCGGAACCGACAGCATCTATACCCTGAATTTATTTGTTAAAACCGCCCCGTCAGATCGTTCTGTTTATGCATCTTCCAATAATGTATGTTTTAATAATTCTGCAAACATTTATCTCCTGAATTCCGAAAATCTGGTGTCTTATCAGTTACTGAAAAACGGAATGATTTCGGGTAGCCCGCAAGCCGGAAACGGAGACACCCTGACCTTTAATACGGGTCCGATGACCGAGGCCGCGCAATTTTCCATCCATGCCGCTTATGTTACTACGTGGTGTGAAAGATTATTTGACACGCTGTATATTACAATCGATAATGCTTCATATACGTTTAATGAGATTGATACGATCTGCGAAGGAGGGGTATATATATGGCAGGGTGATACTTATACCGCTGCCGGCGTTTACACCAAAAACTACCAGAGTATCTGTGGCAACGATAGTATTTATACACTGAATCTTTATGTGAAGCCCAAACCGGCAGATTTAAGCTCCAGAGACGGATTGGTGGCTTTTTACCCTTTTAATAATAATGCCAGTGATGAAAGCGGACATGGAATCGACGGAACAGTTTTCGGAGCAGACCCTGTTGCCGACCGGTATCTGAATGTCAACAGCGCATTTAGCTTCGACGGGTATGGCGACTATATCTATTTCGCCGACACGGTTCCGGCTTTGTTACAGATCCAAAATGAAATAACACTGTCTGCCTGGATCTACGTTACCTCTTATCCTTCATACGGTGATCTGGGCTTAATTGTGGGAAGCCAGCACGACGGATACGGAGGTTCAGGAGCTTCGTTATTCCTGGATGGAAGAACAAATCCCGACGGACAAACTGCACAGCCCGGACATATACATTTCCAGATCGGCGACGGAAGCTGGCACGTTTCTAATGCCAAAACACCGGTGCCGCTGAACCAGTGGGTGCATATTGTGGCAACCCGGAAAGCAAACGAAGACGCCAGAATTTATTATAACGGGGTGTCTCAACCCATATCTTCTGTCGCATGGTCGGGCAATGTTTCGTATACAGGGACATACTTTGCCATCGGAAGGCAGGGCGATTATACCAACAGGTTCTTCAGCGGAAATATTGATGATGTCAGGGTTTTTGACCGCAAAATCTCTGAATCGGAAGTCCGTTCACTCTACTACGATATGTTTGTTCATGCTTCAGCAGATACCGTTTGTTATAATGATTCCGCAAATATTTACCTGGGGAATCCGGAGACCGGCATAATATACCAGTTGCAGAAAAATGGAACCGATATCGGAATCACACAAGCCGGAGCCGGCGATACATTGACTTTTAACACCGGCTTGATGACCGCTGCATCGATGTTCACCATAAAAGCTACAGACCCCGTAACTTTATGCAGCATCATTCTGGATACGCTTATTACAGTAAATGTAAAACCGCTGCTGACGTTTTACAGGGATTATGATGAAGATGGCTATGGCGATCCGGAAAATTCAATTCAGGCATGTAACCTGTTTCCGGGCTATGTCGCTGATAATCTGGATTGCAATGATTCAGTGGCTGCTATACACCCGGGAGCGGAGGAAGTATGCAATGGCCTCGACGACGACTGCGATAATATCGTAGATGAAGGATTACCCGTATATACATTTGAAGAATATTATCAGATATGCGCCGGGGAAACCTATTTGTGGCAGGGGACCCTGTATGCCGACAGCGGTACTTATACAGCGGCCTATTATACTGCCCTGGGCTGCGACAGTGTTTATACCCTGCATTTAACTGTAAACCCGGTGTACACATTTACAGAAAATCATTCCATATGTGACGGAGAAACCTTTACCTGGCACGGAAACAATTACACGGATGCCGGAACGTATACAGCCAATTATCAAACAACCCATGATTGTGATAGTGTTTACACTTTGCATTTGACCGTAAATCCTGTTTATGCCTTTACTGAAAATCATTCGATCTATTCCGGTCAGACCTATACCTGGCACGGGAATGATTACACCGCTGCAGGTATATATACGGCGGAATACCAGACCATCAGCGGATGCGATAGTATTTACACGCTGAACCTCACTGTTGCGGGGCATCTTATTTATGGAAAAACACGCTATGCCGCCAAAGCCAATACCGGCAACCCGGCCCCCAATCCACCTGCCTATAATTCAGCAATATATAATATTGATGGCGTGATCGTTATACTGAAAACAACAGGAGGCGCCGAGGTGGCCAGAGATACCAGCGATGCCTATGGAAATTATCAAATCAGTGGTATCATGGATGGCAGCTATATGCTGTCTTATGATAAATACACTGCCGACAGCATGCAGTGGGGTGATGGTGCAAATGCCATCGACGTGACGATGGTGAAGTATTACATAGGGGTGGATACTCTCATGGATCCGTCCAGGAATTTCTACCCGAAATACAGGAAAGCGGCCAATGCAGACAATAATACAGCGATTAATTCAATAGATATTTCGAGGATCAAGGCAAAGATCGGGTCGCCCTATCTGGTCAGCAAGAATTTCCCTAAAGGCAACTGGGTGGCTTTAGATACCGGCATCACTGTCGCAGGTGCTGATCTGAACCTCGACCTGAAGACGATCTGCTACGGCGATTTCAATGCTTCCAGCACCAAATACCGCGATTCGCTGAATAACTGGAACGGCGCCAAATCATTGCCGTCCGGGATTATTGAACACTCCGGCGAATACCTCACCACCAATGACCCTGCTTATTTTGAAATACCTTTACGTATCAACACGAAAATAAACGACTTGTCGGCCATAGGGCTTGAGATTGCTTATCCCGTTGCTGGATACAGGCTGGTAAATGTTTCCATGCCCGTATCTGCTGAGAAAAACGCACAGGTAAAGATCAACCCGTCGCTGGAGGAGATCATAGCCGACGATAATGATCTGTTGGTAACCGATGAGAACGGAATAATAAGGATTGTATATGCTACAAACCAACACTTTGATGTGGATGCCAATACGGAACTGATAAGATTGGGATTCCGTGCTGCCAGTGATATGGAACAGGGTGAAGTAAAGTTTGAACTGAGTGGCACCGGAGTGATAGGTAACCGGTACGGCGAAGAAATTGATGATGTTTACCTACTGATGCCCAGGATATGGATGCAGGGCAATGAGCAGGATGGCGGATTTGAGTTTGCCGGGTATCCCAACCCGTTTAACGGAGAAGCCACTCTGACGTATAATTTGCCGGAAAACGGCACGGTAAAACTAAAAGTTTACAATGCCATTGGCGAACTGGTGGAAGAAATCCTGAATGAAACCCAAAGCAGCGGAAAACATTCCGTATTGTTTTCATCTAAGGATCTACCGGCAGGTATGTATTCATTTACACTGGAGTTTTCCGGTTCGGATAAATCAAAATGTATGATATTGAAGATGATTCATTGATGCTATGATTAATCCGATGTGTGTTAAATAACGCTTGCGAATATTAATTAAAAGGCTGCCTTTAAAGCAAAGGCAGCCTTTTAATTTTCTGATTGTTGCTCTGATGCGGAAGGCCTGGCAATTATTTATTCTTAGATACAATTTCTAATATAAAGTTGTAATTTTCACTATATTTGTTTAACCAAATGATGCGATTGCATGAAAATTTGCAAATTTATATTTGTTGTATTGCTTATTCGGCTATTATCATTTGATTCAGGGTATTGTCAGACTTATGATACGACAATAATAAATATGCTGCTGAAAAAAGGTGACAGCATTTCATCTGCAGAAACATGGACGGCCTATGATATTTATTTTGAAGCAAAAAAAAATGCTGATCGTATGATTAGTAGTATAGAACAGCAACAACCTTCTATTTTATTATTGGCTGTACGCTGTAATCTTGCCTGCGGAAAAATCAGCTACAGAGTTAG
>DAOORA010000008.1:0-41258 GCA_035389045.1 Bacteroidales bacterium | reverse complement strand
TATTATTGGCTGTACGCTGTAATCTTGCCTGCGGAAAAATCAGCTACAGAGTTAGCAATTATACTCAGTCAATGAAATGTTATCTGGAAGCAAATAACCTTTTGAGTGGAATATCCGACAAGCACTTTAAAAATAAAATCCAGCAATATAAAGTTGAAATATTACTTGGACTGGGGAATATTCAGTTATACCAGGACGTTTTGACACAGGCCATGAAATATGCCGGACAGGCAAAAGATTTAGCTATAAAAATAAATTACAACCCGGGAATTGCCCGGTCCTGGATTTTATTGGGTCACATCTATCATTCCGCTGCTTTTATCGGACAGATCCCCATTGAGCAGGGAATTACTTTTCATGAAAAAAGCATTGACGCTTTTCAATCTTCCTTAGAATTTTCAAAGCGTATTCCTGACGAAAATCTGATCATACACGCTTTAATTAACATCGGGGGTGTTTATCATGACTGGGGAAAGTTTTCCCTTGGAGAGCAGTATTACATGAAGTCCATAATACATCTTGAACGCCAGATAGTCGAGGATACGACGCGTATCGGGGATTATTCTTTACTTGGCGGGGCATGTACCAGCCTGGGAAATCTTTTCAGAGATCAAGGTAATTTTATAGCAGCTGAATTCTGGCAATCCAAGGGTTTGAAATATGCCGGGAAGGGTGGAACAAAGCCGGGTATTGCTTTTTCTGCCATGTGTCTTGCTCAGGTTGAATTTGCCAATAAAAAATATAAAGAAGCCTACGAACATATTAGCCTTGCACGTACCATAGAGGAGCAGATATATACGGAAACAGGAAGCCGGCAATTAAAAGAGATGGAGGCGAAATACCAGAGTGAACTGAAAGATAAAGAATTGAACGAGGAGCGCTTGCTTCGCAGGCAGGAACGTTTTGTGCGATGGTCACTGTTGGGCGGAGTTTTGATCCTGATGGTCATCACGCTTATTCTTATCAGGAGTTATAAAATAAAACAACGTGACAACCGGATTATAACCCTTGAGAAGAAACGTTCGGATGAACTGCTTTTAAATATTCTGCCTACCGAAGTGGCTGAAGAACTGAAACAATATGGATCGGCCCAGCCCCATATGTTTGATATGGTAACGGTGCTTTTTTCAGATTTTAAAGGATTCACTGCTTTAGCCGAAAAAATGACCCCGCAGGAACTTGTTCATGAAGTGAATTATTGTTTCAGTGAGTTTGATAAGATCATAAGCCGATATCAGATCGAAAAAATAAAAACAATTGGCGATTCATACATGTGTGCTGGTGGCTTGCCGGTTTCAAACAAAACACATGCAAAGGATATTGTGGCTGCAGCTTTTGAAATGATTCAATGTATTCAAAACCGCCGCGATGAAAACATTGCTGCCGGCAAACCGGGTTTTGAAATGAGGGTTGGGATAAATTCAGGGCCTGTGGTTGCAGGTATTGTGGGCATTAAGAAGTTTTCTTATGATATTTGGGGCGATACCGTAAACACTGCTTCACGTATGGAGTCAAACAGTGAACCAGGGAAGGTGAATGTATCCCACTCAACCTATATGCTTATCAGGGATGACTATGATTGCATGTACCGTGGAAAGATTGATGTTAAAAACAAAGGATTTGTAGAGATGTATTTTGTTAACCCGCTGAAAACAAAACGACCAAATCTGGAAAACGAAAATTTTGAAAATCAATCCTTATAATTGCTTAGTCCGCATTGCAGCTATCAGAACGTATTCCTTTGGCAATCAATTGTTTCGTTTTATTAATTTCGGCAGGTAGCACTACAGATTTTTTTCTTGTGAATGATACATGTTTGTGGTGCAACAAGCCATAAATTTTCCTGATTTTTATTGTTGGTTCTGTGCAATGTTGTGCAGTTATTATTTCGTTATTGATATTTTCAACACTTGTGACTGCAAGCATTTTTGATCCGGGCATAACCAAAAAAATGATGTATACATACAAACACTGCGCAACCTGATAGCGAGTTTGCAGATAAAAGATATTTCAGGGCTAATGGTCAAGCGAGTATAAGGATAATGAAACTATAAGGAGGACTATTATGTTTTTCCAATCGAACCAATACCTGTTTAGTAAAAGATGCTGATAATGAGCCAAAAGATACACGCAAATTTCAATTCCCTGCGGGCGAAGTAAATCAGGTATTTTGTCTATTCTGATACGAAACGTTTAGCCCTGGCGGATTAGTTGTTTTCTCTCATATTTTTAATGGTATGAGCCATACTGGTAAACACCCTGTCGATAAAAACAGTATAGTCAGTGCCGGATTTTATGGTATGATTAAATGTGAGCATTTTTTCCGATGCCGTGTAAGTTATGGTGCATATGTAGGTACCGGGCTGATCGGTTGCGGTTTTCACCGAAATAAAAACCGCCATATCCACTTTCATTTCCAGCATATATTTTTGCACTTCCGCATCTATTGCCGTCTCCTGGCTTACCAATCCTGAGGTGGAAAGTGCCGCCTCGGCCTGAAGCACATCATTATACATGCCTTCATAAACCACTATGCCCGGTATAGAGCTTAATTCAGCGGTCAAAAAAGCAGCCAGGCCTTTTTCCTGTATTTTTTCTTCTTCGCTGGCTTTTTTATTCATGTGGGAAATGCGAACAGAAAATTCTTTTTCAGCGGCCGTGGTAACGTCGTTAAGAAAAATGGCGCCAACCACTGAAGAAGGCCTCACCACCGGCCTTACCAAATACTCTTCATAAACCTCAACCCGGTTGTGGGTGCTCTGGCCGAAATACAATTTTTCATACTTCTCTATCGTCACCTTAGAGCCGTCGCCACTCATGCTGTATTGATTTCCGTATGATAATGGGATATCCCTGACCTCAAAGTTAAAATAGGTTTCATCGGTTGAATACATCGGAATCTCCGGATCGCCTGCAAAATGAGTTTTTTTGTATTTTATTTTGAGCCATTTTATGGCCTTTTTATCGGGTGAAAATTCTCCGTTCATTTTGATAACCTCTTTATAGTCGAAATGAGGATAACTGTATGCAATACCCGAAAACAGATTCCCGTTTAAAATGATGGGGTTAAATTCGCTGGCTATGGTTATGGTTTTGTCTTTTTCAGGGATGGAATTATCTGTTTTTTCTCCGTCGTTAATACTTTGGTCCACTATCCGCATGATCATGGCCGTCGAAAAACTGAATTTTATTTTCTTTTGAGTTTGCCCGTAAGACTGTGCTATACAACAAAATAACACTACAACCCATAGTAATGGTGTTTTTTTCATTAGCGTTTTTTTAATCTTTTTGGTAAAAATATATTTTAATTCCAGAAAATTGCTGAATTTCTTTGCCATGAAACAAATGTATATAAATATAATAAATTTTAATTCTATCTTATATCTCTGAAGTTAGCGGTTTTGCTTATGTTTTTGTATCGCTATGTGATGGCTCTTGTTCTTAAATATAAGGCGGTATCAGGATAATAAAGGAATAGTACTTACTTCATCAAATAAGACTTATTCCTGACCACCTCCATCACGGCTTTTTGCAGAAACTCGTTGGCCATCAGTATCATGTCGAAATCGCCGGGGAAGGGCAGGGGAGCATTGCCCAGGCGTTTCTGGGTTTCGGGCGTCAGCGCACGCAGGTCGCCGTTGGCCATCAGATAGCCATTGCTGAATACGGAGTTGGCGATGATGTTTTCGGAAGTCATCAGTTGTTTGCTGGCATTGTTGTAAAAATCAAGCTTACCAGACAGCACGGCTTCTTTGTGTTGAGCTATCTCCTTCACATGACATTCTGTCCTGATATACCTGGGCTCTTTGATATCGTTACCTAAGCTGTCTTTCATCACATTGCCGCGGTTGTCGAGCTGGTAAGTCCAGCCGTCCTGTATGGTTTTGGCTTCGGTCCAGATTTTTTCTTTTAAGCGTTCGGGCGACACATCAATAACTTTGAGGTTTACCACTATGGCATAATCGTAGGTAAGGCCGTCCTGCTCTTTGGTGTCGTATTTTACCCATTTTGTGTCCAGGTCAGGTATGTCAATTTTCAAAAACTCGTATTCAAAATCCTTGGGCAATAAGGCGTTGCTGTTGTTTTGCATGTACATAATCACATGTGAGGTGCCCATTTCTTCGGCTTTCCTGATCAGGTCTTTCACATCTTTGTAGTCGGTATAATGTTTTTTGATTTTTAAAAACTCGCTGTAGGCCTGGCGGGCAGACATCTTATCGTTGCTGTTGAGCAGCTTTACACCCAGTGCATAATAATAGTCGCAGGCTTTTTTTTCTGATTCTATCAGGTCTTTATCGTAATCGTGAAATTCAAATCCGATAGAGGTCAGTATATTTTGCGGTAGCGTTTTAGCCAGGTCCTGGCGGTTTTTTAATGCGGTATAGTTTTGGAAAACCTCTTCCCAGATATCCGGCTGTCCGGTTTTACGCAAAAAATCGATTCGTTCAAGGTTCTGGGCATTGGCTTTTTTGTAAGCCTGAGTGAGCACCCAAAGCTGTTTGGCATTATCAGGTTTTTTGCGGAGTTTGGCAATGGATTTTTTGGTTGCCATATCGAAATTTCCTTTTTCAAGATATTGTTTTGAAGAGGAGCAACCGCCAACAATGAGCAGGATCATAACGAAAGAAACAATTTTTGTTTTCATGGCAGGTCTTTATTGGAGAAAATACAAAATTTAAGCCAAAAATCAGCACGTGTAAAGATAGAATTTTTCTTTAATACCCGCACCATGATTGTTTTGCGCCGGGATGTTTTCTGCCCATAATAAATGGCATGTTAATATCAGGAAATATTGTACTTTTACTTTTTTTTATGCTAATTTTGAAGCAAAATCATAATTAAAAAGCCAAGAGATGAAAGGAATAATTCTTGCCGGCGGTTCCGGCACCCGTCTTTATCCTCTGACCATTGCAGTGAGTAAGCAGATGATGCCTGTGTACGACAAGCCGATGATTTATTATCCCCTATCGGTGCTGATGATGGCAGGGATTTCTGAAATACTTATCATCTCTACGCCATACGACCTTCCAAACTTTGAACGGTTGCTCGGTGATGGCCGCGAGCTGGGTTGTAAGTTCAGCTATGCAAAACAGGAAGTCCCCAATGGCCTGGCACAGGCTTTTGTCATAGGTGAGGATTTTATCGGAAATGATAAAGTCGCTTTGATACTGGGCGATAATATTTTTTACGGTACCGGATTACAGCGGCTTTTACAGGAAAATAATAATCCTGACGGAGGGGTGGTTTTTGCTTATCATGTTTCGGATCCGGAACGATATGGCGTGGTGGAATTTGATCAGAACTTCCGGGCTGTCTCCATTGAAGAAAAACCCGAACAGCCCAAATCGAATTTTGCGGTTCCGGGGCTTTATTTTTATGATAATTCGGTGGTGGAGGTAGCCAAAAATATAAAACCCAGCAAACGTGGTGAATATGAGATAACGGACGTTAATAAATATTATCTGGAGCAGCATAAGCTTAAGGTGGGGATACTCACCAGAGGAACCGCCTGGCTTGATACGGGCACTTTTTCATCACTGTTGCAGGCTTCACAGTTTGTTCAGGTTATTGAGGACCGGCAGGACCTGAAAATCGGCTGTATTGAAGAAGTGGCGTACCGTATGGGGTTCATCGGGGCGCCACAGTTGAAAGCCCTGGGTGAGAAGTACATAAAATCCGGTTATGGAGAGTATCTTTTAAAAATTTTAGAATAAAACAAATGAGAACAATTTTAATTACTGGCGGAGCGGGTTTTATCGGAAGCTGCCTGGCTGAAAAAATGATCAGTGATCCCGACAATTATGTTGTTATCGTAGACGATCTGAGTACCGGTGATGTGTCGAAACTGCCCCGGGCACAGGGTAAAAACTGGCGTTTCATAAAATGCAACTGCAATGATTACAGGGACATTTCTGCAGTGATGCTTTCTTTTCCCTTCGACTATGTATTTCATTATGCCGCTGTGGTAGGGGTTCAGCGTACACAGCATTATCCTGTCAAAGTGCTTAATGATATTAAAGGGATATCCAACATTTTAAACCTGAGTAAAAACTCTCATGTAAAACGTGTATATTTCTCTTCTTCATCGGAGGTATACGGTGAGCCGGTAGATCTGCCTCAAAATGAGTATACAACCCCGCTTAATTCAAGAGTACCGTACGCCGTTGTCAAAAATATCGGGGAAGCATACCTGAAATCGTATTATAAAGAATATGGTCTGGACTATACGATCTTCAGATTTTTTAATACATACGGGCCAAAGCAAAGCAGGGATTTTGTCATGTCGCGTTTTTTGGCTTTTGCTATGAAGAATCAGAATATCACTATTTATGGAGACGGCACTCAGTCGAGGACTTTTTGTTACGTGGACGATAATATTGATGCCTGTTATGCCAGTTTCAGGAATTCGGTGATAGATCACGATACAACCAACGACATTATCAATATTGGCAACGATAATGAAATAACGATTCTCGACCTGGCTAAAAAAATCATACAGTTGACCAATTCGTCATCAAAGATAGTTCACAAGCCGCCTTTGGAAGAGGGGGATATGAACAGGCGTTTGCCGGATACCACAAAGATGAGAAAGCTGATTGGGCGGCCGATGTTATCCATAGATGAGGGGATAAAAAAACTGATTGAAAATCCGGTATTCCTGTAAAACGAATCGTACCGGGATACTGAGATTGGCCGGGATTATACCGTCATGATGTCTTTTTCTTTCATGGCAAGCAGTTTATCTGCTTTTGCTATATAATTGTCCGTCATTTCCTGAATACTGTCCTGAGCTTTTTTAATAAGGTCTTCAGGGACTCCTTCTTTTTCAAGTTTTTTTGCCGAATCGTTGGATGTTCGCCGGATATTTCTGATGGCAATTTTAGCATTTTCACCTTCGATACGTGCTTTTTTTGCCAGGTCTTTACGACGTTCTTCGGTGAGCGGGGGTACAATGATACGAAGCACCTCCCCGTCATTTTTCGGGTTGAAGCCAAGGTTGGCAGCCATGATGGCTTTTTCTATCAATGGCAGAATATTTTTATCCCAGGGCTGGATGATGATCTGGCGGGGATCCGGTGTGTTGATATTGGAAAGTTGTTCCAGCGGGGTCATGGCTCCATAATAATCTATCCTGATCCCGTCTAACATCTGGGCACTGGCTTTCCCGGTGCGGATTTTCTGAAATTCCTTTTCAAGGTGGACAATAGCATTTTGCATGCTTTCGGCGGTTTCTTCCAGTAAAAAATCTATTTCTTCGGACATGATAATGTTTTTATTGGTTTCAGATTAATTTGTAACTAAGGTGCCAACGGGTTCTCCGAGTATTATTTTCAGTAAGTTTTCTTCTTTGTTCATATTGAAAACCACCAGCGGCAGTTTATTGTCTTTGCATAACGTAAATGCGGTCATATCCATGATCTGGAGACCTTTTTCGTAGGCTTCGTCATAGGTGAGGCTGTCATATTTTTTGGCTTCAGGAACTTTTTCGGGGTCTGCCGAATAAATGCCGTCAACCCGTGTGCCTTTTAAAACCACATCGGCGCCGGTTTCCAGGGCGCGTAGCACGGCTGCCGTATCGGTGGTAAAAAACGGATTGCCTGTGCCCCCCGTAATGACTACAATTTCACCCTTTTCGAGATGCTGTATGGTTTTTGGCCCACTGGTGAGTTCGCACACCGGGTCGATTCTAATCCCGGATAACAGTTTACATTTCATTCCCTTGCTAACGAAAGCAGCTTGCAATGCCAGTCCATTGATCACCGTGGCAAGCATGCCCATATAATCGCCGTGAACCCTGCCGATGCCAAAGTTATTCCCTTTCAGTCCTCTGAAAATATTTCCTCCGCCGATTACAATGGCTATCTGAATACCCAGGTCGTGAATCTTCTTGATTTCGCTTGCGTACCATTCCAGACGTTCGGCATCAAAACCATAGTCTTTGCTGCCGGTCAGCGATTCACCGCTTAGTTTTAATAATATCCTTTTATATTTCATGCAATGTATTTTCGAGGAGCAAAAATAAAAAAAAGAGAGGACATAGGCCCTCTCTTTTTTATTAAATGAAAATATATTAATTTTTTACAGATACTCTTTTGAATCCGGTAATCTTGAGGTCTTTGTCACATTCCATAAGGTACTGGCCTACATTTTTTTTACTGTCCTTAATGAATTCCTGGTTTAAAAGAGTACTTTCTTTAAAGAATTTATTGAGTTTTCCGAGTGCAATTTTTTCGAGCATTTCTTCTGCTTTGCCTTCTGCACGGGCCTGTTCCTTGCCGATCTCGATTTCTCTTTCAATAATGGAAGGATCAACGCTTTCTTTATCAATGGCTACGGGACTCATTGCGGCGATCTGCATGGCAATATCTTTCCCGAACTGGTCGATGTCTTTACCTTCTGATTTATTGAATCCCAACATGGAAGCTAATTTATTGCCCATGTGGTTGTATACAAAAACCCTGGGGGCTTCAATGAACTGGTATTCGTTCAGTTCGATTTTTTCGCCTGTTTTACCCATGTAATCGCTGACATGCTCGGCAATGGCTCTTTCGTTGATTTTAATGTTTTTCAGTTCGTCGAGTGTCTTGGGTTTGTGTTCCAGTGATAGTGATGCGATTGCATTTGCAAGATCAATAAATTCCTGGTTTTTTGCCACAAAGTCTGTTTCGCAGTTCAACATCGTAATGATCCCAAAGCGGGCGTCTTCAGATGTTTTAGCGATAACAAGGCCTTCGGATGTTTCGCGGTCGGCGCGTTTGTTGGCTACTTTCTGGCCTTTTTTACGGAGGAAATCAATAGCTTTTTCATAATCTCCTTCACATTCAACCAGGGCCTGTTTACAATCCATCATTCCGGCGCCGGTCATTTGCCTTAATTTGTTTACTTCGGCTGCTGTTATATTTGCCATTTTATTATTCGAATAAAGATGTTAATGTTAATGTTTATTTTTTGGTTATCGTTTTTTTGCCTGCGACAGGTTTTTTAACGGCTACGGGTTTACGGGCTTTTTTTTCTTCGGTTTCCTCTTCAGGTTCGCCGGTGATATCTCCGTCTTTGGTTTTAGCGGCCAGTTCTTTTTTTATGGCTGCTTTTTTCAATGTTTTGGCTTCTTCTTCCTCTTCCTGTTCTTCGATTGATTTCAGGCTGGATTTTTCAATGATAATATCATCTTTATCTTCTTCATCTTCTCTGTCCTGAATATCTTTTGCTACTTTACGTTCAGCGATTCCTTCTTCGATGGCTTGTGTCATATATTTCAATATCAACGCAATAGATTTCGATGCGTCATCATTGGCTGGTATGGCGTAATCAACTTCGTTGGGGTTTGAGTTGGTGTCAACAATGGCAAAGGTCGGGATGTTGAGTTTTTTTGCTTCGTTCACAGCAATTCTTTCTTTGAGGATATCAACGATGAATATGGCTGAAGGGAGTCGGGTAAGGTCGGCGATACTGCCTAAGTTTTTTTCGAGTTTGGCGCGTTCACGTATGATTTGAAGACGTTCACGTTTGGATATTTTGTTGAATGTCTCATCGGTCTTCATCTTATCAATAGCAGCCATTTTTCTGACGGCTTTACGGATCGTTGCAAAATTGGTGAGCATTCCGCCGGGCCAGCGCTCGGTAACATAAGGCATGTTGACACCACGAACCAGTTCACCGACGATTTCTTTCGCCTGTTTTTTTGTTGCCACAAACAATATTTTTTTACCGGATTTTGCAATCTGTTTAAGCGCTGCAGCCGCTTCATCGGCTTTGGCGATGGTCTTGTAAAGGTCAATAATATGAATACCGTTGCGTTCCATAAAAATATACGGCGCCATAGCGGGATTCCACTTTCTTTTCAGATGTCCGAAATGTACTCCGGCATCCAATAATTGGTCAAATTGTAATTGGTTCATGAATTTTGATTTGATTTATGTTTACTTTCTTTGTTACTTTCTAAAAGTCAATTGCCAGGTAGTATCCCCTGACGGATAGTCTTGGCAATTTAGATACTAAACATGCGTAAATACTAACGCTTGCTGAACTGGAATCTTTTTCTTGCTTTTTTCTGTCCGGGTTTTTTACGTTCTACCATTCTCGGATCTCTCCGGAGAAGCATTTTGGGTTTCAGTACGGGACGGTTTTCTTCGCTGATTTGGCATAAAGCACGGGAGATAGCAAGCGACAAAGCTTCTGCCTGTCCGTTGAATCCTCCGCCGTTGATGTTGGCTTTAATGTCATATTTTTCAATAGAATTCGTCAGCTCCAGGGGTTGGTTGACCACATATTGCAATGTGGGTGTTGGAAAGTATTCTTTGTAATCCTTGCTGTTTACTTGTATTTCGCCTTTTCCTTCCTTAATAAAAATACGGGCAACGGCAGTTTTTCTTCTTCCTATGGTATGAATTACTTCCATGATTATTTAATAGTGTTAAGATTTAATTTACTGGGTTTCTGTGCTTCATGCGGATGTTTCTCACCGGCATAAACAAAAAGATGCCTGTACATATCATCGCCCAGGCTGTTTTTGGGCAACATACCTCTGACGGCCAATTCAAGGATTTTTTCAGGTTTCTTTGCAAGATACTGCTTTGGTGTCGTAAAACGTTGCCCTCCGGGGTAACCCGTATGCCTTACGTATTCCTTGTCGGTCAGTTTTTTGCCCGTGAACCTGATTTTTTCAGCATTGATTATTATTACATTATCCCCGCAGTTCAGGTTCGGGGTGTAATAGGTTTTGTGCTTTCCTCTGAGCAAAACAGCCACTTTGGTTGCCAGTCTGCCTAAGATCTCATTTTCTGCATCAACCAACAACCAGTCTTTTACTATGATCTCGTCATTGGCGGAACGTGTTTTATAACTTATTGTATCCATCATTATATTGAATTTCAGTATCTAAACCTGTTTTCTCTCAAAATTGGGGTGCAAATGTACTATTATTTTTTCAATTAGCAAAATTACCAACATTTTTATGTTAATATTTTTATCCGGCGAAAAAAAGATTTGATACTAAAGCCATGTGATAAAAAATATATTGCCATATTATTATAATTTGTAATTTTGCCCAAAATTTGTCAAATCAAAAAAAAAGTATCATGAAAAACATCTCTTTATCAATTTCTTTAGTAGCAATGGCTATGCTTCTTATTGTTTCGTGCGGAAATAATAACAAAGCCGACCTTAAAACCGGGAATGATTCTGTGGCTTATGTAATCGGAGCCAACATCGGTGAGAATCTTAAAAAGAACATTGCATCCGACTCCCTTGATCTGCCGTCTGCAGCTCTTGTTCAGGGCTTCAAAGATGCGCTCGAAGGACTTGACACCGTGACTTTTTCAAAAGAAGACAAACAAAATATAATGATGCAGTTCCAGAAGGATATGCAGCAAAAACAGGCTGAAAAAATGGCACAGGCCGCTGGTCCGAATAAACAAGCGGGTATGCAATTTCTTGAAGAGAACAAAAAACAGCCCGGTATAACCCAGACACAGAGCGGCCTTCAGTACAAAGTGGTTAAAGAAGGCTCAGGCAAAATGCCAAAAGCTACCGACCGTGTAACTGTTAATTATGAGGGAAAACTCATTGACGGAACTATCTTTGATTCCTCTTTTGAGCGTAAAAAACCCGAAACTTTTGCTGTTAACGCTGTCATTCCGGGATGGACCGAAGGTTTGCAGCTTATGAAAGAAGGCGGTTCATACGAACTGTATATTCCTTCTGATCTGGCCTATGGCGATCAGGGTAATCAAAGTATCCCGGGCGGTTCCACATTAATTTTTAAGGTGGATCTTTTAAAAGTGGAAGCCGGCGCTCAGCAGCCCCAGCAGCCCATGCAATAATTTATTTTGGAACTTGTTATGACAAAAAAGCTGTTGTGGTTTCTGCAACAGCTTTTTTTGTTCGTTTCATTTTGTTTATTATTTACTTTTGTAAAAAGCCCTTACATGAGAAGCAAAATTGCTTTGATCTTTGTCTGTCTTTTGCCGGTATTGGTATTGTCATGCAAAACAAGCCAAAATACCAACAGCGTTGATATCAAACTGAAAACCATCAACGACACGGTAAGCTATATACTGGGATCGGATGTTGCCCTGAATTTTAAAAAAAACAATATTGAAATTAATTCCGACGTTTTTGTGGCTGCCTTCCGCAAAAGCATGAAAGAAGACGATACCTTATTTTCGTTGGATGCACGCCAGAAAATTATGTCCAAATTCCAGAAAGAGCTGCAGGTCAGACAGCAAACACGGATTTTGGAGGAATCGAAAAAAAACAAACTGGCCGCACAGGCTTTTTTGCAGGAGAACAGGGCAAAAGATGGTGTGGTTGAGCTTGCAAGCGGGCTGCAATATATAATAATAAAACCGGGACCCGGAAAAAAACCGGGACCCGACGATGAAGTTACCGTTAATTATGAAGGCAAATTTCTTAACGGTGAAATTTTTGATTCCTCTTATGACCGTAACGAACCGGTGTCATTTCCGCTCAACGGTGTTATCAAAGGCTGGACAGAAGGCCTGCAACTGATGAATGAAGGTGCTGTATACGAATTTTTTATTCCTTCTGAACTGGGTTATGGCGACAGCGGCTATGGGCAGATACCCGGCGGCGCTGCATTGATTTTTAAAGTCGAATTAATATCGGTAAAAGCAAAACAATAAACCAAAATAACAAGCTATGAAAAAAAAATCAGTTCAAGTCCTGTTTCTTACAACAGGCGTAATTATGGCCACCTGGTTTCTGGCAGGTTGCGGGGATACACAAAAAAAATCAGAAATGGAATTTAAAGAATTTGTCAAAAGCCTGGAAGCAAAAGTTGCACCCCTTTATAAGGATGCTTGTACCGCTTCGTGGAATGCCGAAACATCCGGCAAAGAAGAAGAATATACCAAAGCAGCCGATCTGGAATTTAAAATGACACAGATTTTTGCCAATAAAGATGAATTTGCGAAAGTTAAAGCATTCAAAGAATCGGGCAACATAAAAGAATCGTTGTTAAAACGTCAGCTCGACGTTATTTATAATGCTTTTATGGGTGAGCAGATCGATACGGCGAAAACCCATGCAATGATCGATCTTCAGTCGAAGATCTCACAGGCGTTTAATAATTTCCGTCCCGTGGTGGGCAAGGATACGTTAACAGATAATCAGATCGAAGCAACCTTGCGCAGCAGCACTGATAATAAATTACTGGAAGAAACCTGGAAAGCTACCAAGAAATCAGGAGCTGTTGTTTCTCCACAGGTCATTGAACTGGTAAAAATGAGAAACGAAGCAGCTAAAGAACTGGGTTATAAAAATTACCACGAAATGAGTCTCAAACTGAGCGAGCAGGATCCTGCTGAGATCGAAAAACTTTTCAATGAACTTGATGATCTTACCCGCGATGCTTTTGCACAGCTGAAAAATGAGATGGATGATTATTTTGCACAGCGTTATAAGGTAAAAAAAGAAGAACTGATGCCCTGGCATTATCAGAACCGTTTTTTTCAGGAAGCTCCCCAAATCTACCCTGTTGATCTGGATGGATATTATAAAGGCAAGGATATAATTGAGGTCACCAAATCGTATTATAAAGGTATCGGCCTGGATATAGAAGATATGCTGAAAAATAGCGATATGTTTGAACGCAAAGGCAAAAATCAGCATGCGTTCTGCATTGACATCGACAAGGAGGGCGATGTGCGTGTTTTATGCAACACTCAAAACAATGCTAATTGGATGAACACCCTGCTTCACGAATTCGGACACGCTGTTTATACCAAATACACCGACCGCGAATTACCCTTCTTCCTGCGCGATGCAGCTCATACCTTTACTACCGAAGCTATTGCTATGTTTTTTGGCCGGTTTGCCTCAAATCCGCAATGGATGATCAAAAATCTTGGCATTTCACAGGAGGAGGCCGATAAAATTGCCGGCGACTGTCACAAAACCTTACGTCTCGAACAGCTTACATTCAGCCGCTGGGCACAGGTGATGTACCGTTTTGAAAAAGCGATGTACGAAAACCCCGATCAGGACCTGAACAAATTATGGTGGGATCTCGTGGAAAAATACCAGATGCTCAAACGTCCCGCTGATCGCAACGAACCCGACTGGGCATCCAAAATACATATAGCATTGTATCCCTGTTACTATCATAATTACTTGTTGGGAGAATTGCTGGCTTCCCAGTTTACTTACAATATCGCGAAGAACATTTATAACACGGATGATATAAAATCCATCAACTTTTCTGATAAACCCGAAATCGGAAATTACTTTATCGACAAGGTTTTCAAGCCCGGTATGAAATATGAATGGAACGACATGATCGAAAAAGCCACGGGCGAAAAACTCACTGCCAAATATTATGCAAAGCAGTTTGTGGATTAATACCGTATTCAAATAAGTAAACCAGCAGCTTAAGATAACTGATTGTTTTATTGTTCAAACCCTGTCGGAATGCAGAGAATCTGACAGGGTTTTTTTATTAAAGCAGTGGCTTGTTAAAATGTTGATAAACAATATTTTTTTGGGAATATGAGGGGTAAGTAATGAAAAATTCATTGTCCTGAAAAATATATTTTGTCTTCGCCAGATGAATAAAAAATATTATTTTTACGATAGAAAATAAATTAATAACCACAATGGAAATAACAGGAAAATTAATTGAGATTTTCCCGGTAATGACGGGAACTTCAGCAAAAGGGGAATGGAAACGGCAGGATTTTTTAATTGAAACCCAGGCGCAATTTCCAAAAAAGATTTTTATGGCAAACTGGAACGATAAAGTTGACCTGAAAGAGGAATATAAAAACAAAATCGTTAAAATATCTTTTGACCTTGAAAGCCGCGAATATAATGGCCGGTGGTACACCGATGTCAAACCCTGGAAATTAGAATTTGCAGAACAGACTTCTAACCCGCAGTTTGTTGCAGAAAAGCCAACTCAAAACGAAAAGACGGATTTGCCCTGGGATAATGATCCCGTTAACGATCTGCCTTTTTAAGGATATGTAAGTAAACCGTTGCAATGATTACAAGACTGTCAGATTGAAGTGGTGTATTCCTCAGGTGATAACGATTTTCTGACACTTAAAACCTGAAAATCTCCTTCATCAAAAAGGTAAAGATTCCGGCATAGATGGATAAAAGGGATGCCTGAACGATACCTACAATTCCAAGGATAAAAGCGATCAGGGTTTTAACAAATGAACCCTTATCGTATCTTAGTTTATCCGCACGGTAAAGCATCATCCCGCTTTTTCCTTTGTTTAATCCTATGATAGAAATTATCAGTGCGGCGATACATCCGGCTATTCCCAAAACAGGAACAAAGAAAAGGAAACCGAGCGCATTTCCCCATATGCTGTATTTGAGCGCAAGCGATGCTTCGGGCAGAAATTCCTTTTGTGGTAACGGATCTGAGATGATCTCTTCCATAATTATATCTGAAATTTAAAATATATTGTTGATAATATGGCCAGGATAATACAAAACAAAGAGATGATTATGCCTGCAACACCTAAATTGAAACCGAGTTTTGCATTCCGGTACTGGTTCTTTTCAAATGATTCCGGATTGTTTTTATAAAACTTTTTTGATTTTTTACCTGCAATGATTGCCACAATGGCAAGAGTCATTGAACACAATGAAATTAAAATTCCCCAGCAGGGATACCAGAAAAACCAGCAGATACACAACGAAAGCGTCCCCGTAATTATAGAAAGCAGGGTGTTTTTTTTAATATCCATTAAAATCAGAAATGATAACAATTAAAAATAAAATAGCTGTGGAAACAGGTTCCCACAACTATTTTAAAACAAAAAAATCAAAGATCAGGCATATTGGGCAATGGCAATAATACCGACGATCATATAAATAACCGTAAGTACAATTCCCACAATACCCAGAATCATTCCAATCAAAGCCAGAATGTTGTGAGCTTTAATATATTGTGTGGGATTTGCAGCGAAAATCTTTCGTGCTTTGGGTCCTTTTATTACGGCAATAATACCAAATACCAAAGGAATTAGTCCGGGTGCAATAAAAAGGGCACCTAGCCAGAAAAAGCAACTGGAAATTATCCCAAAAACAAATGCCAGAATCGCTCCGGGCAGCTTTTCCTGATTGGCCATTGGTGGTGTCGCCGTATTCTGTGCCGGTGGCGTCTGTGGTTGTGTGTTGATGTTTTGTTCTTCCATAAATTTAAAAATTTTATTATTATTTTGAATACAAAGAAAATAGATTTTGATGTGCAAAACAAATTTTTTTACAAAAATATGTTAAATTATTTCCGGATTATAATAAAATCAATAAAATATAATATTTTTTCATGCGCAATAAAGCACTATTTTTGCTGCGTGATATGCATTGTAACAGCCAACCATGAACATCAGTAAATACCTGCTCAGACCGGTCGTATTAAAAACGATGTGCATCTTAAGTTTTATTTCAGGAGGGGCAGGTGTTCTGTTTTTTGGGGCCTGTGTATTATTATCAGGCAGGATTTCCGGTTTTTTTCGCGACCAGGACTTAAATGACGAAGCAATACCTATAAATCTTTTCATCACGGTGTCCGTAATCTTTTTTTTATTGTTTGCAACCTCAGTGACCGGAGCATTTTTGATGTTTAAGAAAAAAAGAAGCGGTTTTTATATCTATCTATTCCCCAACAGCCTGATAATGATAGTGACCATCATCATCGTTTATTATACATTAAGTTTCCTCTGGATACTGTACCTGTTGGCTGGGATATTATTTATCATTTTATATGCTCAGCAATACAGCCAAATGGAATAAACCCCAATTACCCGTATAATGTTCTGATAAACAGCTCATGAATTTCGGAATTGTTTTTTTTATTTTTTTTATTTATAGTAACTATTATATGCATAAATTTGCCCGTTTTAATTTAAATAAAATATGGGCGCAAACAAAATATTTCAATTTTTTGTACCTAAGGAAAAAAAATTTTTTCCTTTGTTTGAGAGTGTTGCAGAAAATTTAGAAAAAGGAGCTGTATTGCTCAATAAACTGCTGTTGCTGGTGGAAAATGAAGAAGAAAAACTGTCGCTGGTTGCCCAGATCAAGCAATGTGAAAGCGCCGGCGATGATCTCACACATAAGATTTTTGATGAACTCAACAAGACCTTCATCACCCCTTTCGACCGTGAAGACATACAGTTACTTACCTCATCCCTGGATGATGTGCTGGATTATATTCACTCCAGCGCCAAAAGAATGGAGTTGTACAAAATAAACTCGCTACCGAAAAACACACTGGAAATATCGGAATTGCTTGTTCAGGCCAGTCGCGAACTAAGAGTAGCTATCGGTGAATTATCCAACCTGAAACATCCCGAAGTCATCAAAAAATCGTGTATCCGCCTCAATGAGATCGAAAATCAGGTTGATGATCTTTATTATATGGCCATTTCATATCTTTTTGAAAATGAAAAAGACCCTATAGCCCTGATCAAACAGGATGCTATTCTCAGCACCCTTGAAAAAGCTACAGATAAGGCCGAAGACGTGGCTGATGTATTAAAAGCCATCATTGTGAAAGTAGCATAATTCTGTGCATCATTTATGACGACCATAGTTATTATCACGATAGTTGTTGCAGTTCTTTATGATTTTCTCAACGGGATGAATGATGCGGGTAATTCCATTGCCACTATTGTCGGTACCAATGTGTTACCCCCCAGGATTGCAGTTTTATGGGCAGCATTTTTCAATTTTGTTGCTTTCGGCATTTTTTATGGTTCACCGGTAGCTCATAAGATAGGTACGGGTATTATAATGCCCGGCACACTGGAAAAAGACACCGTTTTTATTCTTTGTTCCCTGCTTGGGGCCGGGTCGTGGGTGCTGATATGTGCAAGAAATGGCATTCCCAACAGCGTTTCTCATGCCCTGATCGGAGGGCTGATCGGACCGGCATTGATCAAGTTTGGGCCATCGGCTGTTAATATCGACAATGTTTTGATAATTGTTGGTTTTATTGCCTTAGCGCCTTTGTTTGGATTTATCATCGGCTACTTTTTTATGAACCTGACACTGCTGATATGGGGAAGAAAGCCGCCACAACGGATAGATACCTATTTCAGGGTGCTTCAGCTTCTGTCCTCTGCAGCGTTTAGCATTGGTCATGGCGGGAATGATGCGCAGAAAACTATGGGTATTATTTTTATGCTGCTATTGGCTACCGGAAACCCTGAGTATACCAGCAACCCGGATCAGATTCCCTTGTGGGTTGCGCTGATGTGTTATACGGCTATTGCACTCGGAACCTTACTTGGCTCAGGAAAAATCGTAAAAACCTTAGGCAAGGGGCTTTGCCATCTGAAACCCATTGGCGGCTTCTGTGCGGAAACTGCCGGAGCATTGACCTTGTTCAGCGTCACGCTCGCAGGCATACCCGTGAGCACCACGCATACCATTACAGGGGCGATCATGGGCGTTGGCGTCACCAAAAGAGCCAGCAGTATCAAATGGAAACTGGCTGCCAATATAGTTGTGGCATGGGTGCTTACCATACCGGCCTCCATGTTTTTTTCAGCAGTTTTATATTATTTTCTGAAAACGTTTCTGTAAAAAAATTCTTGTTATCCTAACTTCATAAAAGTTATTACGTATAACCGGAAATTTATGTTATGGAATATATTTTCGACATAATTCCCCGACAACTGGTTGATTTTTTATTCGTAACCGTATTCTCCCTGCTGATCGGTTTATCACAGCGTAAACTGCATCCCGCCAGTGAAGACCCTCGGCTTTTTGGCACCGATCGTACCTTTACCTTCATCGGCATACTTGGGTATATTCTATATATTATTGACCCGGAATTTTTATATCTGTACCTCGGAGGCGGACTGGTCATTCTGGTGATGTTGGCTGTCAACTATTATCAAAAGATAATTCAATTTAAAGATTTCGGATTGACCACTATAATAATTGCTTTTATAACATACTGCCTGGCGCCGCTGGTGATCACCCAGCCGCCCTGGCTTTATATCCTGGTTGTTGTTACGGTACTTATCTTGACCGAACTCAAAGAAACTTTTACTACATTTTCAAAACAGATAGAAAAGGAAGAATTTATTATCCTGGCAAAATTTCTCATCATTGCAGGTATTGTGCTCCCTATTTTCCCTAACAAACCCATCGTACCTTTTCTGAATATCACACCATATAACATCTGGTTTGCCGTGGTGGTTATTTCAACCATTTCGTATTTGAGCTATATACTGAAAAAATATGTCTTTAAGAGGTCAGGGATCATCATTTCGGGCATACTGGGCGGATTATACAGCAGCACGGCAACAACCCTGATACTGGCAAAAAAGAGCAGGGAAGGACTGATGCTGAAAAACAATTACGCATCGGCGATCATTCTGGCTACGGCTATGATGTACCTGCGTATAGCCGTCCTGATGCTGATTTTTAATCCGGTCCTTTTTACAAACAACCTGGTTTATTTTTTGATCATGTTTGTGGTCACTACAGCAACAGGCGTTGCCGTATATTATCATCAACGCAAAGAGGAAGAAAGCGCGGCCATAACCACCATTAAAGATAAAAACCCGCTCGAATTTAAAGTGGCACTACTGTTTATGGTTCTCTTTGTGGCCTTTTCTTTTCTTACCTATTACGCCGTTACCTATTTTGGCAGTATGGGGCTGAACATATTGTCGCTTGTTGTGGGAGTCACAGATATTGATCCCTTTCTAATTTCTGTTTTTCAGGGCAGGTTCAATGTGGACATTGACATTATATCACGTGTATCATTTCAGGCAATCATCAGTAATAATGTGTTGAAACTGGCCTATGCCATGTTTTTTTCAGGTAAACACATACGGAGACCTTTGTTGGTGTGTTTTTCCGTGATTATACTGGTGAATATCATCCTGCTATTTTTTATCTGAGATGTTTCGTTAATATTTTCATTTTACAAAATTAGTTTTGCCAGTTTCCTGCAGTGTATTAATTTAGCATAATCAATCAGGTTGCTACTGCAGAAATAATATTAACATGGAATTTGAAGAACAATATGCCCGTTTTTCAGTCCCTTCCAAAAGACCGGGGACGCTCTACAGGTTGTGTCTGATATCGTTCTTCTTCAGTGGCAGCATGACACTGTTTTCGTTTGGAGGCCTGTTTTTTTCGGGATGGCTCAGCGACTATCTTCAGACTTTTTCTGAAGGATACTATGGCTTGGGTAAAAGTTATTTTTTACTTTTTTTTGCGGGGATGTTTGTATTGTTTGGAAGTTCTTTTGTTGGCACCTTGCTGATATTCAGGATGAAGCGTTCTGGTTTCTGGATATATTTCACGGCTAACATTATTATGATTTGCCTTTCCTTTTTTGTGGTGATGACGGTATTTAACGCTTTATTTATTATAGGAAGTCTGTTGTTTATTGTTTTGTATGCCCGGCAATTTAAAAATCTAAAAAAATTATAAATGACCGATGCCATAAATAAAAAAGTCACCCGCCCTCCTGGTTTTTTGTATTTGCTGTGTTTTCTGTCTGTTATCTCCAATGTCATTTCTGTAATTGTTTCGGTTATTTTATTATCAGGCTCAAAAGCAGGATGTTTTTTGAACTCCTTACCAGTGATTGACATTATGGCTGAAGAGCTAAAACACGGTAGTGTTTTGTGCCATCTGCTCAAGATAGGGTTACATCTGTTGTGTATTTTTGCCGTTGTGCTGATGGGCAAAAGACTAAAAAAAGGTTTTGTTTTGTATGTGTGTTGTCAATTGGCTTTGCTGGCCATTCCCTGGATATTCCTTTTGCAACTTGGCACGGGTTATCTTCTTATGAGCACATCAATATCGCTGATCTTTGCTTTGTTTTTTATCATGCTTTTTTCATTGTATTTGCCTGATAACAAAACCGGTAAGGCGGAAATTATTTCATAAAAAAACAGGCGTCCCCATAACTCAGAAACCGGTAAGCGTTATTCAGGGCATGTTCATATACCTGTTTCCAAGTTTTGCCAAGATAGGCGGAAACCAAAAGTAACAGGGTGCTTCTGGGCTGATGAAAATTCGTCACCATCCCATCAGTCAATTTAAACTGATAACCCGGGATGATAATCATGTTGGTTGAAAAAGATATGTGTTCGAGATGGTGCTCATCCATATGACGCCTTAATTCATTAAGAACCAGGCTTCTGTCGTATTTGGCCCCTTGGTTGTCATAGGGTGCCCACTGGCTGATATGATCCGGCAATGCCCCCTGCTTGATTAGGGCAACCCCTGCATAGTAAAGGCTCTCAACCGACCTTATTGTCGTTGTTCCGACAGCAATGATCAGGCCTTTTGCCGCAAGCAGATCGTTAATAAGCTGTTTATGGATCACCACCTGTTCGGAATGCATGATATGTTTTTCAATATCATCAGATTGCACCGGTCTGAATGTTCCGGCGCCCACATGCAGCGTCGTGTGAGCCAGAGTAATGTTTTTCTTCATTAATTTTTCAAATACCTGCGGGGTAAAATGCAGGCCGGCTGTTGGGGCTGCCACAGACCCGTCGTTAGCGGCATAAACCGTTTGATAACGTTCATTATCACTTTGTTCGGCAGGGCGACGGATATAGGGAGGAAGAGGCACGCTGCCTGCAGTTTCAATGATTTGTGAAAAACTCATAACCGACGGCGACCATGCAAACCTGATCAGAAAATTGTCTTCGCTACGTCCAAGGAGTTCTGCGGTGAGATTATGTTCCGTATTTTCACCTTGCATTTTCAGAAACAGTTTTTCACCTTTCCATTTTTTTGCGTTGCCGACCAGGCATTTCCAAACACAACTATCTGTTTGTTGCATGGCCAGTTGAATATCCTTTTCAGGGAATTCAGGCTCCAGGCAAAAAATCTCAATCTTTGCACCACTGGCTCTCTGAAAATTCAACCTGGCATGGATTACCCTTGTATTATTCAGGACAAGCAAGGTGCCTTCCATCAGGAAGTCTGGTAATTCATAAAAAAAATGGTCAGAAATACAACCGTTCCGGCATACCAGGAGTTTCGACCTGTCGCGCTCCGGCAGAGGGTAGCGGGCAATCTTTTCGTTGGGCAGCGGGTAATCGTACTCCGAAATAGTGAGGGCTGAAATTTTTTGCATTAGGTCTTGATATACATGGGCGAGCCGGTTGTCGAAAATCATTATAATGGGAAACAATGACTATTCGTCATACGTTAGCCCTGTAAAAATTCATTTTATTTATATGTGTCAGAACGTTTTTAGGTACCATCCGGCTTACATCCTTGCCTTCGTGGATCAATTTTCGTATGTTTGTCGAGGAGATGTCAAGCAAAGGTGCATTGATCAGGCGTACCGAAGGATGATTTTTAAATTTGCCGACATCAGAGCCATGACGCGGATAAACCCAGATACGGTGATGGTCGATGATGTCTTTATAATCTTTCCACTTGTCGAAATTGTCAAGATTGTCTGACCCCATGATCAGAGCGAATTTCTTATCCGGATATTTTTCTTCAAGCGCTCTCAGTGTGTTGATGGTATAGGATGGTTTGGGTAATGAAAACTCAATATTACAGGCCTTCAGCCTGATATTTTTTTTAATGGCTAATTGTACCATTTTATAACGGTGATCATCATCAAGCAAAGAGGATTCACTTTTAAAGGGGCTTTGAGGCGAAACAACAAACCACACTTCATCCAGATCCGTATTTGCGAGCAAAAAACCGGCGATGGCAAGATGTCCGTTATGTATCGGGTTGAACGATCCGAAGTACAGGCCAATATGTTCTGATGAAAGGCTCATTTGTATATGTTAAAAACAGCAGTATTAATCTATCAGAGAATCAAACATTTCTGTATTCTTCAGAATTCCTTGAACCCGATGATTTCCTTAACTTCCTTAACGGTTTTAGCTGCACTGTGGCGGGCTTTTTCGGCGCCCATCCGTGCCACTTTATGCAGATAATCATTGTTGGAAGCCAGTTCTCTGATCTTTTCCGTAAGAGGAGCAATGAAGCTAACCATGTCCTCAGCAAGTTGTTTTTTGAGGTCGCCGTAACGTATCGTGCAGTTGTTGTATAATTCATCGAAGTGTGCCACTGTTTCGGCTTTTGAAACGATCTTCATCAGGCTGAAAAGGTTTTCAATGGCTTGCGGTTTGGCCTGGTTGGGTACTTTGGGGCCTTCATCCGTCACAGCCTTCATAATTTTTTTGCGTATTACCTCTGCGGTGTCGGCCAGAAAGATACAGGAATTTTCATTGTCGGATTTGCTCATTTTCAGGCTGCCGTCGAGACCGGGTATTTTTATAAGGTTTTGCCCGAAGTTATAAGCAACAGGTTCGGGGAAGTATTCTACCTTGTAAAGCCGGTTAAATCGCTTTGCAAAGGTTCGTGTCATTTCGAGGTGCTGTTCCTGGTCTTTGCCCACAGGAACCATGGCGGCCTTGTGGATGATGATGTCGGCAGCCATCAGCGTGGGATAGGTGAGGAGGCCGGCGTTGACATTTTCGGGCTGGGTGCGGGCTTTTTCTTTGAAGGAGGTGCAACGTTCCAGTTCGCCCAGATAGGCGTTCATGTTGAGTATCAGGTATAGTTCAGCCGTTTCGGGGACATCGCTCTGGATATATAAAGTTGCTTTTTCGGGGTCAAGGCCGCAGGCAAGATATTCCACCAGCACATTGCGGACATTGCCGTGGAGGTCTGCAGGAGTGGGGTGGGTGGTCAGCGAGTGATAATCGGCAATAAAAAAATAGCAGTTATTTTCGTATTGCATTTTTACAAAGTTCTGTAATGCTCCGAGATAGTTTCCTAAGTGCAGGTTTCCGGTAGGCCTGATGCCACTGACGACAGTTTCCATGGTTTTAAAATAAATAAGCTGTGCAAAGTTACACAGGTTTGGGGATTTATTCAAAAAAACCGGGATGGCAGATTTCAAAAAAAAAGGCTCACAAATTCTGCGAGCCCTTGGCGTTTAGTCAGAGCGTGACTTTAAGTCACACGCTGACTTACACGATATCGGTAGTCAGCTTTGTCTTGCCCCCCAATAATTATTGCCTTACTGTAAATAATTTGTTTTTTATCAGGTCAGTTGAAATATGATTAATCATAAATATTGGGAATAGATTCCCCAAATTAATACTAATTTGAGGAATGGTGACTATTCACCCCGTTGAAGTACTTGAAAACAAAGAGATTCCTCATTTCGCTTCGCTCATTCGGAATGACATTAGGGTTTGTTATTTGGGAGGAGGAAAGCAGCGGGGCGCAAAGCGCCCCGCTGCTTTCCTCCTCCCTATACCCTCCAAAACTGAATTGTCATTCCGAGCCCTGCCTGCCGAAACGGCAGTGCAGGCAGGGAAGCGAGGAATCTCCTATTAAGGCGCAAGACAAAAATCATTCTTAATAACAAGCATATCAAGTCTTATAGAATTTCTTTATGATATTTTCAATGGGGTGAATAGTTATGAGGAATGTAATACCAAATATAAAAAAAAGACTCACAAATCCAGAAAGCCTGTGGGCTTTTAGTCGGAGGACGGCTTTGAGCCGCGCTCCGACTTGCTAATAAAAAAGGCTCACAAATTCTGCGAGCCCTTGGCGTTTAGTCAGAGCGTGACTTTAAGTCACACTCTGACTTACACTGGTGCGATATCAGGGCATGCCTGTTTGTTTTAATGCTTCTTTGGTCGCATTGAGCATCGGCTTGATAGAGATAGGGGCGCCGACGGCATTTTTCATCCAAACCTCAGGAATGGTGCGGCCATAGGTAAACATACGTATCGTTTCGTCTGCCAGGTTTTTACCTTTCATTTGTTCTTCTACCTGGAACTGAACCAGATGCCCAATGGGATAATTGGACAGGTACAGCGGATTGTCTATCATGTGTGAATAAATACCGAGTATGGGGCAGTCTTTAAAACCAAAAACTTCAGCGTAATATTTGTTCCAGACGTCTTTGGCATTGACTATCACAGCCTCTTTCAATTCATTTTTTGTTGCTTTGGGGTGATCGTATAACCATTTCCAGGTTTTCATATCCACCAGCGATACTCCCATAATTTCATAACAACCCCAAAAATCATCAAGAGTTTGCAAATATTCTTTATTCGGGTCGTCGTTTTTGATGCCGAGCAGGTCGAGGTCGCGTTTCTGGAAAATAAATGCCAGCGCCTCGGTGAATCCTGTGTTCGGAACACCTGACAGTGAGTAATAATCCACATCATACATAGACAAAGTCTGTTCTACATTGTGGCCGAACTCGTGGCAGGCGATGTTGTATCCTTTATAATTCCAGCCTTCTTTCGGGAAGCGGGTGCGGAGGTGCGAAACATCGCCTTTCATCATGGTGCCCCAGGCATGGCCGGATCCGCGGGCAGGATCAATGACAATTTTCGAAGCGATATAATCTGCTTTTTCTTTGGTGAACTGCAATTTTACCAGGATGTTTGAAAGGTCGTTCTGATAATCGCTAACATCCTTATATCTGGCCTGAACTTTTGCGTCTAATTCTTCCTGCGAAATAGTGCTTCTTGGTTTGAAACCGTCGTACCATATATCAAAAGGTTCCAATTTGCGGTTGAGGCGTTTGCTTATGCTCTGGGCAACTAGTTTTACTTCGGGTGAAGAAACAAAATCAACAAAAAGTTTTTCCACTTCCGGCTGTGGTATTTCCATGCCCTGCTCAAAAGCCCGCTGGATATAGGTCGGATATTGGGGATTATAAGCGTCGATGCCCTGAATGGCATTGAAAAGTCCGAGCATTTGACCGTAGCGGTTATCATCTTCGGGTTTTGCCGTTATCTCCTTAGTGTCTTTATATACCTTGTTTGAGTATGGATTCCATTGTACCCGCGGATTATTGATCGCGCTGTCGGGGATTTCCTGCGAAATGATGCGTAACATGACCTGATAGATCATTTTTTGCTTTATAAGCCCGTTTTCTCCCTGATAATTGGATTTCAGTTCGTCGCGCAAACCCCAATGACTGATGAGTTTCATGTCTTTCGGGAAATAGGTGTTGTTTTTATCGTCAACCAGGTTTCCCATATATATATTATATTCGGAAATATACATATCGGCTTTGGTAAGGGCATCGGAGAAATTCTGCAGCACCTCAGCCGGAACACGTGAGGTATACATGTCGCCCAGACGGGCATAAGCCCATTGTTTCCTGTCCCATTTAGTACCCAACTCAGCTTTTTCTTTCAGGGTATAGAAAGGAAAATTCAATACCGTGATAAATGCAATTTTATTGCTGAAAAAATCGTCATTTAGGTGTGCAAACGGATCGTATGCCCCGAAGAGGTCATCCACAGGGATCATCTCGCCATCATCGATGTGCAGCGGACGCTTAAGATCAAGACTGATACGGTTGAAATTTCCGAAAATCACTTCAAAGTTAGTCTGTAAACGGTCGAACAAAGAGTTCAGCGTGGCCGTGTCACCGGCAAAATTTTCCATGCAGAATTCCTGAAAATCTTTGTTGGTGCCGTCTGTTTTTGTCCATAAAGAAGCTGCCTGGGTCACACCTTTGGTGATGCGCTCTTTTTCTTTGTCGCCATATTGGGCAATGAGATTGTTGACGGTCGAATCGATAACGGTTTGATTAATTGAGCCCATTTGTTTTGTGGTTTTTATTTTATCGCCCCTGTTGCATTGTGTAAAGGCTAATGCCAGAGGAATACATAATAACAGAAAAACTTTTTTCATATAAATTCAAATTAAGGTTAATAATAAAAATAGATAGCTTTTGAAAATCAATCTCAAAAGTAAGAAAAAAAGAAATTAAAGGAAAAAACTCAGAGTTTTATTTCTTCACCGGTTTTGCTGAAAAAACGGTATTCTAAGAAATGGTAATTATTGGAATAATCCAGTTTTATCCATTGCCCGAATTTAAAAAACCATTTTATATGCCTGGAGAACAATCCTTTGGTCAGGTAGGCGTGCATGTAGGGATGCACCAGGAGGCTGATCTTTCTTTCGTTCTGTTCTTTAAGCAGATAGATGATGCGGTTTTCAATATCATCTATAAGCGAGATGCTGGCTTTTATTTCACCGGAACCTTCGCAAAAAGGGCATTGTTCAAGGATCTTTACGTTAGTTTCGGGCCGCACACGCTGGCGGGTGATCTGTACTACACCGAACTTACTGGGAGGCAACACGGTATGCTTGGAATGATCGGCCTCCATTTCCGCACTCATTTTTTCGTAGAGGGCACGGCGGTTTGCAGCCACATGCAGATCAATAAAATCAATGCTGATGATACCTCCCATATCGCGCAGGCGAAGTTGACGGGCAATTTCTGCGGCAGCATCCATATTGACCTCCATGGCGTTGGCTTCCTGGTTGTTGTCGGTATTGCTGCGGTGTCCGCTGTTCACATCGATCACGTGCATGGCTTCGGTGTGTTCAATGATCAGGTAGGCTCCGTTTTTGAGGTAGACTTTTTTGCCAAAAGCATTTCGAATCTGTTTGTCGATGCCGAAATGTTCAAAAACGGGATCTTTACCTTTGTAAAATTTAACGATGTCGGCCTTTTCAGGGGCAAAAGTTTTTATATAGTTTCTGAGTTCATCGTAAATGGCAGCGTCATTTACATGGATAAAGTTGAAGGTTTCGTTCAGGATATCACGTAATATCACCGATGAACGGTCGATTTCACTGAGGATTTTTTTCGGAGCTTTGGCATTTTCGAGCCGCGCCACTAAAGAATCCCATTTTTTCATCAGGTCTTCGAGGTCGGCAATAAGTTCGGCCACTTTTTTATTCTCTGCGACAGTCCGTATGATAATGCCGAAGTTTTTTGGTTTAATGCTCATTACCAGCCGTTTCAGGCGGTTCCTGTCTTCGTTACTTTTTATTTTCTGCGAAATGGAAACCCTGTCGGAAAAAGGAACAAGTACCAGATATCGACCGGCAATGGCAATTTCGGACGTAATGCGGGGGCCTTTGCTCGAAATGGGTTCCTTGGCTATTTGCACAGGAATCTCCTGGTTGACGGCAATGATCTGTGATATCTTGCCGGTTTTTTCGATGCTTTTTTCAGCAGGCAGTTCAGCATTGATCAGGGGGGTAGCTTTGCCCTGAACAGCGCTTTTTGTGTATTTGGTCAATGAATTGATCTGCGGGCCCAGGTCAAGGTAATGCAAAAAAGCGTCTTTTTCATACCCGATATCAATGAATGCCGCATTCAGTCCCTGTACAATTCTTTTGACTTTGCCCAGATAAATATCTCCGACAGAAAAAGTATTGCTGTTTTTTTCCCTGTGAAGCTCAACCAGCTTTTTGTTTTCAAGCAAGGCAATAAGAACTTCGGAAGGGCCGGAATCTATAATAAGTTCCCTGTTCAAAGTCAATAAATTTTTTATACTTTAAATCAAATAATAAATAGTGAAATATTGCAGTGGATAGTAAGAGAAAAAAAAACAGCTGCCTTAAAATTATGACATTTTAAGGCAGTGCATAATAAATTCTGGTTATTTCTTCTTATGCCTGTTTTTTCTCAGTCGTTTTTTCCGCTTGTGGGTCGACATCTTGTGTCTTTTTCTTTTTTTTCCGCTTGGCATATCTTTATTAATTAATAATTATTTTCCACCTTTTTTAACTGCATTTGAGAAAACCTTTGCCGGTTTGAATGCGGGTATGTTATGAGCAGGAATAACGATGGTTGTGTTTTTTGAAATATTTCTGCCGGTTTTTTGTGCGCGTTTTTTTACGATAAAACTTCCAAAGCCTCTGAGATAAACATTTTCGCCTTTCGACATGGAGGCTTTAACAACTTCCATAAATGATTCGACTGATGTTTGAACAGTTAATTTTTCAATCCCTGTTTTGTTTGCAATTTCTGTTACGATTTCTGCTTTTGTCATGATTAAATAAATTTATACGTTAATTTTTTGTTTTTATTGTAATGGTAAATTTTCAAATCGGGCTGCAAATATACGTTTTTTTTAAAAATATTATCTTTTAAAAAAATTTTTTATGCTATTAATCAATACTTTTGCCCCGGATGTTGAATAATTATGAGTTTTTCGGATAAGATCATAGGCTGGTACAAAAAAAATAAGCGCGATCTGCCCTGGCGGAACACAAAGGATTCTTATAAAATCTGGGTTTCCGAAGTCATACTGCAACAAACCCGTGTTGAATATGGGAAGCCTTATTATGAAAGGTTCCTGAAACGGTTTCCCGATATTTTCGTTCTGGCTTCGGCCAGGGAAGATGAGTTGCTGAAACTCTGGCAGGGGCTTGGCTATTATTCAAGGGCCCGGAATATGCTCCTGGCAGCCAGGGAAATCGTTACTGGATATAATGGTATTTTTCCATCGTCCTACGATGAAATGACCGGGATAAAAGGAATTGGAAAATACACAGCTTCGGCAATATTGTCTTTTGCCAATAATTTGCCGTATCCGGTGATGGACGGAAATGTCAAAAGGGTGATAAGCCGGTATTTCGGTATAACGCGAGATATTAAATCATCAGCCGGAGAGAAATTGATTACTGAAAAATTAGCCGGGGTTTTTGACAAAAAGAGAAGTGCAGATTTTAACCAGGCGATCATGGAGTTTGGAGCGCTGCATTGCCGGGTAAAGAATCCGGAATGTAGTACGTGTATTTTTAAAACCGGCTGCAAAGCTTTTAAAACGGGAAAGGTTTCCGAACTGCCTGTCGTTTCAAGGAAAATAAAGATTAAGGTGCGGCATTTTCATTATATCGTTCCGGTACTGAAAACAAAAAGAAAAGTTTACACATATATAATAAAGCGCAAATCCGATGATATCTGGAAGCATTTATTTCAGTTTCCGTTAATAGAAACCGAAAAAAAACTGGCTACAGGGAAATTATTGGATTCCGGTGAATTCAGGGCATTGTTAAATAATGGAAAGTACCGGGTTGTTCGTATTTCGCCGGTTTATGCTCATAAATTGAGCCATCAGCTTATCAATGCTGTATTTATACACATCAGGATATTTGAAGATATAGGGGGTACAGAGTTGATTAAGATTGATCTTGATGACCTGAAAAATTATCCTGTATCGCGACTTACGGAAGGATTTCTTGAGCAAAATAAAATTTCTGATTTTTAATTTAAAAAATATTTTGCAGTTTCGAAAAAATAGTTAATTTTGCACTCCAATTTAAAAAATTCCTCAGTAGCTCAGTTGGTTAGAGCATCTGACTGTTAATCAGAGGGTCCCAAGTTCAAGTCTTGGCTGGGGAGCAAAAAAGACAAGGGTTTCAGCCGTTTTGGTTTTAACCCTTTTTTTATTTGCCTAACAATTTGCATAACAAAGGCCGGCCATATCGTTATTGCTTTTATTAAGGAGCCACTTAATGGTTGTTTAAAAATTAAAAATTAATTTTATTAAGCATCAATCTGATCATAGCAATATGAACAAAACCTCTGCTACACTCAGGTAAGACTTCATAATCACGCACTAGTCTTCTTTGAAAACCGAGCCAAACGAATGTTCTCTCAACAATCCACCTTTTTGGCAAAACATTAAACCCTGATAAACCAACAACTTTAGAAACAATTTCTAATGTCCAGCCAAAAAAACGAAGTACCCACTCTCCCAAATCCCCAGGATATCCTTGGTCTGCTAAAATTTTTTACCCAACGAGGATATTTGTATCTTAGCTCCTCAATCACTCCTTTTGCGCCACTACTGTCTTGAACATTAGCATTTTGAATTACTACAGCCATAATTAAACCTAATGTATCAGTGACAACATGTCGTTTCCTGCCTTGTATTTTTTTATTACCTTCATATCCTTTTTCTGTTGTCATTGAATGTGTTTTAACGCTTTGACTATCTTACAAACTCATACTTGGACTTTTTTCTTTTCCATGTTGAACTCTAATTTTTTCACATAAACAATCATGTATTTCTTCAATTAATCCTTCTGCTGTCCATTACCGGAAATAATAATACACCAATTGCCATTTGGGAAAATCCTTTGGTAATAAACGCCATTGAATGCCAGTTTTTGTAATGTAGAGCAATGAATTAAAAATTTCTCTATTTGAATGTTTTCGTTTTCTTTTGTCATTAAATAAAGTTTCTATAACTTGCCACCGATTATCGGTAACGTTGGCTGAATAATTTTGCATCTTATTTTGGTTAATTGGTTGTTGGCCAACAAGATATGATATTTTATTCAATTAACATTCTGATAATCAATTTATTAACCAATATTATTCTGCTGTAAATACAGCCTTTTTAGCCAATTAACAATAACCACTTCGTGTCCGTTTTTAATAATGCTTCTGTCACATGGCCTCAATCCCCTTTTGTGAGAAAATCTTTTATTCCATCTCCTGGAGTTTTAAAGTGATGAGGCTTGGTAAGTATTTTTAAAGCGCTATTGCAATTTGATCCTGAAATAGTTATCTTTGATAAAATGATTTTATGTTTTATGTAAACCCCATATTATGAAAAAGAAAATTAACACGGGTGGCAAATCAAATTCAGGCAATACGAGCCATGTTCAGAACCTGCATTTCAACAGGGGGGATGTTATACTCACACCGACGCCCTTTGGTATCCGGATAAGTATGAAAGATTACTGGACCGGAGGTGAACCCGGTGCGCCCGCCTTGCCTCACAAAATCATGCGTGTAGCTCTTCCCCAGGGTCATACATTTAAAAAATTGCAAACTAAAATTGTTTCATCGGTCCTGCTCAATCACTTACCAGAACCGGTCGCCTGCATTCAGAAACCTGCTATAGGACCTGCTGCCGACCTGCCACATAAAAACTTCAAACGCGCCTTCATGATGCCACACAAAGACAAGTACCTGGAGGCTTTCAAACTCAGAAATAAAGTTTGCCGGTTTGCCGGCGAGGAGATGACAGGACTTGTACCGGTCGTGCTGATTGATGTCTGGCCTGTCTGCCTGACAAAAGAAGGCTTGCTGGAACTGGTTGAGGAGGTTATGGTTACGGTGGAATCAGCTCCTTCAGCGACAACAGCAAATAAAGCAAAAGAAGTTCTGCAGCGCACTACCCCCAGAAAGTTACTCAGGCAACACCTGTACCTGAGTGATATGGTTATGAACAAACTGCCTGTTGAGAAAGTGTTGCGTAAAAACCTCGACATGCTTAAAAAAGCAGAACTGAAAATTGTCGGGAAAAAAGAAAAAACCATAATTAAAGGAATTGTGCCTCCCGATCAGTGTGATTACCTTATCATTACAGATGATAATAAATGGGATGCTGTTACTATTCAAACCACGGCTACGGCAGGAAATATTACAGCCGAATTTCAAAAACTGGCCAACTGGAAAAAATCACGGGGGTTGCGTACCTATGTGGCACAAGTGAAAAACATTGTCAATGGCCAATATGGAGATTTCAAAACCGGCGCAAGAGACCTTCAGGAAGTGATACGAAATTTCCTCAAGTGGTTCTGCATGTCCCGCGGTGTCGAATTTGTGCTTCTGGGCGGCGACGTAAGCATCATCCCGGTCCGGCAGGCCGCATGCTCGGCCTGGGGAAGAATCGAATCCGGTAACCTGGATGAAAAGAATAAATCCGAATGGAAAGGAACCTTCCTTGGTATGCATATCGATACCGGTGACTTTGGACAAATCACGCACATACTTTCCAATTATGATACCGGAGCCGTGATCCCTTACGACAGCGCTGGCAGCTCTAATGCGACAACTCCCGGTTGGTATCATACCACCAGCAAGACTTTTGCAACGCGGAGCGCCACAGTTACGGAGTGGGTGAGGGTAAATGGTCCTGCCGCTACAGCGAATGCAAAAATGGTCTGGTACACCAATATGAATATGATCCCTACCGACCTCTATTATGCAAGTCTTTACGGATCAGGGTATTCGGTGGCCGGCAAGCACGACTGGGATCATCTGAACAATGGACTTTACGGACAACACAACGAAACAACGATTTTTGACCATGTAGAATTTCACGCTGATGTAACAATCGGAAGAGCTTCGGTGGAATCGGTGACTGAAGCGGAGGCTTTTGTAAAAAAAGTAAAGGAATATGAAAACTGGGGAGCCTTACCGCGTCCTGATTCGGACTATGACCGATTCAGGGCGATGTTATTTGCAGCGGCCACATGGAGTCCTTTTGTCCGTATTCCGCACGATACCACCAATGCTGTTCCTCCTGCGAATAAACAATATACCCCTTCGGGAGAATACTCGCTGTTACGTTGCGACATCCTGCCTCCGGATGTCGGAGACCAGCTGATATGCTTCTTCGACGATCACTATTATCTCAGGCTGAATTACAGATCAGATGCAAAACACAACAACCCCGGATGGTACTATGCCAAAAACTTCAACGACCTGACCCCAAGTGTCTGGACATGGGATTTTTTTTGGATTCATTTTGAATGTCCGGTTCCCACTCCTTATATTGTGGTGTGGAACGGGAATACCAGTGTGCTGAATCCGATGTACTATGCCATTGACCGGTCGGGGCTTGACAGCTCCATCACCGAACAGGAATCATTAAGGGATAAGATTCAACAGTATTACCCCGGGATCACTACTATCGAAAGGCTTTATACTGATGAGGCGGATATGATTCCTGCAGAAGTAAGTGAAACCTGGCTCAGACACCTGACGGAGGCCAACCTGAAGGATGCTCTCAACCGCGGACCTCATTTTGTCAGCCTGACCGGACATGGCAACTCGGGCGGATGTGCCTATTTTTCTCCTGCCCTGGTGAACAGCCTGACCAATGGCAGTGAAACCTTCATACTCTATGCCGATTCATGTCTTACCGGCCAGATGGATGCCGGTGATTGCGTTGCAGAAGTCGCCACCAATAAAACTGATGGGGGTGCGGTGGCCTACATCGGCAATACTCGCTTCAGTTGGATCGGGCTTGGGAGTTTGTACCGTGAAGAATTCTTTATAAGACTGCTGTCAACCCGGCACCTGGGCGAACTGAATGACTCGCGGCTTGATCTGTTGCAGGGAATAACCGGTCTGGAAAGGATTTACCGGATATGGTACTGTTTTAACACGCATGTCTTCGGGGATCCTGAAATGCCTGTTTACCGCAGTGTGGCCGAAGCAGGGAATTATTATATCGGAAACTGGAACACCGGTGAGTTGCATGATTGCCGCTGCCAGTGGGTTGACAGGATGAGCCATAAACATAAGGTGCATTTTGAAAAACTTCAGGATGGCCTTAATGCCGGTTATGACGGCTGCGGATTCTGCCTGAGAACGTATCATACTAAATGATTCTGATCTTCCTGGCTGATAATGCAGACAAATAAAATCGAGATGATTGCAAACCGGCATATGAATATAAGGCAATCGTGTAAAAAACCTGTTATATGTTTCTGGAGATGTTTGCTTTGTTGTGTTTTGCAAAAATCGCCGTACAACAAATGTTAATCTTCAACAATGCTTAATAGTTCAGGGTACCGGGTAAGTTCTTTCTGTTCTTCCGGTGGAAAAATCTTACGGACAGGTTTAAAACTCTTTTCAACGATTCTCTGATTTATCTCACGGGAATAGGTAGTCATACGATCAGTGATATTCCCCGTTTCGGATTGCTCAATATCATATACCATAACTGGTTTCAATGGTGAAAAATCAATATCACAGATGTCTATTGATTTGATCTGAGAATATTTCTTTTTTGTTGATCTGAAAAACAACTTCATCCCTGAGATATCAAATACTATCTGCAGAAATGTCTGGGAAGGAGGGATTCCTTTGCCGATCCACCGGAAAAGCGTTTTAAATCCAAGCTGTAAACTTACCAAATCAAGAATTTTGAAGGCTTGTGACCTGATATCAGCGGAAGAATCTGTGCTGTTGAATTCTTTTGTCAGCGCGATGGCTTTTGATGCCCGGTCCAGAATAGGATCAACTATTTTTATATCAGCAGGTTTTTGGATGCAGTGTTTTTGGGAATACTCCAGAGACTGCGTAATTCCTGCATTACCACAGGCAACTATATCCTTGTTTTGAAAAATTTGCAGTTTTCCGTTTTCCAGTTCAAAAATTGCAGATTCGCCGGTTTTGTCAGATAAATGATAATGCATTGGATGTATGGATACCGAAAATGAATAATTTTCCATGCCTTCTTTAACTTCCTGGATTGAGGAAAACTTATCTAATTGCATCTGTATCCATTGCAATTCTGAAATCAGATTTTTTTCACCGGCAATATTGATCTTTTGGTCAGTGTCGTGCCACATGGAAACAACAGACAATCCTGCTTCATTGATGCCGCAGGTCGGAAGTTCCCGTCCGAATTGATTAAAAGTTACGCTTCCGTATTTTGACACCCATTTTGCCCCGCTGTTCCTGTCCGAGTACATATTTTCTTCGGTAAGGTCATCGCACATGGCTACTTTTGCAATGTTACGTTTATTTGTAATGATAAGCCCATGCCCGTAATAAAAATCGAAGTTCTGGGCCAAAACTGTTTCGGTTTTATTTTTTAGTTTAATTGAAGTACACATGATTAACCTCCTTATTTAAAGTCTGTCCATAAAGTCAGAGTTTGAACCAGAATGTTCGAATTCGAGGCCTGCCCGACTGCGTCATTCAGGCGGGCTTTCGAAGTTTTGCAAATCAAGGAGTTTGCTTTTGCAAATGACTGTTTTCAAAACAAGAATAACGATGAAGTCGGACATTATGGACAAACTCTATTTAAAGTTAGGATATTATTTGTATTCTTCTTATTATTTAAAATTTGCACGTTGCGATATTCATCAGTAAAATGATCAATATCCTTTTAACCGAATCGGTGTTAATAAACTTTTTATTTTCAATAAAATCCGAATTTAAAGAACCTGAAAAAATGATAAAAAATATGATTTCAAAAGGATTTAAAGTTATTGATATGAAAGTAATCAGAACGACCTTACCGCCCTTACATAATACGGATGGTATTTATGATTTTCCTTGATGCTGTCGTTGCCAAAGTCGTGCGACCAGGCTTCGTGTGCATTGCTTTCGGAACTGCTCCAGTAGCGGTCGCTGGCAAAGCCACCTAAAAGGTCTTTCGATAAATATAATTTTTCCAGTTCGTCGCGGCTGGGCAGGAACCAGTCGTCGTAACCTCCCGAAACCAGGGTGTCGCACACATAGGCGGCACCGGATTCCGCACATCCGTTCACAATAGCGATGGTATTGGCCTTGCCGGCTCCAATTGCGGTTGAGGTAGCGCCTGTTGCTGTTCCCGCACATCCCCATTCAATAAGCGAAAAATGACATAAGGTATCAGCTATTAATCCGTGTTTTACACTGGCATCGTATCCGGGGTCGCCCGGCTGTAAAATATACGCAAGGATGCCGCCCTGGTAATCAGAACCAATTTCGATACAGGAACCGTCGTTTTCATTGGCGTCTGCATTATAATTCAGAGCCGCCTGGTTAGTGCATCCGCCGGTTTTCTTTTCACAGCTGCTCAACGCAAGTATACCGGAACATATAAATAAACCCAAAATGATTTTTTTCATTACCTTGTTTTTGAGTGTGCAATTTATAAAAAAAATGCATAGTAAGAAGATTTTTGACTATTTTATTTTTCCAATTGTAAATGTGTTGGAAGAGCTTGAAAGGTGAAATTGATATCAGAATTACAGGATTTTGTTCATTATTGAATGAGACAAAACCGGTTGGGTTTCTTTTTTGTTCCCTTTTATACCAAAAGGTAAATGTTGACAGGTAATGTTATCTGAAAAATAGAAAAGCCGGTTTTTTGTGCAACAACAAAATAAAATGTTGTCAAAACAACCAGCGGACTTAGAAATTGTTTTGATTTTATCCTTTCATATCTTTATGCGTCTTTTTTGCTGCAACTTCGTTAGATTTTTCGACATCGGATAAACTATGTCAGCAAAATCTGCCTCGTTTCGCTAAAAAATCCATCATAAATCTTATGTGACATAAAATCAAAACAGTTTCTTAGTTTGGAATACCTAAAATGCTTTTAATTTTTTCAAAATCCTTCCCGCATGAATTATTATCATCCGGGTTATAAATAAGGTCAAATTCGCCTGAGGGACAAGAAATAGTGATGATATGTAATTTGTCTTTATACTTTTTTGAGTCATATTTAAGTCTCAGGAAATTGATATCCTCTAATTTCATGAAACATGTTTTTTTTTCACACTGAGTGATTTTAAGCCACTTCTTGTCTAAAATCTCGAATTTATCCATATGATTATGTTCGATATGTTCAATTTGGGATGCGAAATTAATTTGTTTGAAGCGTTTAAACAAATGTTGGGCCAAAAATGTATTAACAGAATATCAACACCGTCTTCTTTTGTTTTAAATACTTTGGAAAAACATGCCGGCAAACCGACTCAAAGTGATAAAAAATCCATAATCAGTAAGTGCAGTGTGCTTTTGGATACACAACATTTTTCCCGGATAATAAGCTTCCTCTATAGAATAAAATCGGTAGTAAGAAAATTAGATTTATCATCTTTGATGATTTTCCTGATAATACTTTTATTTGCATCGATGTCTTTTGCTGCAAATAATGTCCTGATCGAAAAAACCCTTAACGCATCAGAAACCGACAAGGTGCCTTCAGCCGAATCTTTTCTTCCCGTAAATGGAAAGGTGTCGGGGCCGCGCTGACATTGTGAGTTCAGGTTGATCCTCGAAACCTGGTTGACCAGAGTGTCAATTAAACTTGCTATCTGACCGGTATCATTTCCGAAGATGCTGGCCTGTTGGCCATAATTTGAGTTAATGATATAGTTCAAAGGTTCTTCGATATTATGGTAGCTTATTACCGGGATCAAAGGGCCGAACTGTTCTTCGCTGTAAACCCGCATATTTTCATTTATATTATATAATATGGCCGGTAAAAAACATGATCTGTTGAAAATTCCTCCCGATGGATTTACGATTTTGGCTCCATGTTGCAAGGCGTCGTTGATAAGTTCTGTAAGGTATTCTGTTTTGCCCGGTTCAGCCAGCGGTGTAATATGGACCCCTTCATCCCACGGCATACCGGTTTTAAGATTTTCTAATTCAGCTGATAGTTTTTCCAGAAAAGATTCAATAATGTCCTCATGGACAAAAATAATTTTTAATGCCGTACACCTTTGACCGTTAAATGATAAGGCTCCTGTAATACACTCTTTGACCGTTTCATTAATATCCGCATCATGCAATACGATGCCCGGATTTTTGGCGTCAAGACCCAGAACACTTTTCAGGCGGTGCGGTTTCGGGTGTTGCTTTTTCAAAATATCAGCCACACGGCTTGAGCCAATAAAAGCTAAAACATCAATTTTTCCCGATTCCATCAGCGGGCCTATCACAACCTGTCCTTCGCCATATACTGTATTGACCACACCGGCAGGAAAAGCCTCTTTGAAAGCAGAAAGCAAAGGATTATGCAGTAACACACCCAGTTTGGGCGGTTTGAAAATTATAGTATTGCCCATGATCAGGGCAGGTATCAGCGTGGTGAACGTTTCATTCAGCGGATAATTAAACGGGCCCATGCATAGAACAACACCAAGGGGAGACCTTCGTATTTGTCCGATAATATTCTGGGAAATTACAAACCGCGAGGAATCCCGGTCTAAATTTTTCAATGATTCGATGGTGTCATTAATGTAATCCACCGTCCGGTCAAACTCTTTTTCCGAGTCTTTAAGACTTTTCCCGATCTCCCACATCAGCAGCCGTATAATGGTTTCACGTTGTTCTTTCATGAGAAGAATAAAGTTCTTTACACAGTCAATTCTTTTTTCAACCGTCATGGTCGGCCATAAACCCCTGCCGCAATCATAGGCTTTTACGGCTGCATCCAGGGCTTTTAATGATTCCGCCTTGTCCATTAATGGATAATGTCCTATATATACAGGATTTGCCAGATCATCTCCGGTGAATACCGGTGAATATACGGGCTGAACTTCTCCCTTCCAATGACGGATTTCTCCATTGATAAGATATTCTTTCTGTTCCACAGGTGACGGCAGAAGAAAAGGAGCCGGAATATTCTTTTTATCAGGAAATACAGAATCTAAAGTTTTCATATTTAATTATTTATAAAAAATATCCATTAACATTGAGTGCTCTGTTTTTTTTGGTAAAAATAATCATTTTATGCCTGGCTGTATAAAGAATATATAGCAAGTTGGATGCTGCATATGCAAATTTTTCTCTGTATAACTGTGTAACTGTGTTATAATAAGAACGTAAGAAACCACAGGGCTTTTCAAAGAAAGCCACAGAGAAGTATTATCTTGATCTTTTTAAATTGCTCAGGTTAAAATACATGGCTTGCTGTAAAGAATATGCAGCTATTTCTTTTTAAGGTTTTACATTGATACTTGCATTAATTGTTTTTATTTTGTTATTTTGTATGAAAATAAACCATTAATGATGCGGTAAACATTTTACCGGCTCATAGAATGGTTAGGAACCTTCTGAAAAAATGAAGAAAATAACCGTTTTTATAACTTTTTTGTTATCCGGCTTCATTTTTATGTCTGTTAGCAGTTTGGGGCAATCAGCCAAAGATTTTTGTAAAACCGGAAATGATAAGTATAAGAAAAAAGAATATGCTGAGGCTATCAATGATTTTACCAAAGCTATTGAGATCAAACCAAACTATGCAAGGGCATATTATTTCAGGGGATTAGCCCGGGACGAACTCTTGGATTATATGGGTTCAATAGCCGATTACACACAAGTGATCGATAAATCGCCTGGGTTTACCAATGCTTATTTTAAAAGGGGGGATGCCAAAATCAAAACACAGGATTATATTGGTGCAATAGCTGATTTTACCGAAGTGATCAAGGTGAAAAATATGTATTCGGAAGCTTATTTCCGCCGCGGGGTTGCCAAAGATCTCCTCCAGGATTACCATGGCGCAATTGCTGATTTCAGTGAAGCTATTAAGAATAATCCCAATAATGTAGATTTTTATTTTTACCGGGGCGACTCAAGAAGTAAAATACGGGACTATACAAGCGCTATTGAAGACTATACTATGGTTCTGGAATTTAACAAAAATAGTTCAAAAGCCTATTATTCCAGGGGATTGGCAAAAATATTTTCGGGACAAAGAGCTGCTGGCTGCCTGGATCTGAGCAAAGCCGGAGAATTAGGTATGAAAGAGGCTTATGATACCATAAAACAGTTCTGCTATTAGCTCAAGACTATCGTTAAGCAGGGATTTTCTCTGTCACGAAACCGGTTTTTTTTATTACTTTTGTATCCGGAAAAATGAATTTTATGAAAAAAGTATTAGGTATTGGTAATGCACTTGTAGATATTATGACTATCCTTGATTCGGATAAATTTCTTACACAGCTCGAGATTCAGAAAGGCAGTATGCAGCTTGTGGACTCAGATCTGTCATCTGAAATATTAAAATTATCAGAACAATTCAAAAGAGAAATATCTTCTGGAGGTTCAGCGGCAAATACCATTCATGGACTTGCCAACCTCGGAACGCCGACAACCTTTATCGGAAAAACCGGTGATGATGTTTATGGAAAGTTTTTTTCCGATGATATGCGTAATAACGGAATAGACCCTTTATTGCTCACCGGATTATCTGATACAGGACGCGCCATCGCACTTATCAGTCCTGATTCTGAACGTACTTTCGCCACCTACCTGGGAGCCTCCGTTGAACTTTCTCATGAAGATCTTTCCACCGAAATGTTCCTGCAATTTGATTATTTATATATAGAAGGTTATCTTGTTCAAAATCACAAACTTGTTGAAAAAATCCTGGAATTTGCCAATCAGCATCCTTGTAAGATTTGCCTTGATCTGGCGAGTTATAATGTGGTTGAGCAAAATCTTGATTTTCTGAAAAAGGTCATGTCTGATTATGTAGATATTGTGTTCGCCAACGAAGAAGAAGCTAAAGCCTTTACCGGTCTTGAACCTGAAAAAGCCCTCGATGTGCTTGCCGGTATTTGTGGGATTGCTGTCGTAAAAGTCGGCCATAAAGGTTCCCTCGTGAAACAGGGTAACAACCTGTATCGTATTGAGCCCAGAGAATCAAAGTGCATAGATACCACAGGCGCCGGAGATGCCTATGCGGCTGGATTTATTTATGGTCTTGCCAATGATCTGCCCCTGGAAAAGTGTGGCGAAATCGGTTCGCTGCTGGCCGGCAAAGTTATTGAAGTGATAGGTGCTAAAATGGACCAATCCATCTGGGCTGAAATAAAAGAATTATTGCCCTTATCCAGAAAATAAGGACTGCAAAAATTCCCTTTCTGCAAATATTTTGGCAATTTCTTTTTTTGAGGTGCTGATAAATAAAATCCGAATAGATTCTTGTAAC
>DAOORA010000007.1:0-96870 GCA_035389045.1 Bacteroidales bacterium | reverse complement strand
GGACATGCAAAAAAGTAATACAGAAAAGTAATATTGTTACAAGAATCTATTCGGATTTTATTTATCAGCACCTCAAAAAAAGAAATTGCCCATAAAGATATGAAAAGATAAAATCAAAACAATTTCTTAGATTTGCACTCTGTTTTTTGTCATCATTATATCTGTAATAACAGCAAACTCAAAAAAACCGGAACATGCTGAAAATTGCGCTTGTGCATGATTGGTTCAATGAAGCCGGCGGAGCCGAAAAAGTAGTGAAGGAGATACTTCATTGTTATCCGGAGGCCGATGTCTTCTGCCTGTTCGATTTTTTTGATCAAAACAACCGCGATACGTACCTGCATGGAAAAACATCAAAAACCAGTTTTATTCAGCATATTCCTTTTGCACGCCGGGGATACCGCAATCTTTTCCCACTGTTCCCGTATGCCATCGAAAGCCTTGATCTGAAAGACTACCAGGTCATCATTTCTTCATCCTCCTGTGTTGCCAAAGGCGTGAAAAGACAGCCGGGACAATTACACATATCCTACTGTCACAGCCCTGCACGTTATGCCTGGGATCTGAAAGAAGATTATCTCAAAGTCACCAATACCGGAATAACAAAAGGCATACTAAGTTATTTCTTTGAAAAATTGCGTAAATGGGATTTTGCAAGTTGCGACAGGGTTGATCATTTTATTGCCAATTCATCCTTTGTACACGACAGGATTCAAAGGTTCTTCATGCGTCAGAGTACCGTCATATATCCTCCCGTGAATATAGGTATGAAAGATCAGGCTGGTGACAGATCCGAATCATACATCACCGTTTCACGCCTGGTCACCTATAAAAATATTGACCTTATTGTGGAAGCATTCCGCCGCATGCCCGAACTGAAACTCGAAATAGCCGGATTTGGACCCATGCGGCGAAAAATTATGAAAGACCTTCCTCCAAATGTCACCTATCTGGGTTTTATTGATGAAGAAACCAAACACCGGAAAATGTCCCGTGCAAAGGCTTTTATTGCCGCTGCCACCGAGGATTTCGGAATTTCGGTCGTTGAAGCCCAATCGTACGGCACCCCGGTTATCGTACCATTCAAAGGCGGATATAAGGAAACCGTGAACAATGACACCGGAGTCTTTTTTAATGACCAGACACCCGAAGATATGGTTGCAACGATTAGGGCTTTTCATACCGGTAAGAGGACTTTCCGGTACAATGATTTTGAAAAAAATATTACACGATTCAGCATAGAACGATTTCGAACCGAGTTCAAGACTTTTGTCGATGATAAAATCAACAGATTTTTTTCCGAAAGAAGAAAAGAGTAGCATGAAATGGCCCGCCCGGGTGGCCACCATGCTTTTTCTGACATTGTTTGCTTTCCCGGTATTTCCGCTGAAATTCAGCAACGCCGTCTTCATGCTGCTCACGCTGGCCACCCTTCTGATGTTTATAATAAAACCCATCTCTATCGGAAAAACAATGTTTCAGAATCTTGTTTTTATCCTGCCTTTCGTGCCTTATCTCATAGAGTTTTTCACCTCCGGTTTCGACCCTTTGGCACGCTTTGAATTCGAAAAAAAACTTTTCTTTTTCACGGCGCCGCTGATAATACCTGTATTCCTGAAAATCACCGGGTTTAAAAACTATAAGATACCGGTACTGATCTTTTCATTGTCGGTAACGCTGCTCACCATATACAGCTTCTCATACCTGCTGGCAAAGGGATTGCTAGCTGATCCATCCTACTATGAGAACGGTGCATTTATCCTCAGAGACAATTTCGAGCATATCTCAGGGCTGCATCCCACGTATTATTCGATTTTTGCCCTTTGTGGAGGAAGTTTCTTCTATTGCAATTTATCGGCCTGCAAAAAAGCTTTAAGGATAGCCGGAATTGTAATGGCAACTTTATTATTTGTTTCAGTGCTGTTGCTCGCAGTGAGAATTACCATTATTATCTTATTGATTATCATACTGACACATATATTTCTGAAAAAAATTTCCGTTTTGAAGAAAGCGGCATGGATTTTAAGCACCCTGTTATTGATGACCCTTCTGATATTTTGTGTACCATCACTTAAAGCGCGCTTCGGAGAAATCATTACGTGGGCTGATGGAAACAGTTTTCAGGAAAACACCATATCACAGCGCAAAATGATTACCGATTGTTCATGGATGGTATTTTCAGAAAATATTTTATGGGGAACCGGAAGCCGGTTTTTTCAGGATGAACTCAATGCCTGTTATTCCACCAAAGGATGGGAAGATAAAGATCAGAGCTTTAATCCTCATAACCAATACCTTACCGAAGGCATTGCTTACGGGATATTTGTACTTCTGACTTTTTTGGTTTGTCTTTTTTGGATATTCAAAAAGATAATAATAATTCCTGAAGCCAGGTATTTCATGATAGCCGTTATTTTAGTCTTTTTTAGTGAATCTATACTGGAAAGACAAATGGGCGTGTATTTTTTCGGATTGTTATCCATACTTTTCTATAACATCGAAGACAGACTATAATATTCTTTACCAGCTTATTAGCATAGTTTTCAATGATTTCAGCAACTTCAATAAACATTAAAGGCGAAATACAGAGCTTTATTGTCTATACATATTAGTTCTCACACAATAGATCATTATTATTTTTTTGTTAAACTTTTTTTTCATACATTTGTGTATCAAAAAAATAGAACTTGCTATTTGATTTGAATAAATCACATCTAAAATAGTTATTTATTAAAAAAATATATTATTATGTATGCTAATAAAAATTTATTTGTTTTTATTCTTTTCATGTTGTTAATCAGGTTTGTAAATATAGCTCAGACCAACGCCAATTATCTGTTATCCCAATCCACTCCGGAATCAAAACCAGAGCAGGTTCATATATTTTTTTACATCGGGGTACTTCAGGATTCATACGTTCATTTAGTCTGGGAAAATTATGATTCGGAAAACATCAAAGAAGTTATACTCGAATCGGGTAATGACAGAATCAATTTTACCCCATGCTCTGAAGCGCTGATCTCGGATTTGCCAGATATCCATTTATTCGACTATCCCACAGAACTTGATTATTATAATAATATTTTAATGTCGACAGAACATGGCAATGTGAGATATATATTCAATGATGTGTTAAAAAGCCGCAATGTATTAGTACATCCAAAGTTTTACCGTTTGAAAATGCGGACTTTTTCAGGCCACACCTATGTTTCGCAAAGTGTTTGCACCACAGATTCAGGAAAGGATCCGGCGCAACAAAACAGTAATACTCTTTTAGCAAATGCAGTAAACGGTGAAAACAATTCACCATCAAACGAAGAACCGGGATATAAGTGGCTTGCACAAAATAAAACCGGTACAACGTGTCCCCCTGTAGGGACACCTCCTGCCGGTTATACGCCCACCAGCACAACACAGACATACTACGGGGACTGCTGCTCCTACACCGAAACCTTGTACATTCAGAATGGCAGTCCTTGCGGGGCTGGCTGGTGTTGTGACAATGTCCCGGAAGCTGCAAGCTGCCCTTCGGGATATGCTTACGACTGGTGCTGTGTTCACCACTGCAGTAATTATTCTTCCTGCTCATGTATACCGTGGTCATGTTGCACCGCTATTGGTGGTACTCAATGGGTTGTCACCCAGTCAGGGCCATTTCCCGGTAATCCTACTCCAGCAGCAACACCCACGGTAATTTGCGGAAGCGGATCAAGCACACTATCTGCTTCGCAGGCCGGCTCTGAAATATACTGGTACACCGGTTCCTGCGGCGGGACACTTATCGGAACAGGCAGCCCGATAGTGGTGACACCTGCCGTTTCCACTACCTATTTTGTGAGGACTTATAATACTTCCAACGGATGTTGGTCGCCTGCCTGCGGCAGTATTACCGTAACGGTCACTACTGTACCCGCTGTACCATCACCTTCGGTCTCACTTTCAACGATATGTGCCGGCACGGCAACCAATTTATCAGCTTCGGTAACGGGATCGATCATATACTGGTATTCCGGTTCATGCGGAGCAGGTTATGTTGGCACAGGCAACTCAATCAATGTTTTTCCTGCAACCACAACTACATACTATGCACGGGCCTATAATCCTTCGGGCTGCTGGTCAGCGGGTTGCGGAAGTGTACCCGTAACTGTTAATGCTGCTGCCACACCAACTCCGGCAGCCTCGCCATCAGCAATTTGTCTCGGTAGCTCTTCAACCCTCTCGGCTTCTGTGACGGGATCAATTGTTTATTGGTACACCGGTTCCTGCGGAGGAACCCTGATCGCTTCTGGCAGCCCGATTACGGTAACACCTGCCACAACTACTACATATTATGCCAGATCATATAATCTCACCAATGGTTGCTGGTCCGGTTGCGCAGGCGTCGTAATCACTGTTTGGGCACCACCGGCAAATCCATCACCAACAGCTTCACCTTTATCTATATGCACGGGTAATTCGTCAAGTTTGTCTGCAACAGTAACAAATTCCACAATATTCTGGTACACAGGTTCATGCGGAGGAAGTCTTATTGCATCGGGTAACACAGTCAGTGTCACCCCGGTATCAACGACTACATATTATGCCCGTGCGTATAACACATCGGGATGCTGGTCAGCAAATTGCGGAAGTACAACAATAACAGTAAATCCATTGCCGCCCGATCCTTCACCGGCCGCTTCTCCGGCAACGATCTGCCAGGGCAGTTCGACCAATATTACAGCTTCAGTGGCAGGCGCCACGGTCTATTGGTATACCGGTTCCTGCGGAGGAACATTGATAGGTACGGGTAATTCAATCACTGTTTCACCGGCAACCACAACAACATACTATGCCAGGGCTTACAGTGCCTCAGGCTGTTGGTCGGCAGGCTGCGGAAATATCACCATAACAGTAAATCCATTGCCTGCCAATCCATCACCGACAGCCTCGCCATCTGCCATATGCGCGGGCGCTTCATCAAATCTGTCAGCTTCGGTATCAGGAGCAACCATTAACTGGTACACCGGATCGTGCGGAGGAACATTAATTGCATCAGGCAGCCCGGTGACCGTAACACCTGCATCAACCACTACCTATTTTGCCAGGGCCTTTAATATTACAAGTGGTTGCTGGTCATCCGGTTGCTTAAGTACAACAGTAACAGTGTATTCATTGCCTGCCAGTCCATCACCTACGGCTTCGCCTGCTTCGATATGTCCGGGCAGTACAACAAGTTTGTCGGCTTCGGTTTCCGGCGCAACCGTATATTGGTACTCCGGCTCGTGCGGAGGTACTTTTGTAGCCTCCGGAAGCCCCGTTACTGTGACGCTGACTTCGAACAGCACCTTTTATGCCAGGGCATACAATGCTACTACAGGCTGCTGGTCATCAGGCTGCGGAAACGTTTCCATCAACGTAGGCACAGCACAGACTATCATGGGAATAACACCTTTATGTACGAGTTCAGCAGCACTGTGGACAAGTACCAACTCCGGCGGCACATGGACAAGTTCCAATCCCTGGATAGCCTCGGTAGGTTCATCAACAGGTTTTGTATCCGGCATTGCAGCAGGAACATCGGTAATTACCTATACCGTAACCGTAGGGGGATGTGTCAATACTGCCACCAAAACAGTAACCATCTATGGGCCTGTAAGTGCCTCCCTGAGTGGCGGAACAACGGATGTTTGTTACAATACAAGTCCGGGAACACTATCTGCCAATGCATCAGGAGGATCAGGCACTTACACTTACCAATGGTACATCTCGCCTTCTACCATGATAAGTAACGCCACCAACAGTACATTTAATCCGGGTAACATCACGTCGGCCATCGGATATTATTGTGCTGTAACCGGTTCATGTGGCTCGGCACATTCCGATACCCTGACGATCATTCCTTCTCAAATCACGGTCATTCCCGATGCGGATACGATTTGTACAGGAGATTCTGTGCAATTAAGTGCCTCAGGTGGAGACACATACACATGGTCACCGGCCAATGGATTAAGTTCAACAAACAACGCTGTTGTCATGGCGAGTCCATCTGTCACAACCACGTATTATTGTTCCACACCATGTGGTTCTTCGAACCTCATTTATAATGGTGATTTTGAATTGGGTAATACAGGTTTTACAACAGATTACAACCTTTGCCCTGCTGCGACCTGTAACCCAAGCTATTATGTGGTGGCGCCCCTGGGCAGTGCGCTTCATGCCGGATGGAATTATCCGGATCATACCACGAGTGCCGGTAACTACCTGATCGCAGATGGTTATATGGAATCCGACAAGAATGTCTGGTGTCAGACGGTAACCGTTACACCAAATACAAACTATACATTTTCCTGCTGGGCAGTCAGCATGAACAATACATACGGTAATTGTTCAGGCGACCTGCACTTTTTATTCAACGGCATTGATATCGGAAACCTTGCCATCCCGATTACCAACGGAGGCCCGTGGGCAAATTTTTCGGCACTCTGGAATTCCGGCAGCAATACCAGCGTGGCTATTTGTATTGTAGATTATTGTACCAACTATGTGGGCAATGATTTTGGTATAGACGACATTTCACTTATCGGCGCTTCGTCAATTGTCATAGACAGTGTAACAGTAGTTGTCGGGAGCACACCTGTAATAGCTGTCACACCCCCATCAACATCAATTTGCCAGGGAAATTCGACGAACTTAGCGGCCACCACAACGGGAACTGACATATACTGGTATTCAGGATCATGCGGGGGAGGCATACTGGCAACAGGAAGCCCGATAACAGTTTCTCCTTCAACAACAACAACCTATTATGCAAGAGCCTATAATGACACGACCGGTTGCTGGTCAGCTGGCTGCGGCAATATTGTGGTTACCGTGAATGCATTACCCGCCGCACCATCACCGGTGGCTATGCCACCCACTGTTTGCGGAAATGGCTCATCTGACCTGTCAGCAACGATAACGGGGGCAACAACATACTGGTATACAGGATCATGCGGAGGCAACTTTATTGGATCAGGTAACGTGATCTCCGTTTCTCCCACCTCAACAACTACTTATTATGCCAGGGCATATAATTCCTCAGGATGCTGGTCCGGTTGTGATAGTGTTACCGTGACTTATGTCACCCCGGGTACAGTCACCATCACCGGCCCCGCATCAGCCTGTCCGTTGACTGACATCTCTTATACAGCAACACCTTCCGGATGGTCTGGTTCACCGGCATATCAATGGTATATAACCAATGCGGACAGTTCCAATGTGGTAACACTGGACTCATCATCCGTTATTGGCAATGCGCCCTTATTTACCAGCTATAATGGCGGTATGTCCCAGACACTTGACATTTACACTTTTGGAGCCAACTATGATCACATACACGTGTATTGTGTAGTTACATATAATGGCTGTTCTGCTACTTCAAACGATATTGCAATGGTTAACGGTGGCTCTTCCATTTCGCAGACCATCACAGGAATGTCGCCTTTATGTGCGGGTTCCGCAACATCCTGGTCGAGCACAACGAGCGGCGGCACATGGACAAGCAGTGATCCGGGAGTGGCCGCTATTGATGCAAACACAGGTTCTGTCACAGGCATTGCTGCCGGAACTTCAATCATTACGTATTCCGTTACCATAGGATCTTGTGTCAACACAGGTACACAGACCATAACAATAACGGATCCCTTACCTCAGACAATTACTGGAATAAATCTTTTATGCACAGGTTCCACGGCAGCATGGGCCAGCACTACATCGGGAGGAACATGGGCCAGCAGTAATTCTGCCGTAGCAGTGATTGATCCGTCTACAGGTTCATTAACCGGCGTAACAGCGGGAACATCTGAAATAACTTACAGTGTAACCACTTCGGGAGGCTGTAACAACACGGCAACAGCAGCCGTGACCGTGGCCGGCACGGTCAGTGCAACCATAAGCGGAGGCACCTCACCAATTTGTTATAACGCTGCTCCGGGAATTTTCACATCTACCGGAGCCGGAGGCACAGGGGCCTTTAATTACCAGTGGTTTCTGTCACCTTCAACCATTATTAATAATGCCACCAACAGTACTTACAGTCCCGGGAGCATCACATCAAATTCAGGATATTATTGCATTGTTTCTGGTTCCTGCGGATCTGCCAGTACAGATACCACGGATATTATCGTGTACCCGGAACTGACAGCCGGTATCAGCGGTGGCACATCTCCAATATGTGAAAAAACCAGCCCGGGAATTTTCACGGCATCAGGGTCCGGAGGCACCAGTATATATGCCTATCAATGGTACAGAACCTCAATGGGAATAATCAATGGGGCTACAAACAGCACGTTCAATCCCGGAATAATGACTTCCAGCAATGGTTTCTATTGTGTAGTCACCAGCGGATCCTGTGGCTCGGCGTCCAGCCCTGCATTTAATGTTGTCGTGATGCCCGAAGTCAGCACGCCTGCACCAATTATGGTATCTGCCGGCACAGAACCTCTTTGTCAGCTGACCAACGACACCACTACGACAACCTATAATACATCCGCATCCAATAATTTAGGATTTCACTGGTCAATCAGCAACCCTGCAGCAGGCAGTATTGATTCGTCCACCGGTGTGATGACATGGGCAAACGGATTCTATGGCACGGTAAATATACAGGTATATGCTTACGGATGCGGATTGCCCTCACCCCAGATTATACGCACTGTCACTGTTAATCCTTGCGGCACGGGACACGCCATCAGCGGCAAAACTCGTTATGCCGGAAAAGCCAGCAACGGTAATCCTGCCCCAAACCCACCGACCTACAACTCCATAAAATACAACATTGATCAGGTGATCGTTATACTGAAAAACAGTCCTTCCGGAACAGAAATCGCAAGAGATACCAGTGACGCCCTTGGAGTTTATCATTTCTCCAATGTACAGGATGGAAATTATATATTATCTTACGACAAATACACTGCCGATACCATGCAATGGGGTAATGATGTAAATGCCATCGACCTGGCATTGGTAAAATATTATATTGGCAGTGATACCTTATCTGATCCCTCCAGAAATTTCTATCCAAAATATAGAAAAGCTGCCAATGTAGATAATAACACATTAATTAATGCCATAGATATAGCAAGAATTAAAGCCAAGCTGGGAGCTCCTTACGCCGTTTCCAAAAACTTCCCCAAAGGAAACTGGGTGGCGCTCGATACTTCTGTTACAGTTGCAGGCGCTGACCTGAATATCACACTTAAAACGATCTGCTATGGCGATTATAATGCCTCAAGCAGCAAATACCGCGATTCATTGATAAACTGGGGCATGGCGAAATCACTACCCATAAACATTATTGATGTTTCCGACGATTATATTACCACCAGCGACCCGGAGTATTTTGAAATACCCTTGCGTATCAGTGCTAAAATCAATGAATTCTCAGCCCTGGGACTTGAGCTGAATTATCCGTCAGATAATTACATGCTGGTCAGCGCTTCCATGCCTGGAACCGGGAACAAAAACGGTAGCGTAAAAATCAATCCGACGATGGAGGAAATCATAGCAGCAGATGATGATCTGCTCGTTACTGATGAAAACGGAGTGATACGGGTCGTATTTGCCACAACAGATCATTTTAATGTTGCCGCCAACGATGAAATCATAAGATTAGGATTTCACTCTCTCCATAATATGAAGCAGGGACCCTCAGGTTTCATCCTTGATGGCACCGGTGTTATTGGTAACCAGTACGGCGAAGAAAACGAAGACGCATACCTGATCATGCCCAGGATATTTGTTCAGGGAAGTAATGCAAATGCGGGTTTGGAATTCGCCGGATACCCCAATCCGTTCAGCGGGTTGGTCAAACTGACATACAATATACCAGAGCAAGGCCATGTAACAATTAAAGTATTTAATGCCCTGGGTGAAATCGTTGCCATACCGGTGAATGAGACACAGCATAACGGCAGACATATTATCGGGTTTTCAGGGACAAACCTGCCCGCCGGCATTTACAGCTTTAAGCTCGAATATGATGGCCCAAAAAAATCTGAACATGCTGTACTGAAAATATTCCGGTAAAACAGACCTGGTTTTTCACAAAATAAAATTACCTTCGCTTTCAGTTCGATAGCCATAGAAAGAAACTGTCTGTTATTTGCTTTAAAACAAATATAAATATATAAATATTTATTTAGTCGATATGTTTTAATGATCAGACTGTGTTAAAAATTTTATTATGTAAAAAAAAAATATTTATCTTTATAGTTATTATTACCTCTGGTTTAACAGCCATGAATGTTTTTTATAAATGTATTTTTAATAAAATCTGAAACATCATGAAAAGAATTACATTGTTCTTATTGATTACAGTAGGTTTTGGCATCAGCAATCTCTTCTCACAGGTTGCATTTCAAAAACTATATTCGTATGGGTTACCATCCATGGCTATTGCGTGGAGTGTTCAACAGACATCCGACGGAGGATATATTATGTCGGGATTTCAGAATAAACTTCCGCCCTACCGTGCAGAACTTATTAAAACTGATGCAAACGGAGTGGTGTCGTGGGCAAAAAGTTATGGAGTTTCAACTACCAGCCCCCCTTTACCACTGTTTGAAAATCCTCTTGCCATTCAGACGCCCTTTTGCACCCGGCAAACCAGCGATGGAGGATATATTATTTGCGGACAACTGGATTCCAAATGTTACCTTATGAAAGTCAATTCAACCGGCACCACCGTTGCCTGGACAAAGCAATATGCAGCCAACAGCGCAGGTAATATGGTCAAACAGCTTACCGACGGCAGTTATATAATTACAGGATATATAAATGATGCGGCAAAAAATGACTCTACCAGCATCTACCTTGCCAAGGTCACATCAGGCGGCGCTCTAAGCTGGGATAAAATGATCCGGATCAGTTCCAATGATGATGATATGGGCAATTCCGTTGAAATCGTCAGCGATGGCTTTGTGGTTACCGGTTATACCACTCAGATCTTCGGCAACGATACTACCAATGACATCGTGCTTTTAAAAACAGATCTTAACGGAAATGTACTCTGGACAAAAACCTTTGGAGAGGACTTGTATTCGGAGGAAGGCAAGGATGTAAAACTGCTTGGTGATGGTACCAGCTTAGTCATAACGGGCTATACCGACAGGTCTGTTTCAGGCCTTGATGGCAGCGATTTGTTCATCATGAAGACCAATTCATCAGGCACTCCAACGTGGACCTATGCCTATAATTTATCAACAGAAGATATAGGCCACAGGGTGGTTGAAACCAGCACGGGGCTGGCAGTCATGGGAACTACATTCAGCCTGTGGGGATTTAGTTTCCTGGATATGTTCCTGATGAAAACTAACGGTACGGGAAGCCCCGTTTTTGGGGAGATCTTCAGTCAGACAAACCCCGCCCATAATTATATGGCTGACGGGCAGCAAACGGCCGACGGCGGATTTGTGATGGCTGGCTGGGGTCAATCGTTGTCTATGGATTTCCTTCTGATAAAAACTACAGCAGCAGGGACCACAGGATGCGACGAATACCCTGCCACACCCGAGCAAAGGACTTACAACCCTCCATCGGCGACAGTCACCCCTGTTGTAAGCGCCATTGGCAGTTCCACAACAAAATACGGGATGGTGTTTACACCTGCCATCACAACAAGCAATGTCTGTGACACGGCTTCACCACTGATTGTCGATGCAGGCAATGATCAGTCCGTCTGCGCCAATCAAACCATTACCATTGGCGGCAACCCCACAGCCAGCGGTGGTAGCGGCACATATACCTACATTTGGACTCCCTCATCCTATTTAAACAACTCCACGGTTGCCAATCCCTTATGTACACCGGTTACGGCAGCCCCTACAGGCCCAACCACCATTACCTATACGGTAACCGTTAACGATGGAAATACAACCGGCACTGATCAAGTGACCATCACGGTGAAACCAACACCTGTAGTGACCTCCGAAAGTGATCAGACTTATTGCAACGGCGCCCCGGTACCTGTCAATACCTTAGCCGGACCAGTCAGCGGCACCACCTTTGCCTGGACAAATAATAATACCAGCATTGGATTGGGTGCAGCAGGCTCCGGAAACATTCCGGCTTTCACGGCAACCAACACAGGCGCCTCCTCGGCCACCGGAACTGTAACAATTACGCCGACGGCAGACGGATGCACCGGTACTGCAGAAATCTATACCATTACCGTGTACCCGACACCAAGCATGACTTCAGAAAATAACCAAAGTTTTTGTCATGGCGCTGCCGTGCCTGCCAACACACTTGCAGGCCCGGTGAGCGGCACCACATTCACATGGACAAACAGCAACACTGCTATTGGTTTAGGAGCCAGCGGTTCGGGCAACATACCTGCTTTCACGGCAACCAATACCGGAACTGCTTCCATAAGCGGAACTGTTTCGGTCACTCCCACTGCTAACGGATGTAACGGACCTGTTTCCACTTACACCATAACAATTCATCCCCCACTCACAGCTCATACCCATGGAGACACATCCATATGCACCAAAACCAGTCCGGGCATCTTCACCTGCAGCGCTTCAGGAGGATCAGGATCATACACATATCTGTGGTATATGAACGGGACTTCCACTGGTGTCACATCAAGTACCTATTCTCCCGGTGTTCTGGAAAATCCGGCAAATTTCTATTGCGTCGTTAACAATACCTGTGGCCCCCTTACCACATCAACCTTTTATGTTTCTATTATACCACCCGTGGGAACACCGTTGCCTATTACCGTTTCATCAGGAACGGAACCGGTTTGCCAGCTGACCAATTCCACTACAACCACCGGTTATTATACTAATGCATCTTATGCAACAGGGTACAACTGGTCGGTCAGCAATCCTGCCGCCGGCAGTATTAATCCTTCCACAGGCCTGATGACCTGGGCAAACGGGTTTTATGGAACAGTCGATATTCAGGTGACTGCCAACGGTTGCGACGGGCCTTCCGTTCAGGTTATCCGAACCGTTGTAATAAATCTTTGCGGTACCGGGCATACGATCAGCGGAAAAACACGTTATGCCGGAAAGGCTAATGCGGGAAACCCTGCGCCCAATTTACCAACCTATAATTCTGTAATTTATGATATCAATAAGGTGATCGTGATATTGAAAAACTATCCGGCAGGAACAGAACTGACAAGAGATACCAGTGATGCCCTCGGAAATTATCAGTTCAGTAATGTCGCTAACGGCAGCTACCTGCTTACCTATGATAAATATACGGATGATACCATGCAATGGGGTGATAACATTAATGCTATTGATGTGGCCCTGGTAAAATATTTTGTTGGCAGCGACACCCTGGTAGATCCGTCCAGATGTTTCTCTTCAAAATATAAAAAAGTGGCCAACGTAGACAACAACACGTCCATTAATTCTATTGATGTGGCCAGATTAAAAGCCAAGGTTGGTAATCCTACCAATCCGGCCAGGAATTTCCCCTCCGGAAACTGGCCGGTGTTTGATACTTTAGTAACAGTTGCGGGTGCAGATATAAGCTTAATTTTGAAAACGATATGCTATGGCGACTATAATGCATCAAGCACCAAATACCGCGATTCTGTGGCAAACTGGAGCCAGGCTAAATCATCCGCCGAAAACATTGTTGCAGTTGCAGACGATTATATCAACAGCAGCCCCGGGTATTTTGAAGTACCCTTGCGTATCAGCACTAAGATAAATGCATTTTCGGCGTTGGGATTAGAACTGTATTACCCTGCAGAAAGTTACATACTGGTCGGCGCTTCCATGCCGGGAACAGCAGGCAAAAACGATGTAGTAAAACTAAACCCGACGCTGGAAGAAATCATTGCCGGCGATGATGACCTGCTTGTCACAGATGAACATGGGGTGATACGGGTTGTATTTGCAACAACAAACCATTTTGATGTTGCCGCCAACGATGAAATCCTAAGATTAGGCTTCCGCTCACTCCGGGATATGGAGCCGGGAGAGTCTGGTTTCATCCTTAATGGAACCGGTGTCATAGGCGACCAATACGGCGAGGAGAACGACGAGGCATACCTGACTATGCCCAGGATATTTGTTCAGGCTGGTAATACAGACACAGAATTTGAATTTGCCGGTTATCCAAACCCGTTTAATGACAATGCCATAGTGGACTATTACTTACCGGAAGATGGCAGCGTGAAGATCAGTGTTTATAACAATATAGGTGAACAGGTCAGTGTGCTTGTCAATGAAGTTCAGGCATTTGGAAAACATACCGCTGAATTTGCTTCCGCGGAACTTGCCCGGGGCATGTACACGTTTAAACTCGAATTCACCGGAGTGAATAAATCCAAATGCCTGATATTAAAGTTAATACATTAGCCAGTATCAGTTTTGGATGATTTACATCCTTTATTGCAGGTGATAAGATGACTGAGCGCTGGCCTTGCGCTTCAGACAGTCATCCTATCATAAAAAATCATTTGTCCATAATGTGCAAGTAAGAACATCAGTGTTCGTAGTTTTTAACAACGAACTGTTTTTGCAAGCTCGTTGTTTGCAATTATGAACCGCTGAAAAAGGATGTAAACAGGCGTTTTCGTCTTTTCCTCAGTCCTAAGATGGCTGGTGCGCAGTCACCCCGTCACTTACTGCATGACAAAAAAAACATGCGAAACTCAAGTAATTTATATAATCTAACCATCAATAAAACATCAAGCGGGCAGGTAAGCCTTGGCAATAGTGTATTGGTTAACAACGCTTTTACCATTACAAACGGATTACTGGTTCTGGGCAGCGCCAACCTGACTTTATTGCCGGCAACTACCAAAACCATTTCTACACCCTCTGCTTCAAAAATGGTTGTTGCCACAGGAACCGGAGAGTACAGGAAACAATACAATTCTTCATATAAAAATTTCACCTTTGATGTGGGCGATTTAACATCTACTGCGGAATTTAGTCCGATAACCATTAATTTCTCAACAGGAACATTTGGAGCGAGTTCCTATATCGGGGTTAAATTGGTTAATTCAAAACATCCGCAGGTGACCACATCAAATTATATCAATCGTTATTGGACCGCCTCAAACAGCGGGATCAGTTCTTTTTCATGCACCGTTAACGGCACTTATGTTGATGCCGATATAACTGGCACCGAAAGCACATTGGTAACTGCTAAATATGATGGTGTTGCCCTGACAGAACTTAATGATGTAGATGATGCAACAAATCTTATCTCCGGGACAGTGACAGGTTTTTCAGACTTCACCGCGGCAAGTTCGAATTGCGCACCTCTTAACGGAATCTATACGATCGGAGGTACAACACCCGATTACGCTACTTTCAATGCTGCCGTTAATGCATTAAACAGTTGTGGAATCAATGGCCCTGTTACTTTCAATGTAAGAACCGGAACCTACAATGAACAGGTCAATCTGAGCGCCGTCATCGGTGCAGGTGCGACGAATACCATTACGTTCCAGTCCGAAACGGGAACCCAGGCAGATGTGATATTGACCTATGCCAGCAGTGCCGCTGCAACCAATAATTACACACTCCAAATCACGGGCGCCGATTATTTCATCTGGAAAAATATGACTATTGAAAGAACAGGATCCAATACATACGCTACTGTGGTGAATATTTCCGGAGATGCTTCGTATAACCGGTTCGACAATATGATTTTTTCAGGAAGGACCGGCTCTTTAAGCAATACAGCGGCCCTGGTGTATTCCGATGACAATAACACTGGCAATGCAAACAACACCTTCGACGGATGTTCTTTCATCAACGGCTCTGCCGGCATCTGGTATGAAAGTACCAGCACTTCAAACCTCAAACCCAACCTCACTGTCCAGAACTCAACCTTTGAAAACTATCGTTACGGAATGTACCTGAGATACCTGTTAGGGACAACTATAACCGGGAACTCCTTTACCAATGCCACATCATACAACGCTGCAAGTACCCAGGGAATATATGCGTATTATTTAAATAATTCACTTTCTATTTCAAAGAACAGTTTTATATATACCAGCGCCACCAACAATGACGGAATAGAACTTCAGGCTTGCGTCGGCACAGCTTCCTATATAGGGGATATCTCAAATAACATGATAGTGGTCGGGGGAACAGGAACAGTCAACGGAATAAATTCCGGAAGCACCACGGCATACAAAAACTATTACTTCAACAGTGTTTATAATACCGGCACCAACTCTAGCAGTGCCAGCGCTTTCTATATGAACGGATCTTCCAATATCAATATTCAAAACAACATTCTTTATTCAACTATAGGAATGGCTATTGATATCCGGACCACCTCAGGCGTCGGAACCAGCGATTATAATAACTTATACTCTACAGGTACGTATCTTGGTTACTGGTCAGCCAACAGGGCAGATTTAGCCGCCTGGCAGTCGGCCAGCGGTAAGGATGCGCATTCCGTTTCGGGTGACCCGGTGTTTACTTCGGCCACAGACCTGCATTGCAGTTCAGGTTCTGCCGCCAGCAATTCCGGGGTTGTTATAGCTGGAATATCTACTGACATTGATGGCAATACCCGGCAGACGGGAACCGCACCAGCCGATGGCCCTGATATCGGCGCAGATGAATTTGTTGCAGCTTCCTGCACCAACCCCACCCTTAGCGGAGCCAGCCAGGCGTCTTCAATCTGCGGCAGCGGCTCTGCTACTATTAACCTCACCGGCATGGTGCCTAACAGCACAGGAAATGCTATTGACTATACTATCAACGGGGTGGCACAAACACAAGTTACGGGTATCACCGCCGATGGATCGGGAAATGCCAGTTTTGCTACTGCCTCTTTAACTGTTGCCAACGACGGACAGGCGCTGGTAATCACAAAAATAACCAACGGGAGCTGCTTTACCAACTTCAGCCAGAGCGTTACCCTGAGCGTGAAATCATTGTTAAATGGCGATTACACCATCGGCCCTGCCGGTGATTATCTTAGTTTTTCCGCGGCAGTATCGCATCTGATGAGCTGTGGTGTTGACCCCGCCGCCACTTATGTAACATTTACGGCCACCAACGGCACATATAATGAACAGGTAGCCATCGGCAGTTTTTTCAACCCTAATAATGTAACCGTAACCTTTCAATCCAATAACGGAAATCAGGCGGATGTAACCTTGTCTTACCCAAGCAGTGCAAGCTCGACAAATAATTATACCCTGCAGCTAAACGGAACCGACCATGTTGTTTTTAAAGATATGACCATCGAAAGAACCGGTACCGGCATTTATGCAATAGTGGTAAAAGTTTCCGGCGATGCTTCTAATAACCTGTTCGGAAATGTCAAGTTTTCAGGAAGAACAGGTTCCACGATGAATGATGCCCTTGTTTCGTCTACCGACAATAATACCGGGAATACCGGAAATGTGTTTGACGATTGTTACTTCTACAACGGATGGTCCGGAGTGGATTGGCGTGGAGCTTCCGGAAGTCCGAAATCGAACATTACAATTCAGAACAGTACGTTTGAAAACTATTTTATTGGAATTAGTTTGCATTACGTACAGGGAGCAATCATTACCGGAAATCATCTTACCAATTCCACAACCTATGACGCTGTTTCAAATTATGGGATCTTTGGGTACTATGCCAATAATGGCCTTAGCATTTCCAAAAATTATTTTAAATATAACAGCTCGGCGGGCAATTACGGGATAGCCCTTAGCAATTGTTCAGGAAGTAGTTCCTATGTCGGCGACATATCTAATAATATGATAATTGTGGGAAGCACATATGCTTATGGTATTTACGTTGCAAATTCATCTTACAAAAATTTTTATTTTAACAGTGTTTATAACAATGGTGCTTATGCTGCCGGTTATGCTTCTTTTTACATGTCGTCATCTTCTTCTGTAAATGTTCATAATAATATCTTTTACAGCGCTGATTTATATGCCATAAATATTGAATCATCTACCGGTGGTTTATCTACATGCAACTATAATAATTTGTTTTCAACCGGTTCAAACCTGGGCAATTGGGGTGGTATCGACTGTGCAAACCTGGCAGCCTGGCAGACAACAAGCGGAAAAGATGCAAACTCGGTTTCAGGCAACCCGATGTTTACTTCAGGAACCGACCTGCATTGCACCACAGGTTCAGCATCAAGCAATGCCGGTATCGTTATTGCCGGAATTTCAAGCGACTTTGATGGCGACACCCGGCAAACCGGAACTGCACCTGTTGACGGGCCCGATATCGGCGCTGATGAATTTTCCGAATGTGCAGATCTCACGTGGACAGGCGCAATAGATACCGACTGGGATACTCCAGGTAACTGGTCTTGCGGAATAGTGCCAACAAACACTTCAGACATAACAATTCCCTCGGTCAGCAACCTGCCGGTGGTTAATTCGGTTGGCACATCGGTATGCCGAAGCATTGTCATCGATGCCGGGGCTTCTGTTACGGTTAACAGCGCCAAAAACCTGACGGTTTATGGCCACTGGACCAACAACGGGCAAAGCAGCGTGGGCAGCGGAACTGTTATCTTTTCCGGCAGCACCGCACAGTCCATTAACGGAGCCACCACCTTCGGAAACCTCACCATCAATAACGCTAATGGTGTTACCTTAAACAACCCCACACAGGTGACAGGGGTTCTCACACCCACACTCGGCACATTGGCTTCTGCAGGGAACCTTACCCTGGTGTCCAATGCCTTGCAGACAGCACTGATAGCTGGTACGGGATCCGGCAATGTCAGCGGCAATGTAACCATGCAACGCTATATGCCAAGCAGGTTGGGTTATCATTATTATTCTTCGCCGTTCAACGGGGCTTCCATAAACGAGTTTGCCGATGAAATCGGCACGATCATCACGGGGAATCCATACATTGGTAACGACACCACGCAGACCGTCACTCCTTTCCCCAATTTCTTTGCTTACGACGAAACCATGGGACCAACAATGTCCATAGGCTGGACGGGCGCAGGATCGACACTTCAGACCATGCGCGGATACTGCATCAACTTCGGGGCTTCAGCTACTCCGCTGACAACAGATGTTACAGGCGTTGTCAACAACGGAAATCTTAGCATAGACTTGACAAAAACCATTACAGGCAACACTTATGCCGACGGCTGGAACCTTGTTGGCAACCCCTACCCTTCGCCGGTGGACTGGCAATCAGGAGCTTGGACCAAATTAAATATGAACAATGCTATTTATTATTTTGATGCCGCAGATCAGTATACAGGAACTTACAGTTCTTTTGTCAATGGCATTGGTAATCCTTCAGGAACCACAGGTATTATTGCAGCCATGCAGGGATTCTTAGTTAAGGCAACAGGTGCGGGATCACTGGGCGCTACCAATGCCGTAAGGATTTCTGACCTGAACCCGGTATTCCATAAAGCCACACAAAATAATCCCATACTGAGGCTCAGAGGCTACCCTGCCAACAATATTTCTGCGGCCGACGAAACGGTTATTTATTTCGATCCACAGGCAAGTTCAATGTTCGACGGTAATTTCGACGCTTATAAAATGATGAATAATAATCCGGCTTACCCCAACATCTTCACCAGGGACAGCACTCCGGTTTCTTTATCAATACAGGCCCTGCCACCTCTATCCAATACAGACGTGATCATTCCGCTCGGCTATATTACCAAAACCAACGGGAACTTTACCATCAATGCCAGCGAGATACTCAACTTCGACCCATCCCTGCATATCTATCTTGAAGATAACCAGACATCAACAAACCAGGATCTGACAATGAACCCTGTCTACACCTTCACCATGAACGCCAATGCCCCGCAATACAGGTTCTTCATCCGGTTCTCGCCTTCTGTGATCACAGGTATTGATCAAACCAGCAATTCCTTTATGGATGCATGGTCGTCGGGCAAAGATATTTTTGTCAATTACAGCAACACCGATATACAAAATGCTGAAATATCCGTTTACAACATGCTGGGACAAAAGGTCATCAGCGCTGAACAAAAAGGTATTGGCACCACCCGCTATACGGTTGAAGAACCCGGATGTTATATCATACATGTTGTAAGCGGGAATGCTGTGCATCAGAAAAAAATTGTCATCATCTAAGAAATTGTTTCTAACACCATAGTGAATAGGTATATGGTTTAACCCAGCTAAAGCATTAGTATCCCGCGAACTAATGCTTTTGTTGGGTTTATCGGGACAAGCCTGCATAAAACCCATATTGCGCATTACAAAATTCAATTTTGTAGCAATAGAACAAATAAACATTATAATCTAATATTCAAGAAAATACAATTCATTTTTATTGCGTAATCTGCGAAAAAAAGTAATTCCGACAAGTCGGTAACATTTTCTAAGTCGGGCATACCCGTATGCAACATATACGCCCACCCGCTGCTCAATAGTTCACTACATTCCTATTGCGCAATCTGGGTTAAAATCTATCCCGGCCTTGCGGGCCTGTGAATGTTGAAATCTCCGGTTTATCATATAAAGATGTCCGTCTTTACGAAATTTTGCGCCTGTCTGTTTAAAATGGAAGGATATTTCGTGCTGAACACATTGACGCTGAATATCCAGCACCCAGTCAAAATCGCATATGCGGGCATCATTGCCAGATTCGCCGCCGACGATGACTTGTTCCACCCAATCGCCTAAATACTTTGCAAGATCTATGCGCTCAAGGAGCGGTTCGCAAACGATCATTTTGTGTTTTATCGGGGCCGCAAAAAATATGGGTAAACGATAATCTACCCTGTCCTGATTTTCAACAGTAGAACAAATGGTAACATGATCGTATCCCTCTCCCCAGTCCTCCGGCAGACAAACAGTAAACCGGTCAATGCGTTTTGTAATCAAAAAGAAACGGCAATCATTGCGTTCACTGATCATCGCCCATGCTTCTTCCCTCCAGGCATCTGCTTCATCAAGAAAGAAGTCAGAACTGAAACATGTGTATATCTGCTCATTAAGCGGAACTTTATAGGCTCCATTCCTTTTCTTTTTTACCGGAAGGTCAAAGTTGAGTGTCTTCCTGACAATCGAGCTATCTTTATCATGCCGGCCATCTATCCGGTAAACATAGCAGTTTAAGCAGCCGGTGCTGATCTTCTTACACCCGTGCCAGGGATTCCAGGTAACAGACATGATTTTTTCAATATAGAATGTTCTGACATGCAAAGGTATTGATTATTGTAAGACCATGACAAATACCCACTGAATCAATAACTTTAAGTTTCAGCAAAAAAATTTATTTGAAATAACTTCTCCAATTAAAAAACATTTCGTAATTTTGCGAAATATAAACATATAAAATAAAATTGCCATGGATATAAAAGTTTTAGGCACCGGCTGCCCGAATTGTAAAATGCTGGAGAAATCCGTGAGAGATATCGTTGCAGAATTAAATATTGACGCCGCTATCGAAAAAGTGGAAGACATCGTCATGATCATGAATTATGGCATCATGCGCACACCAGGTCTGGTGATTGACGGAAAAGTGGTTTTTAGCGGCAGAGTTCCTTCCATGAAAGAGCTCAAAGAAATCATTGAAAAAAACAAATAATTATGTCACCTAAACCAAAATTCACAGAAGAGCACAAGCAAATAGCCTTAATTGCAAAAGCATTAAGCCATCCGGCACGGGTTTATATAATTGAAAAGCTTCTGGGATTAAATTCATGTTGCACCAGCGGCGAAATGATAGGAGATATTCCCATAGCCCGCTCCACACTTTCACAACATCTGAAAGAGCTGAAATATGCAGGTTTGATACAAGGTGAGATAGAACCTCCCATAATAAAATATTGTATAAACACTAAAAACTGGGAAATTGCAAAAACACTGTTGGAAGAATTTTTGAACAAAGGCAAAAACAAATAACAAGCAAAAAAATTGAACTATGAAAAAATTATCAGCATTAAAATCATTGACACTTGTTATTATAGTCTTGTTATTTTTGGGCTGCAATCAAGCAAACAAAAAATCAGACGAACAGGTGGCAACCGACACCCTTGCAAAAGTTGAACAAAAAAGCATTGACTCACTACCGGTAACGGATACGACAGATAAAAAAGATGTTGTTGAACAAAAAAAAGATTTACCTAAAGTTTTGGTGTACAACTTTCATATCACTAACCGTTGTGTGTCGTGCATAGCCATAGAAAAAGCAACGACAAAAACACTGAATACTTACTTTTCTGCAGAACTTAAACAAGGCAGGGTCAAACAATATATTTTAAATGTAGATGAAGATAAAAATGCTGATATAGCTGAGAAATATCAGGCCTTTGGTTCAGGGCTTTATGTGACGAGAGTTTTCAAAGGGAAAGAAACCACCACCGACATGACAGGAGATGGCTTCAAATTTGCTAAAAACAAGGAGGAAAAATTTATTGAAATCCTAAAAAACAAAATCACTGAATATTTAAAATAATAACCATGAAAAAACCGGTCATAATTACATTTTTACTCTTGTTGTCTGTTGGAGTATTCTCACAAAAAAGTAACGACACCATTATTTCAAACAATCCCCAGAACCTGAAACTGAAAGTTTATTACTTTCATATCACTAACCGCTGCAACACCTGTTTTTCTATTGAAAAATATGTCAGGCAGACTATTGACAACAATTTTGCGAGCCAGCTTGAACTTGGAATTGTTGACCTGTATGTTCTGAATTGCGAGCTGCCCGAAAACAGAGACCTGGTAAAAAAATATGAAGCCTACGGAGCTACACTGGCCATAACTTCATTTGTCAGCGGCAAAGAAGACAAAAGCGAAGACCTTACAGGCTGGGCTTTCAAAAAAGTACACGAGCCCGACATATTTATTTCTGAACTGAAATCAAAAATTGATGAATCATTAAAATAACACAACATGAAAAAAGCAACATTATTAATTGCAGTTTTAATCATTTCCGCGTCTGCACTTTTCGCTCAGAGTACCAAAGGAAAAGCAGAGGTATTGTATTTCAAAGCCAACCTTGCCTGTTGCAAAGCAAAGGCCTGCAATGTCCTCGAAGCGGACATCAAAGGTATCGTTGAAAAAAACTATCCCACAGGAAATGTAATTTTCAAAGAGGTAAAAATTGCCGAAGAAAGTAATAAAGCCCTTATTGATAAATACCAAGCCACTTCACAGACGGTCATCATTGTTAAGAAAAAGAAGAAAAAAGAAACCAGTGTGAATGTCACAGACATAGTAAAAAATTATATGCTTGACCAGAATAAAGAAACGCTGGAGAAAGAGCTGATAGCCAAGATTGACGGGCTTTTAAAGTAGATTTTTTTTATGGACTTTTTACAAAACTGGCTGGATGGGACCAATGTTCCATTTCTATCAGCATTTATACTAGGGATCATGACGGCTATCAGCCCCTGCCCGCTTGCCACCAACATCACAGCTATTGGCTTTATAAGCAAAGACCTCGAAAATCGTAAAAAGATTTTTTTTAACGGTTTATGGTACACCCTGGGTAGAGCTATCAGTTATACAACAATTGGTATAATTTTATTTTTTGGTGCCAGCACCTTCCAAATTGCCAAATTTTTGCAGTCGCACGGTGAGAAATTTTTAGGACCACTTTTAATAATAATCGGAATACTAATGCTCGATTTTATCAAAATAAAACTACCCGGCAGCGGAAAGTTAACAGAACGAATGGGGAAAAACAAGAAAAACAACTGGTGGAGCGCGTTATTATTAGGTATTGTCTTTGCTCTTGCTTTTTGCCCTTATAGCGGGGTTCTTTATTTCGGCATGCTCATCCCTATTACTATCAGTTCACCATCCGGTTTATTTCTGCCGCTGGTGTATGCTATTGCAACAGGATTACCGGTAATCATAGTGGCATATCTGCTGGCATTCAGCATATCAAGCCTGGGAGGATTTTATAACAAAGTGAAAGTATTTGAAAAATGGTTTAGGCGGGTTATTGCTGTTGTCTTTATTATTGTAGGATTTTACTATGTTTATATATTCTACTTTCAGAAACTGATTTCATAAATTTTTTTATAAATTCATTTCGCTTTTTTGCGAAATACAAAAACGTATTATGATGGAAACAAAAAAAGAAATTAAAATTTTAATCTGGATCGCATTGGTATTCGGGGCAGTGTTTTTTTTACCAATAGATAGCGCCCGTTTTACAACAGCCATTGACGCAACCTTTGATTTAGCTAAATGGTATGCGCGTGAACACGTAATTCTTTGCCTGTTACCGGCATTTTTCATTGCGGGGGTTATTTCGGTATTTGTCAGCCAGGGTTCGGTGCTGAAATATTTTGGCGCCAACGCAAAAAAATGGCTTGCATATACAGTGGCTGCTGTTTCGGGAACTATACTTGCTGTGTGTTCCTGCACCATATTGCCCTTATTTTCGAGTATTCACAAACGCGGCGCGGGTTTAGGCCCTGCTATTGCTTTTCTATATTCCGGGCCGGCAATCAATATACTTGCCATAATATTAACAGCACGTATTTTAGGGTTTGAAATGGGCGTTGCACGGACAGTCGGAGCCGTTTCATTCAGTGTAATTATAGGAGTGATCATGTCGCTGATATACCGCAAAGAAGAAAAACAAAAACGCGAAGACCAGATGAATATACAACTCCCGCCTGAGAAACGGCCGATGTGGCAGACATCCTTTCATTTTTTTACGCTGATACTGATCCTTGTTTTTGCCAACTGGGGCAGCCCTTCTGATGGTGACACCTCCAGCGCCTGGTATTACATCTGGTATTACAAATGGTATATCACCGGGTTTTTCGGATTGTTTCTGGTGTATTCGCTGATAAAAATATTAAAAATCAAATGGCAATGGGTACTTTTTGCTGTTATAGCAACAGCGGCTGCCGCCATACTTTCCACCTTGTTTATTCCTGATACAAAACTCAGTCCGCTGGTACCCATGATCGTGGGCATAGCCGCATTGAGTATCATCACGCTTCTTGATAAAAAAGAACAGGAAAATAAAGAATGGACAATATCAACGTGGGGCTTTGCCAAACAGATACTTCCATTACTTGCCATTGGCGTGGTTACAGCAGGTTTCCTTCTCGGTTCAACTCACGATGGGAAAACCATCGCCGGAGTGATACCCAATGAATGGATACAATGGCTGGTGGGTGGCAATTCCGTGTTTTCCAATTTTTTCGCATCTATTGTTGGTGCATTTATGTATTTTGCCACATTGACAGAAGTTCCCATTCTGCAAGGCCTGATTGCTTCCGGCATGGGCAAGGGTCCTGCCCTGGCTTTATTGCTTGCAGGCCCATCTTTATCGTTACCAAATATGCTGGTTATAAAAAAAGTAATGGGAACTCAGAAAACTGTTGTATATGTTAGTCTTGTTGTGGTAATGGCCACCATCACAGGAATTATTTATGGAAGTATCTTTTAGTTTTCTTTAAAACCATTTTTTTAAAGTTCAACAAATGTTTGATGGTTCTGTAACGGAAAATAAAATGAAAGAACTTGCCGAACGTATTTACAGGTTTATTGAAAAATACGCTGTAATCTCTCCTGAATACAACGGACATAATGAGAAATATACAAACTATGATGTTCGATCACTTTTAGCTTGTGCTGATATGCTCCATAAGGGAGAAAAACCAAAGACATGTGCTTCTTCATGGAAATGTAGTTGCGCTTATGAGCCAAGGTGGTCGAAAGAAGGCGAAACGGAACATGATGATATGATGCGTGAAATCTATAAGATGATTGAATCAATTTAAAGTTATTTAACACAATCAAATGAAATACATTCAGAAATCATCAAAAGAAGTAAAACAAATACTTGGATTAACATCTTCTTTAGTTGGGGTGAAATTTATTTTTCCAGAAGAAGAAATACCTGCCAAAATTGAAAAACTCACAAGCCATCGCTATTGCCAGGCGCTTATGAAAGCGCGTCATGGGGCTCATGTATTACTTGATGCTGAGGGTATCTCCTGCCCTGCCGCCGCAGCCGCATTCGGCTTTAAGCCCCTTCCCGAAGGCTTGAAAACAGGAAAAGGCTTAGTGGGTTTTGGTATTGTAAAAGAAGAAGGCACAGGCAAAACCATGTTTGAAGGAATGAGCACTTTGCCTCACGGGAAACTCAAGGCGTTATATCTGTTTCCGCTTGAAACAGCAAATATAGAACCCGATAATCATAGTGGAAGATGAAACCGAAAAACTCATGTGGTTTGCCCTGGCCAACCTCAATATTAAGGGAGGGCAACGCGTTGAAAGCAGCACAGCAATTTTGCAGGCAACCTGTGTGGACGCAACCACAGTTCCATCTTACAACAAAAATTCAATATGAGCATGGGATGCTATGGCTGCCGTGATGCAACTGATATTTGCCCAAATGAAACGGTACTGGGTTTTCCTTTTAAAGATTTTGATGCTATTGTGCAAAGTTTAAAATTTTTAAATCAAAAGGCCATACCAAATTCCCGAGGCAAAAATGCTTTGGCTATGCTCAAACGCAAAGAAGCAGAAGAAATAAGTAAAAACGACCCTTTTAAAAATTAAACACATGGAACCATTCAAACATCTTGATGCAGAAACTATTGAATTAGCAGGTATTGCAGCATCCATAGCGGGTGGCTGCCGCCCCTGTCTCGATTATCATTATAAAAAAGCCATTGAAATTGGTTGCACGAAAGAACAAGCAGCAGAAGCCATTGAACTTGGCAAAATGATAAAACAAAGGCCAATAAATGATATTTATGATCAAGTTGAGAAACTCTTAAAATCAACCCTATAGCAGACATTTTCTTTTTAATTATTCATTTTTAATTATATAAAATGGAAGAAATAATAGACGGTTGCCTATGCGGAAGTGGCGAACATATGGTTTTAGCCTGTTCCGGTTCTTCAGATGTCGGACAGATAACCGATTTGGTTGCCCGAAAACTTCGTGACAATAAGGTACGAAAAATGAATTGCCTTGCTGTTATAGGCGCTGGTATTGAAAAATCAATTGAGAATTTCAAGACTAAAAACATCCTTGTTATTGACGGTTGTCCGATAGATTGCGGTAAACGAATCATGGACAAGAACGGGTTTACTAATTACCAATATATGAGGGTAACAGATCTGAGGTATAAAAAAGGAGAAACAACCGTAAATGATGATGTGATAAACGATGTATATGAAATGGCAAAAACCTTTGTTTAAAATGATATGCATTTAAACATCATCATATTAGGTGTGGATTGCTCTAAATGCAATGCACTTCTTGATCGTATACAAAAAATTGTGTCGGACAATGCCTTGGATGCCAGTGTCGAAAAAATTACGGATACCGGTCGGCTTATCTCTTATGGAATTTGTTCTGTTCCTGCAATAGTTATAAATGGCAAAGTTGTTTCAAGAGGAATTGTTCCGGCTGAAACTGAAATTATTAAGTTATTAAATGAATTTCTGGCAGATAGCGAAAAGCTGACGATCCCTTTAAAAAAGAACCTGAATAAACGCCATCTGTTCACAATTTTATTTTTGATCATTTTTATTTCTGTTTTACTTGCAATTGTATTTTTAACTAAAAATAAAACCGGGCACAAAGACAAGGATCTTTTATCCGAATCTTCCATAGCGCCATTAAGCATTGCAGACAGTTTAAACCTGTTGTACAATTACACAAGGAAAATGTCAACCTATCAAATTACTTTTCTCGAATTTGGATCTAAAGGCTGCATAGAGTGTAATAAAATGGAAAAAGTTATGAAGGAAATAAAAGAAAAATATAAAGGAAGTGTTAATGTCGTTTTCTATGATGTCCGGATGAAAGAAAACAAAAAAACAGCCAAACATTTCGGCATTCAGCTAATTCCTGTACAAATACTACTTGATAAAACCGGAAAGGAATGTTTTAGGCACATAGGATATTTTTCATTTAATGAACTTGAAAATGAATTTCTTAAATTTGGCGTGTCTGAAATTAAATAGCAGCTTAATACATAAAAAGCCATAATACTTGTAAAATAAATAAACCGTCACATCCCAAAATGTTTTAAAATGAAAATAAATAACACTGAAAACTTATATAATATGCAAAATAAATGGCAACGGTCAGCAAAAAATTTTGTGCTTTTTGTAATATACCTTTCTTTATTAATACCTATTGAATCATGCAAAAAAGATAGGGAGCCGCCCTTAACCGACACATCTGATAATTTGGCATTAGATAGTTTGGTTTCTACAAAAAAGAACATTGCTACATGGGAAGCAATTTATATTACAGCTTATGCAAGAGGACAGAATCTGTCATTTCAATGGAGTGCAAACCATGGAAGTATGACCGGTAGAGATTCTGTAACTGTTATGTACTGGGCATGTGAATCATGTGTTGGACTTAATACTGTTGAATGTAAAGTTAACAATGAATACGGTACTGTATCCGATACGATCATGATAAGAGTAAATCCATGATCTTGAGGAGAATTATTGTCCTTTTTTACATTTTAGCATTATCCGTAAACAATATCGCTTACGGGCAATGCTGCACAGCCGGAAATCCTATCGGTGGTGATGGCTCAAATATAGGTGCGGACAAAAAGGAATTAAGAATCTCGGCATCCTATAAATACAGCCTATCCAAAAATTATTTTTACCATGACATTAAAACAGACCTGCAATATGTAGACAAAAGTTATTTTGATTACGGCTCACTTTCACTAACCTACGGAATATTGTCCAAACTATCTGCAAATGCAGAACTGGGGTATTTTATAGATAAAACCCAGAAGCTGACCATCAATAATGAAAGCGAACTGATAAGGGCACATGGCTTGGGAGACCTGGCATTCAATATCAAATACATTCCATTCAGAACAGTCAAACCAATATCCCAATTAGTAATATCTGCCGGAATCAAAATACCCGTGGGAGCATTTAACGAACAAATCAACGGGGTTACCATTCCCATCTCATTACAACCATCATCGGGTTCTTTAAAGTATAATGCAAGTGCTTTCTATATGCGCAAACGTCCTGACAGAAGATTCGGGTGGAACACTTTTGCTCTTTTTGAAATAAGCCAAACCATTAAAAAAGGTTATTTAATATACAGGTACGGCAATTATTTTCAATTTGCATTTGCCGGCACATGTGCAATAACCAAAAAATTTGATTTTATAGCCAATGCAAAATTTGAATTTAGAGGTAGGGACAAAAGGGAAAACAATTTAAAGATAGAATCCACCGGCAGTTATGTACTGTATATTAACCCGCAACTAATCTACGATTTTAAATATAAATGGGGACTTTTTGCTATGGCTGATATCCCACTTTACAAGTATGTGAACGGTTGCCAGCTTACAAATACATTTTCAGTACAAGTCGGACTGAGAAAAAGTTTTTCTTTATGCAAATCAAATAGTTAGCAATTTATATATTTTTTAGATAAAAAAATTTTTGTCATTAAAAATTAATGTCGTATGTTTGCAACATTAAACATATAAATAATGAATAACAATAAATTTGACGAATTCAGCCAGGATCAGCAAAACATTGCCTTGTTCGGAAAAATCCTTTCGCATCCGGCAAGGATTGCTATCATTCAATTGTTGGCGGAGAAAAATGAAATCAGGACGGGTAATATTTCTGATTTTTTGCCAATCAGCCGGCCAACAGTATCCCAACACCTGAAAGACCTCAAAGAAATGGGAATCATACAGGGTACTATTGACGGTTTAAAAATCCATTACTGTCTGGATATGAAAAAACTTGCAGAAATGAAACAAACCTTCAATAGTTTTTTTGACAGCACTATAAGTTCATTTATGTGTCAATGCGATTGAAATTATACAAATTAATAAAATATAATCAAAATGAAAAATATCAAACATATCCCTCTTTACTTGTTATTATTTGCCCTTGTATCCTGTGGAAATCCAAAATTGAATAGTGAAAACAGCGAAGATGGGAATGAAGGCAATGGCACAGATGATAAACTGAATTTTGAGCTACCTGCAAGTCTTTCAAATGATGTTTTGGAAAAAGCAAAAAATGATGGAAAACCTATCTTTCTTGTTATAACAGGTACAGGTGCTACAGGTATTAACGAGGCCATTAAAAATGTAACTGACGCTAACAGGAATTTAAGCAAATCACTGGTTTATTCATTGGACAAGGACAATTCAGCAAACAACGAACTTGTAAACAGATTTGGTATTGCAACTATTCCTGTACCTTTTATTTTAGTGATTTCTTCAAAGGGCATCGCTGTTGCTGGTGGAACACCAACCCAAATGACTGCGGAACAGATAATAAAATCCATTCCTTCACCCAAACAAGATGAAGTTTATATGGCTCTTAGTGAAAAGAGACCTGTATTTATAGTTGTCTCAAAAAAGAATTATACAGATAAAGAAAATATTCTCGCAGTATGCAAAAATGCAAGTAATAAAAACAATATGAAACCCGCCATAGTTGAGATTGATTTTGATGACCAGAATGAGAAAGCTTTTTTAGGGCAAATAGGGATAACTTCTATTAATGGCACAACAATAACGGCTGTGGCAAATGCGGCAGGACAGATAACCGGTACGTTCCCGGGTATGCCCACAACGAACCAACTTAATGCTGCGGCAAACAAAGTGCAACAAAGTGGCGGTTGCTGCCCGGGTGGAAGCAGCAAAGGTTGCGGTTGATTCCGATTGTATAAATATTCAGAATTCATTAAAATAAATTCACACTAAAAAACAAAAAAACTAAAACCATGAAAAAATTTAAAATCAATGCAGGTCAAATAAGTGTTTATATTACAATATTTCTTGTTGCTGTATTTACACTAAATGTTCATTCAAAGACATGGGCTAAAGAAAATAATCACAAAACAGTTGTTCCTGTGCTTTCCATAAAAGAACAATTAGAAAAAGCCAAAAAGGAAGGTAAGGCGGTTTTTATGGTCATATCCGGAACAGGGGCAAGCGGTGTTGATAAGGCCCTTGTGATTGCCAACGGCGCTAAAGCAAAATATACAAAATCCGAAGTGATGCAAATGAATAAAGATGATGCTGCCAACAGCGATTTAGTTACAAAATTTGGAATTGGGTTTGTGCAACTCCCTTTTATCCTTGTGCTTTCTCCAAAGGGTATTGCAGTAGCGGGATATCCGGCACTACAGGCGACTTCAGACATGCTTGTACAAGCAATTCCAAGCCCAAAGAAAGAAGAAGTTTTATTGGCAGTATCTGAAAAAAGGCCTGTGTTCATTGTTGTATCAAAAAAAGGATTGACAGATAAAACTACGGTGCTGGCAAATTGTAAATCAACAAGTGCCAAGATGCCCAATAAACCAAGTGTTGTGGATTTTGATTTTAATGATACCAAAGAAGCTGCTTTTTTGAAACAGATAGGAATTACCGCCATTAATGATAAGACTATTACTGTTGTTGCAAATGCATCGGGACAGGTAACCGATAAATATGAAGGTATTGTATTAGAAACAGCGCTGATGGCCTCGGCAAATAAAGTTATTAAAACAGGCGGTTGTTGTCCGGGAGGCAGCACCAGCGGATGTGGCCCGAAAAAATAAAAAAATATTGTTATGAATATTAGAAAACTTGTCTGGCTTGAGTTCAAACAACACAAGTCGCAGTTGGTTTCAGGGCTGCTTGCAATAGTACTTGGGATTACAGTTATTGTAGGTATCAGATCAATTTCTGTTGTTTCGGAGAAAGCAGTCGCAGTGAACCTGGATAACCTTGGCGCCAATATTCTTGTGTTACCACAGGCTTCCAATGTTGACAATTATTATGCTGCTGACATCGATGCACCAACCATTCCCGAAGAGTATGTTGACAGAATTGTTGCTTCCAATCTCCAGGGTGTGGATAATTTATCTCCAAAATTAACACGAAGAACAAAAATTGGAAATGAAACCGTTGTACTCACGGGTATTCTACCGAAAAACGAGATCACCTCAAAACCCATGTGGCAGCAATCCGGCTTATTGGGAAATGATTTAAAAGCAAGCTGCGCACCCACTAATACTGCAAATCAAAGCAGCGGTTACGCTGATGAAAAATTGCAGCGAAAAGTTATTGATTCATTAGGTGGCGATGAATGTCTGGTTGGTTATGCCGCGGCTTCTAAACTAAAAGTTAGTGAGGGCGGCAACCTTGACATATTAGGTGAAAAATTCAAAGTAGCCAGGGTGTTAAATGAAACAGGTACCGTTGATGATGACAGAATCTTCATCCATCTGCATAAAGCCCAGGAATTGTTTAAAATTCCCGCACAGGTAAGCGCCATCGAAATAATGGGTTGCTGTAATGCAATATCCGACGGGCTTCTTGGTAAACTGCGCAATGTGCTGCCGGATACAAGAATAACAACCATCGGCCAGATCGTATCCACACAAATAGAAACCAACAAAATGATGAACAAGGTTTCCATGATATTTTTGATCATCATCATCTTTGTCGGCGGTATATCCATTGGCAATTTCATGTGGGCCAACATCAACGAACGCCGTAAGGAAATCGGGATGTTACGCATGGTAGGATTTAACAAAACAGTGATTTACCGGATGATGCTGTCGAAAGCATTAGTGTTAGGAATTATCGGCGGAATCGTTGGTTATATTCTCGGTACTTTAGCCGGGATGTGGCTGGGCCCTGAACTGGCCGGATTGCCTGTAAAACCTATAGCAAGCCTGATCGGAGTTTCACTGGCAATATCCATCGGCGTTTCTTTATTAGGTGCTATGATACCCTCATATCTTGCCGGAAGAATTGAACCATTTTCAAATATGCAGGAGGGCTAATTATGATATTAAAAGTAAACAACCTAAATAAACAATATCAAAAAGCAGGCAGAGGTGTTCATGCTCTGGATAATATCAGTTTTGAAGTAAAAAAAGGAGACTTTGTTACTATTACCGGGCCATCGGGTTCGGGCAAAACTACGCTCCTGCTTTCTTTGGCGGGATTGATCAAAACTACTTCAGGAGAAATTTATTTCAATGATTTTCGCATTGATAATGCAAATGACAGGCACCTGTCAGACTTCAGAAAAAACCATGTGGGATTTGTCATGCAAAGTTTTGCCCTGATCCCATATCTTACGGCTTTAGAAAACGTGATGCTTCCTTTGGCAATTTCAAAATTTTCAAAAAAGGACAAAATAAAAAAAGCAAATGCATTAATGGAGTTGGTGTGTCTCGAAGACAGGAAGAAACATTATCCCAGAGAGCTTTCAGCCGGTCAGCAACAAAGGGTAGCTATTGCAAGGGCTTTAATAAATGAACCCGACTTAATTTTAGCCGATGAACCAACCGGAAATCTTGATCCTTCCCTTTCATCTGAAATTCTGAATTTACTGAAAAAGATCAACAGGGAAAAAGGAATGACCATTGTCATGGTTACGCACAGTCCTCAGGCAGCCGAATACGGCACAATGAAAATACACCTGATAGATGGTAAAATTGAAACACTTCACCATAATCCCAAAATCGAAATGTCACAATTAAATTTGGTAAATTAATTTTTAATAAAATTATCATGAAAACTACAAAACTATTAACTTTATGTTTGTTCTTTTTTGCTTCAATTATGGTTGCTAAAGGACAAGCAGATAAACCTCAGACAAATTCTCCTGTTATTTCGTTTGATAAATTAGTACATGATTATGGTACTATAAAACAGGGTTCTGACGGGACTTGTGAATTTACTTTTAAAAACACAGGTAAAGAACCATTGATATTGAGCAATGTAAAATCATCATGCGGGTGTACTGTCCCTACCTGGCCCAAAGACCCGATTATACCTGGTCAAAGCGGAGTGATAAAAGTGGTTTATGACACGAAAAGAGTCGGCATTATAAGTAAAACTATTACTGTAATATCGAATGCCGAAACAGGAACAGTAACTCTATCTATTAAAGGTAATGTTATTGAATAAATCTAACTTGGAGTATGTCAAAATTTAATAATTTCGCTTTTAACCTAATTTCGGGTATTAAATGAATAGCAATAATAAATTATTTTTTGCATCTTCAGGGTTTCAATCTGCCGGTTTTTTAAACCTTACTCCAAAAGAAGCCTATTACGAAACTCAAAATAATGCTATTCTTGTTGATGTGAGGGAAGAAGAACTAACAGGATACAAACAGTTTGACGTGCCTAAAACAATTTTCTTACCCATTAGCCTGATTACAGAAAAGTTCAGTGAATTACCAGGCGACAAACCCGTAATTATTGCTGATTCTGCCGGGCTTAGAAGCAAGGAAGCTATGATATTTCTTGCCGGAAAAAATTTTAAAAACATTGCAAATCTGGCAGGCGGCTTAGTTGAATGGGAACGGGACGGATTACCATTATTAATAAACCCAAAGGAAAAGCTGGATGGTTCGTGTGTATGCCAGCTCAAACCGAGAACAAAATAACTTCATTATGAAAATTTTGATAATTTGCACAGGGAACACTTGCAGAAGCCAGATGGCTGAAGGGTTTTTAAAGTCAATTGACCAAAACCTGGAGGTATTTTCGGCAGGTACCAAAGCTGAACAGAAAGTAAATCCTTATGCAGTAAAAGCAATGGCAGAAATTGGTACTGATATAAGTACTCAATATCCCAAACAAGTGGATATTTTTCTAAACGATACTTTTGATTATGTGATTACTGTTTGCGATGGCGCTAAAGCAGTTTGCCCTATATTCACAGGGAAAGTAACTCATCGCCTTCATATCGGATTTGATGATCCTGCCGCTGCCAAAGGAACTAAAGAAGAAGTAATGCCTGTTTACCGGCGGATACGGGATGAGATAAAAGAAAAACTAACGTCATTTTATAATAACATTAAATGAAAGCAAAAATTATTTCAGTACTTTCAAGCTTAGGAGCAGTGCTGTTAAGTTGTTTCGGTGGTGCCTGCGGTCCTGCCTGCTTTTTAAGCGGTTGCTGCGGAAGTTATGCAATACTTGGTTTTATTGGTATTTCGGGAGCTTCTCTGAGTTTTTTAAATAAACTCACACCCGTTTTCCTTGCACTGACGGTATTAAGCCTGGGTTATGCTTTTTATCAAGCGTATAAGCCCAAACCAAAAGCCTGCTGTGAAACAGGCAACAGTCCTGAAAGTAAAGATTGCTGTACGAATGAAAAGAAACCATCCTTTTTAAAATCAAAAGCTTTTTTGTGGATAATTACAATCATGTGTGTGATTTTATGGACATATCCGTTGATTTCTGGTAACAATAAGTCAGTCGATAACATTAACTGCTGCCCTGGAACGGATACCGTTAAATCCTCATGCTGCCCCAGACCGGCCGACAGCACGGCCACTTTCGAGCCCGTTTCCATAAAAACCAATACCTGTTGTCCCGGCACAAAAAATTAATTTTAACAAACAAAAAAATAAACACTTATGTTCAATAAAAACAAAAAATTAAAAGAAATCGTCAAGGAAAAATATGGCGCCATTGCGGAACAAAGCAAGGAGAACAATGACTCGTCGTGCTGCGGGACGAGCGGATGCTGCGGCGTTGACTACACCGTTTTCAGTGAGAAATACGACCATTTGAAAGGTTATAACCCCGATGCAGACCTTGGACTTGGCTGCGGATTACCTACTGAATTTGCGCAGATAAAACAAGGCGATACCGTGGTTGATTTGGGTTCAGGTGCAGGCAATGATTGTTTTATAGCACGCGAACTCGTTGGAGAAACCGGTAAGGTAATCGGTATAGATATGACCGAAGCCATGATAAAAAAAGCAAAAGAAAACACTGAAAAACTTGGCTTTAAAAATGTGGAATTCCGCTTAGGAGATATTGAAAAAATGCCTCTTACATCCAATGTTGCTGATGTTGTAGTGAGCAACTGCGTTCTGAACCTTGTACCGGATAAAGAGAAAGCGTTCAAAGAAATATACAGGATTTTGAAACCCGGCGGCCATCTTTCTGTTTCCGATGTGGTTCTGGAAGGCGAACTGCCAAAAAGTATCAAAGAAGAGGCAGAGATGTATGCCGGATGCGTATCCGGCGCAATTCAGATCAAGGATTATCTCAACATAATGGAACAGGCAGGGTTGAAAAATATAAATATACAGAAAAAAAAGAGTATCACGGTTCCAGATGAGATTTTATTAAAATATATGAACAACGCGAAACTTAATGAATATAAAAAATCCGAATCAGGTATTTATAGCATTACAGTTTATGCAGAAAAAACAATAACATGTTGTTGTGGTTGTGATTGCTAACAAAAAATCATTATTATGCCATCAACCACCAAACTTAAATTTCTTGACAGATACCTTACCCTGTGGATTTTCCTTGCCATGGCCATCGGGGTACTTTCGGGATATTTTTTCCCTGCTATCGCTGATTTCTGGGAATCACTCAAATCTTCTCCTGAAAGCACAACCAACATACCCATAGCTATCGGGCTTATTGTGATGATGTATCCTCCGCTTGCCAAAGTGAAATACGAAGAACTTGGCGATGTGTTCCGCAACTGGAAAGTGCTTGGTCTTTCGTTGGTTCAGAATTGGGTCATTGGCCCGGTGCTTATGTTTGCCCTTGCCATTATTTTCTTCAAACTGTTTCCTGGAGAAAATAACGCAAACCTCCCCTACATGTATGGAATTATAATGATCGGGCTGGCACGATGCATTGCCATGGTTATTGTATGGAACGACCTTGCAAAAGGCGACACACAATATGCCGCAGGGCTTGTGGCGTTCAATTCTATTTTTCAGGTGTTGTTTTTCTCGGTATATGCTTACGTTTTCATAGCTGTACTACCCGGATGGTTTGGCATACCAACCAATGATGCTGTTGAAAAAATCACTATCGGGCAGATAGCACAAAGTGTATTTATCTATCTGGGTATTCCTTTTATTGCAGGCTTTCTGACCAGATTTTTGCTTATAAGAGTAAAAAGCAAAGAGTGGTATCATACAAAATTCATCCCCAAAATAAGCCCACTGACACTTATTGCGCTACTGTTCAACATCATCGTGATGTTTTCGCTCAAAGGCGAATACATTGTTAAAATACCTCTTGATGTGGTGCTGATTGCCATACCATTGCTGGTGTATTTTGTGATCATGTTCTTATCATCTTTCTTTATGAGTAAAAAGATAGGCGCAACATACGAACAAACCGTAACACTGTCTTTTACCGCTGCCAGTAACAATTTTGAACTGGCTATTGCAGTAGCCATAGCTATTTTCGGGATGAGTTCCGGCGAAGCTTTTGCTGCCGTCATCGGACCTCTGGTGGAAGTGCCTGTGATGATTGGTTTGGTGAACGTGGCCTTTTGGTTTAAGAAGAAGTATTTTTCCAACCCTGGTGAAATTTAAATTGAAAAATAATTTTTTATTTTTGTATCCGTTATGTAAATGATTTTTCAGACACATATCTGCGGCTGCTTGAATAACGAAGCAGACAAAATGTATAAAGCAAATAATTTAAAGTATTTATATAAGAAAAAAGTGAAACGATATGAAAACAAAACTACTTCTTTCATTGTTAATTTTATTTAGCGTCGCGGTATACGGGCAAAACAAGGCTGTTATTATGTTTGATAAGACTGTGCATGACTTCGGCAAATTTAAGGAAGAAGGCGGCAAGGTTTCCACGGAGTTCAACTTCACCAACAATGGGAATGAAAAACTGGAGATTGCAACAGTAAAACCTTCATGCGGATGTATCACCGCTGAATGGACGCAAACTCCGGTAGCTCCCGGAGGAAAAGGTTTTGTTAAGGTTTTTTACGATCCCAACCGCAGGCCGGGCGTATTTGAAAAATCGGTATGGGTTAGCTCCAATGCATTAGTACCTGAAGTCACATTGAATATCAAAGGAGAGGTTATCCCAAAAGTAAAGACCCTGCTCGACTCCTTCCCCGTTAAGAACGGAAATATCCTGATGGCATCCAATGCTTTCTATTTGAGAAATGTAAGCAACAAAGAAGTTAAAAAAGATTCATTGCTTATATATAATTCATGGAATAATCCTGTCACCCTGGCCTTTAAAGATTTGCCAACCTTCATAAAATGCAGCGCAAATCCATCAACACTGGCGCCAAAGCAGCGCGGTAAAATTTACATAACTTATGATGCCTCCAAAAAAAATGCTTATGGCATAGTCACGGATACGGTATCGCTTATGACTAATGATTTCTTTAATCCCGAAAAGAAAATGTTGGTAACAGCAACTATAGTGGACGATTTTTCGAAACTCACCGATGAACAGAAAAAAAATGCACCGGGCATCACATTCACAACTGATTTTATTGATTACGGGACAGTTAAAACGGGCGACATCGTTAAAAAAAGTTTTGAATTCACCAATAAAGGAAAAGACACCCTTTTTATCCGGAAAGTAGCCCCTTACCGGGATGATTGCAAAGTGTCCGTTGAAGGGAAAACTGCCGTAGCCGCAGGAGAAAGCAGCAAGATTATCATTGAATTCAATACCAAAGGATTAGCCGGCGAAGAAAAACGTACGGTATTGGTAAACACCAATGACCCGGCACGACCGTTCCTCATTTTGATCATACAGGGAAAAATCACTCCTTAATCAAATTGTACCTTGAAGAATAAAAATAACATCCTCCTCTGGCTGATCCGAATACTTATCTTCGTTTTATTCACCGTTTCAGGTATTGCCAAACTATTCCCTGTCTGGGCTTTCGAAAAACAACTCGTTGACCTGGGTATCACTTCATGGTGCTATGCACCTTACCTCGCAAGATTCATGATCGCCCTTGAGCTTGCCATAGGAATTGCAATACTGCAGCCACACCATCTGAAAAAGATTGTTATTCCGGGAACTCTGCTGCTATTGCTTGCGTTCTGCATCCACCTCACTATCGTGATGTACAGACAGGGCGCTATGAGCGGTAATTGCGGCTGCTTCGGACAACTGATACCAATGACGCCGCTGGAAGCCTTCATCAAAAATATAGTGACCATCGGGTTGCTGATCTACCTGTTCAGAAATATCAGTAAGCGTGAAAAAGGTAAGGATAAATTTATATATTTGTTATTGATATACCTGGCGATGGCCTTGGCCGTATTTGTTTTCTTTCCTTTTTGTCCTTGTAAAACCTACGACCCGGCGAAACAAAATACGTATAGCGCCGACACGGTTGAACAAAACCAGACATTTAAGGATACCGCGGCAATTTCTACACAAGACACTACCGGTCAAAAGATTAAAACTAATAACAGCAAGCCTGCTAAAGTGTCTGATCCTTTGATACAAAATGAAAACAAAGGCCCGAAAAAAACAAAATCCATATATAGTGATTTTAAGACCTTCGGTAATAAAACGGTGGATCTGGATGAAGGAAAAAAGGTCATCTGTTTTTTTTCTGCAGGTTGTGAAGATTGCAGAGAAACTGCAACTGTTCTAAATGCTATCTCAAAAAAAATTGAAATTCCTCCTGTTTATGTTTTCTTTATGAACGAAGAAACAGAACTGATACCAGATTTCTTTAAAGAGGCCGGCGTGAGTTTTCCTTATAGTATACTGGAAGTTCCTGTTTTCTGGCAACTTTTAGGAATGAATGCCGACACACCCGGCGTGGTTCTGCTTTGGAACGGAAACCTGATACGCTTTTTTGAAGGCACCGGTCAAAATAAGTTTGATGCCCGGGATTTTGAAACGGCCTGCAGGTCTATGTAATTGTGTTAGCTCTTCAGATTTTTCCGGTTTCAAATATCCCTGATAACCCATTCAGATTTAGCTATAATTATTTATATTTGTCATGACTATCTTCAAAAAAGATAATACGTAACTGAACTCATAATATGAGAAAAATAACAATATGTTTACTCGTATTCCTCGTCACAGTCATTGTTGTAAGCGGACAGGAGGATTTTTTCACCAGACTTTCCGACGCTGCCATTGAACTTACGAAAATCAAAGTCGAATATGATCCTGCATATGTTGATATAGACTATCCAAATGGGGACATTCCCGCAAATAAAGGCGTATGTACAGATGTCGTTATTCGCGCGTACCGGAAACTGGGCATAGACCTGCAAAAAGAAGTCCATGAGGATATGAGCGCAAATTTTGACCTTTACCCGGACATGTGGGGGCTTCATAAACCGGATAAAAACATTGACCACCGGAGGGTACAAAATCTTATGGTTTTCTTTGCCAGTCATGGAACGGTCAAAACCATCACCGGCAATCCGGACGACTATACCCCGGGCGACATCGTATGCTGGAATCTGGGAGGCGAAATCACGCATATCGGGCTGGTAGTAGATAAAAAATCTGATGACGGAAAACGATTTATGATCGTCCATAACATCGGCGCAGGGCAGGTGCTGGCTGATTGCTTGTTTGATTTCAGGATCATCGGGCATTACACCTATAAAAAATAACAAAACACACTTATGGCCATACCAACATCGAGAACCAAAGAAAAAGCCGTCATAAAGATTGATAAAGAAAAATGCAGTGGCTGTGGATTGTGTGTAAGCGTCTGCAAAGATTTCGGTCTGGTGGTGACGGATAAAAAAGCCACCCTATCGGAAAATGCACTTTTCGGTTGCATCGCCTGCGGTCATTGCATGGCAGTGTGCCCTGAAGACGCAATTGAAATATACGGCCGTGAACTTTCACCCGCCGACCTTTTCAAACTTCCTGAAAAAGAAGCCATGGCCGGATATGAATCCTTAGTCCACCTGCTGAAATCAAGAAGAAGCATCAGGGAGTTTAAAGACCAACCGGTCGGACAGGAGCTGATCGCCCGGATACTGGATGCAGCCAGCACCGCACCTATGGGGCTGCCGCCTTCGGATGTCAATGTCCTGATACTGGACAGTAAAAAAAAGGTACGGAAATTTTCGGAGGACTACTGCGCATTTCTGGAAAGTATAAAATGGTTCGTCTCCGGCTGGTTTCTGGCGGCGATGAGGCCATTCTGGGGCAAGACAAACGACGAACTGTTCAGAAAATTTATCAGGCCTCTGTTTGAAGCATATACCGGAAATATGAAGAAAGGACTTGACTTTGTTATGTATGATGCGCCCCTGGCCATATATTTCTATGGTTCTCCATACTGCGACCCTGCCGATCCGCTGATCGCAGCCACCTATGCCATGATCGCCGGCGAATCACTCGGACTGGGAACCTGTATGCTGGGAGGTATTCACCCTATGATACAATATAGCCGGAAAGGAAAAAAATTCAGGGAGGCACAGGGCATCAGATTTCCCAGCCGAGAAGGATTGTTTGTGATTTTCGGATACCCTGCTGTAAAATATTCAAAAGGCCTGCACAGAACTTTTGCGTCTGTCACTTATAAACAATAATGACAGACGGGCACCATTCCGAGAAACTTCTAATCAACACTAAAAGTTTATATTTGCAGCCCGGTGCAAGGATTTAATACCACAGAAACATTTTGCAATACTTAATATTTTAAGCCTCACAGGCAAAATAATCTGAAATATTCATTTACATGAACTCAAAAGAAAGGAAAAAGAAGAACCCCAAAAGCCAGATAGCCAACAGAAAACCAAGGCAAAATACCGATACGGATAAGTATCGCAAATGGTTTTGGTTAGCTTTGGGAATTATCCTGATCATCACATTCATAATTTATGCACAAGCCATCGGATTTGAACTGCTTAAAAGGTGGGACGATCCTTTGTATGTGGGTGAAAACAGCCATATTAAAGATCTTCGGTGGGAAAATATCAGGCTGATTTTCACAAACTTTTACGCCAATAATTATCAGCCGGTAACCATGTTGCTCTATGCCGTTGAAAATAAAATCGGCTCCGGTACAGCATGGATCTTCCATTTGAATAACATTTTGTTACATCTGGTTAACACGGTTTTGGTTTTTGTTTTAATAAAGAAAATATCGCCGGTAAATACTATGGTTGCACTGATCACGGCTGCATTTTTTGCGGTTCATCCCATGCACGTTGAATCAGTCGCATGGGTTGCCGAAAGAAAAGATGTACTGTACACTTTTTTCTTTTTACTGTCATTGATCATCTATACAAAGTATCTGAAATATCAAAACCTTAAATTCTTAGCTTATTCATTTATCCTTTTTGTCCTGTCGTGCATGAGCAAACCGGCTGCCGTGATCCTGCCCCTGGTCATGTTTCTTCTGGATTATTACACCAACCGCCATTGGTCATGGAGAACGATCATTGAAAAAATTCCTTTTCTGGCAGCATCACTTATTTTTGGCCTGATAACCATACAGTCGCAGAAAGGTGCCATACAGGAAATAGCGCCAACCATGACCCTTCTTGAACATGTTTCTGTTGTTTCTTTTTCATTCATGAGTTATTTGTTTAAGGCTTTTATCCCGGTGCACCTCTCACCTATCTACCCGTACCCCAATGAATTGGGAAGTACGCTTCCATTCTTATATTATATATCTATTATATTAATTGTATTGCTTTTTGTTTTTGTCTGGTATTCACGAAGATGGGGTAAGGATATTATTTTCGGATTTTTATTTTTCTTAGTCACTATGATACTGGTGCTTCAATTTGTACCCGTTGGATATGCCATAATGGCCGATCGTTACAGTTATGTTCCATATGTCGGTATTTTTTTTATTGTGGGGAAAATATATGAACTTTTATCCTTAAAAGTAAGCGGAAAGATTAATTATCAAAAATTCTCAATGGGGGCTTTTGTGATTATTTTCGGTGTTTTTGCCCTTGTGACCTTTAATCGTGTAAAAATCTGGGCAAACGACTACCTGCTTTTTTCAGACGTTATCGAAAAATATCCTAAGTGCAGTAAAGCGTATATCAACAGGGGGGAATATAATAGTACCTATTTTGCGAAAACGCTTTATGCCCGGGATTATGTAAAAAGGGAATCCTATTTAAAACAGGCTGTCAGTGATTTTGAAAACTCGGCTAAATATGCCCTGACGCAGCAGGAAAAATCGCAGGCCTATTATAATCTGGCCATCGCAAAAACCGATCTCGGGGATTTTTTTGGCGCTTTGAAGGATTTTGAAAGTTCAATAAAAACAGATCCTGAATTTAGAAGTGCCTATCTCAACAGGGGCAATTGCTACCGCGACCACATTGCCAATAACTATTTTTCGGGCGATACGGCAAAAAGAATGATCTACCTCAACATGGCGGTCAGCGATTATAAAAACGCTCTGAAATTTTCATCATCACCATTGGAAAAAGCCCAGTCGTACTATAATCTTGGCAGTGTAAGAATAGATTTAGATGACTATGAAGGTGCCATCAGGGCATTCGACAGTTCCCTGGTGGCTGATGCCGGCTACGGCAAATCCTTTATTAACCGGGGCGTCTGTTATGTTGATTATTATGCAAACAGGGTTTATGCGCAGAATAAGAACATGAGGGAAATATACCTGAAAAAAGCACTTGCCGATTATGAAACCGCACTGAAATGCGACATGAGCAATGAAGATATAGCCAATGCCTGCATCAATCATGGCAGTGCAAGCACCGAACTGGGTGACCATGAAGCTTCTATTAAAGATTTTGACAAAGCACTATCAATCAATGATAGAAATCCGGTTGCTTATTTTAAAAGAGGGAACTCAAAGTACTATCTCAACAATTACCAGGGAGCCCTGGATGACTGGAACAAAGCTATTGAGCTTAATCCGCAGTATAACGAAGCAATTATTAACAGGAACATCATCGTAACCATGATGCAAAACTCCGGTAAACAGAATCAATAGTACAAAAGTTCCGAATGAATCCTTGTAAAAAACACATTAAAATACTGATTTACAATCGTTAATAATTGATTTATAAATTGTATCGCAAGCAATAAGCAAGGCATAATGATATTAACATATAAAACAAAATAATATGAAAAGTTACCGTAAAGAACTATGGTTCAACACCGAAAAACGTTATCAGTTCGTACACATCACCCCTGAGGTTCAGCAGGCTGTCCGCGAAAGCGGGATCAGGGAAGGCTTGTGCTTAGTAAATGCCATGCATATCACATCCAGTGTTTTTATCAACGATAACGAATCCGGCCTGCACCGGGATTATATGGAATGGCTTGAAAAACTTGCTCCGTACAGCCGCGATGGTTATCATCACAATGTAGGGGAAGATAACGGTGATGCCCATCTGAAACGCCAGGTAATGGGACGTGAAGTAGTTGTTGCTATAACCAACGGACAACTGGACTTCGGTCCCTGGGAAACCATTTTCTATGGCGAATTCGATGGAAGAAGACGAAAAAGAGTGCTGATAAAAATTATCGGAGAATAAAAAAGGTTAACAATTCACTCCGCCACAACCATCCTCCCAATAGCCATCAGGCCAGCCTAACAGCCTAACAGCCTAACAGCCGAACAGCCTAACAGCCTAACAGCCTAACAGTCTAACAGCCTAGCAGCCTAACAGCCTAACAGTCTAACAACCTAACAGTCTAACGGTCTAATAGTCTAACAGTTTAACAACCTAACCGCCTAACCGCCTAACAGCCAACCCCTTCCTAGTTTTCCCTCAACACATACTCATCGTATTCCAGTTCAAAACGCAGTTTATGTTTTGATTCTTCCTGGGCAAGCGATAGAAACAATGATTTGATGCTAGGGTCAGGCGTTCTTTCTGAAAGGGAAATATACAACTTAAAGGCAGCTTTTTCTTTTTTCATTGCTACGACCAGGGCATCAGCATAGGTCATATCCGGAGATATATGAACATGTGCTATATAATCAGCCACTTTCATGTCCATCACTACTTCCCTGCTTGATTCCAGAAGTCCGGTTTCCTTGATTCTCAAGAGGCGGGCTTTATGCGCCATTTCTTCCTGAGCAAATTCTTCAAAAACAGCTTTCATCTGAGGGTTGGTAGCAGTATCAGCCAGTTTGGTGTAAAACTCAACGGCATCCTGTTCAGCTTCTATGGCAAAATCAAGGATTTCATCAACAGATTTAAATTCATTCATATTTTTATTTTTAAAGATTAATTCAATTTCGATAATTTTTTATGCATGGCATTGGCAGCAATTCTTCCGGCGCCCATCGCCAGGATCACCGTTGCCGAACCGGTAACAATATCACCGCCGGCATAAACAAAAGGGATAGAGGTTTCATTGGTCTCAGGGTTGACCTCAATATATCCCCATTTATTCCTTTTCAGTTCGGGGGTGGATTGAAAAATGACAGGATTAGGTCCGGTTCCAATAGCAACAACAGCAAGATCACATTCAATAATGAATTCGGATCCTTCTATTGGAATTGGCCTGCGCCGGCCCGACTCGTCAGGCTCACCCAGTTCCATACGGATACATTCTACACCTTTCACCGTATTGTAGTCGGTTCCGATATATCGCATCGGGTTAGTCAGCAGGCGGAATTTTATGCCCTCTTCCTCGGCATGATGAACCTCTTCCATCCGTGCAGGCAATTCCTGCCTCGACCGCCTGTAAATGATGGTTACTTCACTTGACCCGGTGCGGATAGCCGTGCGGGCACTATCCATAGCCACATTGCCGCCGCCGATGACAACGACTTTGTTACCACGGGGCATCGGTGTGTCATATTCGGGAAAACGATAGGCTTTCATCAGATTCATCCGTGTAAGGTACTCATTGGAAGAAAACACATAACCAAGATTTTCACCTTCAATACCCATAAAGGCCGGTAGTCCGGCGCCAACACCAATATACACCGCATCAAAATGCTCAAGAAGTTCCTGAATGGTGATGATATTTCCAATTACATGGTTGAGTTCAAAACGAACACCAATTTCTTTCAGGTAATTAATTTCAAACTGAACGATGGATTTGGGAAGCCTGAATTCAGGAATACCGTAAGTTAAAACGCCTCCCAGCTCATGAAGGGCTTCAAAAACGGTGACAGAATATCCGAGCATGGCCATATCAGCAGCAACAGTCAATCCGCCGGGACCCGAGCCAATGACGGCAATACGTTTGTTTCTCCTGGTTTTGATAACGGGTACTTTCACCAGTTCCATTTTCCGCTCAAAATCTGCCACAAAACGCTCCAAGCGGCCAATAGCTACGGGCTTATCCTTGTATCCCAGCACACATTTCGCTTCACATTGCGATTCCTGCGGGCACACTCTACCGCAAATAGCAGGTAGTACATTCCGTTCCTTGATTTTCTTTGCGGCGCCATCAAAATTATCCTCACGCATCAGTTTAATAAACTCCGGTATATCAACATTGACGGGGCATCCCTCGACACATTTCGGGCTTTTGCATTGCAGGCACCGGCCGGCTTCAAGAGACGCTAATTCAGTGGTATAACCATAGGGAACTTCCTGGTGATTATGAACCCTGAGTGTCTGATCCTGTTCAGGCATCTCCTGACGCGGAATTTTTAACTTGATCTTTCTTTCGTCTGCTTTGGTTAAACCGTGCCATTCACATCCATTTTTCAGGCAAATAAAAAAAGGTATCAGCTTGGATGCGGCAGAAATAATTATCTGCCCGACATCGGAACCGCACTCTGCGCATTTAATTTCTTTATTGACAAGGCTTTTGTTGCAATACGGACAGATCAGGTCATCCACCTTCTCCCCTTCAGCCAACTCAATACTGGTTTTTGACTCAAATACATCAAGATAGGGACTGAGCGAAAGGTCTATTTCCTGGTCTTTAAACTTTGCCTTGAAAAACACCTGTTTATCATTCTTTCTCTCAATGTTAAAGCTCTGATGACAATACGGGCAATAAGTATTAAGATAGGTTTTAAATTTCAGATATTTTACATCCTGGTCAACCATGAGTGTACGTATTAACGGATTGAAAACAATAATGAATTTTTCTCGTCCTTCAGATAAAGAGAATTTCTTTTTTCAAGTTCATCAAAATCCACCTGATGACCGTCAAAATCAGGCCCGTCGACACAACAAAACCGGGATTTTCCCTCCACCGTCACCCTGCATCCTCCGCACATTCCGGTGCCGTCAATCATAACAGGATTCAGACTTACATAAGTTTTAATATTGAATTGTCTGGTCAGTTTGCATACATTCTTCATCATGATGATAGGACCAATGGCATACACTAGTTTTATATCATAACGCTCTTCCAGGTATTTTTTCAGCGGATCAGTCACAAATCCGCATAAACCAGAACTGCCGTCATCCGTGGTGATCACAAGTTCATCGCTTACGTTTTCCATCTCGTTTTCCAGGATCAGCATATCTTTATCACGGGCGCCAATTATACTTATTACATTGTTCCCTGCCTCCTTGAAGGCCCGGGCAATCTGGTAAAGGATAGCTATTCCCGTTCCGCCACCCACCATAATAACCGTTCCTTCCTTTTTCACATCGGCCGGCCTGCCCAATGGTCCTGAAACATCTTTAATAGTATCGCCTTCCTTGAGTGAGCGCATCAGCGCTGTGGTTTTTCCAACCACCTGGAATATTATGGTTATAATGCCTGAAAATTCGTCTTTATCCGCAACGGTAAGCGGAATACGTTCACCCGTTTCATTCACCCGCAGGATAATAAACTGACCGGGTTTGATTTTTGAAGCAATTTTGGGTGCAAGAATATCGAAACGAATGATCGTACCCTTGGCCATCTCTTGTTTTCTGGCAATCTGAAACATATAGCTTATTATTTATTATTTTTTTCGTTTCATTGCCTGAAAGAAAAACAATTATCACTCAAACTACCATTCCACACTGTCTTCCAGGCGTATATCATCCATGTCATTTTTATTCAACCCATGCCATATACAGCCTTTTCGGGAGCAGATATAAAAATCAATCATTTTGGTACGGGCACTGATGAGGATTTTTGCTATGGCAGTCCCACAACGCTCACATGTTCCATTCTCAACCAGCAAACTTTTATCACAGTGGAAACACCTGACATCACCTACAGATTCATCCTCGGGAAGAAATATCGTAGATTTTGATGAAAATACATTCAGATAAGGGCTTAGCAGAACATATCCAGGAGTAAGTCCTTCCCGGATGATCTTCAGTTTTAGCATGTCATTTTCGATAAGGGATTTCCTGCAATGAGGGCAATACGAGGATAAAAAAGAACCGCTTTCAATAATTTCTTTATGATCCTCATCTTCACTTTTAACATGTTCTTTTTCTTTGCGAAGATGTATATGCTCCGGTGTAGGATGGGAACTTCTCATCCCGTATTCCTCATAAAACTGCTTTAATGCATCCGAAAGGTCATTAAATCCAACATTATGATTCTGACAGCCCTTGCGCGAACAGAAACTGACCTTGCCTCCCATTTTATGAATCAAGGTAACCATCGGTGCCGAACAGAGATCACATAAAGTCCGGGTCACTAAATTTCCTGAGCAGTGCGGGCAAAAGAAATTTACGACTTCATTTTCTTCAAATCTTACATCTGAAATAAAATTATAACTTCCATAAATGCTGCTCAGTACAAGCATTCCCTTTCCGTTCCTGGCTTCCACAAGAAGCTTTATACCCGATTCGTTATCTACTTTATGATCCGGGTCCATCAAAGATTTCCCGCATAAAGGACATTTTACGAGAAAAGAAATAAAATTGATTGCGTCCATTTTTTCTATTTTACAAATTTAAGTAATTTAATGACTAAATGCAAGAATTATCAATTATTTTCATTACATTTTCAACTTCTCTTCAAATTCTTCGTCAAACTGCTTGATCAAAATATCACAGCCGTATCTGAAAAGTTTTTTATCCTGCACGGGAATATTGAAAAACTCAAATAGTGAAGCGGATTCAACAGGCAACAAACTAATTGCTTCCATCATCACATCTACTGAATCTTCTGCCCGTTCTTCGCCAAACTTCCTGTTCAGGCCGATCAGTTGTTGGATGGAATTTTCGTCCAATGCTGCAACAAACTCCGAAGCGGGTTCAAATTTCTGCAATACTTTTAGCGTATTGGTGTAACTGCCTCCTATTTCCGAAGGGAATGAAGCCGGAAGGATCAGGTCAGCTTCGGCAGCGGTATCCGTCATGAAATAATCCTGCACTAAGACAAAATCAGCATTATTAAACCATTTCTTCACTAATGCTTTATCCATGGCACAACCGATGGGATCTTCGCCGAATACAAAAATATTTTTGAGTTTACCCTGATCCAGCAGGTTATAAATACTATCGGAAACAGTTTCCGGCCACTTCGGCAGATTCCAGTTCTGGCAGATCTTTTCCTGGTAATCCTTGGACCTGACATCTTTGTGCCCAACACCGTACATCGGGCTGATACCCATATCAAACAATCCCTGGGCATTATTTTTTTCTTTCAGGCTGAAAATGCCGCTGGCCGTTTTCCCTAATTTCCCGGTGATTAACGCAAGGTTACGGATTTCCGAACAGGTAGCAGAATTTAGTTCTTTCTCAGAGATAACGAGTATGGCATTCATCTGTTCATTAAAACTGTCGGCAAAATGCTCAATTACGGAAGCGTCGCCGCAGGCCTGTCCGACAAGAGCCGTGTAATCATCTTTCAGCAACTCCTCACGGTAGGTGTCAAAACCAGAGCAATTATCATTGATAAATAACATATTCTGTTTGCCTGATTTTACCAGGTAATAATTCACAGCACGTACAAATGAATAATAATCACGGATAAGAATGTTTTCATCAACTTTTTCCTTCATGCTGCTGTACGGTCTGACCGTGATATTAGCCACAGGTATCTGGCGTTTCCGGCGCTGGTTATTGATCATAAAACCAAATACGGCATTGTCCCTGTTGATTTCCGATCCGAAAAGCCAGATTTTGGAAGCATCGGCAAGTTGTTCAAAATATACATTTTTATCAGATAAATTTCTGTATCCGTCTTCTCTTCCTAAATAATGGAAACTGGAGATGTTGTTTGTCAAAGCCCCCTTGCGCGCCAGCTTCTGAACCAAATACATCTCTTCATTGGTCAGCCGGGCACCGGCAAAAAATGCATTTCGGTCAGGCTCCGTACTTTTTAATTTGTAAGTAATAATGTTATAAGCTTCTGAAAAATCAATCTCCTCAAACTTTCCGGCCACCTTAAGAAGTGGTCTTACAATCCGTCCGGGCCTGTTAAAATATTTATAACCGAAACGGGCATAACGGCAAATATTCCCGTATATGTTTATCTTGCCTTTTACACCATTAACCCCGGTAACATATTTATTTTTATGACGAACCTCAATGGCACATCCTACGGAACAATAATTACATATCATTTCGAAGGTATTGGTACTGAATGGACCGGGCTTGAATGGAACATTCTCGGTGATCGCCCCCGTTGGGCATGTTGAAATGCACATGCCGCAGGATTCACATTGGGTTTCCTGCAGCGAGTCGCCCATGCTGGGCGCCACAAATGTTTTAAATCCCCTGTTTACCAGGCCAATCGCATTGGCGCCGACAATATCCCTGCATATCCTTACACAACGGGAACAAAGGATGCACTTGTTGTTGTCAATTTCAATAAAAGGATGCCTGAAATCAACATTATATTCACTGAAATCACCTTCAAATTTCTTCTGGTCCGCATCATAATCGGTGGCATACTTCTTTAGTTTACAATCATAATAGGCCGCACAACCGCACTCAAAGCATCGCTGAGCTTCCTGCAATGCTACGTTTTCATTTTCATAGCCAAGTTCCACTTCATTGAAGTTGTTTCTTAGGCCGGGATCAAGGGTAGGCATTTCATGCCGGTGCTGTTGTTCATATTGAGAAACATAATCATCCCTGACCTGTTTTTTGAAATTATCACGTTTACTGATAAATTCCTTTTTTTCAGGAATAACAGCCTCACCGGACAGGTACTGATGACAACTCCGGGCAGCCACTCGTGCCTGAGCCACCGCCTGAATGATAGTGGCAGGGCCGGTAACACCGTCGCCACAGGCAAATATCCGTTTTACTCCGGTTTGCAGTGTAAAGGGATCCGCTTCAATGTCGCCCCATTTGGTCAGTTTCAATTCGCCAATATCCGTATGGGTATTCACATCATCAAGAAAACCTACTTGGGTCTTCTGCCCTATGGCCGCCAGCGCATAATCCATCGGAATATCAAATTCACTTCCCTGCACAGGCACCGGTCTTCTTCTCCCCGATGAATCCGGTTCGCCCAGTTCCATTTTAATACATCGTATGGAAGAAATATTTCCGTCTTTATCTTTGTTGACTTTTACAGGAGCCGTCAAAAACAGATATTCTATCCCTTCCAGCTTTGACTCATGTATTTCAATAGGATTGGCAGGCATTTCTTTTTCCGTACGACGGTAAATGACATAAACTTTTTCTGCTCCGAAACGTTTTGCTGTACGGCAACAATCCATGGCCGTGTTTCCGCCTCCAATCACGCCAACGGTTTTTCCGCTAAAATCATATTTTGCCCCGCTCAGTTCCATAGTTTTCAGAAAATCCACTCCGCTGAATACGTTTCCGGCATCATCGCCCTCACAGCCGATGTTCGTGCCTGCCTGGGAACCCACAGCCAGTATGATGGCATCGTATTTATATTTCAGCGCCTGGTAACTCAGGTTTTCGCCTAACTTCTGGTTGTAAAATATAGCCACACCCATTTCGGTGATATTATCAACTTCCTTCTGCAGCAGGTCGTTGGGCAGGCGATACTCTGGGATACCATATCTAAGCCACCCGCCGGCCTTAGGCGCTGCTTCATAAATATCAACATGATGTCCTTCTTTCCGAAGGAAAAAAGCTGCCGAGAGGCCACCCGGGCCAGCACCCACCACGGCAATTTTTTTTCCCGTGGAAGGTTTTATTTTGGGTTTATACTTATTGGCCGAGCTAAGATCAAAATCTGAGGCAAAACGCTTCAGGTAATCAATTCCCACCCCATGATCTTCATCCATGAGGTTTCTGCGGCAGGCAAGCTCGCACGGACGAACACATACACGGCCGCAGATAGCCGGCAGAGGATTGGTTTCCTTAATCAGGGCTACAGCATCACTGTATTTCCCCTTTTCAATCAGCCCGATATATCCCTGCACATCCACACCGGCAGGACAAGCCTGCTTGCAAGGGCCAAGACAATCGGCATAATGATTGCTTAACAGGAGTTCCAATGCTGTTTTGCGTGCTCTGAAAATTTTCGTATTCTGTGTGTCAATACGCATGCCTTCATTTATTTTGGTTGAGCAGGCCGGCTGCAGCCCACGCAGACCCTGTACTTCGACAACACATAAATAACACGACGTATAAGGCTCTAACCGGGAATCATGACATAAAGTAGGTATCTCTGCACCAAGCCGCTCCGACATTTCCAGAATAGTTTCACCCTTGTAACCGGTCACATTCTTACCATTCAAAATAATATTCAGTTTTTCACTCATGGCTCTTAAATATATATTCAAAATTAATTCATTGACTAATAGAGATTAATAGCATCAAACTTGCATCTGCTGTAACATTCGCCGCATTTGATACAATCACTTTCCCTTATGAAATGCGGTTTCTTCTTCTCTCCGTCTATGGCGCCTACGGGACATTTTTTTGCACATACCATACAGCCGGTACATTTTTCCTGGTCGATAACATACGTTAGTAATTGCTTACATGCCTTGGCCGGACATTTTTTATCACGGATGTGCGCTTCATATTCATTGCGAAAATACTTTAATGTGGTCAGAACAGGGTTAGGGGCTGTTTGTCCCAGGCCGCACAAAGAATTATCCTTGATCTGATACGCGAGTTCTTCCAGCATTTCAATATCACCTTCCCTTCCGTGCCCTTCGGTGATCCGGGTAAGAATCTCAAGCATACGCTTGGTGCCTATGCGGCAGAAGGTGCATTTGCCGCAGGATTCATTCTGGGTGAAATTCAGGAAAAACCTTGCAATATCCACCATGCACGTTGTCTCATCCATCACCACCATGCCTCCCGACCCCATGATCGCACCTGTAGCGGTAACCGAATCATAATCAACAATAGTGTCGGCTAAATATTCAGGTATACAGCCGCCTGAGGGGCCACCCATCTGAACCGCTTTAAATTTCTTATCATTGGGGATGCCTCCGCCTAATTTAAAGATCACATCCCGCAGGGTGATCCCCATTGGCACTTCCACCAGGCCGGAATTACGGATTTTTCCCGCCAGCGCAAAAACTTTGGTGCCTTTGCTTTTTTCAGTACCATATTGTTTGTATGCTGCCGACCCGTGAAGAATGATCCAGGGGACATTGGCAAAAGTTTCCACATTATTGATATTGGTAGGTTTCCTCCATAGCCCGGCTTCAGCAGGAAAAGGCGGTCGCTTGCGGGGCATGCCCCGTTTTCCTTCAACAGAAGCTATCAACGCTGTTTCTTCGCCACATACGAAGGCTCCGGCGCCTTCTTTTATATATATGTCAAAATCAAAACCCTGGATTCCGAAGATATTTTTGCCGAGATAACCTTTGGCACGCGCCTGTTCCAGTGCAATATTAAGACGTCTGATAGCAAGCGGATACTCAGCACGGCAATAAATTACACCGGCAGTGGCCTGAATGGTATAGGCGCCGATGATCATCCCTTCAAGTACCGAATGCGGATCGCCTTCCAGCAGCGACCGGTCCATAAATGCCCCCGGATCGCCCTCATCGGCATTACATATTATGTATTTCTGATCCGATTTGTTATTGAAAGCAAACTTCCATTTCATGCCTGTCGGGAATCCGCCGCCTCCCCTTCCGCGCAGCCCTGAATCAATCATAGTTTTGATGACCTCTTCATTGCTGATCTTCTCACTAAGTATCTTTTTTATGGATTGATAGCCATCGCGGCTTTCATATTCTTCAATGTTTTCAGGGTCAATCATCCCGCAGTTACGCAAAGCGATTTTTACCTGGTTCTTGAAAAAATAATCATCAGCCGTGCTGAACATATCGGAGCGGACAACAAGTTCCTGTAAGGGTTCATTGTTTTTTATATGCTTTTCAACGATCTCTACCGCTTTTGTTTCATCAACATTCCCGTAAAGATAAGAGCCGGTATCGTCAATCACTTCCACGAGCGGCTCCCTGAAACACATGCCAATGCAACTGGTTTTCTTCAGATCAAAAGTCAGCTGATCAACTTTCTTCAGACGCTCCAGTTTATCATATGTTTTTCCGGCCCCGGCAGCAACTCCGCAACTTCCAAGGCCCACAATTACTTTTGTTTGTGCCATAATTTTCTGTTTAGGCTTACTTTTAATTGGATTCTTTGATTTTTATTTCTTTAACGATTTTCACAGCTTCACTCCCGGTTAGTTTTCCGAATGTCTCTGTGCCAATCATCATTACCGGGGCAAGTGAGCAACAACCCAGGCAAGCCACCGATTCAAGCGTGAAAAAACTATCCTCCGTGGTCTCACCGTCTTTCACATTCAGCGCTTCCTGCAAAGCATCGGTAATTTTGTCCGCATTTTGCACATGGCAGGCAGTCCCATGACATACCTTTATGATATTCTTTCCTACCGGGTTTAATCGAAACTGGGCATAAAAGGTAGCAACCCCATACATATCACTCAATTTAAGACCGGTTTCTTCCGAGATCTTAATGAAGGCTTTCCGGGGGATATAACCATATAAGTCTTGTGTGTGCTGTAAAATCGGAATCATATTACCTTTAACACCCTTATATTTTATTATGATCGGGTCCATAAGGGTCAAGTCAACCTCTGCTTGCTGTACATCCTGTTTTTGTCTATATATCCGTGCAATTCTCATAATGCTTTTTTTTGACAAAATTAGCATAGTTTATAAATAGCGTATTTCTGACCATTTTTTTTATATATTTCCACAAAATCTTATGTTGCTATTATTCAACTTTTTATGAAATTTTACGTAATTCACTTACATAAAATTACCTAATTCACTTACAGATAATTGAACTTTTTTGACTTGTTAAAAAACTGATTTATAAATTATTCTTTAAAAAAGATTAAATATGATAGACTCTATGGTCTGGTAAAGATGCGAAAAAAGATGATACATCTTAGTTTGTTTCTATTGTTGTTGCTTCCATTGCCTGATTTTTTAAGCTATTGTATACCAGACAAACATCACAAAAAAATGGACAACTTATAAACGTTCAGCATGTTAGCAACTATAAAGTATCATGAGATTTTAGATGCGTTTGTGCTAATTTTTAGATACAATTTAGCACTTATATGCAAACAAATTGGTATCTTTACCTTTTCTATTAGGCATAGAAACTGTTTTGATTTTATGTTACATAAGATTTATGATGGATTTTTTAGCGAAACGAGGCAGATTTTGCAGACATAGTTTATCCTATGTCGAAAAATCTAACGAAGTTGCAGCAAAAAAGACGCATAAAGATATGAAAAAATAAAATCAAAACAATTTCTTAATATATGCTCCATAATGAAAATAAAAACGGTACTTTTAATTTCGGTAGTTATTTGTTTATTGCTTATAAATTCAGAGAAATCAAAAGCAAATTACAAATGTTCATTTGAGTTTTTCACCGGTTGTCACGTGCATGACATTTTCACTTATGCGAAACCGTTGACATTCAAGATAGAAGCTTACTTCAATTATCATGAAGCACACTGTAATTATAATTATGAAAAATCCTTAACAGGTAAAGATGAAAATACCAGTTATGCCATCCCGGTAAGATCATCGGATACGAATTGTTCGATGTGGATCCACAATATTACCACAAGTGGGGGGGGGCTGAACATAAACAATACCACTGCCTGCTCAGATTCTTCTTACACTGATTTCAGCGGCGCCGGCACTGTGACAAATACACAGATGTCTTATACTGTGCTATCATTTACATCCTCAGGCAATGCCATGTCATTTTCTGTTTGGATCGATTTTAATGATGATTACGTTTTTGATTCAACAGAGAACGTTATCGCAATAGACAATCCTGAAGGATTATTCACTATTACTGATAGCTTCTTAATTCCTGTTTTTGCCATTCCGGGTACATACAGAATGCGCATCAGAGGCGATATTTACAGCAATGGTGCGCCTGATGATCCGTGCAATCAGTTGCAATATGGTGAAACAGAAGATTATGCGTTTACCATATTACCAGCACCTCAAATAGCAGTTGTTCCCGACAGCTTGTCGGAGAGTACGGGTATTTGCAGCGATTCGATTATTTCGACATTGTTGATCATAAATAACGGGACAGATACGCTGGATTGGAATATCTGTTATGGCGATGGCGATGGAAATGCATTGGTATTCAATGGTACCAATGCAGAAGTACGGTTCGGTGATCTCGGACAAATGCCTGAAAAAGGTGGTGTTGAATTCTGGATGAAAGTAAATCAATCCTCGGTTTCGAGGATGTTGTTTTCAACTTCAGGTCTTTTCGCGAATTGGAAAGGTGTCAATATATATCAGTATTTAACCAGTCTTTATCTTCGTATCGGTGATGATTATGGGGTTTATACCGGTTATACGATCACTGGTAATATTGTCTATGGCAAGTGGCATCACGTTGCTGTCACCTGGGATAAAACTCAAAACAAAGTATGGACTTATTTCGATGGAAATGTTACCACAGATGAAGGCAGCAACACTAACTGGGTTGCTCTTTTTTCGGATGTGAGGCTTGGAATTGCCAATAACACATCAAGCAATCATTTTTATGGTGAAATCGATGAATTTCGGATGTGGAATGATTATCGTTCTCCGGCGGATATATCAGATTTTTTCCGGGAGGGTTTATTTGTGCCTCCGCAGGGATTGGCAGGTTTGTGGGAATTTGATGAACCGTCGGGTGACACAGTTTGTAGTTTTAATTCCAATATTAAAGGGGTTTTATATGATGTGAGCAGGACACCTTCAGGAGCTCCGATAAGGGATCCGCAAATGACGGTCAGCCCGACAGGCGGACTATTGGCAGAAGGGGATACAAGTGCTGTTCTGGTAACTTTTGTGACCAATGGGTTCAATAATGGAACTCACAATTCGGTGGTCGGAGTAACAACTAATGATCCGTTACATCCATATATCTTTATTCCTTCACAAGTGATTCTGAATGGTCAACCACGGATTGAACTTGATGACAGCGTAGCGGCTTTCCCTTCATTGTTGGCAGGGGTAATAATTGCAAATACTTTTAAAATTTACAATACAGGATGTGATACATTAAAAATAACAGCGGTATTTAATGATGATCCCGCATTTGCAAATGTTTGTCCTTCTTTTCTGTTACCACGGGATTCCGGGATAATTAAGGTCAGTTTCAGTTCATCGATAATGGGTTTACACACAGACACCCTGACAATCCTGAACAACAGCATAACAAAACACCTGTATCTGAGTGGAACAGTTTTACCCACACCACAGTTGCAATTAACTCCCGATACGCTGCCAGTGAGTACAAATATTTGTACCGATACCATTATGACGACACTGCAGATAATAAACAGCGGAACGTATACGATGGACTTGCAGGTTTATTTCAGCGAGGGTGCAGGGAACGCACTGTCATTTAATGGATCCAATAGTGAGGTCCATTTCGGAAATATGGGAATGATGCCTGAAAAAGGTTGTGTTGAATTCTGGATGAAGACTGATGTTAACACAGGCGCCAGATACGCATATTCATCATCCGGCCTGAACAATAATCTCAAGGGGGTAAACATTTATCAGTATAATAACTATCTGTATTTGCGCATTGGCAATGACAATGGAACAAGTAATTCATATACGATCACAGGTAATGTAGGTTATGGCAACTGGCACCATGTTGCCGTCACCTGGGATAAAACGCTGAACAAAGTATGGACATATTTTGACGGAAATAATACTACCAATGGTAGCTATAATCCATATTGGGTAACTGCTTTTTCGGATGTGCGGCTTGGTGCCGGTAACAGTTCTGCGACATATAATCATTTTGACGGGGAGATCGACGGATTCCGCATGTGGAGTGAATATCGATCGGCTGCTGATATTATGAATTATTACCACGAAGGAATTTTAGCGCCTGCTGATGACCTGACAGGTATGTGGGAATTTAATGAGCCGGCGGGTGATACCGTCTTTAGCTATTATTCAAATAAAAAAGGGGTTTTAAATAATGTCAGCAGGGTGAGCTCCGGAGCTGCAATACACGATCCTCAGGTAAATGCCAGTCCTGTCAGCGGTCTGTTAGCGGCAGGAGATACGGCAAATATAGATGTGACATTTTTAACCGGCGGCTTTAACAGCGGTACATATTCTTCCCTGATCGGATTAACTACCAACGACCCGTTACATCAGTTTGTTGCCATCCCTACCCGACTTATTTTGAATGGACCTCCGCAGATCGAACTTACCGACAGTACCGGAATATTCCCATCGGTAATGGCCGGCGAAGTGGTTACAGATACTTTTAAAATATTCAATACCGGCTGTGATTCACTTAAAATAACAGCAGTATCCGGCCATGACTCTGCTTTCATTCCGGCTTTCCCCGCATTTATCTTACCGCGGGATTCAGGGATGGTAACTATCAGTTTTTATTCATTGACTCATGGCATACACAGCGATACAATCACCATCCTTAACAATAGTGGAACGAGGCATATATTTGTATACGGGAACATTTTGCCAACACCTGAACTGGTATTAGTTCCCGACACTATTTCAGTAAGCACAAGCATTTGTAATGATACCATCGTATATGCCTTACAACTAATAAATACAGGTAATGACTCCCTGAAATGGAATATGTATTACAGTACTGGCGCCGGAAACGCATTGTCATTCAATGGTAGCAGCAGCGAGGCACGTTTTGGGAATCATGGCCCATTTCCTGAAAAAGGCTGTATTGAATTCTGGATGAAAACGAATCTGAACTCGACAACAAAAATGTTGTTTTCATCATCAGGACTCAACAGTAGTTATAAGGGGGTAAATATTCTTCAAAGTCTGACTAAAATATATTTGCGTATCGGGAATGACGCTGGAACTAATAATACTTTTACTATTACTGCTAATGCAGATTATGGACATTGGCATCACGTGGCAGCAACCTGGGATAAGACGCTGAATAAAGTCTGGACCTATTTTGACGGAAATGTGGTTGCAAATGGTAGTTATAACAGCTATTGGCCACAGCATTTTCAGATGTCAGACTAGGTATAGGATATAATACTTTAGCAAATTATCACTATGATGGAGAGATCGACGGGTTTCGTATGTGGAGTGTAAACCGCTCTGCCGCCGATATCATGAATTTATACCAGAAGGGGATTTTTGATCCTCCGCCCGGTCTGACCGGCTTGTGGGAATTTAATGAGCCGGCGGGGGACACCGTTTATAGTTTTAATTCCGGGATAAAAGGTGTTTTATTTAATACAAACAGGGTGAGTTCTGGTGCGCTGATCCATGATCCCGGTATTGATGCCGGTACGCTTTGCGGCATGCTGGCTGCCGGGGATACAACCTCAGTTGATGTGACATTTTCCACCAGTGGTTTTAACAGTGGCACGCACAACTCAATGATCGCAATATCTACCAATGATCCGTTAAATCAGTTTGTGGTTGTCCCAACAAAACTCATTTTGAACGGTTCTCCGCAAATCATACTCAATGACACTTTCGCTGTTTTCCCGCCGGTAATGACCGGGGTAATGGTGACAGATACTTTTCAAATATATAATTCAGGATGCGACACGTTGAAAATAACAGCGGTAAATCATGTTGATGCAGTATTTACAGTTGTTTACCCCTCTTTTGTGCCTGCGGGTGATTCAGGGTTAATCACGGTCAGTTTTTATACGTTGATTCAGGGAACGTACAACGACACACTTACCATCCTGAACAACAGTGAGATTAAACAATTATACGTAAGTGCGAGTGCTGTAATAACCCCAAAAATGGAAATAACACCTGACAGTATTTTTGCAAGCACTAATATTTGTCACGATACGATTACATCCCTGCTGAAAGTAAAAAATACCGGAAATGACACATTGAGATGGAGTGCTTATTGCACCATGGGTGCGGGAAGCACATTGTCATTCAATGGCAGCAGCAGCGAGGTGCATTTTGGGAACCTTGGACAAATGCCTGACAATGGCTGTATTGAATTCTGGATGAAATCAAACGTCACAGAGATAAGGAAAAATGTATTTTCATCCTCCGGACTTAATAACAATTATAAAGGTATTAATATTTGTCAGTTTTATAATGAGTTGTTTTTATTTATCGGGGATGACAACGGATCTTATTCTTCTTTTAATATTACTTATGATATTGATTGCGGTCATTGGCATCATGTGGCAGTTACCTGGGATAAAACACAAAATAAAGTTTGGGCATATTTTGACGGAAATGTCAGAGTAAACGGCAGTAGTAACTCATATTGGCCCACAGCTTTTTCGGATGTGAGGCTTGGTATCGCATACAATAATACACCAAGCTATCATTTTAACGGTCAGATTGATGAATTGCGTATCTGGGGCGAATATCATTCGGGTACGGAGATAAAGACACTGTACCAGGAACCTTTTGTTTCAGATTTGCCGGCTCTGATTGGTTTATGGGAATTTAATGAACCCGGCGGTGATACCGTTTACAGTTTTAATAACCATAAAAATGGAGTTTTGTATAATGTTTCAAGGGCACCTTCTGGTGCAGATATCAGAAAGATAGGAATTGTCGCCATTCCGGATGTTGGAACAGTGGCAGCCGGCGATTCTGCTGACATACAAATTACCATTAATACAGCCGGTTTGCCAAACGGAGACCATTATGGAGGTATTGGTATAACCTCAAATGATCCATTATTTCCTGTGGCTGTTGTCCCTGTGCATCTTGTGTTATCAGGGAATCCTGAATTACAGGTACTGACCTCCGTTCTCAGTCTGGATACCATTGTTGCCGGAACTTCAGTTTCTGCCACTGTCCCCTTCGTTAATAAGGGTTGTGACACGCTTTATGTGACAGATATCACGCAAACCAATGCTGCTTTCACTTTAAATCCATCTTCATTAATGGTATTAACGGGAGATACCGCAGAACTCCTAATAACATTTACCCCTGCGGATAGCGGGAATTTTCCTGACACCATACAATTCATAACAAACGGAGGAAATCAGCTGTTGTTTGTTCTGGGAGTTGCCACAATTCCTCCTTCGGCATCTGTTACCATTACCAGCTTGCCGTATAATTCATGTCAGGATAGTGTGCTTACCTGTATGGCATTACCTGCAAATGGCGGCAGTAACCCATTGTATCAATGGTATGTTAATGATGCTCTTATGCAGGAAGAATACGGAATCAATTACGGGGACATATTCTCTTATACGCCTTTGGATACTGACAGTATCACATGTATCATGACTTCAAACCTGCCCAATGTGATACATAATCCGGATACGAGCAACGTGATAACGATAACAGTCTCACCTCCTGTATTGCCTGATCCTGCAGGAACTATTTCAGGGCTGTCCGGGATGTGCCAGGGCCATTATCTTGTGACATACACCATTCCTGTGATAAACAACGCAGTATCATATATCTGGACCTTGCCCTATGGCACGACAGGTTCAAGTTCCACAAATTCTATCACGGTAAACTTCAGTGACTCCGCTGTTTCAGGAAATGTCAGGGTAAAAGGGCATAATTACTGCGGAGATGGGTCCGAATCTCTTTTATCCGTTACAGTCCATCCCCTTCCTGTCGTTCATGCAGGTTCAGATACTATTATTAATCAGGGTGCATCATTTACATTACATGGCAGTATTAACGGAGGCACCGCGCCATATTCAGTTCTATGGGTACCGCCGGACAATTTATCACAAAATAATATAACATGCCCGCTTGCAAGTCCTGTGAATTCTTCAACCTATATTTTAACAGTGACCGATGCGAACAATTGTTTTTCATGCGACAGCGTAAATGTTGTGGTGAAGTATGTGATAACAGGAAACGTGATATATAATAATTCGTTTCAGACTCCGATGAAAAATGAATGGGTATTTCTTGAGAACGTTGCACATGTGGTGGTTGATTCCGTATTAACTTCCGGTACCGGAAATTATTATTTCGGCGGTGTTGGCGGCGGAACACACTATCTGTATGCAAAACCCTCTTATCTTCATGGCGGTATCAATGCCACCGATGCACTTATGATCAGGCGGCATATAGTACATCTCGCCTCACTGAATGGAATAAATGTTAATGCGGCTGATGTGAATAACACCCATGCGGTATCGAGTGCAGATGCCCTGCAGGTATTAAGACGGACAGTAGGAGTTATATCAACTTTTGATGCGGGCGACTGGACATCTGAAATAAAAAATATCAATTTTATTTCTAACGTGCAAAACGAAGTGATAAAAGTACTGTGTATGGGTGATGTAAATGGTTCGTATAATATTTATAACCTGAAGTCAGCAAATGGCGCGCCAGAACTGGCATGTATTCAGGAAGAAACAAACTTTATAGCAGGCGAAATAGTGGATCTGCCGGTCCGCGTGAACCAAAACATCCTGCCCGGTGCCATCACGTTATATCTTCAATTTCCTGATGATTTGCTGGATATCTACAACGTTACAGTTAGCGGAAACCCGGTCGAATATAGAATAAGTAACGGCGTATTATCAGTTGGCGCATATGATGTAAAAGGAATGGTGCTTCATAATAATACTTTGTTATCCCTCAGATGTAAAATCAAACCTGGTGTCGCACGTGATAATGTGTGCATCTCACTTTTAAACAATAGTGAAATTGCCGATATAGAAGGCAATGTGTTGAACGCATTACAACTTAACGTTTCACGATTGAATATATTGGATTATTACGACGGGTATAAAATGGAAAATAATGTCCCCAACCCGTTTTATGAAAAAACCACCATACGGATATATCTGCCCGAAGAAACGGCAGTTGACCTGAGTGTGTTGAATTTGCAGGGCATTGAGCTGAAAATGGCCTCATATGATAAATTAGGTGCAGGGTGGCACGAATTGCAAATTGACGCAGAAGACCTGGATCAGGGTGTTTATTTTTATTGCTTGCATGCGGTGAGTAAGACAAGTACTTTCCGGCAAACACGCAGCATGATGATCATCAGGTAAGGCATAATGGATGGTTTATATCAAAAACATGAACATATTAAGAACGGGTATTCATAATATAAAAACAGTAAGCTGTATGGTTCAAAAATTTGTTTTGAAAGGAATAATGTTGCAGGGTATTTTTATTTTGATGCTGTTAAAGCCAGCGTTCGCGCAAATACCCATGATTACCGCAGGTACTGTAATAGCACAACAGGGTGACAGCATTGACATTGCCATACGAGCTCATGATCTCCCTCAGATTGGCTCCATTACAATGTATATTCAGTTTACCACCCCGGTACTGAATTTTGGAAAAGCGCAAAATATCCATTCCTTATTAATTCCCGGATATCCGTTGATCAATAAAATAAGCAGCAATACGATTGCTGTATCCTGGATTGATATGGACGGGGTGGTACTCGGAACAGATAAGCTCTTTGATCTGAGGTTTAAATACAATGGAGGAACAGGCCATGTTGTATTTTTGGCTGGTTGTGAGATCACGGACATTGCGGGCAACGTAATATCACCAAACGTGATTTACCAGAATGGGATAGTCTCTCCATCTGTGTCAGTGAGTGTAATTTCTGGTGAAAATGAAATATGTTCGGGAGATTCAGTTCTGCTGACAGCGCAGGCCGCCAACGGTATGGGAAATTACACGTTCAGCTGGTCATCCGACCCTGCCGGTTTTTCATCCGCATTGGAGGCCGTATGGGCCAATCCCACGGTTAGTACAGTATACTCGGTTAAAGTGAGCGACGGCATAGATACGGCTTCGGCAAGTAAGGCCATTACCATATTTGCAGATATACCGCCTGTATCTGTTACCGGTATGCTGCCTGCAGACAGTTCATATGATATATCCTTACCGGTTCAGTTTTCCTGGAGCCCGTCAACCAATGCGTCTTTATATGATCTGTATATATGGAAATACCATGAATCACAGCCTCTTACACCAACGGTATCAAACATTTCGCAGATCCATTATCTGTGGGATGGAAGTGGTTCATTTACATTCGGAGATACCTGTAAATGGAGGGTTGTTGCTAAAAACCCATGCGCTCAGACACATAGTCTGATACAGATTTTCTCATTAAAAGGGCTTCCTGAACTTCATGTAACAGCGATATCAAATTCACAACCTGTTGCGGGACAGCCGATGACCATAAACTGGACTGTCCGCAATGACGGTGAAGGAACTACACCGGCAGGTAATGTATGGATGGACCGAGTCTGGCTTTCTCCTGATATTGATGTCAGGATCGGGGAACAGGAAGATATATTGCTTGGACAGTTTCCTAATGTCAGTTTCCTTGGATCTGGTGAAAATTATCTACAGTCAAAGCAAATCCAGATTCCTCCGAATCTGATAGGTACCTATTTTCTTTTTGTCGTGACGGATGCTCTTGATGCATGTTTAATGTCCTGGCCGCCATCCGGGCCTCCGGTACCCTATAATCCACCGCCTTATAATACGGCCTATTCCCATGGCGGAAGTTTTGTGAATGTCGTGCACGAAACATCAGACAACCCGCCATACCATGACAATTTCTTTTATAAGGAAATTACCTTTCCCATACCCCCTGAACCCGATCTGATGGCAACTTCCATTATTCCACCTTCCAATGTATTTTCAGGGCAGCAGGTTAATATAATATGGACCATAAAGAACAATGGTGATGGCAACACCGGTTCAGACAACTGGAGCGACAGGATTTATCTATCTTCAGACACCTCACTCAACATGTCCACAGCTCTTAACCTTGGAACTTTCAGCCATACCGGCCTGCTGAACCCGGACAGTTCATATACCTGTGCACAAGCCGTCACAATACCATCCAATATTTTTGGCACCTATTATTTCTACATCGTCACGGATGTTGCCAATAATATATTTGAATATGTGTATGAAAATAATAATATTACCCGTAGTGATTCTATGGTTGTATTTCTCACTCCGCCTGCCGATATGGTTGTTACTGGTATGAGTATCCCGGACACTATTACCAATAAGGATGTTTTTCTAATTGAATGGACAGTCCGGAATCAGGGTGCCACACCCCCCACGGTGCCCAACTGGACCGATGGCATTTATTTGTCTGATCTGCCTTATTTTGATGCAGGTAATGCTGTTTATCTGGGCATTAAAACAATAACTATGGACAGCCTGCCTCACGACAGCAGCTATATGGCTGACAGGCAAATACAGTTTTCTCTGAACATGACAGGGGTTTATTATATATATGTCTGTACTGATGTTAACAACAATGTTTTTGAATATACCAAAGAAAACAACAACATACTCAGGAGTGATAATCCCCTGGTGATCATAAATCCAGACCTGATCATTTCCCATGTTGCCTGCCCGCTGATTGTCAATAACAGCCAGCCCTTTAACATCCATTGGAGCGTGAAAAATAACGGCTATGGAACAGCAAATAACCAAATATGGAAAGATAATATTATGGTTTCAAAATCTCCCGTTTACCAGCAGGATTCGGTTATTCAGATCGATGAACTTAATCATACACTAACTACATTGTTGCCCGGTGACAGCATCAACCAGACTAAAACAGTTTTTTTACCGGATACGTTATCAGGTCCCTTATATCTTTACATTTACGCAGACTGGAACAACATTGTTTATGAAGGTGGTAAGGAGTACAATAATGTATCGAGAAGTGCTGAAGCTATTCAGTTTGCCAAACCGGATATGGCTGCCGTTGATATCTCAGCTTACCCTGCAGATAGCGGCACACAGGCCTTTATAATAAACTGGAAAGTCACAAATACAGGTGAGGGTTCTATCATAAACCGTAACTGGTCAGACAGGATATTGATTTCACACAGCCCTGTTTTTTATCCTGATTCGGTTATTCAGATTGGCGTTTTAAACTGTAACGATTTTTTAGCGCCGGGTGATACAATTTATAGGCAGATGCTTGTCGACATAACAGATTCCATGGTTCCCGGCACGTATTATGTGTACATTTATACTGATGGTTTTCATGAAATATTTGAAAATAATTCAGAGGGAAATAATGTTGAACATAGCGCCGGCACTATAGAAATAGTAAGACCTGACCTGATTGTTCAAACCCTGCTTAGTCCATCTTCTGCATACTCCGGTGATACTGCCGGCATTCAATGGGTAATAAAAAATGCCGGCACATTATCCATTGTGAATGAATCATGGACAGACCGTGTTTTTTTATCACATTTTCCGTCATATAACCAGGGGGGGCTAATGGTGCTGGGTGATAAAGCTTGTACCGGTACTTTCCATCCCGGCGACAGCCTCGTAAATCAGTCGGTATTCAACATCCCTGAAAATCTTCATGGTGATTATTATATACATATTTTTACCGACTTCAATAATGATATAGAAGAATGTTTTTATAACAACAACAATATAGCCGATGGTCTGATACATCTTACGCCCGGTGCATGGGCCGACCTGCAGGTCATAAATATTCAAATGCCCGATTCGGCTATGGCAGGAAATTCTATCCCACTGGATTTTATTGTGAAAAATGAAGGCATAAAAAACATCACGGATAAAACATGGATAGACAAAGTATACCTATCGCCAGTTCCTGTCTGGGATCCGGGTTCATCTGTGCACCTTCGTTCCTTTGCACAATCGTTTTCTCTCAATGCTGATACATCTTATTCAACCAATTCAACAGTAAACCTTCCCGATGGCATGACAACAGGAATTTATTATATTTATGTTTTCACAGACCAGGAGGATAGCGTTTTTGAACATAGTAGCGAAAATAATAATGTGTTAAGAAGTAATATGCTTTTCATCGAAGCGCTTCATCCGGCCGATCTCATCATGCTGAATGTGGATAATCCTGATTCGGCAAATTCCGGACAAACGATAAATATACAATGGACCGTGAAAAATCAGGCAAATGCAATTACAGCCCTGTCGTGGTTTGATGCCGTCTTTTTATCTGCCGACAGTGTATGGGATGCCGGTACAGACATTTATCTCGGCCAACTTTATCATTACGGGCCTCTGGGTTATGAAGAAAGTTATAATGGCAGTCAGGCGCTCACCTTGCCCAACGGGATTAACGGCGATTATTACCTGCTGGTGGTTGCTGATCATGAACAGGTGAATAATGATAACAACTTATTAAACAATTGGAATGTAAAGAAAGTAAATAACCACAATGTAAAAATCCATATTACCCTCACACCGCCACCCGACCTTGAGGTAACTTCATTTTCCATACCTGCTCAGGCATTCACAGGCATCCCTTTCAATATAGCCTGGACAGTCCGGAACCAGGGACAAGGAAATATTACAGGATGTACATGGTCAGATAAGATATATGTATCATCCGATCTCATAGTTAATTCAGGTGATTTGCTGATCGGGACAAAGACAAGGACTGCTTCGCTCGGGTTAACCCAGACATATACGGATTCGATTACCGTGACATTACCAAATAATTTATCCGGTAATTATGTGATGATTATGGTTGCCGATTTTAGTAATACAATATATGAATTAAACGAAACTAATAATACATTTCATTCCTTCATTGTGGCGTCTCAGCCCCCACCGGCAGACCTGAACATTGTGAATGTGAATCTCCCTGATACTGTTATCGTTGGTAAATCTGCAACAATTCACTGGACGATCAGGAACACCGGACTCCATCCCGCAAACGGTATCATAAAAGACATTGTGTATTTTTCCGATGATAATACCTGGGATGTTAACGATATAGTGTTCGGGGTATATCAGTCAATGGAAAATCTTGCCCCTGATGCTGAAATGACAAGGAGCCTGACTGCAAATGTGAAAGACCTTCATTTAGGATTTTACTACGTTTTTGTAAGGACAGATGTGTTGAACATGATTTATGAAACTGAGGAAGAAAACAATATCGCTGTTTCAAATGACCTGTTGTTTGCCGATGTCCTTGAATTACCGCTTGGGGTTACATTGGCAGATACACTGAATAATCTTGAGAACCTGTACTTCCGGATACCTGTTGATTACTCTCAAAACGAAGAGACTATGCTTACTACAATGAAGGCTGACTCACTCAACGGTAATAATGAAATGTACCTGAGTTATGATGATATGCCCGGCAGAATCATCCATGATTATTCCGGAAGCAATCCCTATCAGGGAAACCAGGAAATCATCGTTCCTTCTGTCTATAACGGCAACTACTATTTAATGTTATACGGAAATACACTACTGGGAAATAGTCAGTTGGTTCATGTGAACGCTAAAATTCTTACGTTTCAGATACTGTCCCTGAATCCTGCCGCCGGCGGTAATACAGGACAGGTTACATTGGAGATCACAGGCTCGAAGTTTGACCCGAATATGGAAGTGCGTCTTGAAAACGGCGCAAATATCATTACCGCTCATGACCTGATATTTGTTAACTATTCAAGAGTATTTGCGACATTTGATCTGACCAACGTACCCACCGGTGTTTTTGACCTTGTTCTGGAAAAATCAAATGGCGATACCTGTGTACGGCAGGATGGTTTTGAAGTCGTTGAGGGAACGGAGCCTGACCTGGGAGTATATATTATTGCACCTCCTTCAGCACGGCCGAACAGGGTGACAAGCTTTACTATTGAATTCACTAACCTTGGCAACACCAATATTACAGATCCCAGGGCAAAAGTGAGAAGTCTTACTATTTCTCCTGTCGCATTAAATATTGACCAGTTGGCCGGCATGTATCATGAATTGATTCTCAATCTGGAAGAAGATCAGGGACCTTCCGGTATGCTGAGGCCCGGAGTGACAGGAACTATTACCATATATACAAAAACGCTTTCAGGTTTGGGATATATTATCGAGTATTAATAAATGGACAAAATCACTAATAAGAATTTATTATGAGAATCACAGTCATAAAAAACAATTCAACTCATATGATAATCAAGTGCTTGCTGATAATGGGATTTATATTTCTATACTCAGGATTTTTGTGTTATTCCCAGATATATACTTCATTAAAAGCAGAAAGCAGGATAAGGGGGGCTTCGCGTGTGGATTATGAAAACAGCAGTGAATTACCTGATTATATTAAAATGAAAAAAGGCAGCGAAGTGAATTTCAGCGAATGGCAACAATGGTTGTCCCAAAACCTGAATTTATCACCGGAAATTGGATTTGTTCTGAAAAGCACCGAAAGGGACAACAGGGGCGAGGTGCATTACAGGTACGCTCAGACATACCTGGGTAATGAAATTTTTGAGAAAGAATATATTGTTCATACCAAAGATGGAAAAGTATTTGCTTTCAACGGTGATATAATAGCAGATATGGCAGCATCAAACAGTAAAACCCTCACGGAATCGCAGGCTCTGGCAAAGGCGTTATCTTTTTTAAATGCACAGCAATACAAATGGGAGAATCCGGTTGAAGAAGCGTATTTGAAGAAGTTCTCCGGCGATCCGCTCAATACTTACTACCCGGACGGAAAACTATGCTACATGCCGGACAAAGACGATTCATCATTCAGAATGGCATACATGTTTGATATTTATGCGCAAATACCCACGTCAAGATCATATGTTTTTGTTGATGCCGGCAATGGAGAAATTCTTTTAGAGCTGGACAGATTACACAGAACAGACGTTTCCGTTCTCCCGGTAACGCCGTATACAGGCTTGCAACCAGATCGTCAGGCCTACGCTTCTGTAAGTAATACATTTCACTGCAAATACGCGTATCCTGGAATTATAAACGCGAATGCTATGGCGGCATCCAACCCGGCAGTTACCGTAAATGTTGCGGGTTTAGCCTCTACGAAATACAGCGGCATCCAAACCATCATAACGGACTTTGTGACAGATACGGTTCAGGGCTTCCCGTACAGTTTTTTTCGTTTGCGTGAAACTGTGAGGGGTAATGGTATTGAAACTTATAATATGCAGATGACTCCCAACTACGGTTCTGCTGTCGATTTTACCGATACCGACAATTACTGGGACAATGTGAATGCAGTACAGGATGAAGCTGCTACCGATGCCCATTGGGGTGCAGAAAAAACCTATGATTACTTCCAAACGGTATTCAATCGCAACAGTATTGATAATATGGGCTTTAAACTTGTGAATTATGTCCATGCAAACCTTCCTCTTATTGATCCTAATTATGGGAATAATTATAATGCATTCTGGAATGGCTCCTGTATGACATATGGTGATGGTAATTCTTTTAATGGCCCTATGGTTGCTCTTGATATTATTGGACATGAGATAACACATGGACTGGATGAGAAAACTTGTAATCTCACGTATTGGGGAGAATCAGGGGCGCTAAATGAGGGTTTTTGTGATATTTTCGCAACTTGTATTGAGCACTTTGCAAAACCTGCAGAGGCTAACTGGATTATAGCTGAAGATGTTGGATCCGTTCGTTCCCTGTCAGATCCAAAGCTTTTTGGTCGCCCCGACACATATCAAGGAAATAATTGGCTTACAGGTAATGGTGACAGGGGCGGTGTGCATTATAATTGTGGTGTTCTGGCGCGTTGGTTCTACCTTCTTTCGGAGGGAGGTGCCGGCGTTAACGACAAAAATGACACATACGATGTTACCGGCATCGGTATAGATGATGCGAGTTGGATTGCTTACCGTACTATGACCGTGTATCTGACACCGGGATCAAATTATAAGGAAGTGCGTAAATATTCTCTTATTTCAGCCGCAGACCTTTTCGGAGAATGTTCAGAAGCTGCAAACCCAGTCCTGGATGCCTGGTTTGCCGTGGGTGTGGGTTCGGCCTCCGACTCAGCAAAGGTACAGCATAATTCAATCAAATGCGAAGGCGATTCAAACGGCTGGGCAGCTGTTATAATAAAAAGAGGTAACCCCAATGAGTATGATTTTGTATGGAGTACAAGTCCTACCGATACGATATACGTTATTACGAACCTGACGGAAGGGCAATATTCAGTTACATATACAAATGCCTTAGGCTGCGAACAGGTAATTGATTTTGAAATGGAGCTTTCAATGACTACGCTGCCAACTTCTATAACGGGGTTACCCGAAGGCTGCGATAATACCGGAGATGGTACGGCTACAGCAATGGTCAGCGGAGGCAGCCCGCCATACTCGTATGAGTGGTCAAATGGCGATACAACAGCTACCATTACGGGCTTATCAGAAGGAACTTACAGCGTAACGGTTTCTGATACGAATGGATGTTATGGAAATAAATCGATTTTGTTAGAAGTGAATTATGAGGTCGATACGGTTGAATTTACATCAACACCGCCTTCCTGTTTTGGACAAAACAATGGGACTGCAACAGCTTCCACGTCAGGCGGGCCTGGGCCATATACATTCCTGTGGTCAAATGGCGCCACAGGGCCATCTGTTTCCGGCCTCGCTGCAGGCACATATACAGTTTCTGTGACAGATTCCGAAGGATGCCACGGAAAAAAAAGTGTTACCATAAATGACCCACAGAAACTGACATTATCCATAGGCGGAGGTAATACGTTTATAACATATTGTAATAATACAAGTCCGCCTTCAACAACCTTAACGGCAACAGCATCCGGAGGAAGACCGCCGTATAATTATAGTTGGCCCGGAGGCTCTCATACCATAGCAAAATCAGGAAGGTATTGCTGCTCGGTAACGGATACCAATGGTTGTAATGCCAGTACATGTGTCTTTGTGCTGTTTATACCGGTCAAATGCTCTAAAGATCCGAATATAATTATCGGACCAGCAGGGTATGCAGAGGAGCAATGGGTATCCGTCAGGGATAGATTATCCTATACGGTCTGGTTTGAAAATGACCCTGTCTTTGCTACTGCTCCTGCACAGGATGTGAGAATTTCAATTCCGTTAAACGAAACGATCGATATGAATTCATTGCAGCTTGGAGATTTCGGTTTTGGAAATAATAATTTTTTAATTCCTCCCAACACCTCGTACTATTCAAAAAGATTGGATCTGACAGACTCATTAGGGGTTTTTGTAGATATTATCGCAGGACTGGATGTGGTTAATCAGGAAGCATTTTGGATATTCCAGTCCATTGATCCGGCAACCGGCCTGCCTCCTAATGACCCGCAGACAGGTTTTTTGCCTGTCAATGATACCAATACCCATTTAGGGGAAGGATTTGTTACTTTTACTATTAAACCAAAATCTTCTGATATTACTGGAGATTCAGTCCTGGCTCAGGCCAAAATTGTCTTTGATATTAACGAATCTATTAATACAAATAAATGGTTTAATAAAGTAGATGCTGTTGCGCCTACGAGTTCTATAGATACGCTTATATTGACCTCTCCCAGCTCACTCGATATTCTGTTCAGCGGGCAGGATGACCCCGGCGGTTGCGGTATTCAGGAATATATGCTCTATTATTCCAGGGATGCAGGGCCGTATTATTTATTTGGAGAATACACTTTTGGGGATACGGCAAGTCTTTCTGGTATAGAGAACTCAGAGTACCGGTTCTTTTCTATAGCCAAAGACTATGTTGGTAATACCGAGCCAATGAAAAATATGCCTGAGGAAACGATCGTTCTGGGGTATCCGAGGTTAATATCCGGTACAGTTACGTATCAGAATAATGCAAATACTCCTGTAGGTAATGCTTTGGTTTATTTAAGGCATAATGATGGGACCAAAATAGATTCTGTCAGTGCCGATCAGAATGGAGCGTATGATTTTGGATATAAAGCACAAAAAACTTATTTAATTGATGCGTTTTCCGATTTCCCTTGGGGAGGTGTCAATTCAACAGATGCGTTGTTGGTGCGCAGGGCCAGTATCGGCTTATCGGCATTGAACAGCTTACAGGACTCAGCGGCTGATGTGAATCATACAAATTCAATATCAAGTACAGATGCATTACTGATACGAAAACGCGTAGTAGGGCAGATAGATAATTTCCAGATACAGGATATTGTATTTCTTAAAGATGCTCTTATAGTTGCGGACAGTAATATTACACATGAAATAAAAACCTTATGCGCCGGCGATGTGAACGGCTCCTTTACGCCTGTGTTACTCAAATCTTCCGGAATTGACCTTTTCAGGAAAGGTGAGATATTCACAAACAGGAACCAGGATATTGATCTTCCGGTCATATGTGAACACATGATTCAACCCGCAGCAGTTACGCTAATTCTTGATTATCCCGGACAGTTCATTGATGTGAAGAGTATTTCATCCTCCCTGCCCGGATTTTTATATAGCGCTAAAAATGATAAAATCATCATTGCCTGGGATAGTTTATCGCCGGCAATATTTAATAACAATGACGTATTGTGTGTTCTTCATTTAACAGTCAGCGAAGATGCCTCAGACAAAGACAACATTGTGTTTGCTTTAGATGCCAGAAGTGAATTTGCCGATAAAACAGCGGAGGTTATGCATGGTATCCGCTTGAGTTATCCCGAGGTCCGTATTACACAGGATATGGATTTTGAACTGAACCAGAATCATCCGAATCCTTTCGCCGGAGCAACGGAAATTGGATACGTTCTGCCTGAAGATGGCAATGTAGTGGTAAAAGCATATGATGTTCTGGGACAGGAAGTGGGTACGCTCGTATCAACAGTTCAAAAGGCGGGAAAATACACCATCCGCTTCGACGGTTCGGGGTTAAAAAGCGGGGCTTATTTTTACAAAATCGCTGTTGAAGGTGTCACCAGAAACTTCAATGCAACACGTTCAATGATCATTATAGCAGACAGATAGCATCACATTTGATTGTCATTACCTTTGAATTTGCTCTGTTTTAACAGGTTCACATTCCATGTTGAATATTACAAACAATTTCAACGTAAATTCTGAGTAACAAATTTTATTTTTTTAGAATACCGCATTTATTCTGAAATAATTACTTTTGCATTAAATTTGCAATCCATATTAATTACATTATTATTTTTTTATCAATCGAACTAATTTACATCAAAAATGAAAACAAAATATATTGACCTTATTCAGCAAACATTTGATTTTCCTCAGGATGAATTTAAAGTTGATGATAATGAGCTTTACTTTAATGGGATTTGTCTGACTGATCTCATAAAGCAATATGGCACTCCATTAAGAATTAGCTTTTTACCAAAGATAATATCACAAATACAAAAAGCTAAAAAGCTATTTAATGTTGCTTTTGCTAAAGCAGATTACCAGGGTGAATACCATTATGCTTATTGTACCAAAAGCTCACACTTTCAGTTTATCATGCATGAAGTATTAAAAAATGATGTCCACCTGGAAACTTCATCCGAGTTTGATATCAGTATTATCGACAGCCTGTTTGAAGAAAAAAAGATTGACAAAGATATCTATATCATTTGCAACGGCTTTAAAAAAATCGGATACATAGAGGAAATCTGCAGGCTGATAAACAGTGGGTTTATAAATACGATTCCTGTTCTTGATAACAAGAAAGAACTTGATCATTTTGCGGCTCTTACCAAAAAGAAATGTAAGCTCGGAATACGCATTGCGTCAGAAGAAGAACCCCGTTTTGACTTTTACACTTCGCGCCTGGGTATACGATATAACGGCATATTAGATTTCTATAAGGTCAATATCAAAAACAATCCTAAATTTGAACTAAAAATGCTTCACTTCTTCATTAACACTGGCATCAGGGACAATGCCTATTACTGGAGCGAATTGTCAAAATGTGTTAATGTATATTGTGAACTGAAAAAAATATGCAAAGACCTCGATTCTTTAAATATAGGGGGTGGTTTTCCTGTAAAGAACTCGCTCGCATTTGACTACGATTATGAATATATGGCAGAAGAAATCGTCTTCCAGATAAAGAATATATGTCAGCAGAACAATGTGCCTGAACCCAATATTTTCACTGAGTTTGGTTCATATACTGTAGGTGAAAGCGGTGCTGTTATATATTCCATTCTCGGTCAGAAACAACAAAATGACCGTGAGTTATGGGATATGATCGATAGTTCCTTCATGACTACATTACCAGATACATGGGCAATTAATCAACGCTTTGTTCTGCTTGCCATTAACCACTGGGATAGAGAATATGAGCGCGTCCACCTGGGCGGACTTACCTGCGACAGTCATGATTTCTACAACGCAGAAGCTCATGCCAACGCTGTCTTCCTACCCAAATACGAAGACAACGAGCCGCTTTATATCGGCCTTTTTCATACCGGAGCATATCAGGAATCTTTAGGAGGATATGGCGGAATACAGCATTGTCTCACCCCTGCCCCCAAACACATCCTCATCGAAAAAGATGAGGACGGTGAATTGTATCCCAGACTCTTTGCAAAAGAACAAAGCTACAAGTCTATGATGAAAATTCTTGGATATATGTAGCGCCAGGTGAAATTTATGAGGCATCTTCGGGCTACGGTAAGGTAATACATAGAAAGATTGTTAGGCATCAAGCAAATCTTTTTAACTATAAATACAACAATTTCAATTGATTACAGTGTGGTCAAACGTTATTGGCAGAACTGAATTGTGCTCAACGTAATAAATTCACCAGCTGTTAATTTCTTTATTGATAACTTTTATCAAAAAATAATCTGCACCATAATTCAAACACCTACATTTGCGTGAAAAATAATTGGTACTATATTTGCAAACACGGAGTAAATTTTAAAAAAACATTATCATGAAAAAAGCAATCAGTGCATTCGTTATTATCATGACCGTCGGTATCGTATGCGGTTTGAACAGTTTCGCTCAGAAAAAATTTAAAGGAGTGGTCAACTACACCATAGCCTACTCCGGAACCATAGACCCTGCCACTGCAGCACAACAGCCAAAGCTTATGATCCTTTCCATTTACGAAAACAAACAAAAAATGAACATTCCTATGGGGCCTGTGAATATTGACATAATTACCGACGGGGATAATAAAACCAGCACCACCCTGCTCGACATTATGGGCGAGAAAAAATATTATAAAATGACCACCGAGGAAATAGAAAAACAAATATCTGAAAGCCCGGAACCGGTCATCACCTATAAGGATGAAACAAAAACTGTCGCCGGGTATGTGTGTAAAAAAGCCGAATATTCAGTCACCCAGGATGACGAAACAAGTACCTCAGTGGTTTATTATACAGAAGAACTCGGAGGCGAAATGCTGAACTACGGAGGACAATTCAATAAACTTAAAGGTGTGGCATTGGAATATGTCGTCACTACTCCTGATGGTATTATCACCACGTTCACAGCAACTGAAGTTAAAAAAGGCAAAGTAAAAGATACTGATTTTCTTATCCCGGATGATTATACTGAACTGACTGCTGAAGAAAAAGAACAGATGAAACAGCAACTTAATGGCCAGGAATAAAAAATAATAATTTCCAGATAAAATCCTCTGCATACAGCCAGGGGATTTTATTTTTGTATAAACAGCTGAAAATGCCCCGGACGGAACATACTTTTTCAAAAAACACCTTTAAGGAAGAAGGCATCCCTGCTGATAATCAACCATCAACACCAAAACAGGGAACTGTCAAGAAAGAAAAAGACAAAAAAATAAAAAAACAAAAAAACGTTGAACACAAAGCCATAGGCATTATTGAAACACTCAGAAGCGAAAAATCTCAGAAAATTACAGGACTTTTCTTACTGCTCGTTTCATTTTTCCTGCTGATCGCATTCGTTTCCTACCTTTTCTCATGGAAAGCTGATGATAATATCTTTCATAATTCGTTTTTCCGTGTATTGACAGACAACAGTCTTCAGTCCCTGAACTGGATGGGAAAGATCGGTGCTGTATTATCTTTTTTGTTTATTAAGAAATGGTTTGGTGTGGCTTCTTTTTTATTTGCCGGATGGTTGTTTGTAACAGGAATGAAATTGTTTCTTAATGTCCGTCTTTTCCCACTTTCGAAGGCCACGTTATATCTGATTTTCGGGTTATTATGGATTTCGGTATGCCTATCCTTTGTGCTGCCTGCAGAAAGAATGCTGATAATGGGCGGCTCATTCGGATACCAGATAAATATGTGGCTGAACAGTATTATTGGAAAGATAGGAACAGGCATCCTGCTATTCTTTCTGATCATTAGTTTTCTCATTATCGAATACAACATTCATCTGAGATGGAAAAGAAAAAATAAGGTCGCCGCCGATGAAGATGATGTTGAAGAAACAGTGTCGGAGCCGATCACAACCCGAAATGAATTCAGGGAACCTGAAAAACATAACCCTGATGAAGATGATGAATTTGAATTGACTCAAAAACCTGTGATTTCAGAAGATGAACCGGTTGAATTGTTAAACAATGCATCCAAAAAGACAACGGTCACCGATGATATTGACATTCCTTTCACCATCACTCCACCGGAAGAAATAGGTGATACTCCCGTTGATGAAATCCCTGAGGACGATGACGGTAAAGAACACTACACTGTCGATACTCCTTATGATCCGAGGCTTGAATTATCATCTTACCGGTTTCCCGGGCTTGACCTGCTGGTCGAATACGATACCGGCAATGTCTCCGTTCAGGCCGAAGAACTGGAAGCCAACAAGAACCGTATCCTGAAAACACTGAACAATTATTCGATTCAGATCGATAAAATTAATGCTACTATAGGCCCTACCGTTACTTTATATGAAATTGTCCCGTCACCCGGGGTGCGCATTGCCAAGATAAAGAACCTTGAAGACGATATCGCACTGAGTTTGTCTGCCTTGGGCATACGCATCATCGCACCTATGCCGGGCAAAGGCACCATTGGCATTGAGGTGCCCAATCAAAGCCCCAGGGTCGTGTCCATGAGGTCGATACTTGCATCAGAGAAATTCCAAAACAACAGTTTTGACCTTCCTATAGGCCTGGGGAAAACGATTTCAAATACCAGCTATGTTACCGACCTGGCTAAAATGCCCCACCTGCTCATTGCCGGAGCAACAGGACAGGGTAAATCGGTAGGCCTTAATGCCATTATAGCTTCGCTGCTCTATAAAAAACACCCCGCTGAACTCAAATTTGTACTCGTTGACCCCAAAAAAGTCGAACTGACGCTGTTTTCAAAAATTGAGCGGCATTATCTTGCTAAACTCCCCGATTCCGAAGAAGCCATCATCACCGATGTCCGCAAGGTGGTACGCACGCTCAATTCCCTGTGTATACTGATGGAATCGCGCTACGACCTGTTGAAACTCGCCAGTGTCAGGAATATAAAGGAATACAATACAAAATTCATTGCGCGCAAGCTGAATCCAAACGATGGTCATGAATTCATGCCCTATATCGTCGTTATCGTTGATGAATTTGCCGACCTGATCATGACTGCCGGTAAAGAAGTGGAAGCTCCGATCACCCGTCTGGCACAGCTTGCCCGCGCCATAGGCATACACCTCATTGTGGCCACCCAGCGTCCGTCGGTAAATGTCATCACCGGAACCATCAAAGCCAACTTCCCGGCTCGGGTGGCGTACCGTGTGATCTCAAAGATAGACTCCCGCACCATACTCGATACGGGTGGCGCCGACCAGCTTATTGGCAGGGGGGATATGCTTTTGTCCACAGGTAATGAAATGGTCAGGCTTCAGTGTGCATTTATTGATGCTCCGGAGGTGGAAAATCTTACTGATTTTATCGGAGCACAACGGGCATTCCCGGACGTATTCGAACTTCCCGAATGTCCTGATGAAGAAAACGGACCCGAAAAAGATATCGATTCCTCAGAACGGGACGAAATGTTCGATGAGGCGGCCCGGGTAATTGTCACCCACCAGCATGGCTCTACTTCACTTTTACAGCGCAAGCTGAAGCTTGGATACAACCGTGCCGGCCGTATCATCGATCAGCTTGAAGCAGCAGGTATCGTTGGCCCTTTCGAAGGCAGCAAAGCCAGAGAAGTGAGATATAAAGACATGCAAGCTTTGGAACAGTTTTTGTCATCTTTACGGAACAATAACTGAACGTCATGAAAAAATTCATCATTACCGCGTTCCTGATGGTTTTTGCCATATCCATCCACGCCCAGGACAACACAAAAGCAAAAGCCATACTGGAGGGTGTTTCAAAACAGACAAAATCATACGCTACCATTGACATTGCATTTACGTTCACTATTCACAACAGCGCAAAAAAATCAAATGAAACAAAAACAGGAACAGCCTGTATGAAAGGTGACAAATATTGGACAGAGTACTCCGGACAGGAAATTTTTTGTGACGGACAAACAGTCTGGACCTATATAAAAGATAATAATGAAGTTCAGATTAACCTTAATGATCCCAGTAGCAATGATGATCTAAACCCCTTAAAATTACTCACGGACTACAATAAAACTTTCAGCCCTAAATTTATCAAAGAAGAGACGCGCGGACCAAAGATTCTCCAGATACTTGACCTCACTCCTTTAAAGCCCGGTCAGTTCTACAAAGTCAGGGTGGAGATTGACAAAGCACAAAAACAAATTGTCAATGCCATTATCTATGACAAAAACGGTGTGAATACCTATACTTATACCATTACTAAATTTGTCACCAACAAAACAATCCCCGACACCAGGTTCACATTTAAAACCACTGACCACCCCGGAATAGAAGTGATTGACCTCAGATAGGCAATCTCTGACGAATCAAAATATGTTCTTAGCCTCTGGTTGATAAAAAAGTATTTATCAAATTTAATCAGGTAATATTTAATCCTTACTTTTGCAGCACAGGATTGTTTATGCTTATACTTTGCCCAATATACTCTACTGACTCTGTTCATTTATGAAGAAACTGACTATAATCTTATGTTTAATTGCCATATGCATTTACGCGAATGCACAACAAAACAAAAATGGCATTTATTCTTTTGATGCCGTTCCCAGGGAAAGGCCTGCCGGATACGAATTTCTGTCAGCGCCAGATCCTTCAGGGGTAAGGAGGGCGCTAAAAAAGCCCTCGCCCGGTAAATCCGGTGTGCAGCTCCCCTACCCGGTTATATTGATACACGGAGTGAACGGAGAAGCAGGACAATGGGACATATTTACAGATTCACTGGATTTGTATTACAGTTTTAACTTCGGCGGCAGATTTGATTTTTGTTTGAACTACGACGGTGACAATATGACAGCCAATACGGATTTCTGGCCTGCGCAGGGTGCTGATCTCGCACTGTTTACAGGCACATGGACTGCCGGTGATTATTATTATGTGAACTTCAATGTAGGTGACGATGGCAGTTATGATCCCATAAATCCGGGTCACAAGGTATTAAGCAACGAATCAGCAGCATTCAAGCAAGGAAGGGCCGTAAGGGAAGCGGTCAGAAGGGTGTTGCAACTGACAGGACGTAAAAAAGTTGTTTTGCTGACACACAGCATGGGAGGACTTGCATCAAGACAATACTTGCAGAACCATGGTCTATGGCAGGCAGATGGCAAACACCATGTGGCCAAATTAATAACAGCCGGAACTCCTCATGGCGGCAGTGATGCCTCGTTGACCCAACTGGGAGATATTTTGATCGGAATGAATGATCGTTCTGAAGGCTTGCGAGACCTGAGAACAACGTACACCTATACGGGCGATTCAGGAGTTTTCCTGTTCGGCGGTTTAGAAAGTTATGAAGTTATGGACGATATGTTTTGGACTGATTATTACAATGTTGATGTGAATTGCAACGGCCATACCGGCGACCTGATCACAGGACTTAATCATAAACCCATGACCACCGACCACGACCTTGCACTCATCATCGGAGAATGCAACGGATGTCCCGAGGCCACACCGGGTGATGGCGTAGTGTTGTCATACAGCGCTGACCTGAATAACTTTTATCCTGGTCTTACACAAAACATTTTCAGGTATCCCTCTCATAATTTGATCCAGATACACAATGACCTGCTTAGCATAATGTACCTTCTGATGCAGGGACTGGACGAGCCAAATAATCTCCCGTTAGCATATTGCATTGGTTTTGACACCACCTATATGGCATTTATGACTCCGCAAACTCCCGGAACTAATCAACACGATTTTGACATGTTTAAGTTTTATATGCCAGCAAACGGTAATGCTCATATTAATATAAGTAATATTTATATTTATGATTTAATGATACGAATAGTTGATTCAGCAGGGCAACCCACAGGGACAACTATGCACAGCAATGGCGCTCCGGCTATCGATTACAGCCAAACGCTGAATGCGGGAGAATATGGCATTGAAATTTCCGGAATCCCCACCTCAAATAGTTATCTGCATCCGTATAAATTGAAGATGACAAAAAACCTCTTTGAAGGGGTACAGGACAATACCGCTGAAACACCCGTCATATCTCTGTTCCCAAACCCTGCAACAGGCACAATAAACACAGCAGGAATAACAAAAAAAACTGTTATCAAGCTGTATAATACGCTTGGCATTCTTCTGAAGGAAATAGAAACAGAAAATGACACATCGCTCGATGTCAGTCGGTTACCCGAAGGTGTTTACACTTTCGTTGCTGAAAGTATTAATAACAAAAGTGTTGAAAAAATTATTATCAGCAGATAGAAGCTTACTGTTGTTTTCCTGCTGAGATGTCATAAAATTTATTATATTTACTTCTCTTAACTCAACATATTTTTTTAATTAAATGAATTAAGGAGGAACCTGATATGTGGTATAAAATGACCTGCTGTTTTTCATCTATGAAAACAGCACATTGTGTTTTCATTATTGCTTTATCGGTTATTATCAATGCAAACACTTATGCACAATCACCTTCGATAACATGGTGGTTTGACACCCACGATGCTTCGTTCGGGCAAACAGCAGCCGGAGATATTGATCACGACGGAAAACTTGAACTTGTTTTCGGGTGTTACCGTAATGACAGCTCGGTGTATGCACTAAATGCTGAAGACGGATCACTGCTATGGAAAAACAACACCCATGCGGTCAATGCCGAAGGCTGCAACGATGTAGCGCCGGTCATATACGATATTGACAATGATGATACCCTTGATGTAATTGTCCCGGCTTCCTGCAACCCGGCCACCTTCTGCTTTAACGGCCCTGACGGAAAGATAAAATGGCAGACCCCCACCCGTGGCAGCGACTCCCCACCGACAATAGCCGATATTGATAACGACGGCAAAGCCGAGATTCTTCATGGTGAATTTGACGGATATGTAATATGTATCAATGCAGAAAATGGATCGGTAGCATGGGAAATACCCGTGAATAACAATTCATGGATACAGACAGCTCCGACCATCCTTGACCTCGATGCAGACGGACAACTCGATTTTGTGGTGGCTTCCTGGGCTTTTTCAGGAGACACCAATTATGTTTACGCATACCGGGCCAACAACCAGGCATTGCTCTGGAAACATGCCCTTGATGATGTTGTTTACCACGGCACTGCTGTTGCAGACCTCGACAACGACACACGGCCGGAACTTGTCATCGGCGACTATAGCGGAAAACTATCCGTCCTGAACGGAGAAAACGGCAGTACATGCTGGAACTATACCTTCCCCCAGGGATACTCGGTTGGCGCTCCGGCCTCGATTGCCGATCTGGATAATGACGGAAACTGCGAGGTGATTTGCAGCGGCTGGTATAAAATGACAGCCCTCAGACACGATGGTTCCTCTTTCTGGAATTATTCAATACCCGGATATGCCAGCGCTTTCAGGGGCGCCGCTCTTGCGGATATCGACAATGATAACAAACCGGATGTGGTCTTCGGTACAAGTGACGGGGATGTTATTGCACTGAAAGGTACCACAGGCCTGCCGCTCTGGATAAAAGACCTTGCTGCGCATTACGGCGACACCCTGGATTTTGACCACGCTCCGATCATTGCCGACTTTGATAATGATGACACTCTCGATCTTTTTATTGTAGGTGGCGATTGCAAATACCCCGATTTTCAGAATAACTATGGCAGGGGGTATGCCCTTTCCATCGGGACCGGCGCCGGCCCTGACTGGCTGATGTTCCAGCACGATATCCGCCGTCAGTCGTCCCTTTGTTATAACCCAAACAATGCTATAAAAGAACCAAATTCATCAGATACCAAATCACTGACCGTATTTCCAAACCCGGCAAACAGTTCACTGAACGTACAATTTTCTAATCCGCAAAAACAAGAACACATACTGAAGATTTATAATGCAACCGGACAGGTGGTGCAACAAGTTGAAAACATAAAAGATAAGCAGGTAACCGTTGAATTAATTACGCTGCAAAAAGGAATATACTTTTTTACAATACAAAACAATAATGGAATAGCAGGACAAGGTAAATTTATCCTCGAATAAATAATTAATCATTACTTTTGAATCCTGAATTTTCAACCAATTAAATATTGATATAAAATGAATATCCTTAACTACCTGGAAGAATGGGGTGATAAATTTAAGATCCTCGGATGGGCTAAAGCCGACAGAGAAAACCTTTTCAGGATATTACTGGAAATATACCATGCTGATGGAGCCTATTCTGACGAAGAAAAGGCCGACTTTAAAAGGCGCTCACTGGGTTTCGGTATCGAAGAAAAAGAAATTTCACAGATAGATTTTCAAAAAGCCATAGAAGCGCTGAAGACGGATGTTCCCAAAATGGAAATCGTCCACTTCTGGATTGCTTCCACCCTGTTTGCGGATGATGACTTTGACAAAACAGAACAATCTTTTCTGGACGGCATCATTACGAAATATCATCTGAATGAGAAACGTCTCACAGAAATAATTAAATCTATTCAGCAGAAAAAAATGGATAATGCCATCCGGCATTGGTATTCTGAAATCAAAGAACTATTTTGAACTTTGGTTGTCACTGCCCATACCCTTCAGTAGGTGACATCCCGTTTAGCGGGTTGCAAGACCATATAGAAAACACAAAGTAGTACCTGACGGTACTATTCGTGTCTGAGTCAGCAATTTCGGGTTTGAGCCAGTGCAGTTTTGAAAATCAGGATTTTACCGAAGTAAATGACGGTCTTAAAAAACAAGCATAACCCTGCCCGACTGTCTGCCAACCGGCGGATCAGGCAGGGAAAAAACCGGACTTTACCGGCAGACATTAAATAATGTCTAAACGGGAACCCTATGTGAATTGAACAGTTCCGTTTCGAGGCCTGTCCTTCCTTCGGTTAGCGGACAGCAGGGCTTGCATAGCAGAAAAAAACGGAGTTTACAATCAGAAATGCGTTGTACTCAGCCTGCCAAAGCGTATATTTTTTTTTTAAAAAATCATTTTTTAGTTTCCGGCTCATCATTATCCAGATAGGAATCTTCGTTAACATCAACTTTGGGTTTCATGAGAAGCACTTTAAAGAAGAAATAAAGCGTCAGCCCGGTGATGATAACCTCTGTAATAATCATAAATAAAAACGCAGATGTATTCATATTATAATGTCCCTTCTTTTTTACGCTTACGATATGCGACAAATATCAAACAACATATAACAAAAAACAAAGTAACAAGCAGCAGGCGAGACATGTCAATATAAAATACATTATTGATAAATCTCCCGCTAAAGATAGCGTCACCAGTACAAACAACATCACCTTTTTTCACTATGGCATAGTTTGAAACTGCAGTCTCAAAGGTCTTAACGCTGTTGTCACTTTTTTTTATGGCGATAACACTTTTATTTTCGCAAACAAACACAGTATCCACAGTACCGGATGTTTCAGCATAAAATGTATCAGAAAAATATCGTTGGTTGGGGCCGATATGGTCATTACGAATCTTGGCAATAATACTCTCGGGGTGTAAGGCCCATCCGGTAATGCTCACTTTGCTCCAATCGTCATTGGCAGGGCGTATCAGTGAAGTAACAAAAACGAGGATTAAAATAACCGGAGTAACAAATTTCAGGATATATTTAAAAACACCGGGGACTTTGATGTCGGCTCCTCCCGTAATCTCTGACCAGCCTTTTTTCATACCGAATACCCAGGCAAAAAGCACGGCTTCGAACATGGCAAACAATACCAGCGAAACAGTGCCTGCCCAATAATCATATTCGTCGAACACTCCTTTCTGGAAAAACATTACTGTAGGAAGTCCCAGTATCAGGACAGAAACTCCGAAACCTATGGCCGCCCGCGACCGCCGCCATTTGAATTCATCTATAAGAAATGACATCACCGGTGTTCCCATTGCCAGAGACGAGGTGATGCCTGCAAAAAAAAGCAACCCAAAAAAAGCAACACCCGCCATAGCCGCCAATACAGGCCCCCACTGTTGGAAGAGGAATGGCATAGTGCGAAAACCAAGGCCCAGGCCACCAAAAGATGTGAGTTCAATAACTCTGTCAATACCAAGATAGCCGATAGAGATCGGAATGATGATGGCGCTGCCCAGGACCACTTCAACAAACTCGTTCATCCAGCCGGCCGACATGGCATTGAGCGCTATATCGTCTTTCTTTTTTACATAGGCTGCATAACACTGCACGGAGCCCTGCCCCAGCGAAAGGGTAAAAAATATCTGACCGGCTGCCGCCAGCCATACTTTTGGATTAGTAAGCGAAGAATATTGCGGTGTCCATAAAAAATTCAGACCTACTGTACCATCATTTATTGCGCCGTCATGTCCGGCTTTAAGAAAAATGGCTTTGATGGCCAGAAAAATACCAAAAAAAATCAGCAATGGCATGCCTATTTTGGCCGCTTTTTCCACTCCCCCGCTCAAACCACGGCTCAAGACCCATGTATTCAAAACAAGGCAAAACAAAAAGAAAATGATGGCTTCAAAGGGTATGCCTGTCGTAGAAGTGAAAATATTCAGATAATCATCAAAAAAAGCAGCCACGCCGGTTTGGTTCATGCCGCTGAAAGTGCCGGTGGCTGAATGGTAAACATATGACATGGTCCAGCTTTCAATATAACAATAATACGCCGCAATAGTGATGTTGGAAAATATCCCAAAAACACCAATATACTTCCACATCCAGGCTTTCGACATCCTGTTAAAGGCAAAAGGCGTGGTATGATGCCCATACTGCCCGCCAAAACGGCCTATTGACCATTCAATGAACAATAAGGGGATACCCATCAGTAAAAAACATACCAGGTACGGAATGATAAAAGCACCTCCCCCGTTCTGAACCGCCTGCACAGGGAACCTTAAAAAATTCCCAAGTCCTACGGCATTCCCGGCCATCGCCAAAATCAGCCCGATACGCGAGCCCCATCTTAAATTATTAGTAGCCATACATAACTATTTTAAAAAAAGAAATTGTGAAATTGAAGTACAATAATAAAAAATAAAACATTAAAAGAAAATCTTTTAACAAAATTGTCATAAAAATAGTATTGTCTTTGAAAATTCTTACCTCTGTGTGCCTCAAAAATATTCTATTTTTATTTGGATTGATTACAAATAATGTTTATTTTTGCAGCAGAAATTATTCAGATGAATTTCAGATTAGGCCAATCGCAAATAAAACAGATTGATAAATTATTATGTAACAAATTCTTCGGGATAATAATATTTATTGGGGTTATATGGATCGTTTTTCAGGCAACTTTCGGACTTGGCCACTACCCTATGATCTGGCTCACCGACTTGTTTTTTCTTTTTGAACACCTGTTATTACAGATTATACCCGAAGGAGCCATCAGGAGCCTTATCATCAATGGCATTTTAAAAGGGCTTGGCGGAATAATCATCTTTGTTCCTAATATCATCATCCTGTTTACAGCCTTATCCCTGTTGGAAGAATCCGGATATATGTCACGAGTGGCCGTGATCATGAACAATATGATGCAGCCTGTCGGGCTGAATGGGAAATCCTTTATGTCGCTGGTCATGGGGTTTGGGTGTAACGTTCCGGCAATAATGGCTGCACAGCGTATTGAAAATAAGAATTCACGCATTATCACCACATTGATAAATCCATTGATGCCCTGCAGTTCAAGGTTTACGGTCTATGTCTTATTCATTTCTGCTTTTTTTCCGGATCATCCCGGAACGGTACTATTTTTTATCTATTTGGCCTCCGTTGCTATTGCTATTGTAGTATCGCTTTTACTGAAAAAATATGTCTTCAGGTCAACCGCCGGTATTTATAATGACTATTTGCCGGAATTCCGACTGCCACGCTTTAAAAGTACCGTCAAATTTATGTGGCAGAACGCGATCATGTTTGTTAAAAGGATTTACGCTCCCATCCTCATTGCATCAGTCATTATATGGTTTCTCGGATATTTTCCAAATAATCAGGACAATAAAAATATCGAAAGTTCCTACCTGGGAAAAACCGGAAAGTTTATTGAACCCGCGATTGCCCCCTTAGGTTTCGACTGGAGGATGGGGATAAGCCTGATATCAGGTATTGCCGCCAAAGAAACCATAGTAGGTCTGATGAGCCAGTTATACCAGTCAGAACATCAGGCTGGCAATGATAAAAAAAACCTCATTGAAAGTCTGCAGAACCAAACCTATTTGTCAGGACCCAAAAAAGGGCAAAGGATCTTTAACCCTCTGGTTGCTTTATCGTTTATATTTTTTGTAACAATTTATACGCCTTGCATAGGAACACTTACAACCATCCATAAAACCATCAACAGGCGGAAATGGACAGTTTTTGTCATTGCCTATACTACGGTTCTTGCATGGATAGTATCATTTCTTATTTATAATATCGGGAGCTATTTTATATAGTATGGGCTGAAGTATTCCGTGTTTGAAACACATTGTCAGTCAATACAGCTAAAAACTAGAAATCTGACTTTCGCACTCTGGTTTACTTTGCTTGCATAAGGGTTGCGTTAGTTACTAATTTTACAAATCTTTGGTTATCAGATATTAACAATTCCTTTAACGATACGGTCTCAATTTCAATCAGTTCAGCCAAATCAGCCGGTATTTCAATAATTAATCGCCATAAGCGCTCTGCTAAAGATAGTTGTATTGTTTCAGCATTTTTATATAATTTAATGAACTTGCAAAAGTTAAAGGAGTAATTCATCAAATTAGAAAACGTTTCCTATTTCTTGTTCCTCTATGAAACCATATTGATAACTAAGGTTGTGATATTATTTAGGCATGTTAATAAAATTATGCATATTAATACTTTAATATGAACAAGAAGATATTGGAATACATATATTTGATAATCAATGATAAACCAAAATAATAGATAATCAAAATATACTATTTTGAAAAATTGTTTAAAAAAAAATAATGAGATGGTTGTTTTTTTTACTTGCTTTTTGTACTTTTAATGCCCTATTTAATTATAATCACACAAAAATTTAAAAACACTGAAATATGAAAATAAATATTCAATTTGTTCATAAAGCACAATGTGCAGGAAGATGTTTTCTTTTTTTCATAGTACTATTTTTTAATGCAATTGTAATTACTTTAGGCGCAGCCAGCCCCGGAACTCCCGGTACAAGCACCGGATACCCGTCTCTGCATGATGGAAATAATGCACATATACTGCTTAAGGGTGACCGTTCTGATCATTGTACCTGTCTTAACGATAATTATTCGTTAAACTGGGAATCCATTACGGGTATGGCAAATGTCAGGATTAGCTCGGATTATTTTAATCCGGATGTTTTAAATTATTTTTACGGTAATCTTATAGTTTCGCCATTGACTGAAAATGGCCATTTTCATGCGGATATTTTTCGGCCCGATAATGCGGCGGAACATTTACTTTCGCCTGCCTGCGTATTTGTACATATGGAAAATTTAAAGACCGATATATCTTTTGCAACAACAGTGAAAGAGCCCATTAATGAAAGTGAGTGTTTGGTGAATTCAACAGAAGGCTCACTACCTTTATCAAATATGATGCTTACAATCCCGTCTACTCCAGTTTGTTCTGGTGGTGGAACTATCTGTGCCGGTTCAAGTATAAATATTTCAGCCACTTCGGCTGGTGCCACAACCATATATTGGTATACGGGGGGGGTGTGGTTCCGGACAAGTAGGTACAAGTTCTCCGGGAGCAGCCTACTCAGTTTCTCCGGCATCAACCAAAACCTATTATGCAAGGGGATATAATGCCTCCGGCTTTTCTACCTCCTGCGGTACGGTGATTGTTACAGTAAATCCGGTGGCAGGTGCAGTTACTGTTTATAGCAGTGGCACGTATTGTGACAGTAAGACGCTCACGGCCGGCGGGGGCACGAATGCAACGATATACTGGCAGGGAACCTCAAGTAACGGAACATCTACGGTAACCCTCTCAACGTCGCGATCGGTAACGTCTTCAGGAACGTATTATTTCAGGGCATATAACGCCAACTGTGGATGGGGCACCCCGGTAAGTGCAACGGTGACCATAAATACTTCTTCTACCACTCCGACAGGAATTTCCGGTACAACAACCTTATGCAGCGGAGGATCCACAACGCTGACCCAGAGTGGCGGCGCACTTGGCACCGGCGGAGTATGGTACTGGTATTCGGGTAGTTGCGGTGGAACTTTTATCAGCAGTGGTTCGGCCTCCATTACGGTGTCCCCCGGTAGTACAACATCGTATTATGTTCGTGCTCAGGGGACATGCAATACCACGACATGTGCAAATGCCACGGTCACCGTTAATAGTGTTCCCGGCGCTGTAACCGCGTACAATGGAGGCACTCAATGCGGAGGGAGCAGAACCCTGACGGCCGGAGGTGGTACCAATGGAACCATTTACTGGCAGGGAACCACATCAAACGGAACGTCAACAGCAACCCCATCCACCAATCAAACGGTATCATCAGGGACTTATTATTTCCGTGCCCGTAATGGATGCGGATGGGGAACCGAGGGCAGTGCAGCAGTAACAATAAATTTGGTTCCATCCGGGGTGACGGCTTCAGGCGGCGGAACATTTTGTGGCAGTACATCCATTTCGGCATCGGGAGGCACCGGTGGCACCATATATTATCAGGGCACAACAAGCAATGGAACGAGTACCGCATTGGGAGGCACACCACAAACTGTATCCTCATCGGGTACCTATTATTTCAGGTCGCGTTCCTCAGCAGGTTGTTGGGGCACCGAGAGTAGCGCGGCAGTAACTATCAATGTGACTCCGGGTGCGGTTTCGGTATCCGGCGCAGGGACCTATTGTAACAGTACGATTCTTACCGCAACAGGTGGCACCAACGGGACTATCTACTGGCAGGGTACTACCAGCGGCGGAACTTCGACGGTAACTTCAACAAATCCACAGACAGTATCTTCAACGGGTACCTATTATTTCCGGTCACGTTCCGCAGCAGGTTGCTGGGGTACTGAAGGCAGTGCATCCGTTACCATAAATACATCTTCCACAGCGCCATCAGGCATAACCGGAACCACGACGATTTGTAACGGAGGTGCCACAACACTGACCCAGAGTGGCGGCGCACTTGGCACCGGCGGAGTATGGTACTGGTATTCGGGTAGTTGCGGTGGAACTTTTATCAGCAGTGGTTCGGCCTCCATTACGGTGTCCCCCGGTAGTACAACATCGTATTATGTTCGTGCTCAGGGGACATGCAATACCACGACATGTGCAAGTGCCACGGTCACCGTTAATAGTGTTCCAGGCGGTGTAACCACGTACAATGGCGGCACTCAATGCGGAGGGAGCAGAACCCTGACCGCAGGTGGAGGTACCAATGGCACGATCTACTGGCAGGGGACAAGCAGTAATGGTACTTCAACGGGAACGCCGTCGACAAATCAAACCGTATCGTCATCAGGCACTTATTATTTTCGTGCGTATAATGGATGCGGATGGGGAACCGAGGGCAGTGCAGCAGTAACCATAAATTCGGTTCCATCCGGAGTGACGGCTTCAGGCAGCGGAACATTTTGTGGCAGTACATCCATTTCGGCAACGGGTGGCACAGGAGGCACAATATATTATCAAGGCACAACAAGCAATGGAACGAGTACTGCATTAGGAGGAACGCCACAAACTGTATCCTCATCGGGGACCCATTATTTCAGGTCGCGTTCCTCGGCAGGTTGTTGGGGCACTGAGGGTAGTGTGGCAGTAACTATCAATGTGACTCCGGGTGCGGTGTCGGTATCCGGCGCAGGAACCCATTGTAACAGTGCCACTCTTACAGCAACAGGCGGCACCAATGGTACGATCTACTGGCAGGGAACTACCGGTGGCGGGACATCAACGGTAAATTCAACAAACCCACAGTCTGTATCTTCAACGGGCACTTATTATTTCAGGTCACGTTCTACAGCAGGTTGCTGGGGTAATGAAGGCAGTGCATCCGTTACCATAAATACATCTTCCACGGCGCCATCAAGCATAACCGGAACAACGACGATTTGTAACGGAAGTTCCACTTCACTCACTTCGAATGGCGGATCTTTGGGTACAGGTGGAGTCTGGTACTGGTATTCGGGCAGTTGCGGTGGTACATTTATTAGCAGTGGTTCGACCTCCATTACGGTATCCCCCGGTAGCACAACATCGTATTATGTTCGTGCTCAGGGGACATGCAATACTACAGCATGTGCAAGTGCCACGGTCACCGTTAATAATGTTCCCGGCGGGGTAACCGCTTACAATGGCGGCACACAATGCGGAGGGAGCAGAACCCTAACGGCCGGAGGTGGTACCAATGGAACCATCTACTGGCAGGGGACCACATCAAACGGAACATCGACAGCAACACCATCCACCAATCAAACGGTATCATCATCAGGCACTTATTATTTCCGTGCCCTTAATGGCTGCGGCTGGAGCGCCCAGGGCAGCGCAACTATTTCCATCATTACACTTCCTGCCAATCCGTCTCCCACAGCAACACCATCTTTAATTTGCGGCAGTGGCAGTTCAAGTTTATCAGCAACGGTTAGCGATGCAATCATTTATTGGTATACCGGCTCCTGCGGAGGTGCATTAATAGGTACCGGAAACTCCATCACCGTTTCTCCTGCTACGACAACCACATACTATGCAAGTGCTTATAACGCCACCACCGGCTGCTGGTCTTCCACCTGCGGCAGTGTGACGGTTACTTTCAGCATTGTTCCGGATATCGTAACGGTTAATGGCGGAGGCACCTATTGTTCTAGCGCCACCCTTACAGCTTCCGGAGGCACCGGAGGAGTGATTTATTGGCAGGGTACAACAAGCGGCGGAACATCCACAGCCAATTCAACAAATCCACAAACAGTATCGTCATCGGGCACTTATTATTTCCGTGCCTATAGTGTATGCGGATGGGGTACTCAGAGCAGCACAACAGTAACGATAAATCCGGCACCCTCAGCGGTGACGGCATCAGGCGGCGGAGCATTTTGTGGCAGTACATCCATTTCGGCATCGGGTGGGACCGGAGGTACCATATATTATCAGGGCACAACAAGCAATGGAACGAGTACCGCATCAGGAGGCACGCCACAAACAGTATCCTCTTCGGGTACCTATTATTTCAGATCGCGTTCCGCAGCAGGCTGTTGGGGCGCTGAGAGCAGTGTGACAGTGACCATAAATACGGTTCCCTCCCCGGTGACTGTACCAGGCAGTGGAACATATTGTGGCAGTACATCCCTTTCGGCATCGGGTGGCACCGGAGGCACCATATACTTTCAAGGCACCACAAGCAATGGAACGAGTACCGCATTGGGAGGCACGCCACAATCGATTTCATCATCGGGCACCTATTATTTCAGGTCACGTTCAGCAGCAGGCTGTTGGGGCACAGAGGGCAGTGCAGCGGTGACTATAACTACAATACCCGGAGGTGTAACGGTTAATGGCGATGGTACATATTGTGACAGTAAAATGCTTACAGCCACAGGAGGCACGAATGGTACGATCTACTGGCAGGGAACGACAAATGGCGGCACCTCTACGGCCTCGCCAGCGACCGCACAGACGGTAACCACATCAGGCACCTACTATTTCAGGGCACATAATCAGGGTTGCTGGGGTACGCAGGATATGGCAACGATAACTATAAATACCTCTTCCACAGCCCCCACGGGGATCACTGGAACCACGACAATATGTAACGGAGGTTCCACCACACTCACCCTGAGTGGCGGGTCTTTGGGTACAGGCGGCGTCTGGTACTGGTATTCGGGCAGTTGCGGCAGTACCCCCGTAGCCAACGGTGTAACATCAATCAGCGTATCACCTGCGACAACAACAAATTATTATGTCCGCGCAGAAGGGACATGCAATACTACTACCTGTGCAAACACCACGGTAACAGTAAATAATATTCCGGGCACAGTCTCCGTCAGCGGCGGAACCACCCAGTGCGGAGGAACCGTTGTCCTCACTGCGAGCGGAGGCACCAATGGAACAATCTACTGGCAGGGCACAACAAGCGGTGGTACATCTACGGCAAATTCTACAAATCCACAAACCGTATCGTCATCGGGCACCTATTATTTCAGGGCAAAGAATGCCTGCGGCTGGAGCACCGAGGGCAGCGCAGCAGTGACCATAAATTCGGTTCCATCCGCAGTGACTGTATCAGGCGGCGGAACATATTGTGGCAGTACATCCGTTTCGGCATCGGGTGGCACGGGGGGTACCATATATTATCAGGGCTCAACAAGCAATGGAACGAGTACCGCATTGGGAGGCACTCCGCAAACTGTATCCACATCGGGTACTTATTATTTCCGGTCACGTTCCGCAGCAGGCTGTTGGGGCGCCGAGGGCAGTGTGACAGTGACAATAAATGTGGTTCCTGGAGCGGTGTCGGTATCCGGTGCAGGAACCTATTGTAACAGCACGATTCTTACCGCAACAGGTGGCACCAATGGCACCATTTACTGGCAGGGTACTACCAGTGGCGGAACTTCAACGGTAACTTCAACAAACCCACAGACAGTATCTTCAACGGGCACCTATTATTTCCGGTCACGTTCCGCAGCAGGTTGCTGGGGTAATGAAGGCAGTGCATCTGTCACCATAAATACATCCTCCACAGCGCCATCAGGCATCACCGGAACCACGACAATATGTAACGGAGGTTCCACCACACTCACCCTGAGTGGGGGATCATTGGGTACAGGCGGCGTCTGGTACTGGTATTCGGGCAGTTGCGGCAGTACCCCCGTAGCCAACGGTGTAACATCAATCAGCGTATCACCTGCGACAACAACAAATTATTATGTCCGCGCAGAAGGGACATGCAATACTACTACCTGTGCAAACACCACGGTAACAGTAAATAATATTCCGGGCACAGTCTCCGTCAGCGGCGGAACCACCCAGTGCGGAGGAACAGTTGTCCTCACTGCGAACGGAGGCACCAATGGAACAATCTACTGGCAGGGCACAACAAGCGGTGGTACATCCACGGCAAATTCTACAAATCCACAAACTGTATCGTCATCGGGCACCTATTATTTCAGGGCAAAAAATGCCTGCGGCTGGAGCACCGAGGGCAGTGCAGCTGTGACCATAACGACAGTTCCCGGTGCTGTTACAGCTTATGGCGCTGGCACGTATTGTGACAGTAAAACGCTTACAGCAACCGGAGGCACGAATGGTACGATCTACTGGCAGGGAACGACAAATGGCGGCACTTCGACGGCCTCGCCAGCGACCACACAGACGGTAACCGCATCAGGCACCTACTACTTCAGGGCATATAATCAGGGTTGCTGGGGTACTCAGAATATGGCAACGGTAACCATAAATACCTCTTCTGCAGCGCCCACGGGGATCACCGGCACCACAACGATATGTAACGGAGGTTCTACCACCCTCACCCTTAGTGGCGGCTCATTGGGTACAGGTGGAGTGTGGTACTGGTATTCGGGGAGTTGCGGTGGTACCTTTGTAGCCAACGGTGTAACATCGATCAACGTATCACCTGCAACAACATCAAATTATTATGTCCGGGCACAAGGAACCTGCAATACTACTACCTGTGCAAGTGAAACGGTCACCGTAAATAATATTCCCGGTGTGGTGACTGTCTATAATGGCGGCTCTCAATGCGGAGGGAGCAGAACGCTGACCGCCGGTGGCGGTACCAATGGCACGATTTACTGGCAGGGGACAAGCAATAATGGTACTTCAACGGGAACACCGTCGACTAATCAAACCGTATCGTCATCGGGAACCAATTATTTCCGCGCATACAACGGCTGTGGATGGGGCAATCAGGGCAGCGCAACAGTAAGCATAATTTCGGTACCCTCCGCGGCTATCTGGATGGGAACATCTGGTTCGGACTGGGATAATCCATCCAACTGGTTATGCGGTGCAGTACCCACAGCAAGCGATGATGTCATTATTTCTTATGTAACAAATCACCCTGTTGTTAATTCCATAAATGTTGCAACATGCCGGAACATTACCATCGATGCACTTGCATCCCTGTATGTCAACAGCGGCAAGGATCTTTCTGTGTATGGCAACTGGACCAACAACGGGCAAAGTAATGTGGGCAACGGAACCGTAATCTTTGCCGGCAGCACAGCACAGACAATCAACGGATCCACCACCTTCGGAAATCTCACCATCAATAACGCTAACGGTGTGACCTTAAACAACCCCACAGAAGTAAGCGGGGTTCTTACACCCACCTCAGGAACACTTGCCTCTGGCGGAAACCTCACACTGGTATCCACTGCTTCGCAAACAGCACTGATAGCAGGTACGGGATCCGGCAATGTCAGCGGCAACGTAACCATGCAACGCTATATGGCCAGCAGGTTGGGTTATCATTATTATTCCTCGCCGTTCAACGGGGCTTCCATCAACGAGTTTGCCGATGAAATCGGCACTATAATCACAGGGAATCCATACATCGGTAGCGACACCACCCAAACCGTCAATCCTTTCCCCAATTTCTTTGCCTATGACGAAACCATGGGACCAACGATGTCCATAGGCTGGACCGGCGCAGGGTCAACACTTCAGACCATGCGAGGCTATTGTATCAACTTCGGGGCATCTGCTGCCCCACTGACAACAGATATTACAGGCGTTGTCAACAACGGAAATCTCAGTATCAGCTTGACAAAAACCATTACAGGCAACACTTTTGCCGATGGCTGGAACCTGATCGGAAACCCATATCCCTCGCCGGTAGACTGGCAATCAGGCGGATGGACCAAAACAAATATGAACAATGCTATTTATTATTTTGATGCTGCAGATCAGTATACCGGGACATACAGCTATTTTGTCAATGGCTATGGTACTCCTTCAGGAACAACAGGGATCATTGCCTCCATGCAGGGATTCTTTGTAAAGGCAACAGGTACGGGATCACTGGACGCGACCAATGCCGTGAGAGTTTCAGACCCCAACCCGGTATTCTATAAGGCCACAGTAAATAATCCAACATTAAGACTCAGAGGCTACCCGGTAAACAATACTTCCGCAGCCGACGAAACGGTTATTTATTTCGATCCACAGGCAACTTCTATGTTCGACGGTAATTTCGACGCATACAAAATGATGAATAACAATTCTGCTTACCCCAACATCTTTACAAGGGACAGCACTCCTGCTTCTTTATCAATACAGGCTCTGCCACCGCTATCCAACAACACGGATGTGATCATACCGCTCGGCTATATCACCAAAACCAACGGGAATTTCACCATCAATGCCAGCGAGATTCTCAACTTCGACCCCTCCCTGCACATCTACCTCGAAGACAACCAGACTTCCACAAGCCAGGATCTGACGGCAAATCCCGTTTACACGTTTTCGATGAATGCGAATGCACCGCAGTACAGGTTCTTCATCCGGTTCTCGCCCTCTATTCTGACAGGGATAGATGAAAATGGCAGTTCCTTTGTTGATGCCTGGGCCTCCGGCAAAGACATTTATGTGAATTACAGCAACAGCAGCCGGCAGCCGGCCGAAATATCGGTTTATAACATGCTCGGGCAGAAGATATTCACCGGCACACAGGAAGGCCACGGGACCAAGCGTTACACAGTGGACAAACCGGGTTGTTACATAATAAATGTTGTCAGCAATAACAGCAGCTATCAGAAGAAGATTATTGTATTATAAAATAATAATATTAAATTACTTAGAATCTGAGCGGAAACTCAGTGTCTGAATCGAAAAGTTCAGTTTCGAGGCCTG
>DAOORA010000006.1:0-97746 GCA_035389045.1 Bacteroidales bacterium | reverse complement strand
TTGAAACTATTGGTTGTCAGAAGAATACGTTCGGATAGCTGCAATGTGGGTTAATCATTTGATTATGCGTATTTTAAAGCGAGTTATATAGATTGGAGTAATGTAATAGTCCAATCATCGTAAACTCGATTGCACTATACATTACTGTCCATCGACATTATACCAAAGAAATCATAAACTATTTTATAATTACATTTGGTATAAGTGGTTATCTTTTTGCCAGCCACTCGGCAGGGTTGCAAATGACTTTTCCCTGCCACACCTCGAAATGTAATTCGGTTTTGCCTTCATCGGAGTTGGTATAAACAGTGCCGATGTTTTGCTTGGTTGATACCGATTGATTTTTATTGACATTTACGGAACCGAGGTTTGAATAAACGGTAAAGAACTCTCCGTGCCTGATAATGACCGCCACGTTGTTGTTGGTGATGGTCATCACGCTTGATACCGTCCCGCTGAGCACCGCACGGGCCGCCGAACCTTGTGTAGTGGAAATGTCAATACCATTGTTTTTGATTTTTATTCCGTCAAGCACCGGGTGGGGGTGTTCCCCGAAATACCCTGTAATGGTTCCGCGTTCAACAGGCCAGGGAAGTTTACCTTTATTATTCATGAAATTGTCGGAAACGAGTTTTTCTTCCGGCGTCATGACATTTTTTACAGTTGTGGTGCTCGTCACCGTCTTATTGCTTTTGACGGCTGATTTTTTTATTTCGGCGTTGATGGCGGCTTCAATTTTTTTCTTTAAGGTGCGGGCTTCCTCTTCTTTTTTCTTCAGTTTCTTACGTAATTCCGATTCTTTTTGTTTGAGCTTTTTCAGGTCCGTATCTTTTTTTGCTTTTTCCTCGCTGAGTTTCTGCTTTTCTGCTTCGCTGCTTTGTAAAAGGTTTTCTTTTGACACTTTTTGTTGAGCCAGTTCTTCGTTTTTTTTGGCAATAAAATCTTTGGTCTGCTGTATCAGCGCAACCTGTCTGCGCAGGTATTCATTGTATTGCTGAAAATACTTAATGCGCTGAAAGGCCTGGTTGAAATCGTCTGCGGCAAAAATCAGCATGATACGGTCATACGAACTCCTGTTTTTATAAGCGTTGTAAATCAAGGTGGCGTACTCTGTTTTCATGGAGGTCAGCTGCTCATTGGATCGTTGTATGTTCTGATTGTTTTCAGATATTTTCTGGTCTATTCCGCTGATTTCATCATTAATACCGCCTATCAGTTCTTCGCGTTTCGAAATCTGCTTTTTTAATATTACAAGCTGATTCAGCGAGAGTTCCTTGTTTTTTTGAGTTTCTCCCAGCAGTTTTTTATAATAAGAAATTTCTTCCTCAATCTTTTTTTTCTTATCAATGAGTTTGTCTTTGGTTTGCTGATTTTGTGCAAAGGGATAAAACCAAACGACGGTCATTGCTATAAAAAAGCAAAACAACAGCAGCGGTATTTTTATTTTGTTTCCTTTAATCGCCATCAGGGATGTATAAAAGATTGTAAAAATAATTCTTTTTGCAAAAAGTAATTTTTCAGAGGTGAAAAAACTACAAACAAGCCATTGTTTATAAGAACATCCCGCTGTAGTGATTTTGTCGTTGATGAATAATATTTATTCGTACTTTTGTAATAGCAAAACATCACAAGTGTTTGCTATATAAAACGATAGATTATGAAAATAATTATACCCATGGCTGGTATCGGCAAACGGATGCGTCCGCATACGCTTACCATTCCCAAGCCGTTGTTACCCGTTGCCGGCAAGCCCATTGTCCAGCATCTGTCCGAAAATCTTATAAAGTCGTGCGATGAGGTTCCCGACGAAATAGCATTTATTATTGGTAACTTTGGTGAAGAAACTGAGAAAAAGTTGCTGGACATCAGCGATAGCTTGGGTATTAAGGGAAAAATCTATTATCAGAAAGAAGCGCTGGGCACGGCTCATGCGGTGTTGTGTGCCGAAGAATCCCTCAAAGGTCCGGTTATCATTGCATTTGCCGATACCTTGTTTAAAGCCGGATTCAAAATAGACCAGAACAAAGACAGTATCATCTGGGTTCAGAAAGTAGAAAACCCTTCGGCCTTTGGTGTGGTGACCACCGAAGCGCAAAATGCCATCACAGGATTTGTGGAAAAACCGGTAGAATTTGTTTCTGACCTGGCTATCATTGGTATTTATTATTTTAAGGATGGTGAGTACCTCCGTCAGGAGCTTCAATACCTGGTGGATAACAAAGTAATAAGATCAGGAGAGTATCAGCTGACGGATGCACTGAAAAATATGCTGGCCAAAGGCACCGGATTTTATGCGGAATATGTTGAGGAGTGGCTCGACTGCGGAAACAAAAACGCCACGGTGCATACCAACCAGCGGATGCTTGAAATGCTGAAAGAACAGGAGCTGGTTTCTTCAACGGCACTAATCATCAATTCCATAATAAAACCCCCCTGCTTTATCGGTGATAATGCCGTGATCACCGATTCCGTAATCGGTCCCCACGTTTCTATCGGGAAAAACACACATATACAAAACTCAATTATTACCAACAGCATTATACAGGAGAACTCGCTGATACAGGATGCCAACCTTGACAATTCCATGATAGGCAGCTTTGTTGATTTTAAAGGAAAGTTATACGAATTGAGTATCGGTGATTATACAACCATGTGCTAGAAATGATTATGAAAAAAAGTTTTAAGTATCTTTTGTATTTCAACTGTTTTTTGCTGTTGTTGTTTTTTTATGCCTGTAAAACGGCTGAAAAAGGTTCAGATACAGGCGGCGTTTCCAATCCCAAAAAACTTACACAGGAGCAGTTGTTGCAAAATTCTTCTTTGTTTCTGGATGGCCTGAGAGAGAAATACCTTAACAACAACGACAAGGCACTCGGGCTTTTCGCACAATGTATCAAACAGAATCCGGGTAATGATGCCGCCTTGTACGAGATGGCCAGTCTCTTATATGATAACCATAGATATGCCGATGCGCTGGTGCTTGCCAAAGATGCCTGTAAGAAAAAACCCGGAAACATCTGGTATTCATTATTGCTTGCACAGATTTATACGGCACAGCAGGATTATGACAATGCCGAAAAAACATACAAAGCCGTTGCCGAAAAATTTCCCGAAAATGCTGAAGTTTATTATCAATGGGCGGAGGTATGCCTGCTTAATGAGAACTATGATGGCGCCATAAGAGTTTATGATCTGATCGAAAGCAGACAGGGCCGGCAGCCGGAAACAAGCATACAAAAAGAAAAACTTTATATGCAGCAGGGAAAGACCGCTAAAGCCATTGCAGAACTGGAAGCGCTCGTCGGTTTGTTTCCGGGCGAAACACAATTTCTTGGTGAACTGGCCGGACTTTATATGGCAGCGAATCAGCCGTTAAAAGCTTTTGAAATATATGATAAGATATTGAAGATTAACCCATCCGATCCCTACGTACATCTTTCTCTTGCAGATTATTACCGCATTCAGAACAACAGCGGAAAAGCCATTGAAGAACTGAAAACAGCTTTTTCCTCAGAACAAATGGATGTGGATGCCAAGGTGAAAATTCTGCTGGATATCATGAATTTTCCATCACAATTCAAAGAATATGTTTCGGTATTGCCAGAACTTGCCCGGATAGCGACCGTATCGTCACCGAATGAGCCTAAAGCGTTTTCGGTGTACGGAGACATTTTATACCAGCAGAAAGACCTGCCGGGAGCACGTGATGCTTTCCGCAAAGTGACAGAGCTTGATAACAGTAAATATGTGGTGTGGCAGCAACTGCTTCAGATTGAAAGAGGTCTTGAAGACTACGAGGCGCTTACTGCAGAAAGCAAAAAGGCCATGGAGCTTTTTCCCGAGCAGCCGGAACCCTACCTTTATTATGGAACGTCAAAAATGAAAGCCGGCGAATATGAACAGGCCATCGAAGCGCTGAACAACGGTAAAAACTTTGCCTTTGATGATGATAAAATGTTATTTAAGTTTTATGTCGCTCTCGCTGATTCGTATTATAAAATGAAGAATTATGCGCTCTGTTTTGAATTGTTCGAAAAATCACTCAGTTTTGAACCGAACAATACGTATGTGCTGAATAATTACAGTTTTTATCTTGCCTTGCAAAACTCAAATCTGGGCAGAGCTGAACAACTTTCTGAACGACTGATTTCTTTACAACCCGATAACCCGCTTTTTCAGGATACTTACGCTTGGGTGTTTTACAAACAGAAAAAATTTGATGAGGCCAAAAAATGGAGCGAAAAAGCTGTTGCCGGAACAAACGATAAAAATCCTGCTGTACTTGAACATTACGGAGATATTTTATTCTCTTTGAATCAGGTGGAAGCAGCCGTGGATGCATGGAAAAAGGCCAGGGAGAACGGTACAAATAACGACCTGCTGGATAAAAAAATCAGAGATAAAAAACTTTATGAATAAAAGACTGATCGTTGCAGCCTTTTGTTGTATATGCCTGTTATTTCAGATTTCCTGCAAAACAAAGCACATTGCAGACACCCCGGCAGTTGACCAAAGCCGGCCGGAAGATGTTGTGAAACTGATGAGAAAAAACCAGTTCCGCTTTACTACCCTCTCATTAAAATTCAATGCCGACGCACAAACAGGAGAAGGAAGCAACACGTTCTCAGGAAATATTTATATGGTTAAAGACTCCATGATATGGGTGTCCATCCAGAAACTTGGTTTAGAAGTCTTCCGGTTTTTGGTGACGAATGATTCTGTGAAAATCCTTGACCGCATCAATAAGGTCTACATCGCAGGAGGCCATGAAATGCTTGACAACATGCTTAAAATGAAATTTGATTTTGCGTTGTTTCAGGCTATAATTACAGGCAACGATAACGAAAAATTTACCACCGCTGGCTTTGCGGAAAAGCAGGAAGAAGACTATATCATCCTGAATTACAGCGGCATAAAAATGCAGTCAGCAGGACAGGACACGTTGTTCAGCCAGGAAATATGGCTTCTCAAGGGGATATATAAGATCGGCAAAAATATCTTCACGGAACATTCAGGTAATATTGCCAGAACAGCCGGGTTTGACTATTCCGGGTTTCAGGATTTCGGCGAGCAGAAATTTCCTCAGAGAATAGACTTTAGGATTTCGGATTCAGGCAGTATCACAGGAAGCATCATTTATACGCGCATCAGTCCTGAAAAAAAAGAAAATGCGCCGTTTTCGGTTCCTGCAGGTTATGGACAAAAAAATTGAGATTCTGTTTATTTTATCAGAATTATTTTTCTGGTGACGATCCGGGTACAGGTGTTGACAGAAATATAATAAACGCCTTTTTGTAAGTCTGACAAATCAATAGCTTTTGCATCGTTTAAACCGTTACTGCTGATGAAGCCGTCTTTGACTTTTTTTCCGGGACTGTCGAAAATCATAAAGCGTATCCCGGATGCCACAGGTTCTTCGGTTTGTATGGTGATCATATCCTGAGCAGGGTTCGGATAAATTATAATGTTTTTGCCGGGTTCATTTTCTTCGATAGCTGCCGTAGAATATACATATATATAATTATTCTTTGTTTCCGTATCCGTGCCTGCTGCATTTGTTGCTTTCAGGGATATCGAATAATAACCCGGCGCTGTGAATTTGATGATGGCATTTTTAGAGGTAGCGGACGATCCTCCGGCAAATGACGCCCCGCTTGATGGAGTTATCGTCCAAAGATAGTCTATGGGGTCATTGGCCGATGAGTTTGTAAATACAACCACGCCGTTGACCAGCACCGAAGTGTTGTTGGCGGTAAAATCGGCGACCGGTGTTGTTGCCGGTTTAGGGTAAATATTATAAATGATTTGCTGGCCGTCGTCAAAATCGTAGCCTGTTCCGTCGGGAGCAATATTGTTCAGGTATATGTATCCGTTTGAAGTTCCGCTCCATCCCCAGTTGAAATGAAACATGTTGCTGTAAGTGCCGCTGTTCTGATATCCGTCGCAGACAAACGCATGGCCGCCCATGCCATCATCATTACCACCGTAAATAACAGGCCGCAGCGAATCGAGGCTGTTTTTTATCAGGAGCGTCCAATCATTATCAGTGAACATATTCCGCATGGCATATTGTGCGGAATAAACAAAATAGTTTCTCAATGCTGCGGTGGCATCAGTCAGATAAGCCCCGGAACCCTGATCATCATAATCCATGTTGACAGAAACACCGCAATGGTATATCAGCGTAGCAACCGCCGTATTTGTTGATGTGACATTATTCGGCATCGAAGCCCAGTTGTATGTGGTTGCCCAGAAATTTGCAGTCAGTGTTCCGAAATTATTCGAAAACCCATTGGCAATGGTATGGGCGTAACTATGGGAGCTGTATCCATGGGTCGGATAGTTATGATATTTCATCACCATGGCCATGGCATCTGCCACACAACCGGCGTAACATTTGCCACAAGGTCCGAACATAGCGCTCGGACAATACTGGTTAAAATAACAATCCTGCCCCCAGTTGGTAGCCAGCAGTGGCGACACCGCTTCAATATCTTTAGATAAAACCACCGAAGGGGATGAATAATAGTTCCAGTATTTTTCGATTTCTTTATCTTTTTTGATAGGCTGTGAACGAACGTGCTTGATTTGTTTTTTATACAATTCAAGCCAACGGATAACGTTTTCATTCAGAATTTCGGGTGAATAGCTGCCCTCGAAAGTGTAAAACAAAACCGGCATGGTACGGACTTCGGCAGAAATAATAACAAACCCCCGCTTGGGTTCAACATTATAGATATAAAAAACCGCCTGGTCATTTTCTGTGATCGTAAATTCGCTGTTAAAGACGATATCCCGGTATGCAATATTTTTCTCAATATTAGCTCTTTCAAAATATATGTTTTTGGCCACCTGCCGGGCTGTTTCAACAGGAACTACCTGGCCGTAAGAAAAAGAAAACATAAAAACCAAAATAACAGGATATAATTTTTTCATGGGAAAAGTTTTTTAAAAAACAAAAAAGTTCCACAAAGATAATAAAAACAATGATATACGGCTATTATTGTCTGCTATAAAGGGCTTTTGTGTCAGCCGTATTGGATCAGGAATGCCTTGGTGAATTCTTCCAGGTCGCCGTCCATCACCGACTGTACATTTGAAGTTTCAACCCCGGTACGCAGGTCTTTCACCATTTTGTAAGGATGCATCACATAGCTGCGGATCTGTGAGCCCCATTCTATCCTTTTTTTGTTGCTTTCTATCTCGTCTATTTTTTCTTTTTTCTTGCGGAGCTCTATCTCGTAAAGCTGCGACTTCAGCATGTGCATGGCCTTTTCGCGGTTCTGGCCCTGTGAACGGGTTTCCTGACATTCCACGATGATGCCCGTGGGGATGTGTCTTAAGCGCACCGCTGTTTCTACTTTGTTCACATTTTGTCCGCCGGGGCCACTCGAACGGAAGGTGTCAAAAACAATATCCGAGGGGTTAACCTCAATCACAATGTTGTCGTCAATGATCGGGTAGGCATAAACGGAAGCAAAAGAGGTATGTCGGCGGTTGTTGGAGTCGAACGGAGATAGCCGTACCAGGCGGTGTACACCGTTTTCACCCTTGAGGTAACCAAAAGCGTATTCACCTTCAAATTCTATGGATGCCGATTTTATTCCGGCGGTGTCACCCTCCTGAACACTTACAATAGTTACTTTATAATTGTTGCGTTCGCCCCATCGGAGGTACATACGCATCAGCATCTGTGCCCAGTCGTTGCTTTCGGTGCCGCCCGCTCCGGAGTTGATGTTGATGATCGCGCCGAGCCGGTCTTCTTCGCCGCGGAGCATCTTTTTGAATTCCAGTTTTTCAATGCATATGGTGGCGTTATCAAACTGTTTCTGGATATCTTCCTCATCAGCTTCGCCGTCGGAAAAAAAGCCCCACATCACCACCAGGTCGTCGAAAGCGCTTTTTGCTTTTGAAAAGGCTTCCGTCCAGTTTTTTTTCTCCTGTATGCTTTTCATTAATTGCTCGGCTTTTTTGGGATCGTCCCAGAAACCGGGCTGCTGTGTGATTTTTTCTTCTTCGGCTATCTGTGTTTGTTTGCTGTCGATGTCAAAGGAACCTCCTAAGGTCATCCAGGCGCCTTTCAAGATCTTTGATATGTTCGTTAGTGATCATGGTATGGGAATTTTCTGCAAAGATAGGGGTTTTTTAGTGAAGAGAGCGTTTTTAGGAGGAAGGGGTTTTAGAGGGAAGACTGTTAGGCTGTTAGGCTGTTAGGTTGTTAGGCTGTTAGGCTGTTAGGTTGTTAGGCTGTTAGGCTGTTAGTCCGCCGCGGCGGAGTTAGGTTGTTAGACTGTTAGGTTGTTAGGTAATTAAGGGTTTGCAGTGGGGGCACGGATTAAAGTAGCACTCCCACATGGCTAACATAGTGTTGGGATGCAAGTGATGGCATGACTGGCTTCTGCATGGCTTGCAGCGCAGTCATGCTATCACTAAACGAAATTATTGCCTTTGATTATTTTAAAAAATTTACATTATTGCCTTTGATTTTTCAAAAACATGAAGTGTTATTGCCTTTGATTTTTCAAAAATAATTCAGGCTTTTTGTGTTTCTACCAGCAATAAAAAATATTTGGTGTTACAATTTGTGATAGCAAAAAACTAATATTGCATATGATGATATCGCTTGCCTGTGCGTAGCTTGCGGCGCTGTCATGCTATCACTAAACGAAAGCCCTAGCGGTGGTTGAGCGGCCACAGTGAATTTGTCGAACTGAAACCGAAGCCAACGCGTGTATGCCCCGCTGTGATGTCACACTATGTCGTGGTGCAAGTGATAGTATGGCTGACCTGTGCGTAGCTTGCAGCGCAGTCATGCTATGTCATGGTGCAAGTGATAGTATGACTGGCATGTGCGTGGCTTGCAGCGCAGTCATGCTATCACTAAACGAGAGTAACGTCGTACTATGTCGTGGTGCAAGTGATAGTATGGCTGACCTGTGCGTAGCTTGCAGCGCAGTCATGCTATGTCATGGTGCAAGTGATAGTATGACTGGCATGTGCGTAGCTTGCAGCGCCGTCATGCTATCACTAAACGAAAGCCGATGCGGTGTCTTCGGCTGCGCTCAGACACCGCAAGATTTCAGATTTTTGGTGGTTGAGCGAAGTATAACCGGTGGTTGAGCGGAGTCGAAACCACCGTCACTTTCCCATCACTCCATCATCACCGAATCAATTTTAAAGTGAGTGGTGTCCTTAGCCATGAAAATTTTTGAGTTGCCTTTGATTTCAATTTTTTTTATCATGTCCAGCGTATCTTGTGCGGTGGCGCTTCCCTTGTCTATCATTTTTTTTGCAATCAGGCTGAAATAGGGCTGATACCGGGGTGAAAACTTCCCCGTTTCGTCAAATGAGGATTTGAACCAGCGAGGCTTCGGGATGATGCTGGCTAAGAAGATGCTTTCGGAAAGGCTTAACTGCGAAGGTTTTTTCTGAAAATAATAGTCCGAAGCTTCTGAAACACCATAAACACCCGGGCCCCATTCGATAAGGTTCAGATAGACCTCGTACATTTTCTCCTTTGTACAAAGATGGTTGTTGTTGATTAGCCACGAGATCAGTATTTCTTCGGCTTTGCGGGCAATGGTTTTGTTTTTGTTCAGGAACACATTTTTTACCAGTTGCATGTCGATGGTGCTGCCGCCACGGACAAAATGCCCGGCGTGTATGTTGGCAATAATTGATTCGCGGAAAGCGGCAACATTGAAACCATCACCATAGAAAAACCCTCCGTTCTCGGAGATCAGGACGGCATCTTTCAGATAGGGCGAAATCATCTCAAGCGGCGTATATGCCGGGTTGTCGGGGCCGACGATAAATGATCTTACCGGCAGGCCGTTTACATAGGCCGTATGGCTGAACGATCCGTTTATCATACGGAAATCGGTTGCGCCGTATTTTATTATCTGGAAATCCTTGCCGGTGAGGGTAGCATCAAACCTTAGGGAATCGGGTTGGTGCATATCCAGGTCGAAATTCACCGATAGCCGCAATTTTCCTTTGGTTTTGATACCTGCGAAATTCCCGAACATCCCGCCGGGTAAGGATTCAAAAAGATTTTGCGCGGTAAACTCATGGTTGATTTTCAACCTGATTTTCACCACGGGTTTGTGACAGGCTTTGATGTAAGGATTCAGTGCAAAGCGGTTGTATGCGATCAGGGAGTTGCTGTCGAGTTCCACAAAATCCCTGCTGGCCCTGATATTGAGTTTTAGCGCAATTTTTTTAAAGAAGACATCCGACAATGCTATTTTTTTATGGTTGAGCACCAGCCCGGTGATCAGGTTTTCACCGTTTATCCGGAGTGCGGAGCTGTTTCCTTCAACGGCGATGCCCGCATAAAGCGTGTCGAAATCACAGCGGAAGCCATACTTCGACCGGATATAGGGTACATGTACTTTTTGCCGTTGAGGGGCATAGACCATAAAATTCAACAGTTTACGGCTTTTATATATTTCTCCTCTGACAAAAAATAATTGTCGCTTGTGTTTTTCCGAAGTGGTCACCACCGAAAGAAAGCGATAGTTCTCAATGTGAAATGATGGCAAAAAAGCAGTGACGGAATTGGTGTCGGAAGCGGCATGTACCAGGAAATTGCGTATTTCGATATCGTCGGGGACGTTGGAAAAAATTCCCGAGAAAATCCTGTCGAGCCGTGCTGCATAATTGTAAGTGGAGTCAGTGTGTTTTACGGTGGAATCTTTTTGAGGTTTGAACAAAAACCCGTAATTGTTCTGTTTGCCATGACGGATAAGGTTGATCATGGTGTTTTCAAGCAACACTTCGTTGATACGCACCTTGCCCGCGAGTAATGGCAAAGGCCTGACATGCGCGTATATTCTGCCGCTCCGGAACAGCACATCGCGCTGAGCGGGTACAACCGAAATGTCCTCAAGGGTGATGCCGGTGAACCCTTTAAAGGTAGCATGTCTAACAATTATTTCTGCCTGGTACTTTTCTTTAAAAGCCCGGCACTTATTTTCAATAACGGAGTGTAATATAGTGTTGCGGAACAGAAAAAATAGTATTAGTAACAATGCAAGTGCCCCCGCGAAATACAAAACAATTTTTCTGAACAGTGCCGATGTATACAGTTTTTTCAGCTTTTCCCGGATATTGTTTTTTCTGATCAGGGATGCCAGTGTTGACAATAGTTTCATTGGTTCAGAGGTCGCTGATTTTTAACACTGAAAATACCAGCTGGGGTTCAAAACCTTTAGAAATCAGGAACCTGGCTATTTTTTGATTTTTTTTATATGTGTCTTGTTCTTTGAGTTCCTTTGATTTTTTTTCTGCCAGCAAGATTATCGCTGAACGGTATTCAGCATCATCAATATTCTGAAGGTGCTTTGCAATAAGGTCTTCGGGGATTTTTTTAACTCGCAGCTCTGCCGCCAGTTTATTTTTCCCCCATTTTTTTAATCTGAATTTGCCCCGGACAAAAGCTTCGGTGTACCTGTCCTCATTTATAAAATTGTCTTTTTGCAATAGCGCTATCATTTTTGACGCCCTGATTTTGTCAACGCCCCACAGCCTGAGTTTTTGTTCCATCTCGGAGCGGCATCGTTCCTGAATTGCACAATATTCCTGTGCCCGGTGCAGAATGGTTTTCAGGCTGTTGGGATTTTCATTGACATCGGGCATGGAAGGACTAACGGATAAAATGTTTCCAGACGTCATTGAATATGGCAAAAACCATGATGGCGATCAGGATGGCCATGCCGATGACCTGTGAGCGTTCCAGGAATTTTTCTGACAATTTCCGTCCGGTGATCAGCTCCCATGTGGTGAAAATTACATGCCCACCGTCCAGTGCCGGAATAGGAAGAATGTTCATAAATGCCAGTATCACCGAGATAAGGCCGGTGATAAGCCAGAACCGGTGCCAGTCCCATATTCCGCCATATATTTTCATGATTCCGATAGGCCCCTGTATGGATTCGCTGGCGTTTTCCTTGCCCGCGAATATTTTACCCAGGCCGCGGATGTTGGCCCAAAGGTTGCCCATGGCGTCCCTTATTCCGTATTTGATTCCCGACATCAGTCCGTAGGCACGGGTTTGATAGGGATTTTTGCTGGTAATCCCGATATATCCTGTGGAATCAACGGATAAAGTAAGGCTCAGCGTGTCTGCCTGACGCAATACTCTTAAAGAAACATCTTTTTCCTTCAACGACCAAATCAGTTCTCTGAACAGGCCATAGCTGGTGATTTCTGTCGAGTCGATGAATAGTATCCGGTCTCCTTTTTTCAATCCGGCGTTAAATGCCGAACTCGGCCTTTTTGTTTCGTCACGGAATACGATGGTATCTATAACACTGTCAACCGAAAACTGAAAATTATGCGCTTCGATAAAGAAATCGCGGATTTTTTTGTTGTAGTTGCGGTACATGGTATCCGGCACGGTGATGTCCATGGTTTGTCCGTTGCGGTCTATGGTGATTACTGATCCCATCAGCACATTGGCAGAGGCGACATCTTTAAAACGTTCAATTTTTTTATTGTTGACTTTCAGTATTTTGTCGCCTGTCTGAAAGCCGATCTGGCGTCCGGCAGGGTAGGCATAAATTCCGTTGGTCACCGAGTCGCATGGAAGGTATTCTTTTTCGTAATGCAGGATAACGCCGGTAAAAATGATCATCCCCACGATAAGGTTCATGATGACGCCGGCGACCATCACGATCAGCCGCTGCCATGCCGGTTTGGAACGGAATTCCCAGGGCTGCGGGGGCTGTTTCATTTGTTCCTTATCCATAGATTCGTCGATCATACCGGCAATTTTGCAGTAACCGCCTAAGGGCAGCCAGCCGATTCCAAATTCCGTGTCGCCTTTTTTAAATTTGAAAAGCCTGAATTTCCATGCATCGAAAAAAAGGTAGAATTTGTCTACCCGGATCTTAAAGGCCCGTGCAGCCAGGTAATGTCCAAGTTCGTGTACAAAAACCAGAATTGACAAGCCCAGTATCAGTTGGGCGATCATAATTAATGCGCTCATTTATAGTTGTTTTTTATTATTTCTTCAGAAATTTTTCTTGTTTCCATATCGCTCATAAAATAGTCGTCGAGTGAAGGATTTTTAATAAATGCAGCTTTTTGCATACTTTGTTCGATGACGTCTGCAATGTCCGGGAACTTTATTTCATCATTCAGGAAGGCTCCTACAGCCATTTCATTTGCCGCATTGAGGATGCAGGGCATATTGCCGCCAAGTTTCAGCGCTTCGTAGGCAAGGTCAAGGTTACGAAAGGTTTTGGTATCGGGCGGTTCAAAGGTGAATACACCTGTTTTCAGCCAGTCGATACGGGGAAAACTTGTTTTTAACCGGACAGGATAGTTCAACGCATACAAGATCGGCAGGCGCATATCGGGCATGCCCAGCTGGGCCTTTATCGACCCGTCAGCAAATTGCACCATCGAATGGATGACAGACTGCGGATGAACCAGCACTTCAATTTGTTCCGGTTTCAGGTTGAAAAGCCACTTTGCTTCAATTACTTCCAGGCCTTTGTTCATGAGAGTTGCGGAGTCAATGGTGATCTTGTTTCCCATCACCCAGTTGGGATGGTTCAGCGCCTCGGCTCTGGTGATTTCTGCCAGGGAAGCCTTGTCCCTGCCCTTGAAAGGTCCGCCGCTGGCGGTCAGGAAGATTTTTTCCACCGGGTTGTGAAACTCTCCGGCAAGGCATTGGAAAATTGCCGAATGTTCCGAATCAACGGGGTAAATATTTACGGCATTCTCTTTTGCCTCCCGGGTGATGATGTCTCCGGCCACAACGAGGGTTTCCTTATTTGCCAGTGCCAGAGGTTTTCTGTGCCTGATGGCATTCAGGGTGGGGCGGAGGCCGGCAAAGCCGACAATGCCGGCAAGAACCATGTCGATGGTTTCCATTTCCACAATCTGTTCAAGGGAGGCCGTGCCGGAAAAAACCTTTATATCATGTTTTTCGAGTGCGGATTTTACCTTAAGAAAATAACGGTCATTGGTAATAACAACAGCATTAGGCATAAATTCCAGCGATTGTTCGATCAGCAGGTCGGCATTGGAATCAGCGGTAAGGACTTCGGCTAAGAAAATATCCGGAAACTCACGAATTATTTCAAGGGCTTGTGTCCCGATGGAACCGGTGGAACCTAATATGGCAATTCTTTTTTTCAATGCAGTATGATCATTTAAACGACATGTATTCTCTTGGGTTGGCAGCAGTACCGTTGTACCACAATTCAAAATGAAGATGAGGCCCGGTAGACAACTCTCCCGATTCGCCCACTATGGCAACAGGCTCCCCGGCATAAACATAATCACCGCTTCTTTTAAGTAAAAAAGAATTGTGCTTATAAACAGAAATAATATTGTTGGAGTGCTGTACGGCTATCACATATCCCGTTTCAACGGTCCATCCGTTAAAGATCACGGTGCCGCTCAGGGTGGCTTTTACGGCTTCATTTTTATTCGTCAGTATATCCACGCCATAGTGTTTTTTTGCAGGATTGAACCCATTGTCAACAATACCTTTGACAGGGGTGAAAAAGAAAAAACTGCTTATGGTGCTCTCTCCGCCCGATCCTTCGGAAAATGTCAGGTTATAACGGTCTGCGCTTTCAAATTCATTTCGCAGGGCAGAATCTTCAGGGGAAATGTCATAATCGAGATCCTTGAATTTTGGTGTGGTGGTGTCTGATGGCTGGTTAAGGTCGGGTTGTGGAAAATCTTTACCAGCAATAATATATTTCAGATTTTCCATATATAAATTACGGCGCACAATTTCTTTTTCCAGGGAGTCTGTTTTCAGCATCAGGCTGTATACATCCCGTTGCAGGCCAATATCGCCGTAGCCGGGAATAAATTCCCGCAGGGGGGTATAAGCGATCAGTACGGTAGTTGCCGCAATAAGAAACATGACAGCCGCGCCCACTGCAACGAAGACATTCATCCGGGTTAACCTGAACGACAACTTCCGTTCAAAAGTAGAATCGTTCATGATGACCAGACGGTATTTATCATGAAGCTTTTTACGGAATCGTTTCCAGCGGGATGGATGTTCTTTTGCCATATTTAAATGAGGGTACAAATATCATAATTTATTGTTATACTTTTGACCGCCGGGTTAAATAAACTGTAAAAAATGAAGTGATAATAAAAAAAATAAAATAATTTTGTAAAAAATAAGTTATTTTGTTTTAAACCTTTAAACGTGCAGTCAAAATCACTGAATAAAACTCTGTTATTACTTTTTTGTTGTTTCATGATCGCTTCATTTTCATGTTCAACAAAGAAAAACACATTTACAAGAAGAGTATATCATAACCTCACCGCGCATTACAATGCCTATTTTAACGGCAAGGAAGCCTTAAAGGAGGGCGTTGTGGAGCTGGGAAAGAAAAATAAAGATAATTATGCCAAAATATTGCCTGTTTTTGAACTTGGAACAAAAGCAGATGCGCAATCGGTTTACAATCTTTTGGACCGTGCACTCGAAAAAGGCTCTGTCGTCGTTCAAAGACATTCTATTTTCATTAAAGGGGTTGAGCATGTAAGATGGATTGACGACGGCTACCTGCTCATCGGCAAAGCATATTATTACAAGCAGGAATATGACCTGGCCATGCAGACCTTCAATTTTATTCTTACCCGTTTCAAGGACAGCGATGTTAAATATGAGGCGATCATCTGGAAAGCAAGGGTGATGTCGGCACAGGATAAGCCTGAAGATGCAGAGACGCTGTTGTCGACTATCGAAAAAAAGATTGAAAAAAACAAAAGTTCACGTCCGGCCGAAAAGATGTACCCGCTTGCTTACAGCGATGTGTTACTGAAACAGGAAAAATATGAAGAAGCCCTGGACTATCTGCAGCAGGCGGTTCGTCTGAATAAGCAAAAGCGCATACGTACAAGATTGTATTTCATTCTTGCTCAGACATTTCAGCGTACAGGCAACGCCCAAAAGTCCAGCGACTATTTTAAAAAGGTGATCAGTATGAATCCTGTCTATGATATGGAATTTGCCGCCAAGATCAACCTGGCCAAAAGCTATGATGTGACCATGGGCGAAAGTAAGGATATTAAAAAACTGATGAGGAAAATGCTGCGAGATGAAAAAAACAAAGAATATCTCGACCAGATTTATTACGCTTTGGCAGAAATCGCCCTGAAAGAAAATGATATGCCCGGAGCCATTGAAAATCTTAAAAAATCAGCAAAGTATAGCGTTTCTAATGATTATCAGAAATCGGTTTCGTATCTGAAACTGGCCGATCTGTATTTTGCGGAACCCAAATACAAAGACGCCCAGGTATATTACGACAGTTGTGTTATGTTCCTGCCTAAGGATTATCCGAACTATAAACTAATTGAAAATAAGAAAAACACACTGAACGATCTGGTCAGAAATATTAATATTGTTGAACTGCAGGATAGCCTGCAAATGCTGGCCAAACTCCCTGTTGCAGAACGCAACAGCAAAATTGATGCAGTTATTGGTGAGATCATTAAAGAAGAACAGCGCAAACAGCAGGAAGAAAACGATCGCCTGCAAAATATTGCACTCGCCCAGCAAAACGACGTCAACAATATGAACATTCAGAATTCCGGTTCCTGGTACTTTTATAATCCTTCGACACTTAGCCTGGGCTTTACCGATTTTAAACGTAAATGGGGCGACCGGAAATATGAAGACCTGTGGAGGCTGAGCAACAAAACAATCACCGATCTGCAGTTTCAGGAAATTACTGAAAATACCGACAGCAGCGACATGAATAAAGATACCGCAAAAGTAAATCTGAAAGATCGTAATTATTACCTTTCAAAATTACCCAAAAACCAAAAAGATTTTGATTCGTCCAACCTCATGATCAGTGAGGCGTTGTTTAATATTGGATATATATATAAAGAATCTCTGCTTGATTATGATAAATCCATTGAAGCTTTTGATAAACTGGAAAAACGGTTTCCCCAGTGTAAACAAATACTTCCGGCTTATTTTAACCTGTTCCAGATATATACATTCCAGGAAAATGTTCCCAAGGCTGATTATTATAAAAACCTGATAACTACTAAATATCCTCAGAGCGATTATGCACAAATAATTAATGATCCTAATTATTATAAGAAGCTGGAAGAACGCAACAACAGGCTTTCACTGTTTTATAAAGAAACCTATCTTGCTTATAATGCCGGTAATTATCCCGCTGTGATTCGCAATTCCGACAGCGTTCTGAAAACCCAGTATGACAAGGTGCTTTTACCCAAATTTGATATGCTGAAAACTCTTTCCATTGGTAAAACCCAGTCAAAAGAAGTTTTTGAAAGTTCATTAACCAATATAGTGAGCAAATATTCCGGAAACGATGTTGCCAAAAAAGCACAGGATATTCTGGACGCATTGAAAAGAAAGAACGTGGTTAGGGATATTACATCAGTTGCCGGAAAAGACAGTGTTAAGTCTGCCGAAACGCCACTTTATAAATATGAACCGGCAGCATTTCATTTTTATATCGCTGTGCTTGGTTTAAAAAATATAAGCATTAACGATGTGAAAAATGCCTATTCTGATTTGAATAAGAAATATTTTTCTACAAAAAAATATATTATTGAAACGTTGTTTCTTGACGATAAGCATGAAGTTCTCAACGTAAGCCGTTTTGAAAATCAGAATGACGCTCTTGATTATCTGACGGCTATTGAAAACAATAAGGATATAACGGCAAAACTGCAGCAATCAGGATATGAGCATTTTATTATCTCGGCGGCCAATTACCCGGTGTTTTACAAAGATAAAAATGTCGCCAAATACCTGGCGTTTTTCAGGGAAAATTATAAAAAATAAATCAAGTAAACATAAAATTATAAGTTAAAAAATACATGTTATGGCCAAAAACATTGAAGTGGAAAGTCCGGTCATTAATATTATTGGAAACGGTACCAGCATAAAAGGAGATATAAAAGCCAGCGGTGATATGCGGATCGATGGCACGCTGATAGGTTCAATAAATGCCAAAGGCAAAGTTGTGATCGGAAATACCGGGCATGTCGAAGGGGAAATCGTTTGCCAGAATGCCGATTTTTCCGGAAACCTTCAGGGAAAGATCATGGTTACGGAACTACTGGCCATGAAGGCCTCGGCACAGATTCAGGGCGACATCATCACCGGCAAACTCTCCGTTGAACCCGGCGCAAAATTCACCGGTACCTGCAAAATGACCGATTCCACTTACAAGTCAAGCGTGGGAGCCCCACCGGCTGCTAATGAAAAACCCCAAAGCGCCACTTGACGATTACGCCCGTTATTCCAGTATCGCACTTCAGATGCTGGTAATCATCGTATTGGGCATTGGAGGTGGTTATCTGCTCGACAGATGGACAGGATTGAAATTTCCGGTTTTTACGGTCGTACTTTCTTTTCTTTCTGTAGCAGTAGCCATTTATGTTGCCATTAAGGATTTTATAAAAAAAAGTAACAGATGACATCCAAGAAAAAGTTATCGATTAAAAGTTTCGTGTTTTTCCTTATTTTGGAAATTATTGCCATTATTATGACGCTTTCAATGAGCAGTAACATCATTTCCCCCGTGCTTCCGTTCCTGGTACCTTTTTTCTTGTCTGTTTCCCTGATTTCAAACGGGTATCTGGTCTCTTTACCGGAAGGCAATCCCAATAAATTTATAAGGACCTTCATGCTGGTGACTTTTCTGAAGTTCATGTCATACATCATTGTACTGGTTGCGTATGTAATGGTAAACCGTGACGATGCCGTAAGGTTTATGTTCTGTTTCCTGTCGCTTTTTCTGTTGTACCTGGTTTTTGATGTGATCATCCTTCTGCAAACGCTTCCGCGAAAGACATAACTGCTCTTTTTCAAGAGAATTACTGCTTGCCAATTATTAATAAGGCTAAATCTTTTTTTGAGGTGTTTCTTTTCAGTGCAAAATCAAAATGATGTGCAATTCTTTTATAAGCAAAGTGATTTGTTATTATTATTTATGCGAATCAAGTGTTGAGAATTATAATAATTTCCTATATTGCCACTAGCCTGCCCGTCTGCGTCAGTCTGGCGGGGTTCCACAATAAAACAAAAATATTTTTAACCCTTGATTAGCATTATTTACAATTATTCAATTGTTCCGGGGAAGGACTTATGAATTGATTTTCAAGATATATCGGTAACCTCGCATTTCTGCTGTGTATGGCTAACGCCATGCATTATTAATGTTAGGCTTTAGCTGAATTTGGCGCGTGGGCATTTCCTGGCGTGCGAGCCGGCGGTGGCGTGAATCAGAAAACATTTGAAAATCTGCAAAGGCCCCGCCACAGGCGGGGTTTCCTGACCAGCTATGCTGCGTCAGGACTACTTTGCATAGATTTTCAATGTTTTCTGAGAGCGGGCTGAAGCATTCGCCAGGATGTCCTTTTTTGATTACTTTTTTGGACACGCAAAAAAGTAATACAGAAATGTAATGGTGTCACAAGAATCTGTTCGGATTTTATATGCCAGCACCTCAAAAAAAGAAATTGCTATTTAAAAAATTATTAGTTTACTTGTTTTATAAAATGTTTATATTTGCCCCGGTTACAAACACCATGAAGATTACCAGATACATGTTTATAAACAGTTTAAAATCAAAGTGTTGTATTGTTGTGGCGCTGTGCTTTTTGTCTTTATTTTTATCGCTGAAGGCTTTTAGCGGGGAAAAAGTGACGACAAAAGACGAAGAACCGGGGTTTAATGCAGGGGAATTTATCATCAACCACGTTATAGATGCTCATGACTGGCATATTTGTGAAATCGGGGAAACCCATGTCAGTATTCCGCTTCCGGTAATCCTTTATGATAAAGGGAGAATTATTACATTCATGTCTTCTGAATTTCATCATGGTAAAAAGGATTACAAAGGATATAAGCTGAATGAAAAAGGAAAGATCGTCCATGTTGATGAAAATATTGAACCACCGCTTGATTTTTCGATAACAAAAAACGTGGCATCACTGTTTATCAGTGTGCTGCTGATCTGCTGGATTTTTCTTTCGGTGGCCCGCAGATTTAAAAAACATCCGGATGAGGCGCCAAAAGGATTACAGTCGGCGATAGAACCATTAATATATTTCGTCCGCGACGATATTGCAAGGCCATGCATAGGAGAAAGACGTTACGAAAAATACATGCCGTACCTGCTCACGATCTTCTTTTTTATTTTTATCAACAACCTGTTGGGGCTCGTTCCGTTCTTTCCGGGCGGAGCAAATCTGACCGGCAATATTGCCGTAACCCTGGTGCTTGCCTTATTTACATTTATTATTACTACCCTAAGCGGAAACAAGCATTACTGGAAAGAGATCTACAATGCTCCCGGCGTGCCCTGGTGGTTAAAGATACCCTTGCCCTTGATGCCGATCGTAGAGATCATAGGGGTATTCACCAAACCTTTCGTACTGATGGTTCGTCTCTTTGCCAATATCACCGCAGGGCATATTATAGGTCTCGGGTTTATATGTCTGATATTTATTTTTGGCGCTATGACCCCGGTAGCCGGCTATGGTTTTTCCATTGTTTCGGTTTTCTTTTATATTTTTATGACCTTGCTGGAACTGTTGGTCGCATTTATCCAGGCCTATGTCTTTACGCTGCTTTCGGCTATATATTTCGGCATGGCCACAGCAGAACATCACGAAGAAGCACACAAGATAAATTAATAATAACCAACTTAAATTTAAACTCAAAATTATGTCATTAATGTCAGTTTTATTACAAGCAGCCGCTGATTTTGCTCCTATAGCAAAAATGGGCGCAGGCATCGGAGCCGGCATCGCTTCCATCGGAGCCGGTCTTGGTATTGGTAATATCGGAAAAGGTGCAATGGAATCTATCGGAAGACAGCCCGAAGCCGTCGGGGATATCAGGTCTAATATGATCGTTGCAGCAGCCCTTATCGAAGGGGTTGCATTTTTCGCAATCGTGGTTTGTCTGCTGATCCTTTTTATTTAAAAGGTATACCTGTGGCAAAGACTCCTGTTCTTTCCAGGAGAAATTCTGCTTTGTGAAATTAACTTAAAACGTTATATAATATGGAATTAGTAACTCCCGGTATCGGTCTTATTTTCTGGATGACACTTTCGTTTCTCCTGCTGTTGCTGATCCTTGGTAAATATGCGTGGAAGCCGGTCTTAAAAATGCTCAAAGAACGTGAAAACAAAATTGAAGATTCATTGAAACAGGCTGAAAAAGCTCATGAAGAAATGAAACAACTCAAATTCAGCAATGAAGAATTGCTCAGGGAAGCAAAAAATGAGAGAGATAACATTCTTCGTGAAGCACGGATCATAAGGGAAAAACTTATTGAAGACGCACGCATGAAAGCCACCGAAGAAGCCGACCGGATCGTTGAATCTGCAAAAGAAAGCATCAAATACGAAAAGCTGGAAGCCCTGACCGACCTGAAAAATCAGATCGCACTGTTATCGGTGGATATTGCTGAAAAACTCATACAAGGGGAGCTTGCCAAAGATGACCGGCAGAACAAACTGATAGAAAAATTTCTGAGCGATATCAATTTCAATTAATAGGTTGTAATACGGATGAAAACTGAAAGAATTGCAAACCGCTATGCAAGGGCGTTTTTTACATTTGCTCTCGAAAAGAATATGGCGGAGGCTATTTATAAGGACATGATCCTTATTGAAGATGTCTGTGCAAACAGCAAAGATCTGGTTCATTTTCTCAACAACCCGGTGATAAATAATTTAAAGAAATTATCCGTGTTCAGAACGGTGTTTGCCGGAAAACTTAACGAACTTTCTTTCCGGTTTCTTGAAATTCTTGTAAAAAAACGAAGAGAGATGATCGTCAGGGAAATTGCTGATGAGTTCACCCGATTATATAAAGAGCATTTAAATATTAAAACAGTATATTTTAAAACGGCATCTCCGGCCAGCAAACAAAATGTTCAGCAACTGAAAGATATACTGAGCCAAGTGTTTTCTTCGAAGATAGATCTGATCGAAGAAGTAAATGATGACCTTATCGGCGGATTTGCTTTCAGGATCGGGGATCTGCAATATGATGCCACGATCCGGAGAAATATCAACCGGCTGAAGAAAGAATACAATGTAAATATTTACGTACCGAAAATTTAATAACAGATTTGAATGTCAGAAATAAAACCAGCAGAAGTAACTGCAATTTTACGCCAGCAACTCGCCGGGTTCAAATATGAATCCGAACTTGAGGAAATAGGTACCGTACTTCAGGTAGGCGATGGCATTGCCAGGGTATATGGCCTTACAAAAGTAGGTTCGGGCGAATTGGTAGAATTTGAAAAAACAGGGGTGATGGGTGTCGTGCTCAATCTGGAGGAAGACAATGTGGGCGTTGTTTTATTGGGCGAATCAGAAAACATCATCGAAGGAGATATTGTAAAACGTACGCTTCGCATCGCGTCTATCAATGTTGGTGAAGGCATGTGCGGCAGGGTTATCAATACCATAGGACAGCCTATCGATGGTAAAGGCCCGATAGAAGGCACTGTCTATGAAATGCCTATCGAACGCAAAGCGCCGGGCGTAATCTTCAGACAGCCTGTCAATCAACCGCTTCAAACAGGTATCAAAGCTATCGACGCCATGATTCCCATCGGACGCGGGCAGCGCGAACTCATCATCGGAGACCGGCAGACGGGAAAAACAGCAATAGCCATTGATACCATCATCAACCAGAAGACGTTCTATGAAAAAGGAGAGCCGGTATATTGCATCTATGTGGCCGTAGGGCAGAAAGGTTCTTCGGTGGCAAATATTGTTAAAACGCTCGAGGAAAAAGGCGCCATGCCCTATACGGTCGTGGTCTCGGCTACGGCTTCTGATCCTGCGGCTATGCAGTTTTATGCGCCTTATGCCGGTGCTGCCATAGGAGAGTTTTTCAGGGATACAGGGCGTCCGGCACTGGTGGTGTACGACGACCTCTCCAAACAGGCCGTGGCATACCGCGAAGTGTCGTTGTTGCTTCGCCGTCCGCCGGGACGTGAAGCGTATCCGGGTGATGTGTTCTACCTGCATTCACGCCTGCTCGAACGGGCAGCCAGGGTGATCACATCGGATAAAATTGCACAGAAAATGAATGATCTGCCGGAATCCATCAAACATATGGCAAAAGGAGGAGGCTCGCTTACAGCCTTGCCGATCATCGAGACACAGGCAGGCGATGTTTCGGCATACATCCCTACCAATGTTATTTCGATCACAGACGGCCAGATATTCCTTGAAACCAATCTTTTCAATTCAGGGATCAGGCCGGCCATCAATGTGGGGATATCGGTGTCACGTGTAGGTGGCAGTGCGCAGATTAAACCGATGAAAAAAATCGCGGGAACACTGAAACTCGACCAGGCTCAATACCGTGAACTGGAATCATTTCTGAAATTCGGTTCCGATCTTGATGCTGCTACCAAGGCGGTGCTTGACAAAGGCGCCAGGAATGTCGAGATACTGAAACAGCCTCAGTATTCCCCGATGAAAGTCGAACATCAGATCGCAATTATCTTTTGCGGAACCAAAGGTTTGTTGCAAAAAGTCCCTGTGAAAAGTATCATTAATTTTCAGGATGAATTTCTGCATCATCTGGATATTTATCATGGGGAACTACTCGAAAATCTTGGCAAAGGCCTGCTGACAGACGAAATGACCAAAGAAATGGAAGATGCAGCTAAAGATCTAATCAGAAAATATGAAGTTTGATTTTTTTGACCGTAATTCAGAATAATTCATGTCAGGACTAAAAGAGGTAAGAATCCGGATTGCGTCTGTTAACAATACAAAGCAGATAACCAGCGCTATGAAAATGGTTTCTGCCGCGAAACTCAGACGCGCACAGGGGGCCATTCTGAAATTACGGCCCTATGCAGGCAAGCTCAGCGGATTGCTTACCGAATTAAGCGGCAGCGCCGACCTTTCCGAAGATATTGCCTACTTTAAAAAAAGAAAAATACAAAACGTACTTCTGGTGGTGATCAACTCCAACAGGGGGCTTTGCGGCGCCTTTAACAGCAATGTGATCAAATCGGCTGTCGCACGCATTGAATCCGATTATTCCGAACTGAATGAAAAAGGAAATGTGCATATTTTATGCATTGGTAAGACAGCAACGGATTTCTTTAAAAAACGTAAATATAATGTGATCGGAAACCATGACAGTATATACGAAAATCTTACATACGAAAAAACCTGTGTACTGGCGTCCATACTAATGAGCTATTACACAGAGGGCACATACGACAGGATAGAATTGATTTACAATCAGTTTAAAAACGCTGTTTCCCAAATACTTACAACAGAGCAGTTTCTCCCTGTTGAGAAAATTCACCACGGTGAGGATGTGTCTTTAAGTAAAGCTGATTACTTGTTTGAACCGGATAAAGAAATTATTCTGAAGGAGCTGGTTCCCAAATCATTGAAAATACAAATTTATAAAGCGCTGCTTGATTCATGGGCTTCGGAACACGGAGCCCGCATGTCGGCCATGCAAAAAGCTACTGATAATGCCGAAGAGTTGATCAAATCCCTCAAACTGTCTTACAATAAAGCCCGTCAGGCAGCCATTACCAAAGAGATCATCGAAATCGTCAGCGGGGTGAATGCCTTAAAAGGTTAAATCAAATAATCAAATACCTGATTAGTTAAAATTAAATTTGTAGTTTTGTAAAAAAATTAAAGAAAGGAGCACAAATGTTATCAAAAAAAATGGAAAAAGCGCTGAACGATCAGATCAACGCTGAAATGTTTTCTTCATACTTATATTTATCCATGGCCGCATACTTCGAACGTATGAATTTAACGGGTTTTGCAAATTGGATGAGAGTTCAGGAAAAGGAAGAGAATGCTCATGGAATGATTTTTTTTAATTATATCAATGAACGTGGTGGCGCTGTCGAACTGCAGGCCATTGAAAAACCGGCCTTTGACTGGAAAAATCCGATCAAAGTCTTTGAAGAAGTATTAAAACACGAACAGAAAATTACGGCACTGATCAACAACCTGGTGAATCTTGCAATTCAGGAAAAGGACCATGCCACGAATAATAAACTGCAATGGTTTGTTGCCGAGCAGGTGGAAGAAGAAGCCAATGCTTCTGCTATCCTCGAACAGCTTAAACTCGTTGAGGGCAAAGGACAGGGACTGTTGCTCCTCGACCGTGAGTTAAAAACACGCGTTTTCGTTGATCCGTTGACACAAGCAGTTTAACCCATTAATTTGTTGTCCTGTCAGGGCTGCTTTGGAATCAGAGCGACCTTTTTTATTATTTATTCAATTATCTGGTTTTATAATCTAAAAATTCCTAATTTTGCGGCCATCAAATAAAAAAGTATGGCACAGGGAATATCTATATTTTCGGGAAGGGCAACACGCTATCTTTCGGAAAAGATAGCCTTAAGCTATGGAAAAAAACTCGGTGATGTTTCTTATGCCTGCTTCAGCGACGGTGAATTCCGCCCGTCTTTTGATGAAACGATCAGAGGCGATGAGGTTTTTATTATACAGTCTACTTTTCCCCCGGCAGAAAACCTGCTCGAACTTTTTATGATGATAGATGCGGCCAAACGTGCTTCGGCAAAGCATATCATAGCCGTTATCCCGTATTTCGGTTTTGCCCGCCAGGACAGGAAAGACAAACCCCGCGTGCCTATAACATCTAAGCTGATAGCCAACCTGCTGGTGGCATCAGGCATCAACCGCCTGATTACCATGGATCTCCATGCCGACCAGCTTCAGGGATATTTTGATATTCCCGTAGACCACCTGTACGCCTCATCTATATTTGTGCCTTTCCTTAAAAGCCTTAATCTTTCTAACCTAACCATGTCCTCACCCGATACCGGGGGTACAAGAAGGGCCGGAACCTATGCCAAATTTCTCGATGCGGAACTGGTGATCTGTTTTAAACAACGGTCGAAACCCAATCAGGTGGGAAACATGGTGGTTATCGGCGACGTTAAAGGTAAAAATGTAGTTTTGGTTGACGATATCATCGACACGGCAGGCACTATCGCAAAAGCTGCCGACCTGATTATGGAACAGGGCGCTGCCAGCGTAAGAGCCATGTGTACGCACCCCGTTCTGTCGGACAATGCCTGTAAAAAAATCAGAGAATCTGCACTCACGGAACTGATCGTTACCGACACAATTCCACTGAATGAAGAATGTAAACAAAATCCCAAGATAAAGGTATTATCAACAGCAAACCTCTTTGCCGATGTGATCAAAAGCGTAATCAATTGTGAATCTATAAGTTCGCATTTCCAGTTTACTTCAATGCAATAAATAACAAATAAAACAATCAATTAAAAATTTTAATCATGAGAACAGTATCAATGAGCGGTTTCCTTCGCGGAAACGTAGGGAAAAAAGATGCTAAAAAAATCCGCAGGGACGGCAGCGTTCCATGTGTGGTTTATGGCGGAAAAGAACAATTGCATTTTTTCACGGATGCAAAAAATTTTCAAAAAATACTCTTTACACCGGAAGTTTGCTTCGTAAAACTTACTCTGGATGAAAAAGAGTATGATGTTATCTTGCAGGATATTCAATATCATCCGGTTACAGATAATATTTTGCATGCAGACTTTATGGAACTTAAAGCTGACAAACCGATTATTATGAACATCCCGGTCAAAATCACCGGAACAGCGCCCGGAGTGTTAAAAGGCGGAAAAGTGGTGCAGAAATACAGAAAACTGAAAATAAAAGCAATACCTGAAAATATGCCAGAACTTATTGAAATAAGTATCAATGGTCTGGAGATAGGACAGGGAGTTAAAGTGGCGGATATCCCTTCCGAAAAATTCACCCTGCTTGACAATAAGAATAATACAATTATTGGCGTGACGGTCACCAGGGCTGTTGAGGAAGTTGCCGCCAGCACTGAAGCCGCCGCCGGAGCCCCCGCAGCAGGTGCCGGAGCCCCCGCAGCAGGTGCAGCTGCTACCCCCGCAGCAGGCGCTAAAGCACCCGCCGGTGATGCAAAAGGCAAAGAAAAAGCAAAGAAATAATACCCTTTGGAAAATATCAAAGCTGCCGAAAATCTGTTTCCCGGCAGCTTTTTTTATTTAAAGCATGTATGATAACCTCTGAATCAAAGAAATTTCTGATCTCCGGACTGGGAAATATCGGCGAGGAGTATGCCAATACCCGTCACAATACCGGCTTTGTGGTGCTGGATGCCCTGGCGATCAAATTGAAAGTGAAGTTTGAAAACAGCAGGCACGGCTCGGTGGCGCAGGCCAGATATAAAGGAAAAACACTGGTCTTGCTCAAACCCGCAACCTATGTAAACCTCAGTGGAAAGGCAATAAAATACTGGCTGAATGCTGAAAACATTCCTGTTGAAAATTTACTGGTAGTGGTTGACGACCTCGACCTGACCACAGGGACGCTGCGTATGAAGTCAAAAGGAGGCGACGGCGGACACAACGGACTGAACCATATCATCATGACACTGGGTACCGAGGATTTTGCCCGGCTGAGGGTTGGCGTGGGCAATGATTTTGCCAGGGGAACCCAGGTAGACTATGTGCTGGGCCGATGGACCAAAGAAGAAGAAAAAATGATGCTTGAACGCATACCTGTTGCTGTTGACGCCATCCTCAGCTTTGTGCTCGAAGGTGTGAATACCGCGATGAACAGATTTAATAATAAATAATTTAAAAAATCCTTAATTTTATAAGATCATATTTGAAAGGATCTGGACCGGGTTGAGTGTTTCTGACTGTTTACTTACGAAACTGTGGCTGGGATTGATCCGGATGGCAACGAATAAAAAAACTGAAAACAGAAAAAAAATAATACTCGCTTGTTTTGCCAGGTTACACAAGTATGAAACAATTGTTTATTGATAAAAATTCTTTCTGTTTTAACGAAGACGCATAAAAAAATAAACTATGAAACAGAATTTTATTATCGTACTTTTTATGTCAGTGGCTGTGGTTTCAACTGCTCAAACCTGGGCTCCTATAGGCGCAACCTGGACATTTGGGTACGGCGTGGCTTTTACACCCCTGTTCGGGTATCATCAATGGATATCGGTAAAAGACACGATGGTGGGTGGTCAGAACTGCAAATTGCTTAAAAAATACGGACCACTTGCCGACAGCGATTTTTCGGACAAACTTATTACATACCAGGACAGCAACAAGGTGTTTTTATTCAACACTTATTTCAACCAATTCACCGTCCTTTACGATTTCAATAAAACAGCCGGCGAATCATGGATAATGAAAACAGACTCCTGCGACCTGCTGATCACCGTTGATTCGACAGGAATGGATACGATTAACGGAATTCCGCTGAAAGCGCTGTATCTTTCATCAGAAGACTATGCTTTTAACGGTAAAGTATTGCAGATTGCAGGGCATTTAAAAGCGCCTAATCCGGACATTAATGGTCATTGTTATGGGATAGCTGTAGACGGCCTGTATTATACTGGTTTGCGATGTTATGAAGACACCGTGATCGGGCAGGTTAATTTTGGAATAGCCCCGGATTGTTATTACACGTATTCCATAAGTGAAATTAATAATAAAACAATTGAGATTTATCCCAATCCCTTTTATTCACGGGCGATCATACATACTGGTGTTCTGTTGGAAAATGCTGAAATAACTATTTATAACACGGTAGGACAACAAGTAAGAAAAATAAAAGGTATTACAGGCAACTCTTTCGCCCTGGAACGCGATAAATTAATAAGCGGTATTTATATTATTCAGCTCGCTCAGGGTACTAGCTTTGTGGGTATGGAAAAATTAATGATCTGCGACGAATGATGGTATGAATATAAAGGCCATACAATGGCTGATCTGCGACTGTCATTCGGCAGAATGCCGGTTTCAGTGGACGTATCACAGCACGGGATTTGTGTTATGAAAAAAAGCAAACATCATTGTGTTATCTGAATATATGCAAAGTCAGTTTACTCGAACAAAATGAATACAAAAAACGCACAACATAAAAAGTAAAAAAAAATAGTATAAACTTTAAAGAGATAAAAATGAATGCTAATGAATTTATTGAAAGTCAAAAAAATAATTATAATGCCTACAAATTACCTGAAATTACCCCTTTTCATTACGTCTATGATTTTTTGATTTATTTGTTTCATAATTTTCCTCATAAAGAAGCGAATAAAGAAATACACAAAATAGCCCGGGAATTTAAACTTAAGAATAAAAAGATACTGGATATTGGTTTTTATACGGGGTACAAAAGTTTCTATCTGTTTTCCGAAAGGAATAGTATTATTGGGATCGACCAAAGTGAAACAATGTATAAATATGCTGAAAAACGATACAGATTCTATGATATTGAATTTTTATTGGGAGAATTAACGGACCTGTTAAAATCAAATATCCAGAACGAAAGTATCGATTTTGTTCATTGTAACGTAATGCCACTTCACTACGATACAGGGGTTATTGAAAACAGTCCGTATTTCAAGGAAGTGATGTCGTTATTCATGAAAAAAATAGCAAAAAAAGGTATAATCTACTATACGTTTTATACCATTAAAAGTAAAAAAGTACTATTTCCGATCAGTGAGGAAGCCCTGATTGCATTTTTGAAAGATAACAACATCACCAATTACACATTAAGAATAAACGAATGTAATAAGTTTAATAATCCGGTAATTGAATGTATAATCTCCAGAAATGATAAATAATACTGATGATAATTTGTTGTGAATGACTATTTTAAATAAATACAGAAACGGGAATAAAAACAGGCTGGTTGCAATGCCCTACATGAAATACTGGGTTGGGCATGGATTTAAATTGGTTGCTCAAATGGAAGTTGTTAAGACTCGCTGCCTTTTTTTTTAATTGTTTTTTTACGTAATGAAAACATTGCGACAATAAAAGTTTTCTGAATTCTATATGAAAATTGTGTTCTAAAATATTTCTTATATTGAAATATTAAGTTTAATCCTTACTTTCAATTATTTTGGTTTGTCTTTTATGAATAACTTAATGTCTTAAAAAAAACGAAAAAAATGAATAAAAAAGTATTGATACTCTCATCCAGTCCCCGTCAGGGAGGAAACTCTGATCTGCTTTGTGACCGGTTTGCTGAGGGGGCAAGGGATGCCGGACATAAAACCGAAAAAATTTTTCTGAAACATAAAAAAATCAATTACTGTTCTGGTTGCGGCGTATGCTTTAACGGTAATGATTGCCCTCAGAAAGATGATATGGGCGGAGTGCTAAAGAAGTTAGTGGATGCAGATGTGATAGTGATGGCCACCCCGGTTTATTTTTATACAATGTGCGGACAGATGAAAACCCTGATTGACCGTACCGTTGCCCGTTACACCGAAATCCGCGATAAGGAGTTTTATTTTATCGTTACGGCTGCCACCCGGAACAAAAAGGCGCTGGAGCGTACTATTGAAGAATTCAGGGGGTTCACTTCCTGTCTGAACAAGCCCGCGGAAAAAGGTATTATCTATGGCACAGGCGCATGGGAAATAGGGGATATAAAGAAAAGCAATGCCATGAAACAGGCGTATGATATGGGAAAATCAATCTGACCAGCACTATTTCATCAGAAGCTCTTCCACTAATGCCGGTACGGCTACGCCTGCCTTTTCTTTTATTACGGTAAGATTCCTGAAATACCCTGAATTTGTGGCATTAGGATCAATATAATACTTCGGAACATCAGCAGGGGCAAAATTCACTAATCCGGCTGCCGGATATACTACCAACGAGGTGCCGATCACCAGCAGTATGTCGGCATGTTGTACAAGTTCCGTTGCCGTAATGATGTTGGGTACAGGTTCTCCGAACCAAACAATATGCGGGCGCAACTGCGAACCCTTTTCACATTTGTCACCCTGTTTGATATCACGGTATCCGATATCATATATTAAATGTTCATCACAAGTGCTGCGGGCCTTGCTAAGTTCGCCGTGAAGATGCAGTATTCTGCTTGACCCGGCACGCTCATGAAGGTTGTCTACATTTTGTGTGATGATCTCAACAATATATTGGGGTTCAAGCCGGGCCAGTGCGATATGGGCTGCATTGGGCTGAACGTCGGCAAGCTGCCGTCGGCGCTGGTTATAAAAGTCCAGGACTAGTGCCTGGTTTTTTTTCCAGGCACCGAAGGTAGCAACATCTTCAACCCGGTGTTCTTCCCAGAGCCCGTCGCTGTCGCGGAAGGTTTTTATTCCGCTTTCGGCGCTTATACCCGCGCCCGTAAGAACTACTATTGTTTTCATGGTTTTTTCTTATTTCTGAAAGCGGGTGAAATATACGGACTTTCCAATGAGTGAAAAACCCACATATCCATGCAATTCAAGAACATTTTTGTCAATTAGTTTTATCCAGCATGAATACGTATTCCCCGTATCAGAATCATAAAGTTTTCCGTCGGTGTATTTTCCCTTTGATGCGTTGTATGTGAAATTGTAAAAAAGCACCAGGCCTTGTATTGGTCTGTTGCGTAGGGCAGGATCGGGATTGTGCTTGTCTGACATCGGCTTGCCGGTCTCGGGGTCGATGTTTTTTTTGATCCAGCTGACCTTGCCGGAATATGTAGTGCCGTTTTTAAAAAAAATAATCCGCCCCTGGTTTTCGGGTGTCCACCATTCTCCGCACAGCGCATCAGCATGTTGAAGATTCTGAGCGGCCAATATATTTGCATTGGTTATATAAATACTAAAAACAACCGCAAACAATAAACAAACACGGCCATTCTTTGTGTTGATAGATGCCATTCATTTTATGGATTTCAAACAAAAATACATGAAAAAATTCATATGAACAACAAATTTATACGAGTAAAAAGGTGATTTCTTTTCTTGAGGTGTTATTAGAAAAAATGGGGTGTTATGAGTTAAGGGCATCTCTATTAATCCTGATCGGGCGCTGCTAAAAACAAAAAAGTTTGAAGCAGTCGAAGTTCTGAAAACCGCAGTGTACTAAGCGTACATGCCAGTGCTGAGCCTGTCTGAATGCAAGGATTTCAAGAACGAAGACGAACGAAGAATTTTCAAGTTGTTAGAGGTGCCCTTAAGAAAAATAACAGCGTTTTCTTCGATCACGCTATTGAAAATAAATGTCAACAGGGGCAGCGCCCCGAAATATTTGAAAGCATTGCCGTACCATAAAAAAAGCAAGGTGCAGCGCACCGTAACATACTATTTGCTATACACTTTCAAAAATTGATGTTCGGGCACGGTGCTCATCGTAAATTTTTTTAGTCTGCAGGGTCTAAAAATGCCAGGCAACATTGCCTGTCTTTCCGGATGTGTAAACAAGATGTACAAATCAATGCATATAGGCCCGGCCATAATCAGGAGCATCATATTACGGTATGCTGTAACTTATTTTTCAAACGTATTATTTTTTACAAAGGTTACGGCGCTCTGTACCGGTCATTTGTAAATCAAAAAAAGAATACCAAAGAGAAATTCCAGATAGTCCATGTCTGCAGATTCCGCTATGACGGGTTTACACATAGAAGCACTATAATATCATACAATGCATGTTGCTTATATTAAGACAGGGTAATTCCGAAAATTAAATATCTGCGAAGACGGAAAAACACACAAGTGAATTGAGCACCAAATCTTTCGCAGTAAAATTATTTTTCAAATAAATATATCATTTTAAGGATAAACATTGATTCGTTTCAGTACTTTAAAAAAATGATTTGACCGTAAAAATTTTTTGTTATGTTTTCAGTTGAAAAAATGTACTTTTACACTTTATTAAAATGTATAACACAAAAATTTTATGGAAAAAATACAACTGGATCTGTCGAATCTTGACAAGGCTTTTCCTGAAAATTTCTCACAGGAACAAATAGCCAAAGGCAAAACCTTATTTTTGAAAAAACTTGCTGAAACGGCTCATTACTATTATGGCGGCAAAATTCAGACAGTTCCCAAGGCGCCTGTCATTGGCTTCAACTGGTTCAATGTGTGGTATACCCCCGGTGTTTCAAAAGTATCCACTACTATCCGTGATAATGTGGACACCTCTTTTCAGCTTACCAACCGGGGAAATTTGGTGGCTGTGGTGAGCGATTCCACCCGTGTGCTTGGCGATGGCGACTGCGGACCTTCTGGTGGCTTAGGTGTCATGGAGGGGAAGGCATTCCTTATGAAATACCTCGGCGGATGCGATGGCGTTGCTTTATGTGTGGACAGCCGGAATGAAAAAGGAGAACACGATCCGGATAAAATCATACAGTTTGTAAAAATGGTGCAGCATAGTTTCGGTGCTGTAAACCTTGAGGATATTTCCCAGCCCAATTGTTTCAAGGTGCTGGATGTGTTACGCGAAGAATGTGATATTCCGGTCTGGCATGATGATGCACAGGGAACGGCATGTGTTACACTCGCAGGACTTATCAACGCCCTCAAACTTGCCGCTAAGAAAATTTCTGATGTAAAAATAGTACTGTTCGGCGCCGGGGCCTCTAATACTACCATTGCCCGGCTGATTATTGCCGATGGAGGCGACCCGAAAAAAATTATCATGTTCGACACCAAAGGGTCGCTGCATAAAGACAGGGAAGATATAAAAAAAGACCCGCGTTTTTACCGCAAGTGGGAACTTTGTGAAAATACAAACCCGGACAAAGTCCTTACTATGGAAGAGGCAATGAAAGGTGCCGATGTCCTTATCTCTTTATCCACTCCGGGACCCGACACCATAAAAAAAGAATGGGTGAGCCTTATGGCCCCGAAATCTGTTGTTTTTGCCTGTGCCAACCCAGTGCCGGAAATTTATCCGTATGCCGCTAAAGAAGCCGGTGCATACATCGTCGCTACAGGACGCGGCGATTTTCCCAATCAGGTAAACAATTCTATTGGTTTTCCGGGGATTCTCAAAGGCGCATTGATGGTTCGTGCCAGGAAAATTACCGATAACATGGCCATTGCTGCCGCACATTCCCTGGCTGATTATGCGGAAAAAAGAGGGATCAGCCCTGAAAATATTGTTCCTAACATGAACGAAGCATCCGTTTTTCCCGAAGAAGCTGCTGATGTAGCTATGCAGGCGATCAAAGACGGTGTGGCTCGCATTAACATCACCCGTGAAGAAGCTTTTGCAAAAGCCGAAAAAGATATCAGGGAAGCCCGTGCTATGACACAAGCCCTTGTCGATCACGACTTTATCCAGAAACCCCAGCAGGAAATGATACAGCAGGCTATTGATTGGGCTATTCAGCAAGTTCAATAAACTTTTTTATCTTTGCACCCTTTTTAATCGGTTATGATATCTTTTGTCGAAGGAACACTTGTCGAAAAGAATCCTGCCTATGCCGTTATTGAAACCGGCGGAATAGGCTATTTTATGCATATTTCCTTAAACACCTATTCAAAGCTGGGTGATGAAGGGACAAAATGCCGGCTACTGACCTATATGGCTGTAAAAAATGAAGCAGCTACACCGGTTGGCATTACTCTCTATGGGTTTTTTACGGCCGAAGAACGCGATTTGTATATAAACCTGATCTCCGTCAATGGAGTGGGCGCCAATACAGCAAGGCTCATACTTTCTTCCCTGTCATCCGATGAAGTTATTTTTGCTCTGGCAAACGCTCAGGTAACCGCTTTTGAACGGGTAAAAGGTATCGGATCGAAAACAGCGCAAAAAATTATCATAGAACTGAAAAATAAATATACAAAAATTGCGTTTCAACAGGATGCGATTTCAGGCGGGTACCATGCAAACAAACAGGAAGCATTATCAGGACTGGTAATGTTGGGGTTTAACAAGAACATTGCCGAAAAAGCTATTGATAAAATAATAAAATCAGAGCCGTCGATCAATACTGTGGAACAATTAATTAAAAGTGCCCTGAAAATTTTATAACAAGTTGAATATTTACAAAATCATTATTTGTTGAAACCGGCCAGATACATAATTCAGATTTTCGCCGCAGCGTTTATTTTGTCGATTGCCATTGCAGGTGGTATCAGTACTGAACCTGATTATAAATTTATAAAAGACAAATACATTCATCCCCCGGACACCAACCCTCCCGAACTGCATTATCCTTTCATAGATAATAACGGGAATCCCTACGATAACCAGCAAAACGGCGGCCTGTACCTGAATAATCCCTCAAATGTAAGCACAGGCGTCGAATATAATCCCGAAACCAATGAGTACATTTTAAGAAATACCATCGGAAACTTAAATTACCGCCAGCCCCATTACATGTCGCTGGAAGAATACCGTAATTATGACCTGGATAAGGCCCTGCGGGAATACTGGCACGATAAAACAAGGGCAAACCGCACCTCCAGGGGCGATGGCAACATTATACCCAAAATTCACATCGGTGGCAAAGCTTTTAATAAAATTTTCGGTGGCAACACTATTGATATCAGGCCTTCAGGATCAGCAGAACTGATTTTTGGCGTTGTTTCCACCAAAACCAACAATCCTGCCCTTGATGTCAAACAGCGCCGCACCACAAATTTCGATTTTCAGGAGAAAATCCAGATGAATGTTACCGCCAAAATTGGCGATAAAATACAATTTGGCGTAAATTACAACACCGAGTCTTCTTTTGATTTCGAAAATAAAATGAACCTGAAATACGAAGGGGAGGAAGACGACATCATTCAGCTTATCGAAGGTGGTGATGTAACCCTGCCATTAAACAGCACCCTGATCACAGGAAGTCAGTCGCTTTTCGGGATTAAGGCCAAATTGAAATTTGGAAGGGCTACCGTCACCGGCATCTGGTCGCAGCAGGAAAGCCAGACTGAAAATATTACCGTTTCCGGCGGCGCACAAACCAGCGAATTTAATGTAAGAGCCGACCAATACGAAGAAAATAAACACTTTTTTATCTCGCAGTATTTTCGCGATCATTACCAAGAAGCGCTGAAAAAACTCCCAATCATAACCTCCAATATCAATATCACCAATATTGAAGTATGGCTGACCAATATCGGGTCGGCAACCACCGATAACCGCAATATCGTGGCTTTTCAGGATCTGGGCGAAGGACAATTGATCCATAATTCAAATATCTTTCCGGTAGGATATTATCCTGAAAACAATGCGAACAGCTTGTTCAGTTTTTTAGATGAAGGCCAGCTGAGAGATCTTAGCGGAGTCAGTAATTATCTTACTAATACCTTACACATGGTTTCCGGTATTGATTATGAAAAAGTGGAACTTGCCCGAAAACTACAACCATCAGAATATACGTTCAATAATAAACTTGGTTTTATTTCGCTGAATACCTCCCTGAATTCCGACCAGGTGCTGGCCATTGCTTATCAATATACACTGGTGGGCGATACCACGGTATACCAGGTCGGGGAACTTACCAATACTGGTATCAGCGCCCCGAGTTGCCTGATTGTCAAACTGATAAAAAGTACCACACTCAGTACCAAGGTACCTATGTATAAGCTGATGATGAAAAATGTGTATGCCATTGGCGGATACCAGATCAACTCAGAGGACTTCAGGCTGAATGTACTGTATTCTGGTGAAGAACAGGGTATCCCTATGGGGTATATTACCGAAGGCGCTGTTAATGGTGTTCCTCTGATACGTGTTCTGGGTTGTGACCGCCTCGACATGAACCAAAACCCAGTGCCCGACGGCGTTTTCGATTTTATTGGTGAAGCTGCCACTCAGGGAGGGCTTATCCAGGCTTCCAACGGACGCATCTTTTTCCCGGTGCTGGAGCCTTTCGGAAGCGATCTGCGAAAGGCCATAACCGGAGGTAATGCAGCCTTGAATTCCATCGCGGACAAATACTGTTATGACTCCTTATACACGATGACCAAAACAGGCGCCCAGCAATATCCCGACAGAAATAAATTTGCGTTGCAGGGAACCTACAAATCTGCTTCAGGATCAGAGATATCTCTCGGCGCTATGAGCGTCCCGCAGGGCTCCGTCAAGGTTACAGCCGGCGGTATCCCCCTCACCGAAAATGTTGACTATACCGTCGACTATACCATGGGACGGGTAAAAATTATCAACGAAGGAATTTTAAACTCAGGAACACCGATCAATATCTCCCTTGAAAACAACAGTACATTCAGTATTCAGACAAAGACGCTGATGGGTTTACGGTTTGATTACATGATCAATAAAAACTTCAATGTTGGTGGTACCGTATTAAACCTGACCGAAAAACCACTGACGCAGAAAGTGAATTTTGGCGATGAACCCATATCAAATACCATCTGGGGTGTGGACGGTGCTTATACCACGGAAGCCCGCTGGCTTACCAAACTCGTTGATCTGATCCCGCTGATTGAAACCAAAGCGGTGTCAAATGTAAGTATCAATGCCGAGTTCGCCAACCTTTTACCCGGCCATTCGAGGGCGATAGGTAAAACGGGAACATCATATATTGATGATTTCGAAAGCAGTAAATCTACCATAGACCTGAAAAATGTGGGCAGCTGGTTTATTGCAAGTACTCCGCAGGGCCAGCCGGATATGTTTCCTGAAGCCGCTGCCGGCAGCCTGCTGGCATTCAATTACAACAGGGCTAAACTGGCATGGTATGTCATCGATCCCTCTGTGTTTTACCGAAGCAACAACCAGCTTCCTCCCAATATTACCAATGATGACATCTCCAATCATTTTACCCGTGAAGTCTACGAACAGGAAGTATTCCCAAACCGCCAGCCAGCCAATAATCTGCCTTCCAATATTGCGGTGCTGAACATGGCCTATTATCCCAGAGAACGCGGCCCATACAACTATGATGTGGACGGCTCGGAAGGCTATTCCTTAGGGTTGAATTCCGACGGGACACTCGTCGGGCCCGACTCCCGCTGGGGTGGTATGATGCGGCGTATTGAATCTACCGACTTTGAGGAAACCAATATCGAATACATCGAATTCTGGATGATGGATCCTTTTGTTTATGATCCCGGCGCTGCCGGAGGTCAGGTATATATTGACCTGGGAGATGTTTCAGAAGACGTTCTGAGGGATTCGAGAAAAAGTGTCGAAAACGGACTTCCGCCCGACGGCGTCATGGACGATGTGGATACGACCATATGGGGTATCGTTCCAAGCCTGCAGCCGCTCACTAACTCGTTCGACAATAATGAAGATGCCCGCCCTTACCAGGATATAGGTCTTGATGGACTCAGTAATGATAATGAAATAGTGTTTTTCAGCAATTATATTTCACGGGTTATCAATGCGTTTGGCTCAGGACAGGCCGTCAATAATGCCAATAACGATCCGTCGGGCGATGACTTCCATTATTTCAGAGGGCCTGATTATGATAATGCCGCAAAAACGATACTTCAGCGTTATAAGAATTACAATGGAACCGACGGCAACTCGCCAACAGATCAGCAGACACAGGATGAGTTCGGGGTTAATTATCCCATGCAGTCAACCACCATCCCCGACGGAGAGGATATAAACAGGGATAACACCCTTAGCGAAGGCGAACGATACTTCCAGTATATGATTGACCTGACGCCAGGTAAAATGGTCATAGGTCAGAATTATATTTCAGACATTCTTGATGCATCCACCGGCAGATTGCCAAACGGATCATCAACCACCATCAAGTGGTATCAGTTTAAAGTGCCCGTCCAGTCACCGGATAAAATAATCGGCGGCATCCAGGATTTTAAATCCATACGTTTTATCAGGGTTTTCTTCCGCGGATTTACCGATTCTGTTATTTGCCGTTTTGCTACATTTGATCTCGTACGTGGCGACTGGAGGCGGTATAACTACAGCCTGCTCAGCCCGGGAGAATATATTCCCAATGACGATCAGACACTCACCTCTTTTGATGTTTCGGCTGTCAATCTCGAAGAAAACGGCCAGCGCTCACCGGTTACCTATGTTGTTCCGCCGGGCATCGAAAGAGAAATAAATTACCAGAGCACCACGCAGCAACAACTCAATGAGCAGGCCTTATCAATGAAGACCTGTGACCTTATGGATGGCGATGCCCGGGCAATTTATAAAACCTGCGATTTTGACATGCGGAAGTTTAAAACGCTTAAGATGTTCGTTCATGCCGAAGCTATGGGAAATGAAACGGCTGTACAGGACGGAGACCTTACCGTTTTTATCAGGCTGGGCTCTGACTTTAAGAGTAATTATTACGAATATGAAGTTCCCCTGGAATTTACGTCCTGGTTCAACAGCGATCCTGAAATGATATGGCCTGAGCAAAACAGGTTGGAAATAAACCTGGACGAACTGGTTGATGCGAAAAAATTAAGAAATCTGGAATTACACAACGCCGGAACATCCATTTCTTCATCGTTGCCTTATATCACCTATGATAGTAAAAATAATAAAATTACCATTATGGGAAATCCCAGTATCAGCGATGTCAAGGTGATCATGATCGGAGTCCGGAATCCGAAAAAGGGATCACACCCCGGTGCAGATGATGGTAAGGAAAAATGTGCTGAAATCTGGATTAACGAATTGAGACTTACGGATTTTGATCAAAGCGGAGGTTATGCCGCTACCGGCAGAATAGCTGCCAACCTCGCCGATTTTGGAAATGTCAGCCTGGCCGGAACCATCAGTACTCCCGGATTTGGAAGTATTGATAAAAAACTTAACCAGCTTCAGAAGGAAACCATTATTTCTTATGATATTGCCACTAACCTTGAATTAGGAAAATTTTTCCCTGATAAGTGGGGAATAAAAATCCCCATGCATTTCGACTACTCTGAAATAAGAACCATTCCCGAATTTAATCCCATAAACCCGGATGTTTTGTATCGTGAAGATTTACAGACATATACAAGTTCAGCTGCCCGTGATTCCGTGAGGAAAATAACTCAGGATGTCACCACAAGGAAAAGCCTGAATTTTATGAATGTCCGTAAAACAAAAATGGGAGCTTCGACAAAAAGTCATATCTATGACCTTGAAAACTTCGACCTGACCTATGCCTTCACCGAACAAATGCATCGTAATGTTGATATTGAGTACGACAGAAGAACCACACACATGGGTGGTATTGGCTACAATTATTCGGCAACACCCAAAATTGTTAAGCCCCTGGATAAATGGAAACTGATATCCAAATCCAAATGGTTGCGCATTATTAAGGATTTCAATTTTTATTACATGCCTAAAATGCTCTCATTCCGTACCGACGTGAACAAGCAGTTCCAGGAAAACCTGATGAGAAATAAGACCAATGCTATCATCATCCTGGAACCGGCCTATGTCAAACGATTCGGTTGGACACGCGATTACGGGCTGAAATGGGATCTGACACAAAACCTTAAACTCGACTATCAGGCACATGCTATTGCTTTGGTGGACGAACCTCCCGGAAAAATTGAAAAAGGCCAGCCGGATTATAAACAGAAAAAAGATTCTATCTGGGAAAATGTCCTGAATTTTGGCCGAATGACCAATTATACTCAGAATATTGATATTAATTATACATTGCCTATAAATAAAATTCCAATCTTAAACTGGATAAATATGACGGCAAGGTATGGCGGAGCTTATATATGGACAGCGCTGCCATTGTCTACCGACGATTTTAATAATATCATTGAAAACCCGCTGGGAAACACCATTGAAAACTCAAATACCGAACAGTTAAACCTTACCGCAAGTCTTACTACCCTTTATAACAAGGTTAACTATCTCAAAAAGATCAATGATAAGAGGAAAGGCATAGGTGAAAAACCTGTCCCTAAAACGAATATGCCCGGCGAAAATGCAGATTCCTTAAAACCCAAGGTCAATATTGGGAAAGAAATTATTGACAATACACTGAGCCTGCTGATGCTGGTGAAATCGGTCAGTATCTCTTATCAGGAAAGTAACGGACGTCAGCTTCCCGGGTTTATGCACAAGCCGGTGGCGCTCGGGATGGACTGGAATGACATGGCGCCTACCTTCGGTTTTGTTTTTGGCAGCCCCGGGGATATGTTTGGTTCAACCGGAGATATTATTGGAAAAGCATTCGAAAATAACTGGATAAGTACCGATACAAACCTGAATACTCCATTTGCGGTCAAGCAGTCAAAAGTGCTTAACTACCAGGCATCCCTGGAACCCCTGAGCGGAATGAGGATCGACGTTTCAGGAAATACGAATTATTCGAAACAAAACCAGGCTTTTTACAGGTACAACGGCGCAAACCAGCACAGTGATCCTTATTCACTGGTGGAATCGGGAAGTTTCAGCATGACCATCATCGGGCTGAAAACAGCATTTGTCCACGACAATAAAGACAATTCAAATGATAATTTCAATAAATTCAAGGACTACAGGATCATCATTGCTACGCGTTTAGCCGAACAAAACCCCAATTCATCCAAACAAATCATCGACTCCACCAACTTCCCCGACGGCTATGGCCCCACTTCGCAGGAAGTGCTTATTCCCGCATTCCTGGCTGCTTATCTGGGTAAAAGCCCTGATAATATTTCATTGTCTCCTTTTTCAGAGCGAATTCTCAAAGCGATACCCCTGCCTAACTGGCGATTGACTTACAACGGACTGACCAAAATAGGTTTTATAAAGAAATATTTCAGAACGGTCACCCTGAACCATACGTACCGCTGTACCTATAATATCAATTCATTTGCAACAAATGTCGTTTATAAAGAAGGTGATGACGGATTTTCTTATGTCAGGGATCAGATCGGTAATTTCCTGACCCAAAAAGAAATAGGACAGATATCCATTACCGAGCAGTTCAGCCCGCTGGTCGGGTTTGACATGACCATGAACAACAGCCTGCTGATAAAATTTGAATGGAAAAAATCAAGGAATCTTTCACTGAGTTTTGCTAATAACCAGTTAACTGAAATTGCCACTAATGAATATGTGATTGGTGCAGGATACCGTTTTAAAGATGTATCATTTAATCTGAACCTGGGTGGAAAACGCAGGCATATTCAGAGCGACCTGAACCTTAAAGCGGACTTTTCGGTAAGGCAAAACAAAACGACTTTACGAAAACTTGTCGAAAACATGGATCAGGTTTCTGCCGGAGGGCAAATCATTTCCATTAATGTTTCTGCCGATTATCAGATAAGTGAAAAGTTCAATATTCGGTTGTTCTACGACCATATCATCAATAATCCCTACGTATCATCCCAGTATCCGAACTCCAATATCAACGGAGGCCTGAGCTTGAGGTTTACTTTGGCACAATAAATATCAGAAACAGAAAAAATAGTATATTTGAAAAAAAATTAAATTCAAAACATCATGAAAATAGCAGAAAATGTATTGTACACAGAATCACACGAATGGGTAAGAATTGAAGGTGAAGAAGCTTATATCGGCATATCGGATTTTGCCCAGCACGAACTGGGAGACATCGTGTTTGTTGAAGTAAATACCATTGGCGAAACCATTGGCAAAGGTGAATCTTTCGGTACTATCGAAGCCGTAAAGACAGTTTCTGATATGTATTTGCCGCTCAGCGGGGAAATCCTGGAACTGAATCCCGTGATTGAAACAAATCCTGAAACGATAAACAAAGACCCCTATGGCGAAGGATGGATCGTGAAAATAAAACTTACCACTCCTGCCGAAGCCGATGCTTTGTTAAAGCCCGGTGATTACGCAAAACTGGTAAACGCCTGATTTTGTCATATACTTTGACAGGAAGCTCTCACCATCACCCGTGAGAGCTTTTTTATTTGATATCATTTGTCAGGCGAAATAAAACGGTAAAAATCCGTTATTATTAATAAGTTTTTTCTATTTTGGCATTAAGATTGAAACCTCCATATCAAAAGCAGGCCTGTGTTTAACTATCTGAATGATATTGACGAAATAATTTTCCGTAACAGGAATAAGGATTATGGCGCTTATTATTTGCGTAGAAAGTATAATAAATATCTGTTGGCCGCTACTGTCATCGCAGTTTCTTGTTTTATCCTGTTTGCCGTTATGCCCTATCTGGCTTACAAACAACCAGAGAAACAACTTAGCCAGGGGGCTTTGTATAGCGAATATATGGCACCCCCGCCAAAGGAAATAAAACAGCCAGAAACCAATATCCCGCAGACAATAAGGAAAATTCAGCAAAAAGCAAAGTTTGTGGTTCCCAAAGTGGCTGCAAACATTGAAGAGGAAACAGATAATTTTACTACAGAATCAAAAGCCGGAGATACCGCCTCTGATGGAAACAGCAGTACCGGCAGCAGCCAGGGTACGCTCGACGGCGGCGGTGGCAACAGCGATGCCGTGTATACTTATGTTGAGGAGTCTCCGCAGTTTCCAGGCGGAGAAAATGCCCGTATTCTTTTTTTACGCAATAACATCAAATATCCTCAGCTGGCACTTCAGAACAAAATTCAGGGAAAGGTTTATGTCTCTTTTATTATTGAAAAAGATGGCAGCCTGTCCAACATAAAAGTCCTTCAGGGCATAGGCGCCGGCTGCGATGAAGAAGCCCTGAGGGTGACAAGGCTTATGCCCAGGTGGAAACCCGGAAAAACACAGGGACACGAAGTGCGCGTCGTGATCAACATGCCGGTCAATTTTGTACTGCAGATGAGCAAATCCTGAACTTCGGATTTGTAGCACCAACTTTCGGATTATATAATTTTTTTCAATATCACGACGCATTTTCATATTCTTTTTTATTTTTATTTATATTTGTACAAACCACTAAATGATTTTGTATGAAAAGATTTTTTTTGGCGTTTATAATGATTTGCATGGCAGATACTGTTTCTGTTTCGCAGAATGGCTGGACACAACTTGATAGTTATCCGGGGTCAGGAAGCACCGGTATGGTGGGAATAGGCTATTCGGGTTCCGGTTTTGCCGGCCAGGGTTTTTATGGCGTAAGCAGCAGTAATTATGCGGATTGGTGGCAATATGTTCCGGCAAGCAACATCTGGACAGCAAGAACAAGTTTGCCGGCATCAAGCCGATATTCCCACAACGGATTCACTATTGGAGAAAATGCCTATATCTGCCTGGGCTCTGATTGGACAAATTATTTTAATGATTTATGGCAATATAATATTACCGCAGGTAGCTGGACACAAAAGGCAAATTTTCCGGGGACATCCAGGTACGGGGCTGTGGCACAGGCTGTGGGGACAAAAGCTTATGTGGGGTTGGGACAGCATCCTGCCGGCGGGGGAATACTGGATTATTTCACTGATTTTTATGCATATGATGCCGGAACCAATACCTGGGCAACCAAAGCAACATTCCCCGGACAGGGACGTTATTTTGCCTTTTCTTTTGTGATCGGCAGTACTATTTTTGTGGTTGGCGGACGTTCGGAAGTGGGCGCTTCTTGGGTTTATTTAAAGGAAACGTGGGCTTATGATATAGCTGCCGATACATGGACACAGAAAACATCTTATCCCGGGAGCGGTTCATTCGGGCTGGGCGGTTTTGCGCTGGGACAATATGGCTACGTGGGGCTGGGATATAGCGCCACCTCTGCTTACCGTGATTTCTGGCAATATGATCCGCTGTCGGATACCTGGACACAATTGCCGGACTTTCCCGGACAGGCAAGGTACTGTTTAATGAATTTCAACCTGGGCAGCACCGGATATATGGGTTGCGGACAGACATCAACAGGGGCAGGTCTGGGAGATTTCTGGAAATATGATGCCCCGGCCGGAGTAAATGAATATATGGTTGAAGAACAGGTAACTGCATTCCCTTTACCAGCCGGCAATAATGTTTATTTTCAAGGTCCCGGTATTCATTATATTGAACTTTATACTTCAAATGGAAGCCTTGTCAAACATGAAAACCTTAACATTCCTCAAAATAATATCAGCGTGGATATTTCGAATTTGACGTCAGGTTTTTATTATGCAAGAATTGGCTTGGCAAAGAAGGTTGTCGCTAAGAAAATAATCGTTAATTAATGCGGCACCGGATTCTTTTACATGAAGTTGATACCTAACCGCAGGGAGTGTTAATCTCTTTCGGGTGTTTATGCTATTTGACAGAGATGCTAAAAATGAAACGGCATGGCTCCTGATGTTTATGAATTCTATACCGGTGTAGAGCCGGGATGAGGCGGAACGGCGGCTGACAGGACTACTGCTGGCGTTTAAATGGTGTAATGCAGATAAAGTTTCGGGATAATAGTTATTTTTGTAATTCATTATGCAAAAATTGTAATTAAAAAGTGAAGAAAAAGAATCCCAAAAAAGAAAAAAATCAGGAAATTCATAAACCCAAACCGGTTCAGAAACCTGATGTTTTTGAAAATAAAATTGAAAAATACTCTTTTTACATAGCCATAGGGATAGTGCTGTTTGCGGGGTTTATTGTGTTCAGAAATTTTTTGTTATTGCGGAATGTCTATTTCTTTAAGGACATAGCTTCCGACTCCATAAATATCCACCAGGCGGTGATAATGGCCTATGCACGGTATTTTCGTGATTTTGGCATGGGCGGCTGGTGTTTCAGCCTTGGAATGGGGCAGAACATTCTGGGAAGCATGGCCGGCTACTCCGATATATCATTTTTTTGTGCAGCCTTTATCAATGAAAATTACCTGGCTTATATCGGAAATTATACCGAATTTCTGAAATTGATCCTGATTGCTGTTTTTATGTATCTGTATTTAAAAAGTATTAATATATCGGCATTTGCTTCTTTTATCGGATGCCTGGTGTATGCATTATCAGGATTTTTTATTCTTGGCGGAAACTGGTTGTTTTATTCTTCACAGAGTCTGTTTTTAGCCATGCTGCTGTTTTCATTGGAAAACGTCTATAAAAACAAGATGCTGTGGCTGCTGCCGTTAGTGATCTTTCAAATTGCCGTTTTCCAAATATTCAGTTTGTATCTTTTTGCTTTTTTTATCGCTATATATACTATATTCCGGTTTTTGCTGATACATGAAGATTTTCAGATAAAAAAGCTGATATTTATATTCGGCAGAATTTTTATTTTAAGTACCATCGGTGTTTTGTTATCCGGTTTTTTCTCTTCACAAACCCTCTACGAATTAATAAACGGGCCGCGCGTCAGTGGTGAATCGGGCTTGTTTAAAACCCTGTCATCAGCGCCGCTCTTTGCCTTAGAAAATGATATTACCCGTTCGGCAAGCAACTACGGGGTGCCTTTTTCTCATTTAAAAACAATTATTCTTCGTTTTTTTTCAAATGACATCCTGGGTTCAGGTGTTGATTACCGCGGATGGACCAATTATATGGAAGCGCCCATGACCTACATAGGCCTGGTCACTTTGCTTTTGATCCCCCAGGTTTTTCAGTTTTTGTCAAAGAAACAAAAAATTATTTATGCAGTCTTTATTGCATTTTGGCTTTTGCTTTATATATTCCCGTTTTTCCGCTATACGTTCTGGCTTTTTACAGGCGATTATTTCCGGACGCTTGCCCTTTTTGTTTCATTTGCATTATTGTTTTGTGCCATAAATGCATTTTCCCTGATGGATAAACGTAATAAAATCAATATTATCCTGCTCCTGGTTACCCTGGCTATTCTGCTGGTTTTACTCTATTATCCGTATTTTCCGAAACAATATAAGATTGTAAATAAAAATATCCAATATTTGGCCACGGTATTTTTACTTACATACAGTGTTCTTTTATATTTGTTTAAAACAAAGTTCAGGCGGATTGCCCGGGTTATTTTATTGGTTGCGGTTTTTATTGAGATCGTCGTGGCTGCCAACACATCCCTTAATGAAAGGTACTATGTTAATCCCAGAACAAAAGTGAGGGAAAACGCGGCGGTGAAGTCTGCTGAGCTGTCAGAAAAAAAAGGATATAATGATTATACGGTAGAAGCTTTGGATTTTATCAAGAACCGCGATAAGAGTTTTTTCAGGGCAAATAAGGACTATTTTTCAGGAATGGCCTATCATGCTTTTTCAGATGATGCATTAGCGCAGGACTATTATGGATCGCGTTCGTACCAGGGATTTAACCAGAAATATTACATAAAATTTCTTTCGGGAATGAACGTGATAGACCCCCGTAATGAAACAGAAACCCGTTGGGCGCCCGGGATCACCAACCGTTTAATGTTCCAGACCCTTGCCAGCACCAAATATCAATTGATGAAGAAGAATGCCGGAAGTCTCCCGTTTGTAAAGATGACCTATGATTCGCTTGCACAGTTCGGAGACACCAAAGTTTTCCGGAATAAATATGCGCTTCCGTTCGGTTTCTGTTTTAATAACTATATAAAGCAGGGTGATTTTTCGGCAATTTCCGCAGCCAATAAGGAGCTCAATGCTTTACGGGCTGTGGTCATGGATGAAAAAGACTGCCCGGATTACGCCCGGATCACCGCTGCATTAAAGCCGGTAATATTAAAGGATACTCTTGCCGGCACTGCATATACGTGGGATACCTATTATGCCGATGTCAGAAGCCTTCAGCAGGATACGCTGGTGATGACCTCTTTTTCCCAGAATGTAATTAAGGGAACCATAGAAACCGACAGCAGCAGACTTTTGTTTTTTTCCATACCGTATGATGAGGGGTGGAAAGCCACTGTTGATGGTAAACATGCTGATATTAACATCGTGGATTTTGGCTTGATGGGATTGTTTTTAGAAAAAGGAAAACATTCCATTGAATTATCATACAGTCCGCCCTGGCTTAAACAAGGACGGATGGTGTCAATGGCAGGACTTGTGTTTTACCTGATGCTTATTGGCTTGATATTCTGGAGAAAGTCGCGCAAAAAGGCTACGGAATAAGTATACCTGTTTTAAGAAACAATTTCTAATTCTGCGGATTATTGTAGACGTCTTTGATTTTTGCTTCCTCCTGGTATTCCATATCGGTATTTATCTTCCAGAGGTCGGTGTCCACACCATACGCAATCTTATTGGCAGCCAGGATACCCATTAAAATAGAGTGATCCTGGTTATTATACTTAAAGGCCCCGTATCGCCCAATGGGGATCAGGTTTTTAAAATGATCAAGATAGTTTTCTATTTTTTTTAGGGGTATTTGATAACCGGTTTCATAGACAGGATAGGAGCGATGCACCCTTAAAATATGGGTGTTTAAAATCTTTGTCTGTTCCGGGACCAGCCGGAGTTTGCTTATTTCTGATTTTGCAAGTTCCGAAATGTTTTCATCCGTATCATTCCAGATCGGGTCGTTGTCGAATGCCCAGAATTCCATTCCCAGGATGGTGGTGTTTTTGCCCCGTATGAGTTCTGGGCTCCAGTTCCGGAAATTTGCTATGCGGCCGTGTTTTACTTCCGGTGAATGGACGTATATCCAGTTGTCTTTGAACAAATCCGTCGAATCAACTTCAATATAGGCAATTATGGTATTCCGGTAATAAAGTGTATCTGCAGCAAGGGTCACATCCTCCGGTACATTATCCAGCCCTTTTACCATAAGCGTCATTGGCATGGATGACACCACGTAATCTGCATTGATAATTCGTCCGTCTTCTAATTCAATACCTGTCACTTTCCCTGTTGGATCCTGTACCACGCGTTTTACAGGCATCTGAAGGTGTACTGTGCCTCCGTGTTCTCTTATATAATCTGCAGCCCGTTCGTAGATGGTGCCGGTACCTTCGTTGGGATAGGCAAACTGGTCAAGCAGTGTTTTATGCTTGTTCCCGATGTTACCGAAAATAGCGGTAATTACAGCTTCCCATAATGAAAGAGATTTAATACGCTGTGCCGACCAGTCGGCGTCAATTTTTGAACAGGGTATTCCCCAGAGTTTTTCCGAATAATGCTTGAAAAAGATCTCATATAGTTTGCGGCCAAACCTGTTTGACACCCATTCTTCAAAAGTTTTCGGGTTTTTATAGGGGGAGATTTTTACTCGTAAATATTCCCAAAGGATCTGCACTATGGTAGTCGGTGGCAGGTTGCCCAATACATTAAATATCTTTATCGGATAATTGAAAAACCTGTTTCGGTAATATATGCGTGTAAGCCGGTTTATCAGGGTAAAATCATCCTTCACAAGGGAGATGAAAAAATCGTTAACATGTTTTTCTTTGGAAAAAAAACGATGAGGGCCAACATCTACTTTCTGCCCCCATAACTCATGACTTCGCGCCATACCTCCCACATAAGGCGAGGCTTCATAAACCTCAACGTTCATCCCCGCTTTAGCAAGCTCATAACCACAGCTTAAGCCTGCAGGACCAGCGCCAATAATTACAGTAGTTTTATTATTTGTTACTTCTTTATTTTTACTCATATTCTGAATACTTCCGATTCTGTATTTGAAGATCCACTATTGATATTATTATAATTACAATATGACTGCGAATAAAAATAATAAATAACCCTGTATAATTGTTGATATTAAAGAGTATAAAACATTATTAACAATCTTATTATCAAGCCTTCGGGATAAAGAATGCGCAGACCTTATAATATCGGGATTTCACAAATTGCTAATAAAAGAAAATCCTGTTGTCCGTGATTTTTGTATTGTCTTTAATAGCTTTATACAGGTCGCTTTCGTTATACTGATCACCTCTGACCCTCTGCCGGAAATAACTTGCCAGTTGCATGTTCATCATATCCGGATTGATCTGCGAGGGCGGCTGAGCGATATTGTCAATCAAAACCTGGTAAACAGCCATTTTACCCTTGATGGGAGCAGAGAGGGCATTCTTCTTTAAGGTAAAAATTGTGCCGATAAGTTCAGGCTCGGGGCCGTAAGCAGGGAAATTAGCAGCAGAAAAGGTAACATCTACAGTGTCGACAGTTGTGTTTAATTTGCCGGCGATCTGGTACAGGTCTTTTGTAGAAGAAGATGCAGCATTGATTTTATCAATAATTTGTGCTGCTTTTTTCTCACGTTTGGCAAGCGGGGCTAAATAGCTGCCGATCTGCTCCAGCGGGGCAATTCCTTTTTCACGTTTTTCAACCAGCATGGCCACGGCAAATTTTCCTTCACTTTCAAAAACCTGTTCGGATACCATGCCTTTTTCAGTTTCTTCGTTAAAAGCCCACCTGATGATATCTCTGGCAGATTCAAGTCCCGGTATGGTATAATCCATTTCCCTGACAAACTGCGCCGAACGTTTATTCAGCCCTTTATCAGCCACATTTTTATTAAAATCCTCTGCAGTACGGCTTTCTCCGGCAAATGCACTTGCATCAGAGAGATATTTGTTGAAGGTTTCACTGCTTGCCTTTATATCATGCTGCAAAATGGCTACCTTGGCTTTCTGGAAGGAGGCTTTTTTATCAGCAACGTATAAAATATGATATCCCATGGTTGACTGTATGATTTTTACATCACCAACCTTTGCAATATAGGAAGAGTCAAAGAAAAATTTGTTATTCACATCGCCGTCAACAAACCATCCCAGGTCTCCGCCGTCTTGTTTGGCCGAAGGGTAATCGGAATTCATGCTGGCCAGGGCGCCAAAATTATTCACATCCTGCCGGGCAATGATCAGTAAACTGTCTGCACGCATTTTAGCCTGTTCTTTTGTACGTGTGATGTTTTGCAGGGGGTTGGGAGCGTCCTTATAGGCAATCAGTATCTGACTCGCCTTTATGGAGTCGGGACGGTTCTGAATCTGCATCAGCCGGGCCATGTAATATGAATTATTATCAATATATGGTGGAATTATCGTACCCACCGGTGAAGCAAAAATGACAGAATCAAGTTTTACGGGAAGTTCGCCTTTTTTATAAAAATTACTGTCATAGGGAGCATCACTGTTTGCCCTGATGAAATTTTCCACTTCATCTGCTTTAATAATCTGAAAGCCTTTAAACAAGGTATCCACTTTTTCTTTTATTTTATCCATGTCGTTCTTTGACGGAACCACTTCAAAAATCACATAGTCAATGTCGCGGGCTCTTTCCTGCTCAAATTCATATTGATGTTCATCATAATATTTTTTAAGATCATCATCACTGACGGCAACAGCGCTGTCCGAAATGGTCTGGTATTTAATTCCGTAATAGCGGAGGGTTGCTGTTTTTCCGGCATCCTGAGTTAAGCGCTGCATGAACGTCTTGGGCATGTAATAGCTTTTCTCAATCATCGTATAATATTTCGTATTCAGCCGGTCATCTTTAATGGCCTGTTCAAGGGTTTTCCACTGTTTTTTTTCATCCTCTTTCAACTGGTCGAAATTTGTGATGATATTTTGAATCTGCTGTGTATTTACCCTGCCTGTATTAGGGTCTGTAAAGTTTTGAATTATAAAAGGATGCAGATTTTTCCCCATCATCAGATCGTAAAGTTCTTCGGGAGATATAGAGGGTTTGGTTGTCTTTTCATGTTCAATGGCCAGTCCGAGTTCTTCAAATTCCTTTTGCATGATAGTTTCTTTTTCCAGTTGGTTCCAGGTTTGAACCATGATCTGGTAACTCTCGGCAGAAGTGAGATTTTCTTTTTTGGCCTGTTGTTTATAAAGAGTTGCCTGTTCATCAACTTTGGCATCAAATTCAATTTTACTGATCTTTACCCCTCCGATCTTTGCAAATTCGTCCGGCCCGCCTCCTCCGGCACCGCTTTTTCTGAATAAATCCTGCAGAACAAAACCAGCAATAGCTACACCAACCAGAATTACAATTAGTGCTGAATGTTTTCTTAGTTTTCCAATAATTGCCATAAAATTTTATTTTTAAGTTTGCAAATGTACAACAATAAGTGAAATGTGAAAAATTTTACTCTAAATTCTTAATATCGCCGCTCACAACAAGATGAATTTGTTCAATACGTTTGTTGCTGGCTTTCACTATTGTAATATCGAAAGGAGCAATGCGGATATTTTCTTTTTCGGCAGGAATACGTTCCAGATTATGAATAATATAGCCGGCAAGGGTTTCATATTCGTCGCCTACCGGTATGCCGAGCAGAAATTTTTCATTAAGGTAATCTATTTCTAAACGGCCGGATAAAACAAATTCATAATCACTGAGTTTTTTTTCAATGGGAGAAATTTCATCGTACTCATCATTAATTTCCCCGATAATTTCTTCTATCAGGTCTTCAAGGGTGATCATGCCCGACGTCCCCCCGAATTCATCAACCACTACCGCTACACTTTTGTGCTGTTGTATGAACATCGGGAGTACCTCCTTGGCTAACAGGGTCTGGGGAACGATAATTATAGGCTTATTAATTGATCTGATATCTTTCGGATCGCTAAAAATATCATAGGAATGAACATATCCAATAATATTATCTATGTGTTTTTTGTATACAAGAATTTTGGAGTGTCCTGTATTGACCAGTTTTTTTATAAGTTCGCTGATGCTGTCATTTTCTTCGATGGCGACAATCTCATTGCGCGGCACCATACATTCGCGTACCCGAATGTGTGTGAAGTCAATTGCGTTCTGAAACATTTGTATTTCAGGTATTTGATTGTCGTTATGCGTTTGTGCCGGTGAAAATTCTTTGACATAATTGTCAAGATCGGAATGGTTAAACTTGTATTTTTCAGTTTTGAGTTTCACCCTGAAAATATATTCAAGAATAAACTCAGAAATTTCAACAAAAATAAATTGGATGGGAAACAATATGTAATAGCAAAGGAATAAAGGAAAGGCAAAAAATTTCAACACCCGGTTGGGATTAATGCGAAAAATGGCTTTGGGCGCAAACTCGCCGACAAACAATATCAGCAGGGTAGAGGCCAGCGTTTGCAGGATCATGACCATAAAATCGGATTGCAGGCTTCCGGGTAAAATAGTCCTGATAGGATTTTCAAGCAAATGGGACATGGCAATACCATAAATAACAAGAGTTATAGTGTTTCCCAACAACATCGTAGAAACAAAATCGGAAGGGTTTTTCTGAAAACCTGAAAGCAGTCTGCCCGAAAAGAGCCTGTTTTTCCTATCCAGCTCGATTTTCAGTTTATTGGCGCTTATAAATGCCAGTTCGATACCCGAGAAAAAAGCTGAGCATATTACGGTAGCGATAACGATAATAATAAAATTGTTCATGGCTCAATCGGTATTTTCGCTTTCAGTATCATCTGTATTTATATAAAAAGTGCCTCTGGGTTTTTTGATCACCCATTTCAGGAAGGAGTCATCGGCATCCAGGCCGTCGCCGTAAAAAACTTTATCCGGGGTTGTGATTTTCACAAATACATCCGTATAAATCCTTCTGGTCTTTTCATCCCAGATAAGATGCTCGGTATTGAGTTTTTCCCCTTTTTCATTAACAACCACCACATCATTTTTAACTTCCATGATGTTTTTTTTATCGTATTTGATGGCATATTTTGATGTGAGATGTGTTTTTACCTGCATAGACGAATCATAAAAAGTGGCATTCAGTCCCTGAGGCATCTCTAAATATGGATCTTTTCCCGCATACCTTTTATAAAAGGGTGATTTTATAATAGCTTGTATTTCAGCAGAATCACTGTAAACGATTTCAATAGTCTTACCCGTTTCAACCGGGCTGGTATCAGAATAAACTAAGGCATTTACATCTTCAATTTTATTTTTACATGAAGGGGCTGTCAGTAATGCAACAAAAGAAAAAACGATAAGGTTTTTCAACAAAACAAACTGTGTATTCATTTATTAATTCAACTTTGGTCTGAAAAACCAGAATTCCCTGAACGCAATACCAACGATCAGGCGGAAATAATTCTCCTGTAACAGGTTTTTGCTGATGGTGCCTTTGGTGCCGGCTTCAAAGGCGACATTCACCGTAGTTCTTGTTTTTTTGATCGGAAAACCAAGCCCGATACTTACCGAAAAATCATTGATCTTGGTATCTCGGATCTCATAATAACTCTGAGAGAAATGAAATCCGGCGCGGTAATTCATCCTTTTCCAATAGCTGGTCAGGGCATTATACTGGGGCGTATATTCACCGCCGGCTGACACAATGAAACTATTGCCAATGGAATCAGAAACTCCAAAACTTTTGAATTTTTTCCAGTTCTGCCAGTCAAAATCGGCGCCCACCATCCAGATATTGTTTTTGGTAAGCGTAAATCCACCTCCAATGGTCAGTGGCATAAATATCTTGCCTTTTTTGTCTGTAATGTCAATCAGAGTGTCTTTAATGCTGATGATATCGGTTTCGCTACCGGAATAACGTTCGTCAAGCAAGGTGTGCTTTGCATTGAGGTTCATAGGAAGATTGAACTTGGATCCCAGTGTCAGTGTATAATTTTTCTTTAAGAAAATCTGGTATTGCAAACCATAATTTAAAAAAATCCCGCCGACTTCTACATCATTTTTTGCACGCACATTGAAAGAAAAGGCGTCATCCGGAAACTCCACGGCACGGACTTTATAGATGGTGCCGAAAAGGTAACCGATATTGATTCCGAAAGAAAAATTCTTAAAAGGTTTGAAAGATGCGCCCAGATAGGCATGACTAAGGCCGCCGCTTCCGGTGAACCGCTCGGTGACACGTCCGGCATCTTCAATGGTATCTTCTACTTTGACAAGATATCCTGATTTCGAAACAGGTATTAATCCCAATGATATTCCACACCAGCGGGTTACCGGAAATCCAAACAGCAGATGTCCCAGCGAAGTATGATTATTATACCCCTGAGAATTAATGTTGGTCTTAAGTTGCGAGAAAGTACTTATCACGCCGGCGTCAAAAATAAACGAGTTGGTGTCAAATGAAGAATAAGAAGCCGGATTGTTCATATTGATGAAGTTCGGATTCCGCAAAGCAATGTTTAAACCACCCATACTCGAAGTATATACGGAATGATTGGTCTGTAATTCGCCAAGGCCGTAACGGGAATAGGGCGAACTTATTCGTATCTGAGCGAAACCGATATCTGTAAAGGCCAGGGTCAGAATCAGAAAGAGAAAAAATTTATTTTTGTTTAATATCGTCATTATAATCCAGAATTATTTTCAAGCCCAATAAAACCATATTTGAAACAGCAAATATCTTACTTTTTAGTTTATTGACCAAATATGCCGAATCGCCACCGGATAATATCACTTTTATATCCGGATATTGTATCCTGTATTGCTCAATTATTCCGTCTGTCTCAGCGACTGCTCCGTTAACCACGCCCGATAATATGGATTGCTGTGTGTTTTTTCCGGTAAGCTGAATATTTCCGGACAACTGTATTAACGGAAGTTTTCCGGTAAAAGTATGCAGTGCTTTCAATCTCATGTGCAGTCCGGGTGATATGGCCCCGCCATGATAGGTGGCAGAGGAGTCAATGAAATCGTATTTGATACAGCTTCCGGCATCTATAATCAGTACATTTTCTCCGGGAAACATCGTAGCAGCGGCTACTGCAGATGCCAGACGGTCTTTGCCAAGAGTTTCGGGCGACAGATAGGCGTTTTTTATCGGAACAGGAGTATGGTCGTCTAAAATCAGCAACGGGCATTTTGCTGAAATTAAACCGGCAAGTTTCCGAAAGTCCGGTATTACCGACGAAATAATGGCTGATGTCACAGAAAATGTTGTGAAGATCGTTTCAATACTGTTCTCAATGTTTTCAGCGCATTCAATGTATTTCTGGGTATTGCCTGCGAAAACGGATACTTTCTTCAGGGTATTTCCCAGGTCAACAACAAGTTTCATGTATCAGCATTTATCAGACACAAATGTAACTTATTATAAATTAAATAAGCCTTTTTTCAGGTATTTCACTAAAAATTTTTACTTTTATTCCGCTAAAAACAGGCCATGTCAAAGCTCTACATCGTTCCTACGCCGATAGGAAATCTTGAAGATATCACCATTCGTGCGGTCAATATTCTTAAACAGGCCGATGTGATATTAGCTGAGGATACACGTACCAGCAGTGTCCTGATGAAACGCTATGGTATCTCCGGCAGAATGATAGCCTATCATCAGTTTAATGAACACCGATGCCTGCAAGCTTTGGTAACCCGGATTAAAGCCGGCGAAAATATGGCCATGATCAGCGATGCGGGTACTCCGGGTATCTCGGATGCGGGATTTCTTATGGTGCGTGAATGTATCAGTGAAGGTATTGACGTAGAATGTCTTCCGGGGCCAACAGCTTTTGTTCCTGCTCTGGTGGTTTCCGGGATTCCCTGCGACCGTTTTTACTTTGAAGGTTTTCTGCCTCACAAAAAAGGCCGGCAAACACGACTCTCGTTCCTGGCACAAATGCCGGCAACCGTCGTTTTTTACGAATCACCGTACCGGCTTGTCCACACCCTTGAGCAATGTGCCGGATTTTTTGGAGAAAACCGAAAAGCTGCCGTAATCCGTGAGTTGACAAAAATTCACGAAGAAGTTATTCGCGGAAGCCTCATGGAGATAGCACTTCATTTCAGGGATAAAATAGTTAAAGGCGAAATAGTAATTGTTATAGAAGGAAATAAATCCTGATGACGAAAAAGATCGTTATATCGTTACTGCTTTCTATGATCGTTTTAGGGGGATTTGCACAGGAGAATATCCCGCTGCAGCGCGATATTGTTTTTACACTGGATAAGTATTTAAACAAAGCAGATTCCAGGGCGTTCACTGCATTAAAACCTTATAATAAAAGTTTTATAGAACAGGCTGTAAACCCTGATTCGGCATTAACGCCGGGCTGCAGGAAACCTAAAGAAAAAGAGCGCTGGATCATACGAAAGATATTCCGTGAAGACCTGATTGTTGTTCATCAGGGAGACTTTCATCTTTTTATCAGTCCATTATTCAATTTTGGTTATGGAAGATCGTTGGCGGATGATAAAAATCTTTATTTTAACACCCGTGGCGTTCAACTCCGGGGCGCTATCGGCCAAAATCTTTATTTTATCAGCAGTTATTACGAAACCCAGGCAAGATTTCCTGACTATATAACCGGTTTTATAAAAAAATATGAAGTCGGCCCCGGCACAGGACGGGTAAAAAATTTCAAGGCAGGCGGCTATGATTACGGCACCCCTTACGGGCTGGTTTCATACAGCCCTGATCCTCATTGGAATATACAATTTGGTTTTGATAAAAACTTTATCGGCGATGGATACCGGTCCTTGTTGCTTTCGGATAACAGCTACCAATATCCTTTTCTGAAGATTTTTGTAAATTACAAATGGTTTTATTACCAGACTATTTTCACCGCGTTTCAGAATCTGAACACCAAAAGCGTTTTGGATACACCTTATCTTTGGTATCATGGATACCAGACCAAACCCGGAACTTTTAACTATGCGGGTTTTCGTATCGGAAAAAAACTTGAACTGGGGCTTTTTGAAGGAATCATCTGGAAGGCGTCTGCAAAAAACCACAAGTTTAATTATAACAGCCTTATTCCTGTTATCCTGGTGAACACGGTGCATTATTCGCTTTCCAATCAGGATAATGCAATGCTGGGAGTTACAGCCGCTTACAAGCCGGTGGCATCATTGAAATTATTCGGACAACTGATGATTGATAACCTGAAAATCAATAAGTTATTTGCCAAAGGGTACCAGGGAAATACGTATGGGTTTCAGCTGGGAGCCAAATACTTCGATATGTTCAGGATAAAAAATTTCAATGCACAGCTTGAATATAATCAGGTACGTCCTTATGCCTATGCTCATCCCAACCCGTTGCAAAGTTATACACATTACAATCAGTCGCTGACACATCCGCTGGGCGCCAATTTCAGGGAGATAATCGCCTTTCTGAATTACCGTTACGGCAGAATATTTTCCGAATTGCAGTTTAATTATGCCATTACAGGGCTTGATACAAGCAACACCAATTGGGGACAGGATGTTTTCATCTCTCAGGCCAAAGCACAAAACGGGTTCAGGTCAGATGGGAACCATATTGCACAGGGTGTAAAAACCGGAATAATGAATGCGGGGCTTAGGGTAAGTTATCTTTTTAACCCTAAGACAAACCTGATCTTTGAAGCCGGATATTATGCGCGAATGTTGAACAACGATAGTGATAAGCAGTTAACTCATTATTTTTATTTTGGATTTAAAACATCGCTGACTAACATATATAATGATTTTTAATAAAAATTTTTGACAAGCAATTTTAAAAATAGTATTCTTTTCCTGTTAACAGTCATGCTGGGGTTCATGGTTGATGCACAGCAATTGCATAATGAACTTTTTTCCGGTGCGCGTGAATTGGTCAACGCAAAGCTATATTCTTATCAGACACGCTTTCACCCCGATGTGCAACCTTATTACGAAAAGGAGGTGCGAGAGGTGTTGGATGCCGACAGCATTTTTAATTATAAAATACCTGCTGAAACTAAATTTTACAAAAAAGTTCTTACACAAAACACATTTATTTATGATGATTCAGAGGTCTTTTTTGCCGCCGACCCGGTGATCGATATCTCGGGTGGGTTTGATTTTTCAGGAAAGAAAGCCTTGTCTGAATCGGGGATAGGTGCCCGTATTCAATCGGTCTTTTACGATAAAGTGTCTGCCGGAGGAACAATAATGTACTGGCAGTCGTCATTTCCTGATTATGTTGATGAAATGGTAAAGACTTCAAGGGCTCTGCCAGGACACGGCTATACTTATAAATCACTTTTAGGCGGTTATAATTATCTGGATTATAACTTCTATGTATCTTACGAATTTCTGAAATATTTTACACTTGAAGCCGGTTTTGGAAAAAATTTCTGGGGCGATGGTTACCGCTCGCTGTTTCTGTCTGATGCCGCTTATAATTACCCGTATCTGAAACTCACCACCAATGTATGGAAAATAAAGTTTGTAAATCTTTACACGAATTTTAAAGACATGTCAGATTTTTCTTCATCACGCTGGAGAAATATGGGCAACAAATTCGGCGCTTTTCATTACCTGAGCTGGGACATTTCAAAGCGTGTAAATTTTGGATTTTTTGAATCCATCATCTGGCAGGGCAGGACCAGTAATGGTACCCGTGGTTTTGATGTGGCCTATCTGAATCCGGTAATTTTTTTGCGGCCTGTTGAATTTCAGAGGGGCTCGCCGGACAACTCACTGCTGGGGATCAGCCTGAGAGTGAAAGTGGGTAAAAAAACATCCTTTTACGGACAGTTGCTCATTGATGATATGATCTTCAGTGAAATTAAAAAAGGTATCGGCAACCGGATCCGGCATATTATTCATCCTGACGATAGCGCTTTAACCTGGGGTTTCTGGACTAATAAACAGGCCTGGCAGTTAGGTGTAAAATCTTATGACCTTTTCAAAATTAAAAATCTTTCAGCCTTGTTTGAGGTGAATTTTGCGCGTCCATACACCTATGCCCACCGTATAGTTATCCAGAATTACGGGCATTACAATCAGCCGCTGGCGCATCCCGGCGGTGCAAATTTCTTTGAAACGGCTTTGTTTCTGAGGTATAGTTATCATCGTTGGTTTTTTGAAGCCCATGCTAATTATACCATTACAGGCACAGACAGCGTGAACAGCAATGTAGGCCGGGATATTTACAAGCCGGCCTGGGATGCCTACGACCCAATGGTTGACAATGTGGTATTGACGACCTATGGAAATGAAATCGGACAAGGCATTAAAACAAGAATAGGTTATTATTCCATCAGTGTGACCTACCTGCTGAATCCGAAAAACAACCTGCGTATCTTTTTAAGCTATTATTACCGTAGTTTAACTTCAAAACAGCAGTCCGGTTCGGCAAATGTAATTTCTTTGGGTATCAGGATGTCTGTCCCTGAACGTCATTATGATTTCTGATTCATGTTTAGTAAACTTTTTCTTCGGCTGCCTGCAGCACCACATCGGTGTCTGTATCATAAACGTAGGCAACAACTTTACAGTATTTTACATTCCATGCAGGATCGAGAATTTTTTTATAGGTGCGGATAATGCTCGAATCCTGGCTGACGCCTCCTGTAGTCAATACCTCTCCGAAAGTGCCGGCAAACTCATCCCTCATCACATTCATAAAAACATAATCCACAATATCAGGAACAGTGCCATAGGCTGTGTTGTTATTGCTCTGATATCCGATAATGCTGTCTTCAGAAATAAAAAGTGCAATTTTCAGGTTTTGAGCGTTGGCGGCCAGAAACCTGGTTTTCACATGCGAACATAACTTCCGGGTTGATGAATCATAATTGTTGATGATCTGCAGCGTTACCACCGGGCTTTGTGAAAGCACCTGTTCTGCTTTTGCCTGCCAGGATGCAGGAGTGCCGTAAAAATTGTTGGTACCGTCGAGTTTTTCACGGTTAAAGCCTGCACGGGGTTCGTTGGGTATGGCAAAATATGAATATAATTCTTCTCCGTGTGTTCCCGGCCTGAGATCGAGACTGTAATTTCCGGGCTCGGGATCGGCCAGAATACTGGCATGTATGGCAAGAACCATTACCCTGTCCCCGTAAGACTGTTGTTTGATCTGATCTATATAATGGGCGCCTCCGGGGCAGTATACACACCTATGCCCGGTAAACTCTTCGATCAGCAGCGTTTTTTGAGGTGTAGCCACAGCCGGGAAATCGGGGACGGGACAGTCAGCAACATCAGTGACATTCATATAGGGCGGCTTCACTTTGTCACAGGATAAGAACAGTGTTGCCCAGAAGAATAAAAGTAATGGTAGAATAAAACAATATCTTTTCATACAAAAAAATTAAAAACTGCTGGAAACCGATAATGATAACCCGTTGGCGGCAGGAACAAATCTGCATACACCTCCTGCGCAAAATATCCCGGCCCGCTGGCGTCCGTAGCTGAGCGCTATACGCGTGGAGCCTGTGGCAAATGAAGTGGATACGTTATAATAATGCAGCCTTTTTTCAGCGATGTCATTATCGTAATTATACATGTCTGATAAGGAAAAGAACCATTTGGGTGCGATGGTGTACTCCACAAGTGCATAAGCCCACGATCCTTCTCCCTGTTTGGTATACATATGCTGAAGTTCCGAACGGATGGAATGTTTCTCATTAATGTTAAAGGTCATATCGGCGACAATGGTGTGAGAATGGATGTTGGGCATTACATGGCCTTCGATGACTGAAGAATTATACTGAATATAAAAATATTCCACAATCAGCTTGAACAACTTGCTGAACTTTTTTGAAAACTCGAAATTAAAATTCTCATAATAAACCTCTTTACCGAACTTAAAAAAATCAGACTTATAACCTAATGTGCCCGTGGAATCCAGCGGAGTGTTTTCGTCAATCTGTTTTTTAAAAATATTATTGTAGCGTGAATAGGTCAATGAAATTGTCGTCCCATATTTGCCTCCGAGTTTTGTTTTCTTTTTGAATGTATAAATTCCCTGCGCCTGAAATCCGAATTCACCGTTGGGCTGTGTTCCATAAATATACAAAGCAGGAAGGCTGTAGGTGGTTTGTTTGGCCAGAGAGGGTATATAGTTTATATTCAGATCATTGCCTCCGGCATCCCGGTCTGATTTAAAACTCATATTGTCGGTTCTTATGGCTGCCAGATATAACCCCATCCCCTTTTGCGCATAAGTAAGCTGAATCAGTGTTGCATTTCCGGGTTTATAAATGCGGTTGTTCACTGCAGAGGGGTCATTGATTTTATGAGCATACTCTCCATTGATTAAGAAGTTTTTATAACTGATAGCTCCTCTTCCGCCATAACAGGCCACATTTTTGGGCAGATTGAATACAGGATCATCAGCATCCTGGTATTTACTTACAAAACTACCGCCAATATTGATCCTTAGCGGTTTATTATTGAGTTTATTAAATAGTTCGTTGATGCTCAGTTCGGCGTCTGTGCCCCTTACTACTCCGGGGCCATGATCGAAATAAAACCGCTGCTTACCCCAAATTCCTTTAATCGTAATTCCATTCCAAGGATTCACACGGATATTGATGCCATCCAGCGAATTGTCATAACCCAGCCCGGCATCCTGCCATGCACGGAACACAAGGCCTGAACCAAACTGGTCGTATGAGTTGCCGATGGATATGGTGAATTTGTCCTTTTCAAAGGAGGCGAAACGGTAAGGTATTCCAATGCCGTTATAACGAGGATCGTAACCCTGTAAAGCATAGAGATAATTTTCAAAACGGAAACCTGCTGAAAAAGGGCCATTGAAATAGCTGATGTTGGCATAGGCATTCATCAGTACTTTTTGGGGGATGTCAGGAGCCCCGATCAGCGAATCTTTGTTATAATACATACCGTCGAACTGAAAATTTCCGCTTATCCGGCTGTTCTGAAGGAGTTTTTCAAGTCCCTGGGCTTTTCCCTGACGGAAAGAAAGTAAACCTAAAAATAAAATGATAAAAGTATATCGGTGTTTCATAAATACTTTTTAATGAATTAAGGGCATGAAAGCTATTCTGAAGGCAGAAATTCTCCTTTTGAGACTTTTCTGACAATATTTAAAAGTTCGAGTTCGCTTCCCTGCGAAAAAGAAGTATGCTGCCAGACTATTTCATTTTTGCCGTTGATCACAAAGGTGTGCGGGATCAGGTTGACATTCATAGCTCTTTTAAAGTCGCTGTTTACATCGAGATAAACGTCATAATTCCAGTCTTTCCCATTGACAAAAGGACTCACATTGCCCGAAGTTTTCGTGTCGTCAATAGAAATTGCAATGAGTTTTACACCGGTTTCTTCCTGCCAGTCTTCATAGACATCAGCAATGGTGCTGAGTTCGTTCACACAAGGCTTGCACCAGGTTGCCCAGAAACTTATGATCACAGGTTTTCCGTCATTTGAAATATCTGAAGTGTTGAATGTCTTGTTATCAAGGGTTTTTAATATAACTGAAGGTATTTTTTTTAATCCAACCGGATTTACAGTATTTGGGTCCTGGGCATAGATATTGGCAAAGCAATAAAAAAAGATGAATAGTAAAGCCAGTATTGATTTCATAAGTTTAAATTTTAGGACAAATTTATCATAAATAAACAAAAATCAGACTATTTAATATTGTCTGGTAGTTAATTTTGCGTTAATTATTGCATTTCGGGTTTTTTTGTATTATTTTTGTAAATAAAGAACAAACAAGTGCTTTTTCGTGTTAAAATAAATAAATATCAAGATGATCTAAAATCCGGCACTATGAAAAAAACATTATTTTTTTTAGTTTTTTTTCTAATACATGGTTTTGTAATTTTTGCACAGAACCTTACCTTGTCCAATGGCCAGGGCGCAGTTTTACAGGGGGACACTGTTATTATCGGCGGAGACGTGGGAAATACCTTGAATTGTAATATTAATGTGACCAATAACTCTTCTTCTGACCTGTCGGTAAAATGTTACAGGACAGAAATAGATACAGTGCCCGGGTCAACAAATACGGTTTGCTGGGGGGGCGCATGCTGGCCGGACAGTGTGTCACAGATCCCTGATCCGACAATTATCAATGCAGGTTCTACGACCAGTGAGTTTTTTGCTGATTATAAAGCCAACGGGCATGAAGGTACTTCGCTGATAAAATATTTGTTCTTTAATATGGATAGCATAGCTGATTCCATATCGTTTTATTGTAAATTTATTGCTGTGGCTTCAGGAGTGGGAGAAAGCACGAATGTTCCGGATGTTTCGGCGGCCTTCCCCAATCCTTCAGATAAAGCGACATTTATTAAGTACAAAATTTCAGGCAATGATGACCGTTTACGGGTTATCGTTTCTGATATGGTTGGAAACGAAGTTAAAACAATTTCAGCAGAAGGAAAAGAGGGGAAAATGCGTATTGACACTAATGATTTGCCGGAAGGAATTTACTTTTATTCATTTCTTCTGAACAATAAAATATATTATACAAAAAAACTTGTTGTTGCCCACCAGTAAATAGTTTGGTTTTGTTTAAAAAAAAAGCGCTGTTGAAAACACAGCGCTTTTTTTATATGATAAAATTTTATTTCAGTTTAAATTCTTTTTTGATTTTATCAACGTAATCAAGTTTTTCCCAGGCAAAAAATTCTACTTTTTTGAAGTTTTTCACTTCACCATTTACTTTCACTGTTCTTGTGGTTTTGTCCTGATAATAAACTTCAACTTCTGAGACATGGTTTGATCTTCCAAAATGCCCGTAGGTAGTGGTTTCCTGGAAAATTGGGTTTTTCAGGCTGAAACGTTCAATGATGGCATAAGGGCGCAGGTCAAAGATTTTCTCAATCCTTTTGGCAATTTCTCCGTCCTTCATAATTTTGCCTTTTACATCTTTGATTTTAGCTGTTCCATAGGTGTTAACGTAAATCCCGACAGGTTTTGCTACTCCGATAGCATATGCGACCTGGACAAGCACTTCATCAGCAACGTCAGCAGCTACCAGATTTTTGGCAATATGCCTGGCTGCATACGCAGCCGAACGGTCGACCTTTGAAGGATCTTTTCCGGAGAAAGCGCCACCGCCATGAGCTCCCTTACCACCATAAGTATCTACAATAATTTTGCGTCCTGTTAATCCTGTGTCGCCGTGCGGGCCGCCAATAATGAATTTACCGGTAGGATTGACATGGAGCTTATAATCATTCTGAAACAAATACTGTACCCGTTTGGGCAGTGTTTTGACCACACGCGGGACAAGAATGTTTCTGATATCATTGATGATCTGATCCTGCATGGCTTTCTCTGCGAACTTTATATCTTTTTCACTGTTGCTTTTAGGCGGGATAAAATCGTCATGCTGTGTGGATATGACAATAGTATCAATGCGTACAGGCCTTCCGTCATCATCATATTCAATGGTAACCTGTGATTTGGAATCGGGACGCAGATACTTCATTTTTTTTCCTTCACGGCGTATGGCTGCCAGTTCCTGTAAAAGGATATGAGCTAATTCGATTGGCATCGGCATGAAATTATCCATGTCCTTACAGGCATAACCAAACATCATTCCCTGATCGCCGGCGCCCTGGTCTTCTTTTTTCTGGCGGACGACACCCTGATTAATATCGGGTGATTGTCCGTGAATTGTTGAAATCACCCCGCAGGAGGTGGCGTCGAAATTGTATGCGGCTTTGGTATAGCCAATCTTTTTAATAACATCACGAACCACTTTCTGGATATCGACATATCCGGTGGTTTTTACTTCCCCGCTGCAAACGGCTAATCCTGTGGTGACAAGGGTTTCGCATGCTACTTTCGACTCAGGGTCGAAGCGGAGAAATTCGTCGAGTAAAGCGTCTGATATCTGGTCGGCAACTTTATCAGGATGCCCTTCAGATACGGATTCGGAGGTGAATAAATATCCCATAACAATTTTTTTAGTTAATTAATAGTTCAGAAAAGTTCAGGATTGTATTGGTAGGAAAACTCATGTTTTAGCATTTTTTTCCGTGGTTGCAAGCAATCCAAATCTTTCCACTTTTTTTGAATGTGCAAAGATAGAACTTTTTTATGAGATACAAATAAAATTTTTAAAAAGACATTTCTTTTTTTGAGGTGCCGGTGCGGATTCTTTCCTTGAAAACATAGTGTTTTGATTCATGTAAAAATCTCTTTACCCATAGCCCGCAGGGCTTAAATATCAATAGAATGATTATGTCAAGATTAAATTATTGTCCATAGGACATAAACATAAGAAAATGATATTCAATATGATGATCATTACATTTTTTATGCCAATTGAATACCCCTGATTCTTATGGAATTATTCTGGTGTTAATTCCCTGCTTGCCGCAGGCAGGCCTACGGGAAAAAATCAGATATTCTTTATGCCCTTTGGATATTTATGCCCTTATGGGCAATTTGATTTATTGAAGAAGTACATTTTATAATGCCAGTACCTCAAAAAAAAAAGATTTTTCCCTTAAAAATTCCTCTGCGTTATTCTTTCGTCAATTGATGAAAAACATCTTCCATGCTCACAATTTCTTTATGCATGGAAAGAACTTCGAGATTATTTTTTACTGCGAATTTAAAAATCTCGCTTCGTATGTCTGTATCTTCGTCTGATTCAATTTCCCAGACATAACCCCGCTTCGGGATAACTTTCAGCACGCCGGAAATTTTCCTCAGGTAATCAGTGTTGACATTAGCGTTAAACTCGACGGAGACCGTATTCCTTTTCTTTAATAAATGATGCATGTTTGCCGTAAGATCATCGGCAACAATAGTTCCCTTGTTGATAATGATAGAACGGTTGCAGACCGCTTCCACCTCCTGCATAATATGGGTTGAGAGCATAACGGTTTTTTCTTTACCGATCTTCTTTATCAGGCTTCGGATCTCAAGTATCTGATTAGGATCCAAGCCGGAGGTCGGTTCGTCAAGAATCAAAACTTCCGGATTGTGCATAAGTGCCTGGGCCAGTCCCACCCGCTGACGGTATCCTTTTGATAGGGCTCCGATCTTTTTATTTTGTTCGGATTCAAGTCCTGTAATTTCAATCATCTGATCCACCCTGTTTTTTTTCTCTTTTCCCAGTTTGTGAAGTCCTGCAATAAAAGTCAGGAATTCTCGGACGTACATTTCGAGGTATAAAGGATTTTGTTCTGCGAGATAACCGACTTTTTTACGAACTTCCAGTGATTGTTCCCTGACATCAAAACCACATATGAAAGCATCACCTGACGTAGGGGGGATAAAACCTGTCAGTATCTTCATCAGCGTGGATTTGCCGGCACCGTTAGGTCCAAGCAGGCCAACCACTTCTCCGCTTTTTATTTCAAATGAAACTTTATCGAGGGCTTTCTGTTTTCCGTATTTTTTGGTGATGTTCTGAACTTTGATCGACATTGTTGTGAAATATGATATTTTCTTATAATTACAGAATAATATATGACCTCAAAAGTATAAAATAATAAGGCATGAGCATGATTTATTGCTAATTTTTGATCATCCGGGAGCGTTTCTACCCGAGGCGATGAGTTTATTTTAACATTATAACCCTATTCTTTTTTCAAAATGGAAATGAGGGTCTCCGTTACAAGTTTAAGAGCCACTTCTGCGGTTTTATCCGGACACTTGTTTTTAAATCTACTGGCCAGATCCGCTAAAAGGCTTTTGAGGGAAGACAATTCTTTTTCGACTTTTTTATAGTTTGTGTCGGTAGCAATACTTTTTTCAATTTTTTTATCACTGATGGCGTTTTTTTCTTTCAGTACCGTTAACAATTTTACTGAAGTTTCGCATAAAAAAATAAAATTGATAAATAGTTATAAGAAACGGATTTTGCACATGATGAGAAGTTTCAATAATTTATTGCCTTTATTATCTTTGTAATATGAAGTCGCCAAAAAGCATATTCTTCTATTTTTTGTTGTTTCCCTGTTGCCTGGTTGCCCAGACGCTTAGTCTTCCGCCGCGTCCCGCAGGAGCTCTGACCGGTGATCAGTTTGTTTCGCTTGTTACCTCCATGACGCTTACTGACCGCGAAAACGAGATTTATGCTCAGGTTATGAGCGGAAATGTCCCCGGATTTCAACGAGACCTCGTACCTGTAACCAATACGGAAACCATTGGCACTACTGCATATACATACACTTATTATGTTTTGCCCGATTACCTTGCTATTGGCTGCGACACCAATTATTTTCTGTGTCCTATGACTCCCTTGCTGGCACAGCGCATCGCAGATGCCACGGGCTGCACCATGCCCACGAGAAAAATGGTTAACCAGATATGGGCTGCAGCCACGGTACATCTGTCACCATCAACAATAGAGCCCAGCCCGCAGATGACCACCATCCCTGTAATGGATCAGCATAACACGACTGTATGGGGGCAGCGAAGCGCCGTACTGGGGACACATCCCCTCGGGGAACTTGTTGGCGGTGACAAAAAAGATGTGGTGATTTCTAATATCATTTACGGATATCCTTCGCCCGGCCGTGTGGTGATTTATGGCTGGCACTATACCAGCGGAACACCAATACAGCCGTTGTATAACGGACATGAGGAAACCTATGCGGACTATAGCCATGGCATACGTCTGGTACAATTGAATATGTTGGTGAATGGCACACCGGCCACCGTATCCTCAGTATTACAATCTTCCACACTGAACTCCTTGCTTAGCGATGAAGGAAACATAGCCGTTCCGCGCTATCCCGTGAATTTGCCGACATTGGCGGTTCCTGTGAGTTTTGCACTCCTGCCCGAAAGCAACACGTCATTACAGTTGCTGGCCACTGCACAGCCTGACGTAACTCATTTTTTCGTACAGACCAGTAATGACGGGCTGAACTTTAGTTTCACAATAAAACTGCATAAAGACAGCCTCCTGATTACCGGACAAATGCCCGATATCCCTGTTTATATAAAAATTGCAGCGATCAGCAATTACGACACCTCGGCCTATTCTGAAGTACTTGGCGCCGTGCCGGGTTTGTGTAAGCCCACTGTCCTGATCGTAAACGGGTTCGACCGGACATCTGCCGGAAATACCTATAATTTCGTACGTCAGCACGGGCAAGCTTTTTATTCCAACGGGTATAATTTCGTATCCGCCACTAACGAGGCGGTATTAAACGGACTTGTCGTGGTGGATAGTTTTAAGGTTATTGATTACATTCTTGGAGTTGAAAGTTCCGTAAATGAAAGTTTCAGTACCGCCGAGCAAACCCTGGTGGCGGATTACCTGATACAGGGCGGCGCTCTTTTTGTGTCTGGCGCTGAAATTGGCTGGGATCTGGACCATCTGGGATCATCGGCAGATAAAGATTTTTATCACAACTATCTTAAAGCAGCCTATACCAACGACGCACCCAACGGCCAAAGCGGTGTATACTACCAGGCACAGCCATCTTCAAGCAGCATCTTTGCCGGATCAGGCCCTTTTTATTATGATGACGGAACCCATGGTACCTACAATGTAAATTACCCTGATGTGATCACACAGCAGGGCGGTTCTGCCGCGTGTCTGGAATACAGCGGGCTGACAACCAATTATGCAGGCGTTTGTTATAGCGGACTGTTTCCCGGAGGAAGCCGCCCGGGAAAATTGATCAATATGGGAATCCCTTTTGAAACGATATACCCGGAAAGCACGCGAAACAACCTGATGCATTACATTCTGAATTATTTTGATATTGCACCTTCCGGGATGGACCTGCCTGTCATTACCCAGAGTAACGACACCCTTTATTCCGACTGGAGCGGCCTTCAGCAGTGGTATTACAACGACAACCCTGTTCCGGGAGCGACCGGACCTTTTGTTGTGGCAGGCCTCGCAGGTGAATATTTTGTGATCGCAGAAAATGGTTTTTGTTACTCCGACACTTCGGATGTGGCACAAATTACGTTATCCGGAATTCCGGAGGAAAAGACTGCGGCTGTGAATGCCAGGGTGTTCCCAAATCCATGTAATGATCAATTGCACATCGAGATCAGTTCATCACCTGACATATCCTGCATGATCACTCTATTCAATGCAAAAGGACAGATAGTTATTTCTCAACAGGCTGTTGCTGTTACCGACCTTTTTCTTCATAATCTTCCTTCCGGTATATATATCCTTACAGTAAAAAGCAGCATGAGTGTTTACAGAGAAAGGATAATAAAATTCTAAGACTTTAAGAAAATTGCACGGATTTTACCTCTTACAAAATCACCGGCACCGTCACATGGTCTTATTTATTATTTGTCGTATTCAAACACAGGAGGTCGTAAGTCTTGTAGCCTAAGCCTTATGCGCGTGAAGCATACGCTCTGAACCAATTGAGCTAACAGTTGTGCAAAGTTTGCAACCAGTTGCGAAGTTGGACAATCTGCGAAATTATACCGATTTGAAAAATAATATAGTCCAAACTTCGCTTTACTCGTTTGTACAATTTATTTTTATCATCGGTATAACCAAATTAGAAATATCAATACGCCCTATTGGACTAATTGATATTTCAATTTGGTATTATTTTACGACAGCACCATTTTCAAAATCCTTCTCCTGATGTACAAAACATAATTCCCCTTTTGAATTTTCTGCCATCAGGATCATGCCCTGCGATTGTATCCCGCGTAACATCCGGGGTTGTAAGTTCACCAGGATCACCACTTTATTACCGATAATTTTTTCGGGATCGTAATGAGCTGCAATGCCTGACACTACTGTTCTTTTGTCGATTCCCGTATCTACGGTAAGTTTCAGAAGTTTGTCGGTTTTAGGCACGCGCTCTGCGGTTATAATAGTCCCTGTCCGTAAGTCAAGTTTTGAAAAATCCTCATAAGAAATATCCTGCTTGGCCGGCAAAACCTGATGCTCATATGCTTTATTATGCTCTTTTGTTTTTTCTAATTTTTCAATTTGAGCATTGATGTCAGCGTCTTCAATTTTTTCAAAAAGTAATTCGGGCTGGTTTATTTTGTGTCCCGGTTTTATCAGTTCGCTGCTGCCGGCATCATTCCAGCTATGATTGTGGAAGTTAAGAAGAGCTGCAAGTTTTTTTGAAGTGAATGGTAAAAACGGTTCTATCACAATGCTCAGATTCGCACAGATCTGTAGGGCAATATTCATAATGGTTTTCACACGTCCGGCATCGGTATTGATCAGCTTCCAGGGTTCCGTTTCGGCAAGGTATTTATTACCAAGACGAGCCAGGTTCATTGTTTCAGCGAGCGCTTCGCGAAAACGAAACGCCTCAAGACTTTCAGCAATAGCCGAGGGAAACTTTGACAGTTCGCCCAGAACCTGGTTGTCATAATCAGTAACCGTGGAACAGGCAGGTACTTCACCATTATAATATTTGTGAGTCAATACCAACGCCCGGTTTACAAAATTTCCCAATATAGCAACCAATTCACTGTTGTTTCTTGCCTGAAAATCTTTCCAGGTAAAGTCATTGTCCTTTGTTTCCGGGGCGGCGGAAGTTAACGTATATCTGAGTACGTCCTGTTTCCCAGGGAAATCCTGTAAATACTCATGAAGCCATACCGCCCAATTGCGGGATGTTGATATTTTTTCACCTTCCAGATTTAAAAATTCGTTGGCCGGCACATTGTCGGGAAGGATATAGCTGCCCTCGGCATGAAGTATCGAAGGGAAAACAATACAGTGAAAAACAATATTGTCTTTTCCAATAAAATGCAGCAGCCGGGTTTCATTGTCTTTCCAGTAAGTTTCCCAGTTTTTACCGGTAGCCTCAGCCCATTCTTTTGTTGCCGAGATATAACCGATAGGTGCATCAAACCATACGTACAGCACTTTACCCTCAGCGCCTTCCACAGGCACCTTCACACCCCAGTCGAGGTCGCGGGTAACGGCACGCGGTTGCAAGCCCAGATCAAGCCACGATTTGCACTGACCGTATACATTCACTTTCCATTCTTTGTGTTCTTCAAGTATCCATTGCCTGAGCCACGGTTCATATTTGTCGAGCGGTAAAAACCAGTGTCTGGTTTCTTTCAGCACGGGCGGGTTCCCGCTTAATACTGATTTTGGATTTATCAGATCGGTGGCATTGAGTGACGTGCCGCATTGTTCACACTGGTCGCCATAAGCTTTTTCGTTGTTACAATGAGGGCAGGTGCCGGTAATATACCGGTCTGCTAAAAACTGCCCGGCTTCAACATCATAATACTGCTGAGTGACTTTTTCAACAAATTCACCTTTATCGTAAAGCGTCTTAAAAATTTCTGAAGATGTTTCATGGTGAATTTTATTGGATGTACGTGAATATATGTCATAAGAAATTCCAAATTCCTCAAAAGATTTTTTTATGATGTTGTGGTATTTATCCACGATATCCTGAGGCGAACAGTTTTCGTTACGGGCTTTGATAGTGATTGGAACACCATGCTCATCGGAGCCGCCTATAAAAACCACATCTTCGCCTTTTGAGCGTAAAAAACGGGCATAAATATCGGCAGGAACATATACGCCGGCAAGATGTCCGATATGCACCGGCCCGTTGGCATAAGGCAGGGCAGAGGTAATAGTGGTACGTTTGAATTTTTTTTCTTTAGGTTCCATTTGAAGCATGTTTTTTACTAATTTTCGGAAGATTTTTATGAGCCGCAAAATTAATGAATTCGGTTCACTTTCATAAAACTAATTACCATCTGAAAACTTACGGAAAATTGAAAACACCATCATTTCTCAGAAAAGGAGACAAAACAGGCATTGCTGTTCCGGCCCGCAAGATAAGCCCCGAAGAACTTCAGCCGGCTATTGACATTTTAAAAAACTGGGGATTTGAGCCGGTGCTTGCATCCAATATTTATGACAAACATCATCAATATGCCGGTACCGACAGTGATCGCATCAGGGGATTTCAGGAATTACTTGATAACGAAGAAATAAAGGCGATACTATGTGCACGTGGCGGTTACGGCAGCATGCGCATCATTGACGAACTGGATTTTTCAGTGTTTAAAAAAAAACCCAAATGGATTGCCGGTTATAGCGATGTTACTGTTTTTCATTCGCACCTCAACAAATTATTTGAAACGGAAACACTGCATTGCACTATGCCTTTGAATTTTGCAAACAACACGCCTGAAGCGTTAGAAAGTTTGAGAAAAGCATTGTCTGGCGAACAAATCATACACACCGCACCCGGCCATGAATTGAATAGGGCGGGAGAAGCTAAAGGAATAGTAACCGGCGGTAATTTATCCATTTTGTATGCACTGAGCTGCTCTGTATCCGACATGGACAGTAATGGGAAAATATTATTTATTGAAGACCTTGAAGAATACCTTTACCACATCGATCGTATGATGGTACAACTCAAACGCAGCGGTAAACTGCAAAACCTTGCCGGGCTTGTTGTTGGCGGAATGAACAATATGAACGACAATACTGTGCCTTTTGGAAAAACGGCATATGAGATCATCGCTGAGCACGTGGCTGAATATGACTATCCGGTTTGTTTCGGATTCCCTGCAGGGCATATCGACGATAACCGGACGCTGATCATGGGAAGAAAAATTAAATTTGATGTATCAGATAATAAATCTGAAATCGGATTTTTGTAGTAATCTTCTTAACGGGTTTGCTATAATGTTGTTCAAACATCTATGTTCCCGAAGTAAAAAATTACTACTTTTGAAAACTCATATTAATCAAAACAACCTACTATGAAAAAATTGTTTCTGACTATGGCAGTGATGCTGCTTTTTACCTTGCAAAACAGCTATTCTTGCACCAACTTCATCATTACGAAAGGAGCTTCGGCTGATGGCTCGGTGATGGTTTCTTATACCGCGGACTCACACCAGCTTTACGGGGAACTTTATTACAGGCCGGCCAAAGATTATCCTGAAGGTAGCATGATGGATGTTTATGAATGGGACACCGGAGAATACCGCGGAAAAATTAAACAAGCCCTTCATACTTATTCGGTTGTCGGCAATATAAATGAACACCAGCTTGCCATTGGCGAAACTACTTATGGCGGGAGGCCGGAGCTTGAAGACTCTACAAGATCCGGTATTATGGACTACGGCAGCCTGATCTATATATCGCTCCAGCGCTGCAAAACTGCACGTGAGGCCATTAAACTTATCGGGGAACTGGTATCAGAATACGGATATTGCAGTTCCGGTGAATCATTCTCTATTTGTGATGCTGATGAGGCATGGATTTTTGAAATAATCGGCAAAGGTGCCGGAGCAAAAGGCGCCGTATGGGTGGCCCGGCGTATTCCCGATGGTTATATCAGCGGCCATGCCAACCAGGCTCGTATCACCACCTTCCCGCTGGCCGACGGTAAAACCTCCATTACCGACTTACAGTATAAAAAAATCAACCTGCCGACTATCGAATGCATATACGCCAATGATGTTATAGCTTTTGCCCGTGAAAAAAAATATTTTTCCGGTAAAGATGAAGAATTCAGTTTTTCCGACATTTATGCTCCTGTTGACTTTGGAGGTGCACGCTTCTGTGAAGCCCGTGTATGGGCCGGGTTTAACCGTGTGAACAAAGACATGGGACAATATCTGGATTATGCTATGGGCAAAAACCTGAAAAACCGTATGCCGCTGTGGATAAAACCCGACAAGAAACTCAGCGTATATGATGTGATGGAGATCATGCGCGACCATTACGAAGGTACGCCGATGGATATGAATACGGATCTCGGCGCCGGCCCTTTTAAATGTCCTTACCGGTGGAGACCGATGACCTGGGACATTGATGGTGTGGATTACATCCATGAAAGAGCCACCTCGACCCAGCAAACCGGATTTTCTTTCGTAACGCAAAGCCGCGCCTGGTTGCCGGCGCCTGTTGGCGGCATTATTTGGTTTGGCGTTGATGATTCCTATAGCACGGTATATGCCCCAATGTATTGCGGTATCAATAAGGTGCCCGAATCTTTTGCCGTCGGGTTGGGCGATATGGTAACCTTTAATGAAGATGCTGCCTTCTGGGTGTTCAACCAGGTGTCAAATTTTGCTTATACACGGTACAGCGACATCATTCCCGAAATACGTATTGTACAAAAAGAACTTGAAGCTAAATATATCACCCAGGAAGTCCCTGAGATCGACAAAAAAGCAGCAGATCTTTTCAGGGAGTCGCCCGCAAAAGCTGTTGATTTCCTTACACAATACTCGGTTAAAACAGGAAACGACCTGGTGGTACGCTGGAAAAAACTTTACGGATACCTTTTCGTAAAATATATGGACGGAAATGTTAAGTATCCAGGTAAAACAAAAGAATCGTCGAAAGTTGATCATCCACGGTACAGCGACGAATGGTACCGTATGATCATTAAGGAAACCGGCGACAGATACCGCAATTTAGGACCGGCCGGACATTAATATTATTCTTATATTTAACAGCCGCTTACCGGGCGGCTGTTTTTGTAAAAAACAGCCCCAATGCCCTTACTCGACCTGCAAAATCTTTGTGTTGATTTTATAAGCGACAGCGGTATGGTTCATGCAGTACGGGATATTTCTTTTTCTCTGGAAAAAGGAATAACCATCGGTATTGTAGGTGAATCAGGCTCAGGGAAATCAGTTACATCGCTGGCTTTGATGGGTCTGCTACCGTCAGACATATCCAAAATCACTTCCGGAAAAGCCCTGTTTACGGATAAAAATGGGGTTACCATTGACCTGCTTGCCTTACCTGAGAAAAAAAAGATGAAATTCAGAGGCGCTGAACTGGCCATGATTTTTCAGGAACCAATGACTTCGCTCAACCCGGTTTATAAATGTGGCAGACAGGTAGCCGAAGCCTTACAGCTGCACCAGAAAGCAGATAAAAAAACAGCCAGGCAGGTAACACTCGAATGGTTTAAAGAAGTAATGCTACCCGACCCGGAAAAAGCATATCGTTCGTATCCTCATGAACTTTCGGGAGGGCAACGGCAACGTGTAATGATCGCTATGGCCATGAGCTGCCGGCCATCTTTGCTGATAGCCGATGAGCCGACCACAGCCCTGGATGTTACTGTGCAGAAAAGCATCATTGAACTGATGAAAAGCCTGCAGCAGAAGTATAGTATGAGCATTGTTTTTATCTCGCATGATCTCGGCGTCATTGCCGAAATAGCAGACTACGTTTTGGTGATGTTTAAGGGAGAGGTGGTGGAGCAGGGACAGGTATCCGATATTTTTAAAGAGCCCAGTCATCCTTATACCCGGGGCTTGCTTGCCTGCAGGCCAAAACTGGAAAAGCGCTATAAAAAACTGCCTACCGTTGACCGGTTTATTGAAAACAACTTAGCCGGTATCTTTGAAGAAGTAGCACCCGAAGACCGCTGGCAACAGCACGAAAACATTTACAAAAATGAGCCCGTGCTGAAAGCCGCTCACATCAGAACCTATTTTAGCCAGAAACGGGGACTTTTCCGCTCTGCATCACCATTTAAGGCTGTTGACGATGTCAGTTTTATGGTTTATCCCGGCGAAACACTCGGCATTGTGGGAGAATCGGGATGCGGCAAGACTACACTCGGGAGGACAATTTTAAGACTGGTGGAACCCACCGGAGGAACTATTGTCTTTCTCGGAAATGAAATAACTTCTTATTCGAAAAGTAAACTGAGAAAAATCCGCAAAGATTTCCAGATTATTTTTCAGGATCCTTACTCTTCTTTAAATCCCAGAATAACTGTAGGCAAGACTATTACCGAAGGTATGTATGTTCATGGGATGGAAAAAAATAATGAAGAAAGAAAAAATACGGTACTTGAAATATTAAAAAAAGTAAACCTTGACGAAAATATTTTTGACCGTTATCCCCACGAACTTTCAGGTGGTCAGCGTCAGCGTATTTGCATAGCCCGTGCATTGGCCTTACAGCCAAAATTTATCATTTGCGACGAGTCTGTTTCTGCGCTGGATGTTTCGGTGCAGGCACAGGTGTTGAACCTTCTCAACAGCTTAAAAAAAGAATACGGATTTTCGCTGATCTTCATTTCGCACGACCTGTCCGTGGTTAAATATATGTCGGACCGTATGATGGTGATGAAAAACGGAAAAGTTGTTGAATATGGCCCCTCCGAAGAAATTTATAAAAACCCAAAAACAGACTACACAAAAAATCTGATTGCCGCTATACCTAAAGGCTTATAACAGTGTCGGGGTGACTGACTACGGAAAAGCCATGCACCCAGTCACCCCGACACTTTCCTGCCAAAATCATCAGGGCTTTAGTCCAATGATTTTCCGAAAATCACTTTTTCAATGATTTCAGGAAAATACCGGTATTCTAATTGATGAACTTTCTGAGCAATGGTTTCCGCTGTGTCTTCCTTTGTAATACTACAGCGCACCTGAAAAATTACAACACCGTCATCATATTTTTCGTTCACAAAATGAACAGAAATGCCGGTTTCGGTGTCGCCGGATTCCCTCACGGCCTTGTGAACAAAATCACCGTACATTCCTTTGCCGCCATATTTGGGTAAAAGGGCCGGATGAATATTGATTATTTTATCAGGAAAGGCTTTGACAATAGGTGGTGGCAGTATGAGTAAAAAACCCGCAAGTACTATAAAATCAATTTTAAAAAAACTCAGTTTGTCCAGCACGGTTTTGCTTTCCCTTAATTCTTTTGCCGAAAAAACATAACAGGGAATATTAAGATTTTTTGCTCGTTCAGTAACAAATGCATCTTTTTTGTTAGTCAGTATCAACCGCACTTTTGCCTTAACGCTGCGTTCAAAATATAAAGCGATATTTTCGGCATTACTACCATTTCCCGATGCAAAAACCGCTATATTTTTCATGGATTATTTTTTATTCGCTGCAATTACAGCAAATATCGATTTTTTTACGTTCTGAAAACACTTTTTTTCTGAAATCCGAGTACTCTTTATTACTCCAAATCTCATACAAATTTTGCCTGTTAATATTTCCCATTATCCTGGATGCATTCTTATCAAAACAACAGGGGATTACATTTCCTTCCCAGGTTATCACACAGGAACTCCACATGCGGAAACACCTGTTGCGCAGTTTGTTTCTGATTTTTACCGAACCATCACCGGATATAGAATATCGTGAATTACTATCGGGCAGCCATTCCCGGGCCTGGTGAAGATTTAACAGCTGAAAAGTTTTTAGTGTTGTTTTATCAACTCCAAGTTCCTTACCAAGGTTTATAAATTCCTTTCGCTGGGATTGATTTTTTCGTGTCACGACAAATTGTAATTCAATAAACGGATTTCGTGAATTCTTTTTTTTCTTTAGTTCCACCACCGTTTTTATCCCTTTCACTACGCTTTCAAAATCACCGCCCTTCCGGTATAAGTTATATGTTTCAGCATCGGCGCCGTCCAGCGAAACGATCAACCGGTCCAGGCTGCTATAGATTATTCTTTCAGCATTGGATGGATCTAAAAAATGCCCGTTCGTTGAAATTGCCACATACATTCCTGCGCGTTTTCCGGATAAAATATAATCAATCAGGTTTTTATTCAGGAAAGGCTCACCCTGGAAATACAGATTCAGATAAAAAACATGCCGGGCCGCTTGTGAAAGGATCATCTCAAATGTTTCTGACGTCAACATTCCTTTTGGCCTTGTAAAGTCTGGCTGTGTGGTGAAACATTCCGGACAGCCAAGATTGCACGAGGTGGTCGGCTCGACAGATAAAAACGCAGGTTTGCCCCAGAGATACGGCCTGACGGCTGTTATCGAAAAAAAATAAGAAACTTTTAATTGCAGGTAGTTCAACATCTTTCTTCCACTTATCAAGCTCAACAAGCGGGTAAAGTCATGTAGCTCAGAAATCAACACGGTCAGATATGTTGGGTCAACCGTTTGATGACCGGATATTTGATCAGAAACTCTTTGGCTACGATACGGACTACGGTATAGGAAGGAATGGCCAGCACCATGCCGAGTATGCCTGCGGTACTTCCTGCAATTAATATTACAAGAAAAATTTCCAGGGGATGTGCTTTTACAACATTTGAATATATGGTGGGTTGAAAAACATATGCGTCAATAATGTTGATGACAAGAAGTGAGCCACAGACTTTGAGCAAAACCGGTATCATTTCTAAGTTGCCGCCGGCTTCAATGATCCCTGTGGAAGCAAAAACCAAAGCAATGATACACCCAATTATTGGTCCAACATAAGGCACCACATTCATCATACCTGCAAAAAAACCGATCATTAACGCATTTTTAAATCCGAAGATCCTCATACTTATCGTTATAAGCGTTATCACGATCAGCAAGTCGAGGCTCAGGCCTAAAAAGTACTTTGAGAGTAATTTTATGATTTTAAGATAAATATGTTTTATTTCTGATTGTAACCGGACAGGTGTAAGCAACATAATGAATTTAATAAGCATTTTATTCTGTTTCAGAAAGAAGAATGTGATAAACCCGATAGCAAAAACCGCCACGAAAAAACTGCTTGCAAAATTGAACAGTGTGCTTGCCAGGTCGCCGGCACTGGCTATGCTGATAAAAGACATTACTTTATTTGATATCATTGTTTCGATGCTGTCATCCGGTTGCATAATTCTGAAACGGATCAAAAAATTTTCGAGCCAGGAAATAGGTTCCTGCAAACCGGCCAGTAAAACATCCGGTTTGATGGAAGAGAGCGTGGTAATTTGTGATACCAGCATAGGTACGACCAGGGCAAAGAACCCAAAGATTACACCATAAATGACTACTAATGTTATCAGCGCGCTTAAGGTATGAGGAAATTTTCGTTTGCCGATACGGATGCGGTCGAGCAGATGAACAAGCGGCGCCCCCATAACAGAAAGCACAGCCGAAACAAGGATAAAAATAAAGATTTTTGAAAAATACCAAACCAGAAAACAAATTATAATCGCGCCGAGGATTATAAGCAGCCATTTATTTCTTTTCAGCATTTTGTTTTGCTTTTGCCAAAATTAATTAAAAAAGAGCAAAAAAATTTTTAAATAGCACTTAAAATTTCTTCTTTTAGTAAGCTTTCGTTCCGGGAAATCATAATTCCCGGGTAGGCAGCCGTATTATTCAAGACATCATCAAGATTAAAACAGTTTTGTGCGACTGAATAAAATAATTTCTTTTCAGATAAATAAGCTGCAAGATATTCCTGTTCAGGCTGACCCGGCGTCGGAACCAGGATGGCCCTTTTGCCCGTCGCCGCCAGGTCCATGATCGTGCTATACCCTGACCGTGCAATAACCACTACCGAACGCATAAAATATTCCTGAATGTCAGAAGGTTGCAAATAATTGAATACCGTAATATTCTTATGTTCGGTTTTGTTGATTTTTTCCGAAGGCTGACCGAGGATCACCACAGTTTTTTTGTCAGTTTGTTTCAGCTGCCCGATAAGTATGTTCTGAAACATGGTTCGTTGTGGTTCCGGGCCTGAAACCAAGGCACATATATCATAATTTGTTTTGTCCTGTGGTTTTGATCCGTAAAAATCCGAAAGCACCCCTATGAATCTTGCGTTTGACGGTGCTGGGTATTTTCCAGATAACTCGCCCGACAGTTTAAAATCTCCCGCTAAATCAGGAATCCAGCACACATCATATTTTAGAATAAAATATCTGTGTATTATTCTTAACAGGTATTCAAATAGGGAATTCCCGTTGGTGCTTTTGATAAAAAGCTGGTGAGTAATATAGATCGTCCTGACGTTCCTGTTCCAAAGTCCGAACCTGTTATCAGAGATGACCACATCTATCTGATAATGTTTTATAATTTTCTTTAGTTTGTAATGTTCTGACCATATTCTGAATAAAATTTTCGGGATCTGAATAACGATCTTTCTCACCAGGTGTTTTCCTTTGGAATAACTTATGTTATAATCGTCAAACTCAATGCATTTGTTTTCCGGAAAAACTTTTTTCAAAAGTGTCATGGCCGCACCGCCGGCGCCGATAATGACATGGTGTCCTTCCTGAATTAAAATATTGATTATGGGGATACAACGGGTGGCGTGACCAAGGCCCCAATTAAGCGGACAAATCAGGATATTCTTTTTTATAGGCAAAACAATCAGAATGTCAGGCTGTATTGAATAGCAATATTTCTCGGGGCTTCAATTAATCCGGGCCGTGACATGTATTCTTTATTCAACAGATTATTGACAAATAACCCTACTCGCTGGGTTTCCGTGATATCAAAGAGACCACGGAGATTCATCACAAAATAGCCCGTGTTGTTTTCCTTCCGATACGCTTTTAAGCCGGGAAGAAGGTCGGAGGAGCTGATCCCCGGGATTAATTCCCCTTCAAAGGCTTTGTCAATATTCACCATATTACTGTTATATATCATGCCGATACCAAGCGTGAAAAAATGAAAAGTAACATCAAAATCAGCCTTCACAGAATGCAAATACCTGTATTTTAAGATTTTCACGCTGTTACTGTCTTCAGGGTTATAATCCAGATTTATCGGATAACAATAAGTGTATCCGGCCAGGATGGTAGCAGGAAAACCAAAAAAAGTACCCTGTCCTGTGAAAGTCGCATCAATTCCGGAGATGCGTGCATGCCCGACATTAATTGATTTAAATCCGATATCATTAAGGGTCGGGTATGCGGCAGTATCTGGTTTATACACACCAAAAGTAAATTCCATCATATCTTTATACTCTGTCCAGAAACCTGCAAGATCAAGATATCCGTTCCATTTTCCGATTTTAACACCCTGCTTGATGCCAATTTCTGCCGCCCAGCCTGTTTCGGGTTTAAGTTGTTTATTAGGAAAAATATTCAAACCGCCGAGGTTTGTTTTGACAAATTTCTCAGCCACAGAAGGGAAGCGGTATCCCTGACCGAAAGAGGCCCTGATGAACGTATACTTGGCTGCCTGGTAACTGATACCTGCGCGGAATACCGGCATAATAGGCAAAGAATGTACCTTGCCTTTTATTTTAAATGAAAACGTTGATTCCGATTGTGCAGTATCTATTCTGTAATACTCCCCGCGAAGCCCTAAAGACAAGGTGAATTTTTTCCAGAATTTGGCATCATATTGAGTATATATTGAAAAGTTAACGCCATCATGCTCTCCGAAAAGTGATGCATGGGTGTTTGAATAACTCGCTGAAGCTCCTGCCGTGAGATTATGAATACCTTTGAAATTATGCTGGTACTGGTAATCGCCATAATAAATATCCCCAATGTTATTCTTGTCGGGTTCATTCGGAAAAATATTTGCCGTATGATAATACCTCAGCTTAAGACTGTATTTGCTTCCTCTTTTATTGAAATACAAAAAGTAGGGATCAACATTAAGTCGAAAGCCCTCATTATATGTGATCGCATCAGGACGTTGTATCCATGCGGCCGAATCGGCATTGCCCCACAGAAAGAAATTGGTGGTGCCTTGGTACTGTGCATTTGCATTAAGTCCAAAAGAGAGGCCTTCTATTTTTTTCACCCGGTAACGCATATTGATGTTGGCTCTGCCTCTGCATTCACCGTTGGGGTAGCGGAATCCCTGATCCTCATAAAAATTTCCACCGACACCCAGGTCGAACTGACCGAATTTTTGCAGGTGGGACAGAGTAATTCCACCGAATCCGGGATTTTTCATACCTAAAAGAGAAAGCGGGTTAATGATTTTTGACATGAGGGTGTTGGAAAAATCCGGCGAGTATTCGTCCCACCATATCAACTCTTTGCGTTTGGGATTTAAATAAACACCTTCGTTAATAGTAATTTTTGTTTTGGGTTTATCTTTAGGAAATGCCGTCCGGAGATTTATTACCCCGTTAAGGGCCGAAGAACCAAATAAGGCCGAAGAGGCGCCCTTTAAAACTTCCACCTGTGAAACGTTTTCAACAGGCATATAATTCCATTTAGCATCACCCATATCCGCAGACAACAGCGGCATATCATCCATCATCACCATCACACGGCTGCCTGCGCCATAACTGTAACCGCTCCCGCCCCTGATACTCGGTTGCTCATCAAAGATGTCTATGCCCGGTATTTTATTTAAAACCTCGTCAATATTATTGGTGTTTTGTTTTTCGATCTGATCAGGCTTCAGCACGGCCATAGAAATGGTAACATCGGATAATTTCTGTTCAAATTTTCCGGCGCTGACCACGATGCCTTCGATCACCATGGATTCTTCATACATCTGAATGTCTTCGATCCGGGTCTGACCGGGTTTCAGATCGTAAGTATTGACAATGGTAGTATAACCAATATATTTATAGGTGACCGTCACCTTACCGGGATCAACTTTTATGGAATACTTACCGTCAATATCTGAAACCATTCCTGTATTTTCATTTATGATGACATTAACCCCGGGTATGGTTTCTTTTAACTTGCCGTTGTAAATGGTTCCTTTGATAGTCGCCTGCTGGGCAAAAGAACAAACGGTCCATATCACACTGATCACAAACAAAAAGAATATTTTTTTCATATAAGGTATTTTATTGACGTTAAAAACAGGTGTGCAAAATTATAAAATAATTACGAATAAAAACCCCGTCCAAAATACTGTAATTCAATTAATTGACAATATTCTTAAAAATTTATTTGTATATGGGTCCACAAAACACTGATTATCAGGCATTAATAAATTCTTGTGGTTTAGTATAAAAGCGTTTCCGGTAAAAATTTTTTTGTTAAAAAAACTTAAAAGATAAGATGAACATGAAAATAAGGATGTTTAAACCTTAAAATAACCTAAACAAAATCAAATTAAAAATTCAGGGAATACTGAACAGAAACATTAATAGGAGCTTCAACAAAACCGGGACGGGTCATATATTCGGAATTAAGAATATTATTAATGAACAGGCCGATTCTGTTATTTTTATTGATATCAAACAGCGCTCTCAGATCAATAAGATGATAGCCCTTGTTATTTTTTTCGCGGTATTCTTTCAGTCCCGGGAGCAGGGCTGTTGAAGCCATTCCGGGGATAAGTTCTCCTTCAAATAATTTATCAATGTTGATTATCCGGCTATTATATATATAAGAAGCTCCCAGTGTGAAAAAATAAAATTTTATTTCAAAATCGCCTTTCACTGCATGAAGATGGCGGTATTTCAAGATCTTTATGCTGGTGCTATCGGCCGGGTCGTAATCAAGGTTCACGGGATTTGTATATATATAACCTAAGCTGAGGGTTGAAGGGAATCCAAAGATCAACCCCTGCCCGTTTATAGTTGCATCAACACCGTTGATCAGGGCGTGTCCCACATTTAGGCATTTTAACCCGATATCCCTTAGCGTCGGATACAAAGCAGTGTCCGGCTTGTACACGCCAAAGGAAAATTCCATCATGTTTTTGTATTGTGTCCAAAATCCGGCAACATCCATGAATCCTATCCAGGAGCCTACCCTGAAACCTTGTTTAACACCCAGTTCTGCACTCCAGCCCAATTCTGCTTCCAAATTGGGATTCGGAAAAATGTTCATGGCACCGATGGAAGTTTTTATATACTTCTCAGCAATGGACGGAAATCTGTAGCCCTGCCCGAAAGATGCCCGGATAAAGGTATATTTGGCCACTTCGACACTTACACCCGCCCTGAGCACAGGTTCTATCGGAATAATGATCGTGTCTTTTTTGGTCCTGATAGAAAAAGAAGATTCTGTTTCATCTTTATCTATACGGCAATATTCTCCTCTTAATCCGAGCGAGAAGGATACCCTGTTCCAGAATTTTGCATCAAACTGTATGTACATGGAAGCATTAAGCCCTTTATGATCTGTCTGATACAACAAAGCTGTTGACCGGCCTATAGTGCCTGCAATTCCTGCCGTAAGGTTGTATTTGTCCTGGAATTTATGCTGATACTGGTAATCACCGTAAAACATATCGGAATTATTGTTCATGGTACTATCTGCCTTATTGGTATTGGTTTGGGCATAATACCTCAGTTTTAAACTGTATTTGCTTCCCCGTTTATTAAAATATAAAAAGTACGGATCCACAGTTAAACGGTAGCCGGAAGTTCCGACCACCTGATTATTCTGGCGATAAATCCCCGAATCGGCATTCTGCCATAAAAAGAAATTCGACTTGTGCTGATACATATAATTTGCATTCAGTCCCAGCGAAAGCCCGGCAATTTTTTTTGCCCTGTACCTGAAATTCATATTTGCCCTGCCCCTGGCTTCTCCTTCTCCCTGGCGAAATCCCTGATTTTCGAATATATTGCTGCCAACAACGAGATCAAACTGCCCGATTTGCCGCGAATGAAATAGATTGATACCGCCAAATCCCGGATTTTTAACCCCTAACATTGACGCGGGGTTGATCAGTTTCGCCATCACGGTATTGGAATATTGTACATCATCATCATACCACCATGCCGCTTCTATTCTTTTCGGGTTTAAATATACACCCGTGTTGACAGTGATTTTCGTTTCCGGCTTGGATTTCGGATAAGCGGTCCTTAAATTTATCACGCCGTTCAACGCTGAAGATCCGAAAAGTGCAGATGAGGCTCCTTTAATGACTTCAACCTGGGAAAGATTTTCAATCGGTAAATAATTCCACTTGGTATCGCCTGCATCCGGAGACATGATCGGCATATCATCAACCATCACCATTACCCGGTTCCCCGCACCGTAACTATATCCGCTGCCCCCCCGTATACTGGGCTGGGAGTCATAAATATCGATCCCTGAAATTTTATTCAGCGAAGTCATTATATTGTTTGTATTTGTGTTTTGGATCTGGGAAGGCTTTATTACATCCATTGAAATCGTCACATCCGAAAGTTTTTGCTCGAATTTACCTGCACTCACAACAACGCCCTCTATGGCTGTCGACTGTTCGTACATCAGGATATCAAACACTTTTGTTTCTCCGGGTTTTATTTCAAATAATTTACTAACATTTCCGTATCCTAATAGTTTAAAAACCAGTTTTACCGCTTTGCCACTATGAACTTTTACGACATACGATCCGTCAATTTCTGAAATCATTCCTGTCTTTTCACTGGTAAGCACACTCACACCAGGTATGGTTTCTTTTGTGGTCCCGTTGTATATTATTCCTTTAACCGTGGCGTCCTGCGAAAAAGCCATAACCACCGGCACACACAATAAAATTAAAGTCACAAAAAAGTATCTTTTTTTCATACAACAAATTTTAAAGGCATTTTTTTTGCGATGCAAATTTATACATTATTTGCGACAATGAACTTTAATCTTATAATCAGGTATTTAAATGCTATGAAGGTGGTGTTCTGTTTTTTATTCGTTAAACTGATATTTTCATTTATTTATTTTATTAGTTTTATGTTTTTATAAATCAAACCGTCAATAAAATGTTGTTGTTTCAGATTGCCGTTACGCTGATACCCGGAATTGGTGACATTACAGGAAAAAAGCTCATTGCATACTGCGGTGATGTGGAAGCTGTTTTTAAAGAAAAAAAACAGCATCTGATGAGGATACCGGGGATAAGGGAAACTTTGGCCGGATCAATTATCAGCCATCGAAATGATGCACTGAGGCGGGCTGAAAAAGAAATTTCCTTTATTGAAAAATATAAGATCGGGAGTTTTTTCTTCACCGATGACCTGTACCCACACCGGCTGAAAAACTGCGTGGATTCACCGATGATGCTTTATCACAAAGGGAATACTGAATTAAATAAAAGTAAAATTGTAAGCATTGTTGGAACCCGCAGTGCAACGGAGTACGGAAAAGAATGTTGCAAAAGCATCGTCGAGGGGCTTGCCGAATCGGATGTGCTGATCGTAAGCGGGCTGGCTCATGGTATCGATGCGTGTGCTCACAGGGAGGCATTGAAAAACGGCTTGCCAACCCTTGGTGTTCTTGCCCATGGGCTTGACCGGATTTATCCGGCCGTGCACCGGAATCTTGCACAAAAGATGATCGATAAGGGCGGACTGATCACGGATTATATCAGCGAAACCAACCCCGACAGAGAAAATTTTCCAAAGAGAAACAGAATTATTGCCGGACTATCTGATGCTACCATCATTATCGAAGCGGCAAAAAAGGGCGGAGCCCTCATCACTGCCGACATTGCCAATTCATACAACCGTGATGTTTTTGCCGTTCCCGGAAAAATCACGGACACTTTTTCCGAAGGATGCAATCACTTTATCAAAACCAACAAAGCAGCACTGATACAGTCAGCGGCAGACATTAAATACCTGATGGGATGGGATACAAAAAAACAAAAAGATACGGTTGTTCAAAGAAAATTATTTGTTAATCTATCGCCTGAAGAAGATGCCATTGTAAAACTCCTTGAAAAAAACATTCAATTAAGTATTGACACGATCTGCCTTGAACTTCAGACCACTACAAGCCATGTGGCGGCGGCATTGTTAAACCTGGAGTTTGAAGGTATCGTAAAGACCTTGCCAGGTAAAATGTACAGCCTGGTCTAATGACGGCTGAAAGAAAAAAATAAGTTTTCTGTGAAAAGCTCCGCTAAGAAGTTTTTTCGCCCGCCTATTTCTAACAGGCCTGTGCAGAAAACTGCTTAAGAATTTGATTTTTCTAATTTGTTTCAGCACCGGCATTGGCACTATCGTTGATCATATTCCCGGAATTCCTGTTGTTGAAAGGAGAGTTTTTCTGATGTTTGTTTATTGCCACAAACGAGAGGTATACTGAAGCGCCCAATGTTACGAAAGAAAGAATTCCAAGCGCCGGAACATTTTTCTGAAACAGAAAAAAATCATATAACCCATGCGCCAGTACCGCAAAGAACAATCCTTTAGCAATATTTAACGGCACCCGCCCGGAAAATTTTGCCTTACCAATAAAATACCCCATGAAGATGGCGCACACTGCATGAAGCGGCACCGCCGTGAACATTCGTAAAACCGTAGTGCCGACTCCCGATGTCACAGCATATAATATATTTTCGACCGTTGCAAAACCCATAGAAATCATTACCGCATAGACAATACCGTCAAAGGGTTCGTTAAACGCCGCATTTTTATATACATAAAACCTTAGGACGACATACTTACATACTTCCTCAGCTACGGCAACAATACAAAAAGCATAAAAAAAAGTAGTCAGTACACCTTTGTTTTCATCCATCCCTGCAAAGCCCGATAACAGTTCAATGATTATAGCCGGAATAATGCTTACCGCACCAAATAAAAAACAATTTCTTAATAACCTGAACGGTTCTTTTTCAAATTTGTCTTTGAAATATATAAAAAAACTCAATCCGATACCGGGGGCAACTGCCATCGGAACAGCAATCAGAATGATAGAAACCATATTCATCATACTGCAAAAATATCAAACTTTATCAACTAAAATTTTTTAAAAAAATTTTATTCTTCTTTAAAAAAAAAACTACTTTTATTATCCGGTTTTTCTTCCAGTAAAAAATATTATTTTTATAAACATTTTTAATAATTATTATCATGCATATTGCTATTGCCGGAAATATCGGGTCCGGAAAAACAACACTGACAGGCATACTGGCAAAAAACTTCAAATGGGAAGCTCTTTATGAAGATGTGGATGTCAACCCGTACCTGAACAGTTTTTATGAAGACATGCAGCGATGGTCGTTCAACCTGCAGATATATTTTCTGAACAGCCGTTTCCGCCAGGTAATCAAGATCCGTGAAGGAGGCAAAACAGTTGTTCAGGACAGGACCATTTATGAGGATGCATACATTTTCGCACCCAACCTTCACGCCATGGGCCTTATGAACACCAGAGATTTTGAGAATTACAGTTCGCTCTTTGAACTGATGAGCGCATTCATAAAACCTCCCGACCTGCTCGTTTACCTGAGAGCCGAGGTCCCAACATTAGTGCGGCAGATTCAAAAAAGAGGACGTGACTATGAAAACTCCATCCGGATAGATTATCTTACACGGCTTAATGAACGTTACGAAGCGTGGATATCATCATACAAAATAGGCAAATTACTTATTGTGGATGTTGACGACAAAGACTTCGCAAACAACTCTGCCGATCTGGAAAAGTTTATGGACAACATTAACGGCGAATTATACGGTCTGTTTAAATAATTCCTGATGAGGATCATCGGAATAATCCCTGCGCGTTTTGCGTCTTCCAGGTTCCCGGGAAAACCACTGGTGCAGATCAACGGCAAATCAATGATCCAGAGGGTTTATGGGCAATGCATTAAATCATCTGCTCTGACTTCTGTTTTTGTGGCTACGGACGACCAGCGCATCTTCGATCATGTAAATGGATTTGGCGGACAAGTGATGATGACGGCTTCCACACACCGCACGGGCACTGAGCGCTGCTGCGAAGTGGTCAGAAATCTCGAAACCGGAAATAAAATCTTTGATGTTGCCATCAATATCCAAGGCGATGAACCCTATATACAACCCGGACAAATTGATCTGCTGGCCTCCTGTTTCAGTGATCCGGAAATAGAAATTGCCACGCTGATAAAAAAATTAGATTCACAGGAAGAATTTGCAAGCCCGAACATCATCAAAGTTGTCATTTCAGCCAATCAACAGGCATTATATTTTTCACGCGCCCAAATTCCGTATGTGAGAGACAAAAAATCCGACTCGTGGTTTCGGGAAGCTCTGTTTTACAAGCATATAGGAATTTATGCTTACCGGAGTGTAACCCTGAAACAAATAACTTCGTTAAAAAGCAGTCCGCTGGAACTTGCCGAATCGCTGGAACAATTACGCTGGATCGAAAATGGGTACAGGGTTTTCACCCGGGAAACAAACCATGAAAGCTATTCCGTTGACGTCCCGGAGGACCTGTTAAAATTTGATAAATTCACCAATGAATGATTTTTTTTCGTAATTTAGCATCATTATAAATCAGGAGTTGATATTGTATTAATTCAATGAAAGTACTTCAATATATCAGCGAGTTATTGCTTCAGCATGACTGTGTGATCGTGCCGGGTTTCGGCGGATTTATCGCCACTCATATTCCGGCAGGTATTCAACCGGTTATAAATAGTTTTTCTCCACCACGGAAAGAGATATTATTTAACTCGGACATCAAACATAACGACGGGTTACTGGCTTCTTATATTGCTCAGAAAGAAAATATTCCTTTTGGTGATGCCCTGGCCATGATACAACATTTTGTTGAAGATTGCCTTCAGATCCTTAATAACAAAGGGAAACTCGAAATACTTCACGTGGGAACACTTGTTCTTGATTCAAATAATTATTTCAGGTTTCAGCAGGATATGGAACACAACCTGCTGCTGTCTTCCTTTGGTCTTGCAAATTTCATTTCTCCCGCCATACAACGCGAAGGCATAGAAAAACGTATCGGAAAAGTCTTTTCAGAAAAGAAAATAAAACCTGCCGAACATAAACCTTCGGAAGTATGGGCAAAGGTTGCTTTGATATCTGTGCCTGCAGCTGCCGTTTTCGTCTGGGCATTTGTCAATGTGGGGACTATTACCGATGTTACCCATAACTATACCAATCTGACCTCTGTCTTTTCAGTAAAAGAAAATACCACTGAACAAATTGTAAGATCAGAAAAAAACCTCAGTTACAATATCCCGGAGGTTTACGAAAGCACCCTTGATGTTGCAAACAGCAAGAGCATTTTCACGCCCCGGCATGACACATTATACCCCTGTTTTTCTGAATTTTCGGCAGGCACGACCTCTGCTTCCGGAGCCGCACAAACGGAAACAGCAGTGCCAGCTTCGCCATGTAAATTCTTTATTATAGGTAGTTGCAACCGTGTCAGAGACCTGGCAGAAAATTACAAAAACCAGCTTATTTCAAAGGGATATCAAAATGCCGGCATCATCGAGCCCAAAGGCAACGAACTATATAAGGTTTATATTGATTGCTTTGATTCGGAACAAACTGCCAGCGATGGGCTGTCCAGAATTCACAGCAGCATAAGCCCCGATGCCTGGTTGCTTAAAATGTAAGATTTTTTGTGGGAAAAAATAAACTTGAACGGTTTGCAGAAACAGCAACTTTCAGAAATGTTGTTCAGTTGCCGTATTATCATTTTTCTGAAGATTATCACCTTAAAAACAAGTGGTCGTCTGATTTTTTCGGTAACGACCATCCTTTATTTCTGGAACTGGGTTGCGGAAAAGGTGAATACACTGTGGGCTTATCGCGCTTAAATCCACAACATAATTACATTGGCTTGGATATTAAGGGCGCGCGCATCTGGCGCGGGGCCAAAACAGCATTGGAGAACAATATCTGCAATGCAGCCTTCCTGCGAATTCATATCAACCAGATCAACAGGTTTTTTGGCAAAAATGAAGTCAGCGGGCTGTGGATAACCTTCCCCGATCCACAACCCCAAAAAGCCAAAGAAGGTAAAAGACTAACCAGTCCTGAGTTTCTTGAGAGATACCGGCTGTTTCTGAAAAAAGATGCCGTCATAAATCTCAAAACAGATAATACTGGCTTGTTTGAATACACCCTTGACATCATCGGGCAGAAAAAGCATATGCTGCTGAATCATACGTTCGACTTGTACAACTCCGACCTGAATAATGAGGCCGGAATGATACAGACATTTTATGAATCCGTGTTCCTTGCCGAAGGAAAAAAAATATGTTACTTGCAATTCATATTAAATCACCTTGAAAAATAAATCCGGTAACGATGCTTCTTTTTTCAGTAAGGTATATGGTGTGGTTCTATGTATACCTTACGGCAGAGTCACTTCATACGGCGCCATTGCCGGATACCTGGGCAGCAAAGGCTCGGCACGCATGGTAGGATGGGCCATGAACCAGTCTCATCATCAGCGATTGTCAATCCCGGCTCACCGTGTGGTGAACCGTAACGGAGTACTGACAGGAAAACATCATTTCGACGGCAGCCTGCTGATGCAACAGCTTCTCGAAAATGAAGGCCTTACCATCATTGATGATCAGATTCAGGATTTTAAAAAACTTTTCTGGGATCCGATGAAGGAAATCTAAAAACATGAATTAAATATTTTTTTGACCGTACTCTATTTTTGAAAAGGCAAGTCCTGTTGCATCCATTTCCATACGGGTATTACTAAAACATTTTCAAACAAATCCTGTTGGTCATAAGTTATTAGTATCCCATTTTTTACCTTGGTAACAGCCAAGGCATTTTTCAATCCGGCAATTTCCCGTTTCATATTGTTTTCAGTAAGATGCCAGCATACCTGAACAGCATAGACTATGTTGTCATTTTTCCGTACTAAAAAAGCACATTCCGACAAATCATCCTTAAAATATAAAATATCACGCGAAGCCTGTCTTAAGCGCAAGTAAACTGTATTCTCAAGCATTCTGCCCATATCTTCGCTAAAAGAAATACTGTTTGCTTTTGCCATTCCAGTATCAACAGAATAGACTTTTTTAGGATTATTTAATTGCTGTTTTATTGAAAAGGAAAAACGCGGCACAAAATCCAGCAGGTAACTTTCTCTTAAATAATCACAGTAATCAATAGTTGTGCGAACTGATTTAATCCCCATCAGCTTTGTCAAATTGTTGTAACTAATCTCTTTGCCAACATTACTTATCAGGTGTAATGCAAGTCTTAAAATCACATGTTCGTTTCTGATATTTCTTCGAACAGCAATATCGCGGATTATTATATCCCGGAAAAGTGTACGAAGATATTCAGTGTCGGCTGAAGCCAGAAATTCAGGGAATCCACCTTCCGACATAAATATTAAAAAACTATCCCGTCCGAATTTTGCTTTGGTATATTTTAAATATTCAGTAAAACTGAACGGGAACAGCTCTGTTTGTAAATACCTTCCTGTAAGCTTTGTGCCAAGTTCCCGGCTGAGCATAGAGGCATTAGACCCTGTAATAAATATCCTAAACCCCTTATCATGAGCAGACCGGACATATTTTTCCCATCCGACAATATTTTGTATTTCATCGAACACATAGCAATTGATTTTTTTTGAAACGGCAATCTGTTCAACCTTATAAAAGTCGCCTAATTCAAAACCCTCAAGCCTTGTGTCTTCAAAATTTAAAAATATTTTATTTTTCTCATTTTTCAGTAATTGCCTTAATAAGGTACTTTTTCCACAGCGCCTTACGCCTGTAATTACCGTTACAAATTTGCTTTTTAAATTAATGCCCCTATCTCTTTTTACTGTTGCATCAAGTGCGAAAAATTTGATATTTTCCGCAATAACAGCTCTGAGTATTTCTTCTGTAATCATTATAAAGTTTTTTACAAAGATACATAATTTGTATTAAAAATACAAGATATTTTGTATTTCTAATACAAATAATTTGAAATGCCATTTCTATGAACAGCTTTTGAAAAATAAAGGCATCTTAGTGACCAGCGACCAGATACAGGATTTTGAAAAACTTTTTTGGGGCCCGGGGAAAGAGCTTTTGTTTACAAAGTCATCAGACGACTAATTTCCATTCATTATTAAAACGGAATCTTCAACTATTTGTCATCAAAACACAACATTGTTTTCAAACATGCAGGTTTTTATTTTTTTGCCGCTGCTGCCGTACTTGATGTTTCTGCTTGTCCAGAGGCTCCGGACTTTCCGTTTGTCCCGCTTTTGTTATCCGCCTTGCTTTCACCCCAGAAAGCTTCCGAAATCTGGTTGAGTTTTCTGACAAAATCATCTGCCGCAAAACCAGCAATAATGGTCAATGCAATTAAAAAACTGGAATAATTTGCTGTCGTTGAATAATTTAAAAGATTCCCTTCTACCAGCATAAATAGTATTGGCCCGATAACAGCGCCGAGCAATGGCAATAGAAAATACCATGGCCACCAGAGATTAAAATCGAATATTCTTTTATAGCAGGTAACACCAATGAACCGGTATATCATGCGTAATTGAGAACCAAAAGCGCCGCAAACGGCAAAAATTAATATCAATAAATAATAGGAAGATCGTTTTTCACTGTTGGTTTTAAATGCCAGGCTTTCTATTGCCTGATTAAAGGAATCCATATTCACATTCAGCGTGTCCGTCTTCGCCCCCGATGTGTCTTCTGCCAGCGCCAACAAAAGCTTTTTATCAGCTTCATCAATGATCTTCAGCGACCGGATTGAATCCGCTTTCTGGTCATACTGAAACCAGGGTGGTCCCGGTTTAATATGTATGGCCTCGTTGTTTTTCCATAAGACAGTGTAACAGACCTTGTTTTTTTTATCGAGTTTTTTATTTATGGCAATAAAAGCGAAAAACAAGGCTATTGTCACAATAAAAATATATACCGCAGTTAAAAATGCCCGCCAGTTGAGGTTGGTCGTATTTTTTTCTAATGCAGTATCAGCGGGCTCACCCTGCTCATTGGTTTGTCCCGTTGCCGGTTTTTCCGCACAGCTGTTTGTGCCCGGAGCATCCGTTGTCACAGGGCTTTCATTGTCCTTATTTCCTGCAGATGCGTCGCCTGCTGATGTCTTCCCGTTGTTTTCCATTTTTTTACTTTTTATCAAATTATTAAGAAACTGTTTTGATTCAATATGTTTGTTTCAGTCACTATATAGTATTTTCTGCCGTGATCGCTATTCGGTTCAAGGAATAAAATAACTGGTTCGCATCCGGGTTGTAAAAATATTAAAATTAACTAAAAAATCTGCATAATTTAGGAATTATTCCTTGATATTATGCGTGTTTGGGCCTTACAGTTATCCAAAGACCGGGATAAAATCTATCATTGTATGGTAATGAAAATGGCACACATATTAATTATACATACGACACATATTAATGTTTGTGTGAAAAGCAATAAATGAAGATTTCATTAAGGGCACCTCTAAAAACTTCAAATTTCTTCGTTCATCTTCGTTCTTCAAATCCTCATGTACGCTCAGTACACTGCGGTTTTCAGAACTTCGACTGCCTCGAACTTTTTTGTTTTTAGAGGCGCCCGATCAAGGTTATTAGAGATGCCCTTAAGTTAAAACACAATGTCTTAAATCATCAAAACCGTTTTTCCATTTAAAACTATTTGTCAGATCTGCGTTTTTTAAATTCCTCCAGTCCCTGTTGCAGAAAGCTTACAAAATTATCCGGATTCAGATCGTATGCCCGCGGAGGCACTAACTCGGCTTTCGCCACATCCGTCTTATCTTTCAGGTCAACGTAAGGATCAAGCAACACATAATAGGGTTGGGCATTGACATTGAAAAAATACACCTGAAAATCAGCATATTTTTTTCCGATAGTTTTCTTGAGCTGCCCGTCATACCTTGATGTTACCCAATCCGACTCTTCCATCTCTTTCTTATCATCCACATAAAGGGTAATGATCAGGTAATCTTCTCTCAGGATTTTAAGCACTCTCGGATCAGACCATACATTAGCTTCCATTTCACGGCAATTAACACAGCCGTGGCCTGTAAAATCAATAAATACCGGTTTGTTCTGTTCCCGGGCACAGGCAATGCCCTGCCCGAAATCATAATAACCATTCAATCCATGAGGCAGGTGCAAAAACTCACTGTATTTGGATTTTTCACAAAGCTCCTTGTCCTTACCGCTATCCTCCCGCACGATTCTGCTGATATCAAAGTCTAAGGATTGCTGCGGAGGAATATAGCCTGACAACATTTTCAGCGGAGCCCCGAACATCCCGGGTATCATGTAAATAACAAAGGAGAATGTAATTATAGCAAGACAAAGCCTGAATACCCCAACATATTTCAAATCACTGTCGTGTTTGAATTTTATTTTCCCAAGCAGATAAAAGCCCATCAGGGTAAATATAATGATCCATAAGGCCAGGTAGACTTCCCGGTCAAGTATTCTCCAATGATAGGTTTGGTCGGCTATGCTCAGAAATTTTAAACCCAGTGCCAGCTCAATAAAGCCTAAAACCACTTTCACTGAATTCAGCCACCCTCCCGATTTCGGAAGCCGGCTTAACCATGATGGGAAAAAGGCAAATAATGAAAACGGCAGGGCAAAAGCTATCGAAAATCCCAGCATTCCTATAATAGGTTCAAGAACCTGCCCGCTAGCCGACTTTACCAGTATAGCGCCAACCAGCGGCCCGGTGCACGAAAATGACACGAGCACCAGCGTAAATGCCATAAAAAAGGAACCAATGATACCACCTTTATCTGCCTGCTTATCCGATTTATTGATCATCCATCCCGGCATCGTAATCTCAAACATTCCAAAAAAGGAGGCAGCAAAAACCAGGAATATAAGAAAAAATAAAACATTCGGTATCCAGTGCGTACTAAGGAAATTGGCAAAATTAACACCCAGTGTAACTGCAACAATAGTTCCGATTACAGTATAAATGAGTATTATGGACAAACCGAAAAACAGAGCCTTGATGATGGATTTTGCCCGGCGTTCTCCTTCATGCATAAAAAAAGAAACCGTCATCGGGATCATAGGAAAAACACAAGGGGTGATAATGGCTGCCAGGCCGGCCAGAAAAGCAAAGAAAAACAACCCCCATAAGCCTTTATTGGATGCGCCTGTGCTGCCACCCTCCAAAGTTCCCTTGTTCACCGAATCAGCCGATATGGTATTCAGGGTGTCGGGCGTGGTAACAATAACAGTATCCGGACGTACAGTATCTTTCTGCAGCACGTTTGCCGCGCCCTGCACCTTCACCGAAAAAGGCACATCATTCGGGGGAAGGCAACTCACATCGTTACAACACATGAAACTTACGGTACCTTTTACCATAAAGTCTTCTTCGTGTAGTATGTTTATTTTTTGTTTAAAAATGGCCTTCGTCGAAAAATACTTCAACAACATATTGTCGAAGTTGGGGTCCTTTTCCGTTATCGGCTTGGGCTCGACGACCTTTCCTTCAAGACTGTAAAATTTATTCTTTTCAAATACAAACTCCGTCGGAACCGGCCCGTTGGCGGGTATGTCCTGAGAGTATAAATGCCAGCCCTTGTCAATCGTTGCCGTAAGAGTTATTTCCGCACTGGCGTCCCCCGTTTTTTTAGATGCGACAGACCATTTGACCGGTTCAAGTATCTGCGCACCGGCAGTGGAAAAGATAAACAACAAAAAAATAAAAATCCGGATTTTCCTATTTAAATTCATAGTGATTCTAATTATATTTATATGTGCCTTCTGAAAACCATTTACAAAAATAATCTTTTATTGTAACCATTTAATCTGTAAAATATTTTGTGTTAACTGCTTAATTTTGTAACGTTCATCTATTCTATGGCCAATGATCCAGGCAATGTCATCCCCGGAGCAAAGCAGCCACGTATTTGATTTTTCAATAACAGAAAACTTGTTGTCGGAAAAAAAATCACTGAGTTTCTTTTTTCCACGCAACCCCAGCGGATAAAAATAATCGCCTCGTTGCCATTTTCGTATAATGAGTGGAAATAACAGCCGGTCCTTGTCGAGCAGTGCGGTATGCCTGTCAGTATCAAGCACAGCCATCTCAGATTTTTTTCGCTCAGTAAATTCCAATTTTACAGGCTCGTAAATAAGTTGTATTCCTTCATACGCAAGAAAATGACTGTTTCTGTCGGTGTCTTTCTTTTTTTCGATTATGAGCTTTTCGCGATCTTTTACCATCCGGTGTGTCGGCGACAAAAATATTTTTCCTGGTATGTCATCCAGTGAATTGCAAACATCTTCGCATACATGAAGATTGAAACCAAACATCTTTATACATTCATATAAATAGCGTGAAGATGGTTTTAGCATCCTGAGTTTATCAATGGAAATCGTCATCAATTCATTCTTTTCCGTTTGCAGTAACTGAATTTTTTCGAGGCACTGACGATAAATGATTTCTGTATTTTTGAGGTTATTGATCGTGGTATCAATTGATTTACGATATCCGGGCGAAATATTTTCTAATGCCGGCAGCAGCGTGTTTCTTATCTTATTTCTCAGGTATTTGTTTTCCCGGTTTGAAAAATCATAGCGGTAATCAATATTATTCTTTTTTGCATAATCTTCGATATCCTTTTTATATGCAAATAACATAGGCCGTATAATTTTATTTTGCTTCGCAGGGATTCCTGAAAGTCCTGAAATGCCAGTTCCCCGCAGTAAGTTGATAAAAAATGTTTCGATACTGTCGTCGGCATGATGTGCCGTGGCAATAAATTTAAAATTCTCTTTTTTGCTGATCTCTTCAAAAAAATTATATCGAAGATCGCGGGCGGCTTCCTGTATCGAAAGTTTATGCTGCTCCGAATACGCGCGGGTATCAAATTGCTTTACATAACATCGGGTTTTATATTTCTCTGCCAGATTTTTCACAAATTTTTCATCTGTATCGGAATCTACTCCCCGTAAAAGAAAGTTACAATGCACCATAGCGAAACGAAATCCTGCCCTGTAAAAAAGTTCCGTCATCACTATAGAATCAACACCTCCGCTCACAGCAAGAAGTATTTTGTCGGAAGGTCCAAACAACTCGTTTTCTGTAATATGTGCTAAGAATTTCGCCAGCATCGTGCAAAATTAACAAAAAAAGCGCTCTTTAGGAGCGCTTGCTGTGGCAACGACTGGAATTGAACCAGTGACACAAGGATTTTCAGTCCTCTGCTCTACCAACTGAGCTACGTCGCCGCCATTAAAAAGGACTGCAAAATTACTCATTTTTTATTACAAAAATAAATCTGATAAAAAATTTATTTAGAAAACCATTTAAAAGAAACTGAATAAAATGACAACCAATTTGTGTTTTTTGTACCTTTGTGCCCCTGGCCCTATAGTTCAACGGATAGAACGGAAGTTTCCTAAACTTTAAATCCAG